>CACYRK010000028.1 GCA_902776835.1 uncultured Bacteroidales bacterium
CTGGAGCCGTGCACGTCGCTGACGTGCAGCAGGCTCACCACGCCATCTCTGACCTCGGCTTTATAGGATTTGGCCATGGGGTCGGTCGGCAAGGCGTCGTCGTCGCTGCATGCCACCAGCATCGTGGCCAGCACAGCCACAATGCCCACTGCAAGACGTCGCAAAAGTCGAAAATCAATGCCCATAAGTGGAAAAATTATTCAAACTGCAAAAATAGGGAAAAATTATGAAAAATACATACAATCCTATCAATAAATCATAATCGCAATCATCAAAAAGGCATCAAAACGGCCACAAACACCGCTGATTACTCGGTTGTGACCATGTGGCCAATAGGCAATAAATGTTAATGGCATTGCGGATTATGTGATTTGTGTCTAATTTTGCGCATCGATGAGCAGTCGCATAAGAAATATTGTTTTTGCCGCCATCGCCGTGGTGTGGCTGTGTGCCGCCGGACAGGAGTCGGCGTGGCAGCGCTTTGAGTTGCCTCCGCTCGACTGGCGCTTGGACAGCGGCGCGCTGACGACGCCCGTGATGGTGTCGCCCACGCTGTCGACCTCGCCCTATTGGCACGACCGTTACACGCTGCCCGAGCGCCTCGACCTCGACTGGCGCCTGCGCAGTTTCAACGACCGCGCGATGAATTACGCGCCGCCGGGCGATTTCACGCCGCGTCTGCCTTATGACTACACTGAAAACCGGCCGCTGCTGCCCGAGCGAAACCCCTGGGCCCATGACTATTCGCGGTCGGGCGTGATAGCGCGCAGCGGCACGGGATATCTGAGCGGGGCGTCGAGCCGCGTGAGCATGCCGGGACTGGTGAATATGGCCAGCGCCAGCGTGGCGTGGACACAGCCTATCGACGACAACCTCACGCTCACCGCCGGCGTCAGTGGCGAGAAATACCATGCAGGACGCTCGGTGTGGAACCAGTTTGGCGTGTGGGGCAACGCGCGCTACCGTCTCAACGACCGATTGTCGCTCAACGCCTTCGGCCAATACTACCACGAGCCGACGTTCAACGACGTGGCGATGATGTCTTACCAGTCGACCAGCCGCTTCGGAGGCTCGCTGGGCATCAAGGTGAGCGATCATGTTAGCCTCGACGTGGGCGCTCAGCGCTACTACGACCCTTACACGCACACATGGAAGACGATCCCCATCCTGGCCCCGACGTTTATCGTGCTGGGCCAGCCCATCAGTTTCGACGCTGGTGGCTTTGTGGGCCAGTTGCTCGAGCACTTGTTTGGCAAGGACAAGCACTACGACTACAGCGGCTACTCGGGCTCGTCGGGCATGACGATGCCCACCCCCGCCGGCTTCAACCCCTACAGCCCTGTGCGCATTCCCGACGCCCTGCGCCGCTAACCACCTGCGTGGCTTATAGCATTAATAGCATTGATAGCAACTATGTGGTTTCTAAGGAGGGGTGAAAATTGCCGGGTGAAAAAAAATTGCTGTGATTTTTTGCCTGGAAATAAATTTTTTGTAATTTTGCAAGCGCAAATTTGAAAGGAGGTCGTGAAAAAGACTTCGAAATAATTGAAAATCAACATATTGCCCCATCTGTACAGCGGACTTGCGCCGCTGGCGTGTTCTGTAGGCAGGCCCCAAAGTGGTCGAGGATGACGCGCAAACAACGCAAGAAAATCAGAAATTTATCAACAACTTTATAAAAAAACATCAAAAGACATTATGATTATTGTACCTGTGAAAGAGGGCGAGAACATCGAACGCGCCTTGAAGAAATTTAAACGTAAATATGAAAAAACCGGTATCGTGAAGGAACTGCGCTCGCGCCAGGCATTCCAAAAGCCTTCGGTGACCAACCGCAAGAAGATGATGAAGGCTGTGTACGTGCAGAAACTTCGCCAAATGGAGGAGTAATCACCAAATCCGGAATCAAAATACCACAAGCGGGACCCTATCAACAAGGCGTCCCGCTTTTTTCATGCCTTGACTGAGCGGTTCCCCTCTCCTGTCACTCCCGAGGCCCCCTCCACTTTTTGTGGTCACTGTCACAAAAACGAGAAAAAAAGCGAAAAAATGCGAATTTTTTTGGTGATTTCGCTTTTTTTCTGTAAATTCGTGGCGAATGAGTAAGCACACTCATCGCAACATGATGTTATGTGGCTATGATTGAGCAGTTTCTGCAATATCTCACTCACGAGCGCAACTATTCGCCGCACACCGTGTCGGCCTACGCCCGCGACCTGCGCCAGTGGCACGAATATGCCGGTGCCGGAGGTCGGCGCGCCGTGGACTACGCAAGTGTTTCGTCGGCCGACATCCGCTTGTGGGTGGTTTCGCTGGCCGACGCGGGCGACGCCCCCCGCACGCTGCGCCGTAAGGTGCAGGCTGTGCGCGCGCTGTTTCGCTGGCTGATGCGCCGCGGTGTCGTTGCCGCTAACCCGGCTGCCGACGTGGAACTGGCTCGCCTCGACAAGCCGTTGCCACACTTTGTGCGCGAGTCGACCCTGGACGCGCTGCTCGACAGCGACGTCGACCGTGACGACATGGTGGCGGTGCGCGACCGCCTGCTCGTGCTCATGCTTTACGGCACCGGCATGCGCCGCGCCGAACTCATCGGCCTGCTCGACAGCGCCGTTGACGTGCCGAACCGCCAGTTGCGTGTGCACGGCAAGCGCGACAAGGACCGCGTCATCCCGTTCGGCGACGAACTGGCGCAGTGGATCATCCACTACCGCGAGTTGCGATCGCGCGAGCACTGCGACGGCGACACCTTCTTCACGCGGCGCGACGGCAAGCCGTTGTACCCCTCTTATATATATAAGGTGGTACACCGCGACCTGTCGGCCGCTGGAGGCAGCGGTCAACTGAGCCCCCACGTGCTGCGCCACAGTTTCGCCACCGCCATGCTCAACGGCGGCGCGCAGTTGGGCGCGGTGAAGGAACTGCTTGGGCACTCGTCGCTGGCAACAACGCAAGTCTACACCCACGTGACATTGAGCGAACTGAAACAAAATTATAAACTTGCCCATCCACGGGCTATTAAAAAAGGAGGAGATTATGGAAGTTAAGATTAAAGCAATCCACTTCGATGCAACCGAGAAACTCGAGCAGTTCATCAACAAGAAAGTAGAGAAACTCGTTAAGCACAACGAGGAAATCACGGTGGCCGAGGTCAACCTTAAGGTCGTGAAACCCGAGACGGCCATGAACAAGGAGGCGTCGGTAAAGCTCAACGTTCCGCAACGCGACGACCTGTTCGCCTCGAAAGTCGCCGACACCTTTGAGGAAGCAATCGACCTGTGTGTCGATGCCTTGAAACGTCAACTCGAGAAAGCAAAGAAGGATAAATAACCAAGTGCGCTCCTCGCACCACACTCCGCGCCGGGTCACGCCTGGCGCGGTTTTTTTCTCTCTCATGGTGCTATTATAATAAGGTGTATTTTTTTTTGTGGGGGAGGCGATAGCGAGAATAGGATTAATAGCATTAATAGCATTAATAGGGGCTATAGGGGCTGGGGGGGGGCTGTGGCGTTCTTGGAGATGGGGTGGGGTGGCTGGCTGGGGCTGCGGCAGTGCCGCAGCACAGGGGACCTGCTTGTGTGGTGGCGTTGTGGGGTTGTTTTTTGGTTTTTCGGGGTGTTTTTTGGCCGGTTTTATGGGTGGAAGGGGAAAAAAATCACTTTTTTTGAAAAAAAAGTCGAGAATATTTTGCCAGTTCAAAAATTGTGCCTAATTTTGCACCCGCTATTGAGAGTTAACCATGGGGTTGCTATGAAAATAGTGAACGCCTCTTTAGCTCAGTTGGCCAGAGCACGTGATTTGTAATCTCGGGGTCGTTGGTTCGAATCCGACAAGAGGCTCAAGGCACAAGAGCAAACAAAATGGGTAGATTCCAGAGTGGCCAAATGGGGCAGACTGTAAATCTGCTGCGTCATCGCTTCGGTGGTTCGAATCCATCTCTACCCACAAACTTGTTGCGGAAGTAGCTCAGTTGATAGAGCATCAGCCTTCCAAGCTGAGGGCCGCGGGTTTGAGTCCCGTCTTCCGCTCAAAACGGACACAATGCCTATGTAGCTCAGGGGTAGAGCACTTCCTTGGTAAGGAAGAGGTCGCGGGTTCAAATCCCGCCATCGGCTCAACGACATGTGACGCCCTTCGCCTCTTTGATAGCGATGATTGCCTATCGAGGGGCGAAGAGTAATATGTAAATACGTCACATATCATTTTTGGAAAAACTTTAATCATTTTTATAAAGAAACTAAGTTATGGCAAAAGAGAAATTTGAAAGATCAAAACCGCATGTTAACATCGGTACGATTGGACACGTGGATCACGGTAAAACTACCCTGACCGCTGCTATCACCACCGTTCTGGCCGAGAAGGGACTCTCTGAGGTCCGTTCGTTCGACTCGATCGACAACGCTCCCGAGGAGAAGGAGCGCGGTATCACCATCAACACCGCACACGTTGAGTATCAGACTGCAAATCGTCACTACGCTCACGTTGACTGCCCGGGCCACGCTGACTATGTGAAGAACATGGTAACTGGTGCTGCTCAGATGGACGGTGCTATCGTGGTTGTGGCTGCTACCGACGGCGTTATGCCTCAGACTCGCGAGCACATCCTGCTCGCCCGTCAGGTGAACGTTCCCCGTCTGGTCGTGTTCCTGAACAAGTGCGACTCTCCCGATGTTGACGAGGAGATGATCGAACTCGTTGAGATGGACGTTCGCGAACTCCTCTCTGAGTATGATTTCGACGGCGAAAACACTCCCATCATCAAGGGTTCGGCTCTGGGTGCCCTGAACGGCGAGCCCAAGTGGGTTGAGAAGATTGTTGAGCTGATGGACGCTGTTGACGAGTGGATTCCTCTGCCTCCGCGCGATAAGGACAAACCGTTCCTGATGCCTATCGAGGACGTGTTCACTATCACTGGCCGTGGTACCGTGGCTACCGGCCGTATCGAGACCGGTGTCATCAAGGTTGGTGACGAGGTTCAGATCATGGGTCTGGGTGCCGAGATGAAGTCGGTGGTTACCGGCGTTGAGATGTTCCGCAAGATCCTCGATGAGGGTGAGGCTGGCGACAACGTAGGTCTGCTGCTCCGCGGTATCGACTACAAGACCATCAAGCGCGGTATGGTTATTTGCCATCCCGGATGCGTGAAGCCCCACGATCACTTCTTGGCATCGATCTACGTGCTGAAGAAAGAAGAGGGTGGCCGTCACACTCCGTTCCACAACCACTATCGTCCCCAGTTCTACATCCGCACGCTCGACGTGACCGGTGAGATCATGCTCCCCGAGGGTGTAGAGATGGTGATGCCCGGCGACAACGTTGAGATCAACGTTAAACTGATCACTCCGGTTGCTTGCAGCGAAGGTCTGCGTTTCGCTATCCGTGAGGGTGGCCGCACCGTGGGTTCGGGCCAGATCACCAAGATCCTCGACGATTAATAGTCGTGGAAGCCAGCGGGTGGCGCGGCTGATGCCGTGACACACGCAAAGACAAACGCAGCAACCGGCCGCGGCCAGCGGCCCAAGAAAGGCCGGTTGCTGTTTATTTACGGGAATAGCTCAGTTGGTAGAGCGACGGTCTCCAAAACCGTAGGTCGTGAGTTCGAGCCTTACTTCCCGTGCCAAAAAACGAAAAAGAAAGATGAAAAAGAGTAAGATACTTACGGATATTCAGGAATCCTACAACGAACTCGTTAACAAGGTTTCCTGGCCGACCAAGAAGGAATTGGCCAACAGCACAGTCATCGTTATGGTTGCTTCCATCATACTGGCGATTGTGATTTGGCTCATCGACTTGGGCATCAATGAGGTGATGCATCTGATATACGGTATTGGCGCTTGATGCGTGAATGCGTATAGTGATGTGACACCCCGCATGACATGATAGTGTAATTTTCAACGACGTGAACGATCAAAATGGCTGACGGAAACAAGAAGTGGTACGCACTGCGCGCCATATCGGGAAAAGAGACTAAAGTAATGGAGATGCTCGAGGCTGCTCGAAAGAACGACCCATTGCTGGAGAAGTCGATTTCACAGGTTTTGGTCCCCACTGAGAAGGTGTACACGACACGGGCTGGCAAGAAGGTGCTCAAGGAGCGCAATCTCTTGCCGGGCTATGTGTTTGTCGAGGCCGACTTGCGTGGCGACGTTGAGAGTTTCCTTCAGAACACATCGAACGTTATCGACTTCGTGCGTTCCCGCAACACGGGAAAGAAGCCGGAGCCGGTGCCTGAGGACCAGATCAAGCGCATGCTTGGTGCTGCCGAGTCGAAGACCGACGAGGCTGGCACGGGCGAGTTTGATTTCATCCTGGGCGAGTCGGTGAAGGTGAACTATGGTCCGTTCAGCGGCTTTACCGGTGAGATCACCGAGATTAACGCTGAGCGCCATGAGATCACTGTCATGGTGATGGTGTTCGGACGAGCAACTCCTTTGAAGTTGGACAATTCGCAAGTAGTGCGTGAGTGACCGGCCGCGGAACTGTTACGCCGTGTGCCGTGTCATAGTGCGCTTTTTTTGAACCATATTAACACTAACAACAATGGCTAAAGAAATTGCTGGACAGATCAAATTGCAGATTAAAGGTGGAGCAGCAAACCCTTCACCTCCCGTAGGCCCTGCTCTGGGTTCTAAGGGTATTAACATCATGGAGTTTTGCAAGCAATTCAATGCCCGCACTCAAGGCAATGCAGGCAAGGTCTTGCCGGTGGTAATCACTTACTATGCCGACAAGAGTTTTGACTTCATTGTAAAGACCTCGCCCGTTCCGGTTCAACTGCTGGATGCTGCCAAGATCAAGGGTGGCAGCGGCGAGCCTAACCGCAAGAAAGTAGCGAGTGTCACTTGGGACCAGGTAAAAGCAATTGCCGAAGACAAAATGCCTGATTTGAACTGTTTTACATTAGCCTCGGCTATGCGCATGGTTGCCGGAACAGCAAGAAGTATGGGTATCACTGTAAAGGGTCAATTCCCTGAAAACATTTAAAACTTCAATTGAAATGGGTAAACTTACAAAAAATCAAAAGATAGCCGCCGAGAAAATTGAAGCTGGGAAAAGTTACACTCTTGGGGAAGCTGCAGAATTGCTGAAAGAAATCACTTTCACGAAGTTTGACGCCTCCGCTGATATCGATGTACGTCTTGGTGTGGATCCTCGAAAGGCTAACCAGATGGTGCGTGGTGTGGTCTCGTTGCCACACGGCACAGGCAAACAAGTGCGCGTGCTGGTGCTTTGCACCGCCGATGCTGAGGCTGCCGCCAAAGAGGCTGGCGCCGACTACGTGGGTCTTGACGAATATATCGACAAGATTAAGGGTGGATGGACCGACGTTGACGTGATCATCACCCAGCCTCAGATTATGGGAAAGATTGGTCCTCTGGGACGCGTGCTGGGCCCCCGCGGCCTTATGCCGAACCCCAAGAGCGGTACCGTGACTCCCGATGTTGCAAAGGCAGTTAAGGAAGTAAAGCAGGGTAAGATAGATTTCAAAGTCGACAAGGGTGGTATAGTACACACCTCGATTGGCAAGGTTTCGTTCACTCCCGAGATGATCAAGGAGAATGCTCAGGCGTTCATCCAGACTCTGATCAAGTTGAAACCGGCCGCTGCGAAGGGTACGTATATCAAGAGCATTTATCTCTCGAGCACCATGAGCAAGGGTATCAAGGTCGATACCAAGTCGATTGACGCTTAATGTATTTCTTAAAAATTTTTTGACGAATTATGAAGAAAGAAGATAAGGCTCGGTTGATAGAGAACATCAAGAATACGCTGGCTGAGTACAGCGCCGTTTATTTGGCAGAAACCACTATGCTGAACGCCGAGCGCACCGTAGATTTGCGTCGTGCAGCCTTCAAGGCAGGCGTTAAGATGCTGGTTGTCAAGAACACGCTGCTCAAGAAGGCTTTCGAGCAGTCGGACATCGACTACTCTGGCCTTTACGACTCACTGGCAGGTTCGACCACGTTGTTGCTGAGCAACACAGGCAATGCACCTGCTAAACTGATTACTGGCTTCCGTCAGAAGAAAGAGACCATTCCCGCCTTCAAGGCCGCCTATGTTGAGGAGACAATCTTCAAGGGCGAGGAGCAACTTCCCGCTCTGGTGGCTCTCAAGAGCAAGAACGAACTCATCGCCGACATCGTGGCCTTGCTGCAGTCGCCGGCCAAGAACGTTATCAGTGCTCTTCAGTCGGGTGGCAACACGCTGCACGGAGTGCTTGAAACATTATCAAATAAAGAAGAAAAATAAAACACAAACACATTTTAAATCATACAACAATGGCAGATTTGAAAGCTTTTGCAGAACAGTTGGTTAACCTTACAGTGAAGGAAGTTAACGAGCTCGCACAAATTTTGAAAGATGATTATGGTATCGAACCCGCCGCTGCTGCTGTAGCAGTTGCCGCTGGTCCCGCCGCTGGCGCCGCCGCCGCAGAGGAGGAGAAGACCTCGTTCGACGTGGTGCTCAAGGCCGCCGGAGCTCAGAAACTCCAGGTCGTGAAGAAGGTGAAAGAACTCACCGGCGCTGGCCTCAAGGAGGCAAAGGATCTGGTCGACAACGCTCCCAGTACCATCAAGGAAGGCATGGCTAAGGCCGAGGCCGAGGGTATGAAGGCTGAGTTGGAGTCGCTGGGTGCCGAAGTGGAACTTAAATAATCACGCCTGATTTTCAGGTGTTTGGGTTAAGAATCCTCCTTGCGAGGTCGATTCTTAACCTTTTTGTGTCAAAATTCGGGCTTCCCCGTGACAGCCCTGCGCGACACCTCGCAAAACCGCCTGTCGGGAGCCCCGTGACACAATGCCATCGCAGCACACCACACAAGGCGTGGCCGCAGGAAATCCTGCGTCACGCCTTTGGTGGGGCGAGGCATATTAACGATTTAAATCTTTGAGTTCACTTAATAAATTTTTCAATGTCAGTTTCCAAAACCAAACGCGTAAATTTCGCACGTGTCAAGAATCCCTATCCTTATCCCGATTTTCTTGACGTGCAGTTACAGTCATTCAGAGATTTTCTGCAATTAGATACTCCGACTGAGAAACGAAAAAACGAGGGACTCTATAAAGTGTTCAGCGAGAATTTCCCCATTGCGGACACTCGCAATAACTTTGTTCTTGAATTCCTTGACTATTACATCGATCCACCGCGTTACACCATCGAAGAGTGTCTCGACCGTGGCCTTACCTATAACGTGCCGCTGAAGGCAAAACTCAAACTCTACTGTACCGACCCGGACCATGAGGACTTCGCTACCGAGGTGCAAGACGTGTACCTTGGCGCTATTCCGTATATGACCGACAAGGGTACGTTTGTCATCAACGGTGCCGAGCGCGTGGTTGTGTCGCAACTTCACCGCTCGCCGGGCGTGTTCTTCGGCCAGAGCCAGCATGCCAACGGCACCAAGTTGTACTCGGCACGTATCATCCCATTCCGCGGCTCGTGGATCGAGTTTGCCACCGATATCAACAACGTGATGTATGCCTACATCGATCGCAAGAAGAAATTGCCCGTGACCACGCTGTTGCGCGCCATCGGCCTTGAGACCGACAACGACATCATCCAAATCTTTGGACTGGCAGAAGAACTCAAAGTCAATAAAACCAACCTCAAGAAAGCGGTGGGCCGCAAACTTGCTGCCCGCGTGGTGCGCTCGTGGAACGAGGACTTCGTCGACGAGGACACCGGCGAGGTGGTGTCGATCGAGCGTAACGATGTGATCATCGACCGCGACACCGTGATTAAGGAGGAGAACATACAGGAGATTCTGGACAGTGGCGTGCAGACCATCCTCGTACACAAGGAGGACATCAACACGAGCGACTACCAGATTATCTTCAACACCCTGTCGAAGGACCCGAGCAACTCTGAGAAGGAGGCCATCAACCACATCTATCGGCAGTTGCGCAACGCCGAGCCACCCGATGATGCAAGCGCCCGCGAGGTGATCTACAACCTCTTCTTCAGCGAGAAGCGCTACGACCTGGGTGACGTGGGCCGTTTCCGCATCAACAAGAAGTTGTCGTTTGAGACCTCGATGGACGTGCGTGTGCTCACCAAGGAAGATATCATCGAAATCATCAAGTACCTTATTGGCCTGATCAACAACAACACCGATGTCGACGATATCGACCACCTGAGCAACCGCCGCGTGCGCACCGTGGGTGAGCAACTCTACAACCAGTTTGGCGTAGGCTTGGCTCGCATGGCACGCACCATCCGTGAGCGCATGAATGTGCGCGACAACGAGGTGTTCACACCCACCGAGTTGATCAATGCCAAGACCATCTCGAGCGTGATCAACACTTTCTTCGGCACCAACGCACTGTCGCAATTCATGGACCAGACCAACCCTCTGGCCGAGATTACCCACAAGCGCCGTATGAGCGCGCTGGGCCCTGGCGGCCTGTCGCGCGAGCGTGCCGGCTTCGAGGTTCGCGACGTGCACTACACTCACTACGGCCGTCTGTGCCCGATTGAGACCCCTGAAGGCCCCAACATCGGTCTTATCTCGTCGCTCTGCGTCTACGCTAAGATCAACAAGTTGGGCTTCATCGAGACACCTTACCGCAAGGTTACCGACGCCAAGGTCAACCTCAACAACGATGAGATTGAATACCTCACCGCCGAGGCCGAGGAAGGCCAGATCATCGCTCAGGGCAACGCACCGCTGAACGACGACGGCACCTTCGTGCGCAACCGCGTGAAGGCCCGCCAGGACGCCGACTTCCCCGTTGTGTCGCCCGACCAGGTGAACTATATGGACGTGTCGCCGCAGCAGATTGCTTCGATTGCTGCCGCCCTGATCCCCTTCCTGGAGCACGACGATGCTAACCGTGCGCTGATGGGCGCCAACATGATGCGCCAGGCAGTGCCCCTGCTTCGCAGCGAGGCTCCCATCGTGGGTACCGGCATCGAGGAGCGTCTGGCTTACGACAGCCGCACTCAAATCCAGGCCGAGGGCACGGGCGTGGTGGAATATGTCGACGCCGACATTATCCGCATCCGCTACGACCGCACCGACGAGGAGGACTTCGTGTCGTTTGACGACCCCGTAAAGGTGTACCAACTGCCGAAGTTCCGCAAGACCAACCAGAGCACGACCATCGACCTGCGCCCCATCTGCGAACGCGGACAGCGCGTGAGCAAGGGCGACATCCTCACCGAGGGTTACTCGACCCAGAACGGTGAGTTGGCTTTGGGCCGCAACCTTAAGGTGGCTTACATGCCCTGGAAGGGTTACAACTATGAGGACGCTATCGTGCTCAACGAGCGCATGGTGCGTGAGGATATCCTGACCTCGGTCCACGTCGACGAGTACACACTCGAGGTGCGTGAGACCAAGCGAGGCATGGAGGAACTCACCAACGACATCCCCAATGTGAGCGAGGACGCCACCAAGGATCTTGACGAGCGCGGTATCATCCGCGTGGGTGCGCACATCGTGCCCGGCGACATCCTGATTGGCAAAATCACTCCTAAGGGCGAGAGCGATCCCACCCCCGAGGAGAAGTTGCTCCGCGCCATCTTCGGCGACAAGGCCGGTGATGTGAAAGACGCTTCGCTGAAGGCCAACCCGTCGCTGAAGGGCGTGATCATCGGCACCCGCCTCTTTGCCCGTGCCATGAAGAAACGCACCCGTGGCGGCGACCCGCAACTGGCTCAACTCGACGAGGAGTACAGCGCACGTCAGAAAGAACTGCGCGAGATCCTGCTCGACAAACTCACCACGCTCACCCAGGGCAAGAAGTCGCAGGGTGTGCGCGACTATCTCGACACTGAATTGCTGCCCAAGGGAAGTGAGTTCACTCGCGAGTTGCTCAACAACATCGACGACTTCGAGTCGATTAACCTGAGCAAGTGGACCAGCGACGCCCATCGCAACGACTTGATTCGTGCCACCATAATGAACTACCTGCGCAAGAGCAAGGCCCTCGATGCCGAACTCAAACGCAAGAAGAACGACATCACCATCGGCGACGAACTTCCCGCTGGCATCATGCAGTTGGCAAAGGTTTACGTTGCCAAGAAGCGCAAAATCGGCGTTGGTGACAAGATGGCCGGTCGTCACGGTAACAAGGGTATCGTGTCGCGCGTGGTTCGCCAGGAGGACATGCCGTTCCTGGCCGACGGAACTCCCGTCGACCTGGTGCTGAACCCGCTGGGTGTGCCTTCGCGTATGAACCTGGGTCAGATTTTCGAGGCCGTCCTTGGCTGGGCCGGTCGTGAGTTGGGCGTGAAATTCGCCACCCCGATTTTCGACGGTGCCAACCTCGACGACCTGAACGAGTGGACCGACAAGGCCGGTCTGCCGCGCGTGGGCCGTACGCAACTCTACGACGGCGCCACCGGCGAGCCCTTCGACCAGAAGGCTACCGTGGGTGTGACCTACTTCCTGAAACTTGGCCACATGGTCGAGGACAAGATGCATGCCCGCAGCATTGGCCCGTACTCACTCATTACGCAGCAGCCGCTCGGCGGTAAGGCCCAGTTTGGTGGTCAGCGCTTCGGTGAGATGGAGGTGTGGGCACTCGAGGCCTTCGGTGCTTCGCACGTGCTGCAGGAGATCCTCACCGTCAAGAGCGACGATGTGGTGGGCCGCAGCAAGGCCTATGAGGCAATCGTTAAGGGCGACCCGATGCCCACTCCGGGTATTCCCGAGTCGCTCAACGTGCTGCTGCATGAACTGCGCGGACTGTGCTTGAACGTGAAACTGGATTAATCATTACACACTTTCGACAACTATGGCTTTTAGAAAAGACAATAAAATAAAGAGCAATTTCTCACGCATCTCAATCAGTCTGGCCTCGCCCGACGTGATTTTGGAGAATTCTCACGGTGAGGTGCTTAAGCCGGAGACCATCAACTACCGCACCTACAAGCCCGAACGAGACGGCTTGTTCTGCGAGCGCATCTTTGGCCCTGTCAAGGACTATGAGTGCCATTGCGGTAAGTACAAGCGCATCCGCTACAAGGGCATCGTGTGCGACCATTGCGGTGTTGAGGTCACCGAGAAGAAAGTGCGTCGTGAACGCAGCGGACACATCCAACTCGTGGTGCCTGTGGCACACATTTGGTACTTCCGCTCGCTGCCCAATAAAATCGGTTACTTGCTGGGCATGCCCACCAAGAAACTCGACACGGTAATCTATTACGAGCGCTACGTGGTCATCAACCCGGGCGGCCAGAAGATTATCGAAGGCAACGTTGAGCGCGAACTCGAAAAACTCGACCTGCTCAGCGAGGACGAGTATCTGCAGATTATGGAGAAACTCCCCAAGGAGAACGCTCTTCTTGAGGACGACGACCCCAACAAGTTCATCGCCAAGATGGGTGCCGAGGCTATCGGCGACCTGCTGGCTCAGATCGACCTCGACAGCCTTGCCAACCAGTTGCGTGACCGCGCTTACCGCGAGAACAGCCAGCAGCGCAAGACCGAGGCCCTGAAGCGACTGCAAGTGGTGGAGTCGTTCCGCCAGAGCAAGAATATCAACCGTCCCGAGTGGATGATTCTGAAGGTGCTTCCCGTGATACCACCCGAGTTGCGCCCGCTGATTCCGCTGGATGGTGGCCGCTTTGCCACCAGCGACATCAACGACCTGTATCGCCGCGTAATCATTCGCAACAACCGTCTGAAACGCCTTATCGAAATCAAGGCACCCGAGGTGATTCTGCGCAACGAGAAGCGCATGCTGCAGGAGGCCGTGGACTCGCTGCTTGACAACTCGCGCAAGTCGAGCGCCGTCAAGAGCGATGCCAATCGCCCGCTGAAGTCGCTCAGCGACAGCCTCAAGGGCAAGCAGGGACGTTTCCGTCAGAACCTGCTCGGTAAGCGCGTCGACTACTCGGCACGCTCGGTGATTGTCGTCGGTCCGGAACTCAACATGGGCGAGTGCGGTATCCCCAAGGATATGGCCGCCGAACTTTACAAGCCCTTTGTGATTCGCAAACTCATTGAGCGTGGCATCGTGAAGACGGTGAAGAGCGCCAAGAAGATTGTCGACCGCAAGGAGCCCGTGGTGTGGGACATCCTGGAGAACGTGATGAAGGGTCACCCCGTGCTGCTCAACCGCGCACCGACACTGCACCGCCTGGGTATTCAGGCCTTCCAGCCCAAACTCATCGAGGGCAAGGCAATCCAACTGCACCCGCTGGCATGTACGGCATTCAATGCCGACTTCGACGGCGACCAGATGGCTGTTCACCTGCCGCTGGGCAACGAGGCTATCGTTGAGGCCCAACTGCTGATGCTCGAGCCTCACAACATCCTGAATCCCGCCAACGGCGCGCCTATCACCGTGCCGTCGCAGGACATGGTGCTCGGCTTGTACTACATCACCAAGTTGCGCAAGGGCGACAAGGGCGAGGGACTCAAGTTCTACGGTCCTGAGGAGGCCCTGATTGCCTACAACGAGGGCAAGGTGGCCATGCACGCCATCATCAGCGTGATGGCCGAGGTGGCCGATGCCGATGGCAACCTGCACCCGCAACTCATCGAGGAGACATCGGTGGGCCGCATCATCTTCAACAACAGCGTGCCACGCGAGATGGGTTACATCAACAAACTCATCTCGAAGAAGTCGCTGCGCGACATCATCACCAGCGTGATTGGACGCTGCGGTGTGCCTCGCTCGGCAAAATTCCTCGACGACGTGAAGAACATGGGTTACTACATGGCATTCAAGGGTGGCTTGTCGTTTAACCTCGACGATGTGCTCGTGCCTGCTGAGAAGGCCGACTTTATCAAGGAAGGCGATGCTCAGGTCGAGGACATCATGAACAACTACAACATGGGCTTCATCACCAACAACGAGCGTTACAACCAGGTGATCGATGTGTGGACCAACGTCAACCAGCGCCTCACCGGCACGCTGATGGAGCAGATGCAGAACGACAAGCAAGGCTTTAACTCAGTATTCATGATGCTTGACTCGGGCGCTCGTGGTTCGAAGGACCAGATTCGTCAGTTGTCGGGTATGCGTGGTCTGATGGCGAAGCCTCAGAAGTCGGGTGTCGAAGGTGGTCACCAGATTATCGAGAACCCCATCTTGGCAAACTTCAAGGAGGGTCTGTCGGTGCTGGAGTACTTCATCTCGACGCACGGTGCCCGTAAGGGTCTTGCCGATACGGCACTGAAGACCGCCGACGCCGGTTATCTGACGCGTCGATTGGTCGACGTGGCTCACGACGTGGTCATCACCGAGGAGGACTGCGGTACGCTTCGCGGACTCGTATGCCGCGAGGTGAAGAACAACGACGATGTCGTCGCCACGCTGGGCGAGCGCATTGTTGGCCGCGTGTCGGTTCACGATGTGGTCGATCCCACGACCAACGAGGTTATCGTTCAGGCTGGCGAGGAGATCAGCGACGCTGCTGCCGAGCGCATCAACGCATCGCCGATTGAGTCGGTAGAGATTCGTTCGGTCCTCACCTGCGAGGCAAAGCGTGGCGTTTGCGCTAAGTGCTACGGCCGTAACCTGGCATCGCACCGCATGGTGCAGAAGGGCGAGGCTGTGGGCGTGATTGCCGCTCAGTCAATCGGTGAGCCGGGTACACAGTTGACGCTGCGAACCTTCCACGTCGGTGGTGTGGCAAGCAACATTGCCGCTGTGAGCAACCTTACAAGTAAATATGAGGGCCGACTCGAGATGGAAGAGTTGCGCACCGTCAAGAATAAAGATGGCGTTGACATTGTGATTGGCCGCATGTGCGAGATGCAAATCATCGACGTCAACACCAACATGGTTCTCACTTCGGCCAACATTAGTTATGGCTCGCGCCTGTTCTTCAAGCCTGGCGATATGGTTAAGCCTGGCGACGTGATTTGCACGTGGGACCCCTTCAACGCTGTCATTGTGAGCGAGATGGGTGGTACCTTGAAGTTCAGCAACCTGGTGGAGGGTGTTACCTATCTGCGTGAGGTTGACGAGACGTCGGGCAACAGCGAGAAGATTGTCATCGAGACCAAGGACCACACCCGCATCCCCGAGGCTCAACTTTACGATGCCAACGGCGAGTTGGTCAAGACTTACTCACTTCCTGTGGGCGCTCACCTGATGAAGGACGAGGGCGAGGAAATCACCGCCGGTGAGGTGTTTGTGAAGATTCCGCGCCAGGGCGCTGGCGGCGCTGGTGATATCACCGGTGGTCTGCCCCGCGTCACCGAACTCTTCGAGGCCCGCAACCCGTCGAACCCCGCTATCGTCAGCGAGATTGACGGTGAGGTGAAATTCGGCCGCATCAAGCGCGGTAACCGCGAGATTGAGGTTACGAGCCGCTTGGGCGAGGTGAAGAAGTACCTGGTGCCGCTGAGCAAGCAGATTCTCGTTCAGGAGAACGACTACGTGCGTGCCGGTACGCCGCTGTCGGACGGTGCTGTGACGCCCGCCGACATCCTGCGCATCAAGGGCCCCACGGCCGTTCAGGACTATATCGTGAACGAGGTTCAAGACGTGTACCGTCTGCAGGGTGTGAAGATCAACGACAAGCACTTCGAGGTGATTGTGCGCCAAATGATGCGCAAGGTCAACATCCTCGACCCGGGCGACACTCGCTTCCTGGAGCAACAGGTTGTCGACAAGCGCGAGTTTATGGACGAGAACGACCGCATCTGGGGCAAGAAGGTGGTTACCGACGCCGGCGACAGCACCGACGTGGAGCCGGGCCAGATTATCACCGCCCGCAAGTTGCGCGACATCAACTCGATGCTTAAGCGCCGCGACCTGAAGTTGGTGAGTGTGCGCGACGCCGTGCCCGCCACCAGCGAGCAGATTCTGCAAGGTATCACGCGTGCCGCACTGCAAACGTCGAGTTTCATGAGTGCTGCTTCGTTCCAGGAGACCACCAAGGTGCTCAACGAGGCCGCCATCAATGGCAAGACCGACACTCTGCAGGGCATGAAGGAGAACGTGATTTGCGGTCACCTGATTCCCGCCGGCACCGGATTGCGTGAGTATCAAACTCTTACCGTAGGCAACAAGAACGAGATGGCCCTTGCCGGGCTCATCAAGGACGAGAGCCTGCTCGTGGGCGAAGGAGCCGTGATTCACGTCTCGTAATCACCCCCGACGGTAAGTAACACATAACTTAGTAAAAAGAGTCCCGAGGCGCCTCAGTGGCGTGCTCGGGACTCTTTTTTGTTTATTGGTGTCCGGTAAAAATTTTTTAAACACTCTCTATTCATTGAATGTCAAGCAAAAACATCAAGTTCATAAATAATGTGCTTGCTTTGTAGCCCTTTTGGGCTGGCCAGGGTTTAGGAACGCACTATGGAGATAATGTTTCCCTACAAGGTTGATGCCGGATGAAAAGGGGACGGTCCTTTTTTCATTATTTTCATCACGAACGACGCGCCATGGCGCGTCCCTACAGGCGGCTATCGAAGCGCACCAAAAACAAAATTGCAATATCCCTTGGAGTTTTACCGGACAGTAATCGTTCAAAAGCCCTCGATGCGTGTCGGGCGCAACTGCCGTTTTGCTTTATTTGCCTTTGCGCATGGCGATTTCCTGCTCGATGTCGCGGCCGTGGCGCAGCAGGATTTTCCACACCCATGCGCGGATAAAGCCAGTGCCGTAACTGAACAGTTGCACAAAACTGGTGACGACCGCCATGAGCGAGATTTTCAAGTTGCGCGTGCTGATGAGTGCGCTCACCCATAGCATCACCACGTAGAGCGCCAGGGGCAGGATGGCCCACCAGTGCCAGAAGATGGCCAGCAGCACAAGTGCGATGCAGCCAATGACAAACACCGCCGGAAGGGTGTGTACCAACTTCATGCTGTCGGGGTAGAGCAACTTGAGGGTGATGCGCGACATGCCGAACACGTGGGTTTGGCGTGCAAACTGCTTGAGGCTGGTGCGCCGCTTGTGGTAGACGTAGGCTTCGCGAATCAGGCGTATGGCAAATCCGGCCTGGCGTATGCGCGTGCTCATGTCGATGTCCTCGCTGAACATCTCGCGGAAGCCGCCCACCTTTTGCCACACCTCGCGCGAGTAGCCCATGTTGAACGAGCGGGGCACAAACTTCTCGAGTTGCACCTTACCGCCGCGTATGCCGCCGGTGGTGAGAAACGCCGTCATCGAGAACGAGATGGCCTTCTGCAGGTCGGTGAAGTCGGTGCTGGCAGCGTCGGGGCCACCAAAGCACGGCACATAGTCGTCGTGCAGCGCCTGGGCCAGGGTGGCAAAGTAGTTTGAGGGAATCACGCAGTCGCTGTCGAAAAACACGAAGTATTCACCGCGGGCGCGCTCAATGCCGTAGTTTCGGGCGATGCTGCGTCCCTCGTTGTCCTTGAAGTAATAATGTGCGTCGAGCGCCTCGGCATAGCGCTCCACGATGTCGCCACACGGCTGTGTGGAGCCATCTTCCACGATAATCACCTCGAAGTCGCCCTCGGACTGCTCAGCCAGGCTGCGCAAGAGGTCGTCGACCTCGTCACGGCGGTTGTAAACCGGCACAATTACAGAAAAATATGGCATAAGCGCTACCTTTATTGTTTATAGGTGCAAATTTACAGAAAAAAAATTGTAACTTTGCCACATAAACACTACAAACTATGAAAAAATCTACTCTAATAGCATTCTATACTGTGATGCTTGCGCTTGCCTTCACGTGGCAAAGCGCCGATGCCGACGTGCCCAGCGGATACTATAGCAGCCTGAACGGCAAGAGTGGCCAGGCGCTGAAAAATGCCGTGCACGACCTGGCGATAAAGCACACTGTGCACAGTTACAGCAGTTTGTGGGGCTATTTCCGCGACACCGACCATATGCCGAGCGACGCTTCGCGCGTGTGGGACATGTATAGCGACAAGACCTACTATTTCACCAGCAACGGCTACGGCTCGACCAGCGGCATGAACCGCGAGCACTCTCTGCCCAAGAGTTGGTGGGGCGGCTTGACCAACGTGGCGGCTTATACCGACCTTAACCACCTGTATCCCAGCGATGCCGATGCCAACACCGCCAAACTTAACTGGCCGCTCGGCGAGGTGTCGACGGTGAGTTTCAATAACGGCGTGTCGCGCGTGGGTACTCCGAAGGCGGGCCAGGGTGGTGGCGCCAGCACGGTCTTTGAGCCGGACGACCGCTACAAGGGCGACTTTGCCCGCACCTATTTCTATATGGCCGCCTGCTACCAGGACCTGGTGTGGAAATACACCTTCATGCTCAGCAACAGCACATGGCTCACGCTCAACCAGTGGTCAATCGACCTGCTGCTGCGCTGGGCGCGACAGGATCCGGTGAGCGACAAGGAAAAGGCCCGCAACGATGCCGTGTATCGCTGCCAAAACAACCGCAATCCCTTCATCGACAATCCCGAACTGATGGAATACATCTGGGGCGACCGCGCCGGCGATGTGTTTAACGTAGGAGCGGGCCAGGAGACCTATCAGGGCGATCCCGAACTGATTGTCCCCACCCAGGGCACGCAACTCGACTTCGGCCAGATTGGCCTCGGCAAGAGCGTGTCGCTGAAACTGTATGTGAAAGGCCTCGGGCTGACGCACAACTTGAGCATCACCATCTACCGTGACGACGCTGAGATGTTCACGAGTTCGGTGAGCCAGGTGGATCGCGCCATCGCCAACAGCGACGACGGCTATCCCGTCATCGTCACCTATACCCCCACCGCTGTGGGAACGCACCGCTCGCGCTTGGTGGTGAGCGACGGCGGCCTGGTGGGCAGCGTGGGCGTGGAACTCAAGGGTACGTGCCTGCCGGCACCCAACCTTGCCACAGTCAAGGCTCTGCCGGCCCTGGAGGTTACCGACACCACTTATTTAGCCACTTGGCAACCGCTGAGCCAGGAAGTTGACTACTATGTGGTGAACCGCACTATCTACGACGAGAACAACAATAAGATTTCTACCGAGACCTTCACCACCGATGACGGCACGGAAAATATCATTCTGCTTGACCGAAACAGCACGCAGGCGCAGACCTACATCGTGCAGGCTTACCGCCTGGGCTACATGAGTCCTGAGTCGAACACCATCACTGTCGACGCCAGCGGCATCACCGGTGTGATGGCCGAGTTGCCCATGGCGTTGCTCAGCGCGCCTGGCGGCGTGATTGTGAAATGCGGCACCTCGCTGACCGACGTGAGTATCTACACCATGACGGGCCAGTTGATGCGCCACCTGCCGCGCGTCGACAACGACATGTTCATCGCACTGCCACCGGGCGTGTACGTGCTCACGAGCCGCTCGGCACACCGTGCTACTAAACTGATTGTGTGGTAAGGCGATGAACAACGACAGCCCCGTTTACGACGTCTCGTCGAGCGCACTCAAGGTGCACACCAACGAGGAGGACCGGCCGCGTGAGAAAGCGCTCAAGCACGGCTTTGACCACCTCACCATCCCCGAGTTGATGGCGATACTGCTGGGCAGCGGCACGCGCGGTGAGAATGTGGTGCAACTGTGCGACCGCATCATGCGCGACCACAATCACAAACTCTATGAGATAGCCCGCAAGGGCGTGAAGGGGTTGATGAAGTACCGAGGGATAGGGCAGGTGAAGGCTATCGAAATCATGGCGGCGCTGGAAATTGCGCGCCGCTATCAACTCGAGAAGTACGAGCACCGGTTCCAGGTGACGTGCAGCCGCGATGCCTACAACTACCTCGGGCTGAAGATGCAAGATCTTGACCATGAGGAGTTTTGGGTGATGCTTCTCGACCGCAACAAGCATGTGCTGAGTTGCGAGCGTGTGAGCAGCGGCGGCACCAGCATGACCGTTGCCGACGTGAAGATGATTCTCAAGCCGGCCATCGAACAACTTGCCGACGGCATCATCATCGCGCACAACCATCCCAGCGACAATCCGCACCCCAGCGCGCAGGACAACGCGCTCACCGCCAAGGTGAAGCGTGGCTGCGAGGCCCTGGACGTGCAACTGCTCGATCACATCATCGTGTGCCGCGGCGGCCTGTACTACAGTTACAACGATGACACGCGGCTATAGTTTTTCCTAGAGTTTCTAGTATTTCTAGAAGTTCTAGAGTTACTAGAAAATATAGTCAAGAGATAAAATCAAGGCCGCTCGGGTTTTCCGGGCGGCCTTGAATATTGATGGTGTTGTCAATTACTTGATCAGTGTCATACCTTTCTTGAGCGCTTCCTCGTTGAGGGGCAGCAGGTGCCAGTGGCGCTCGGGAAGGGTCTTCTTCAGAGCCTTCAGCACGCTCTCGATGGTCACCATGGGGTTGACCTTAAGCATAGCGCCCAGCACAATCATGTTGAACGTCTTGCTGTTGTTCATCTCGATGGTTGCCTCGGTGGCATCGATGCGATACACATTGATGTCGGTGCGTGTGGGAGGCGTGTGAATGCCGTAACTGTCGTAGATGAGCACGCCACCGGGTTTCACCTTGTCCTGGAACTTGTCGAGACTCTGCTGGTTGAGCACGACGGCCATGTCGTAAGCGTCGAGCGTAGGCGAACTGATGCGGTCGCTGCTCAAAATCACTGTCACGTTGGCTGTGCCACCGCGCTGTTCAGGTCCGTAACTGGGAAGCCAGGTTACTTCCTTGTCCTCCATAAGGCCCGAATAGGCCAGAGTCTTACCCATCGACAGGACGCCCTGTCCACCGAAACCGGCAATAACTATTTCTGCTTTCATGTGATTATTCTTTTTTAGCGTCAACATCCTTCAAGTCACCCAGGGGGTACTTTGCAAACATATTCTCAACCATCCAGTTGTTAGCCTTTTCGGGCGTGAGTTTCCAACCGGTGTTGCAGGTGCTCACCACCTCGACCACCGAAGTTCCCTTGCCCTCCATGCTGTTGAGGAAAGCCTTCTTGATAGCGGCTTTGGTCTTGCGCACGTTGGCCGGGGTGTGCACGCTCTGGCGTGTCACATAGCGTGTGCCGTCGAGTTGTGCCAGCAGCGGAGTGATGCTCAAGGGGTAGCCGTTCAGATCGGCGCGGCGGCCGTAGGGGCACGTAGCGGTCTTCTGTCCCAGCAGGGTGGTGGGAGCCATTTGTCCGCCGGTCATACCGTAGATGGCATTGTTGATGAAGATGATGGCGATGCTCTCACCGCGGTTGCAACTGTGAATGCTCTCGGCGGTACCGATTGCGGCGAAGTCGCCGTCGCCCTGATAGGTGAACACCAGTTTGTCGGGCATGAGGCGCTTGGCTGCGGTAGCCATAGCCGTTGCGCGGCCGTGAGCGGCCTCGAGCCAGTCGATGTCGATGTAATTGTAGGCAAACACTGAGCATCCCACGGGCGACACGCCGATGGCCTTCTCGGTCAGGCCCAGTTCTTCGATTACCTCAGCAACGAGTTTGTGCACGACACCGTGGCTGCAGCCCGGGCAATAGTGCATGTGTGCATCGTTGAGCAACGCGGGTTTCTTGTATACCCGGTTCTCGGCTTTGATGATATCGTTATTTTCCATTATGGTCGATTATTTAATAAGTTTATCCTTCAATGCGTTAAACATCTCCTCGGGCGAGGGCACGTTGCCACCGAGACGGTCGAAGTGCTCCACGGGCACCTTGCACTCTACGGCGAGTTTCACGTCCTCAATCATTTGTCCGGCAGCCAACTCAGGCACCAGGATGCCCTTGACGTGCTGTGCCACCTCGGCGATTTGCTTCGAGGGGAAGGGCCACAGAGTGATGGGACGAATCAGACCCACCTTGATGCCCTCGGCGGCGGCCATTTCCATGACCTTCATGGCGATGCGTGCCATCGAGCCGAAAGCCACCATCAGGTAGTCGCAATCGTCGGTGTCGATGTGTTCGCAGCGCACCTCGTTCTTCTCAATCTCGCGATAGGTAGCCTGGAAGCGGTGGTTGTTGGCCTCCATCTTGTCGTCGTCGAGTTCGAGCGAGGTGATGATGTTCTTCGGACGCATGTCCTTGCGGCCCATGACAGCCCACGGGCACTGCTTGCGGATTTCCTCCTCGGTGCGGCGCGGACGCTGCTCAGGCAGCACGACCTTCTCCATCATCTGGCCCACAAGACCGTCGGCGAGGATGAGCGACACGCAGCGATACTTGAAGGCGAGGTCCCAACCCAGGGCCACAAAGTCGGCCATCTCCTGCACGCTTGCCGGAGCGAGCACGATGGGATGATAGTCGCCGTGTCCGCCGCCCTTGCAAGCCTGGAAATAGTCGGCCTGCGACGGGTGGATGGTGCCCAGACCTGGGCCGCCACGCATCACGTTGATCACCAGCGCGGGAACCTCGCTGGCGCACATGTAACTCATGCCCTCCTGCATCAGGCTGAAGCCCGGGCTGGAAGTAGATGTAAACACTGCCTTGCCGCACGAAGCGCCGGCATATACCATATTGATAGCAGCCACCTCACTCTCGGCCTGGAGCACTACCATGCCTGTGGTCTCCCACGGCATTTCTTCCTCGAGTTTCTCCAGCACCTCGGACTGCGGGGTAATAGGATAGCCGAAATAGCCGTCGGCACCATAGCGAATTGCTGCCATGGCGAGAGCCTCATTACCCTTCATCAATGTCACTTTATCGTTCATTTTGATAGGTTTTATAAGATTAATCGGTTAATGAATTGCCACACCCGTGAGGGCATGAGTTTACTTCTCTACTACGCGATACACTTCGATACAAGCGTCGGGACATACCAGTGCACAACTTTGACAGCCGATGCATTTGTCAGGATTTGCCATGTAGGCAAAGTGGTAACCGCGATCATTTACTTCTTTCTGCATCAATCCCAGCACGTCGCAGGGGCATGCTACCACACACAGGTTGCAGCCTTTGCAACGCTCGGTATTGACCGTTACAGCGCCTCTAATTTTTGCCATTCTTTTTTAATTTTATAGTTATTAGTTAAGTTTCGCAAAGGTACAAATTATCGCGCAATGCCACAAGAAAAACCCCGAAAAAAGTTATTACCACCAACAAAAATCACCTCACATTTCCACAAAAACCGAGACAAAGCAGCAACGGAACGGCTGGGTCTGTCTCCCCCCCCCCCGATGCCACAAAGCAGCCACACGGCGAAGTTACAACCTAGATATTTCAGGGGGACTGTCCCAACGTTATCCTGACGGACAGACGTTGGGACAGTCCCCAAATCCCCATGTGCTTCGGCAGGCTGGGTGTTACTTGCCCAGGATGATGTTGATGATGTCGTTCAGGTCGTTGCCGTCGGGGGTGCCGTCGCCGTTCACGTCGGCACGTCCGCCATAGTTGTCGGCCACGTCGGCACCTAATAGGATGTTGATCATGATGTTCAGGTCGATGGCGTCAACGTCGCCGTCGTCGTTCACGTCGCCGCGCTTATGCTCCACGGGCATCGGCTCATCGGGATGCAGGTCGATGGCGCCTTTCACCTCGGTGCTCGTCTCGCCTATCCAGCCCAGTTGTTGGTTGAGCGCCGTGTACACCTTGACGAAGTCGATATACGGCAGTTTGACACGCTGGCCCTGCTCGTCGACGGCCCAGCCGATGTCGAAGCCCATGTTGCAAATCTCGCTGATGGAGTCGGTGAGCGCCTCCTCGTAATTGTAGTCGGGGCGGTTGTCGACGTAGCCCCAACCTTTGAAGTCCTGGACGAAGTTTTGTCCGCTGCCATCGTCCTCGAAGTTCTCGGGCAGCAGGGCGCCGCTGATGGTGATGGTTGGCTCGTCGACCCACTGCGGCCAGTAGGACTGCTTGTGGAACGAGTTTTGTGCGATGTATCCCTCGCTGGTGGTGCCCAGGTCGTGGTTGACGGCTGTCCAGCGGATGTGCTGGGTGTCGGAAAAAAATGGGTTTTGTGGCACGGGCACATGGCCTTCGTCGGGTCGATAGTAGGTGATTTCGTAGTGGTGGTAGGTGCTCTTGCTGCCGTATTCGCTGCCGGCGAGTTCATACCAGGGGTCGTCGGCCAGGCCGTTGCCGTTCACGTCGCGGCTCACCATCACTATTCCCGGCTCGCTGCTTCCGGCTGTCGCGCTGCCGGTTTGTGTGAAGGCGTTGCCGAAAATCTGCAGGTCGAGCGCGTCGGGCACGTTAACGATGGGATGGTCGAAGCCGAAGGTCACCGAACCGCCGTAGCCGCCCAGCGAAATCAGGCCGGGCTGGACGCTGAACGTAGAGTCGACCCACACCGTGCCGTCGAACATCTCGTAGGTCTCGTAGATGTAGCGTCCGGTGATGTTCCAAAGCACGCGTGCCAGCAGCGAGTCGAGGGGCTCGCCCTCGACATATTGTGGCGTGGTGTTGATAAACTGGCCGGGTGCCGGACTGTAGTCGAGCACGCGGGTGATATAGTTCTTGTTCTCGGCACCGGCCGTAAGAGCCATCAGTGCCATCAGTGCCAATAATATCCTAAATCGTCTCATTATCTGAAAAATCTATAATCTATAATCTATAATCTTATTCTTGGTCACCCAGGAATACAAAGTGCGCCGGGATGTCGCCGGTGAGCACGTCCCACTTTAGGTGCCCCGATCGGTCGAAGCAGTAGAGCCTGCCCGGCACTATGTAGTTCTTGGCGTCGGTAATGAGGATGTCCTTGGTGATGGGGTTCACCGCCACGCCATAGGGGTGCTCAATCATCGCGTCGGTGCCATCGGTGATGAAGCGGTCGTTGACCACGGTCATTGTGGCGGTGTTGATGATGCGGTAACTGCTTTGGCGGTAGCCGTCGTCGGTGAGGCTGTACTCGTTGCTGATGGCATAAATCGAGTCGCCGTCCATCCACATGCTGCCCACGGGGCACGGCAGCGTGGCCATGATTCTGCGTCGCCGCAGGTCGTAGGCGGTGATGGTGCTCGACTTGTCGTAGTAGTCGCCGCGCGAGGTCACCCACAGCACTCCGCGTCGGTCGCAGGCGATATATTGCAGGTTCGGGGCGATGTCGATGCGCTCGACCTCGGTAAACGAGGCGATGTCGACCACCGAGACTGTGCGCTCGTAGCGGTTGGGCGTGTAGCCGCCCGAGTTGGCCACGTAAATCTTGTCGTCGACAATCTCCAGTCCGTCGGGCTGTCGTCCCACGATGCATCGCGCCACCACTTGCAGCGTGGCGGTGTCGATGCGCGCCACGTAGCCCTGCTGCACGTCCTTCTCGTCGAGCGACACCGGTCCGGCATAACTGGTGACGTAGGCGTAGCCGCCGGCAAACTTGATGTAGCGGCAGTTGGGGATGTCGACCTGTCCGATGCGCTTGAGTGTGCGTCGGTCCATCACCTCGACCTTGTTCGAGCAGTTAATCACGGCGTAGAGCCGGTTGCCGTAGATGGCGATGTCGTTTCCCACGTCGCCCAGTTGCATCACCACGCCTCGGTTTTGCGCCACATAGGCGTTGCGGTAGTAGTGGGCGTTGGCGTAGTTGTAGAAGTCAATCGATGCCTTGTTGCTGTACATGTTGCCCTCGTTGAGCAGGTAGAATCCGCTCACGCTGGTGTACTCGGGCTCGGAGATGAACTCCACCTCGGGTACAAAGGCCACATCGTCGTCGCGACAGGCGGCGAGCAGGGCAGCCAGGGCCAGCAGCGGAAGCAATATTCTCGTTTTCATCACAGGTCCATTTTTAAGGTGAGACGGTAGTTGCGGCCCGGCATGGGGTAGTTCAAAACCACGTCGTAGTACTGGTTGAACACATTGTTGACCTCGGCGGTGACCTTGAATTTCACGGTCTGGACGTTGAAGGCGTAACTCACCGCCATGTCGTGGGTGTACCACGGCTGCTCGTAGTTGGCGGGGATGTTGGCCGAATTGTGGTAACGCTCGCCCACGTAGATGAAACTGTAGTTCACGTCGAGTTTGCGCCATCCCAGGTGTGCGAGCACCGAGCCGTTGTGCCAGGGCACATATGCTATTTGTCCGCGGTAAGAGCCGCCATACTGGTTGTCGGTGGGGTCGGTGAGGTCTTGCGCGCGCTGGTAGGTGTAGTTCAGCGATGCGTCGAGCAGCACCTCATGCGGCAGTCGCATGCTGATGCGTGCCGTGCAGTCGATGCCACGAATCTCCACTTTGCCCAGGTTCAGCATGGTCCATCGGTACTGGCCCGAACCGGTGGGTATGGCGATGATTTTGTCGGTTATTCGGTTGAAATATGCGTCGGCGCTGAATTTCACGCCGCTCACCACGCCGTTGTCGAAGAATCGCTGCCACTGTCCGCCAACGTTGTACTGCGTGGCGTATTCGGGACGCAGGCGCGAGTTGCCCACGTCGGTGTAGTAAAGGTCGTTGAAGGTGGGCATGCGGAAGATGCGCTTGTAGAAGGCTCGCACCACCACGTCGTGCTCCACCCAGGGTCGCCAACTGGCGAAGATGGCCGGCGTGAGTTTGTGCATGTACTTGCTGTGGTGCGCTTTCAACTCGCCGTTGCTGCGGCTGCTGTGGCGGTCGTTGACAAGCGTGTAGAGCGCGCTGGCCTGAACCTTGAAACGCTGCCACGTATATGCCGTGGCAAGGGCGCCCAGCACCGTGTGGCGCGTGGGGTAGGAGAAGTTGGGCAGCGTGGCGTCGAGGTAGTTCCACTTGTAGTCCACGCTCAGGTCCACGTCCCAGTTTGGCCTCAGGGTGTACTTGTTGGCTGTCGACACGTAGAGTTCGTCCTGCCAGAAGCGGTTGTCGATATACATGAGCGTGGTGTCGGGGTTAAGGTAGCGCAGATAGTCGTGGGCATACTTGAAGTTGAGCATGGTGCTGTAGCGCTCGGTGATTTTCTTTTGGAATGAACTCTGCGTGAAGAAGTTGCGGTCCCATTGCCGCTGTGCGCGCCGCCACACATTGTTCACTATGGCGCCTGGGATGCCGCGCTTGCTGTCGTAGTAGTAAACCTTGGCGTTCCAGTGTCCGTCGTCGAGTCGGCCAAACACGGCAGCCTCGGCCCGCAGTGCGTGTATGTCGCCGTTGCGGCGCACCGCCGTGGTGTCCCAGGCGAGCGACCCGTCGGGGAAGAGGCGGCGGTAGCGGAAGTGGTATTGCCCGGTGGCGTAAGTGTACTCGACGTTTGCCGTGGTGCTGATGCGGTCGCTGAAGCGGTGCTCCCACCGCAGTTGCGGGTCAACCAGGCCAAACGAGCCGGTGCGCAGCGTGACGTTGAAGTTGTCGCTCTTTCCGGTGTCGAAGTGCGGGCGACGGGTGCGCAGATACACCGCGCCCGATGAGCCAAAGTCGCGCGCGGGCTGGAATACGTCGCTCTTCTGGCCGTTGTAGAGCGAGACCTCCTCGATGTTATCGAGCGAGAACTTGCCCAGGTCCACCTGCCCGTTCTGCGCGTTGCCCAGTTGTATGCCATCGTAGAACACGCCCAGGTGGTTGGTGCCCATCGACCGCAGGTCCACCGTCTTCAGGCCGCCCACGCCGCCGTAGTCCTTGAGTTGAATGCCCGAGAAGTAGCGAATGGCGTCGGCCACGCTGTGGCTGCTGAGCGCCTCCAGCACTTTCCCGCTGAGCACCTGTGCCGGGATTACCTCGCTATAGGGCTTCACGGCATATACGGTGACGGTGCTCAAATACTGCATTGAGTCGAGCCGCGTGTGGCGCACGTAGGTAGTGTCGTGAGCGGCCAGCGTAAGCGCGCACGACAACAAACAAAGAATTGTGAGCCAAATGTTTCTCATCTCGATTCTACGGGTCTTAAAACCGATTTGGCAGGTCTTCTGGCTCACTCCGTCCCTGTTGGTTACCGCCTTCCCGCCCGCCGTGGTGGCAGTCAGTGGAGGCAACCGGGCTTGCATCGTGTTTCGATGAGAGAATACAGCAGCACCGTCTGCTCGGGATTCACACCCGATTCCCTTTTCACCCAGCCAACAGGCCGGGCACCAAATCTTGCTGCAAAATTACTGCAAACCGAGAGAAATACAAAATAGAATCCCTAGAATTTCTAGATTTTCTAGAGATTCTAGAGATTCTAGAAATTCTAGAGATTCTAGGGAATCTAGGGATTATAGGGATTCTACGGAATCTATTGTTACTGGGGGAGGATGCGGATTGCTGCGCCGCCGCTGCGCGCCAGGCGCAGGGTGAGTACGGTGTTGGCGTCGACCTCGATGCGGTTGGTGCTCAGGCTGTAGGGGTTGCTCTCATAGTCGGCATCGGCGCCGTCGCAGTAGATCCATGCCACGTAGCGGCGTCCGCTGTCCAGGAAGTCGAGCGGCAGACTCAGCGTGCGAGCGTTAGCGTCGGTCATCGAGCCTATCCACCAGCCGTCGCCGTCGCGCTGCTTGCGTGCCACGGTGATGTATTCGCCGATTTTGGCGTGCGGCACCACGGTCTTGCTCCATGTGGTGGGGCAACTCTCGATGAAACTCAGTGCGGGGTGTCCCTCGTAGTTCTCGATGGCGTCGGCGGCCATCTGCAGCGGGCTGTAAAGCACCACAAATTCAGCCAGTTGCTTGGCAATGGTGGAGTGGGGGTGTGTGCCGGGCACCACTTCCTCGCCCTGGTTGAAGATGGCCGGGGTGAAGTCGGTGGGCCCTGCCAAGCCGCGCGTGAAAGGCAACGTGACGGTGTGGCTCGGCGGATTGCCTCCGTCGACCGACCAGGCGTTGTACTCCTGTCCGCGCACGCCCTCTTGCGTCATCAGGTTGGGCCAGGTGCGCTGCAGTCCGGTGGGCATGGCGGGCTCGTGGTTGTCGATCATGATGTGGTGACGCGCGGCCGTCTCAATCACGCGGCGGTAGTGGCGTATGCCATATTGCGACTTTGCCAACTCCTTGCCGTCGAGCAGATGGCCCACATATCCCGTCTTCACCGTGTTGATGCCCAGGCGGTTGTACCATGCGAAGGCGCTGTCCATCTCGCTCTCGATGAGTTGTGCCCGGCCCCACGACTCCATGTGCCCGATGAAGCGCACGCCGCGCTCGCGTGCGTAGCGGCACACCTCGTCGATGTCGAAGTCGGAGTAGGCGCGCAGGTAGGTCACCGTTTCGCCCTCGCCCCAGCCGGGGTTCCAGCCCTCAGCGAGCACGCCGGCAAAGCCGTGGCGGGCGGCGAAGTCGATGTAACGCTTCACATTGTCGGTGGTGGCGCCATGTGTCGGCCCCATCTCCCATGTGTTTTTCTTCTTGTGTATGCACCACCAGATGCCCAGGTAGCGTCCGGGCTCAATCCAGGAGGTGTCGTCGATGGCGCACGGCTCGTTGAGGTTGAGCATCATGCGCGACAGCAGCAGGTCGCCCGCCGTGGGGCACACCACGATGGTGCGCCAGGGAGTTACGGTGCGGCCCTGGCAGTACACCTTTGTGCCGTCGTGCCACGGAGTGAGCGCGCTCAGCAGCGTCACCGTGCCGTCGCTGCAGCGCCGTGGCGTGTAGTTCAGGCTGGCATAGTCGGTGAGGTTGGCCTCGTGCAGGGCCACGAAGGTGTTTTCGTCGAATTCGATGGTCAGCGGTGTGCACACGGTATCTTTTTGCGACAGCGGGGCGCGCTCGAAGATGCCCTCGAAGTACTCGGTATGGTTCGACGGTATCGACCATGCCGGGGCGTCGTGCGCCAGGCGCACCTGCGTCAACTCATCATTTATAATAAAGGTGTCGAGGCCTTTTTGCGCCGGGATTTCGTATCGCAGGCCCAGACCGTCGTCGTAGACGCGCGCCACGATGTTCAGTCGGCGGTGCTTGCCGCCGCGCTCCATCAGGCTCAGCGTCAACCCGTTGTAGTGGTCGCGAACCATGTCGTCCTCGCCCCAGAGTTGGTGCCAGGTGTTGTCGCTGGTCACTGGTGTGGCACTGAGTTGCTTCATGCCCGTGCCCAATGTGCCGTCGGCCAGTTGCAGGCCCAGCGTCGACGGTGCCACGACGGTGCGGCCGTCGTAACTCAGCGAGTAAGTGGGAACGCCCTTGTCGAGCCAGAGTTCGCACACCAGGCGGCCCGATGGCGAGGTGATGCGTGTGGCGCTGGCTCCGGCCACCACCAGGCATGTCATAATTAAGGTTATGAATCTTCTCATTTCAGTTATGCAATAAAATCTATAATCAATAATCTTTAATCTGTCAGAAAGGAACCTGCACCTCGCCGGGGTCGCTGCTCAAGTCGATGCCCGAACTGGTGATTGGCGCCGCCGCCGAGCCGTAGGGGTTGGACGGTGGTGCAATCATGCCGTCGTTCATCTTCGACTCGATGGTGCCCAGCGTGTCGTCGTCGTCGAGCAGACTGTCGTCCTCGTTCTCGAATCGCGCCACTTTTTTGCGGAAGCGCAGGCGTATGTCGTCGGTGCGGCCGCTGCGGTGCTTGGCCACGATAAACTCGGCCAGGCCCTCGATGTTGTTGCCGGCGGCGTCTTCCGAAGCACGGATGTAATACTCCGGACGGTGGATAAAGCAGACGATGTCGGCATCCTGCTCGATGGCTCCTGACTCACGCAAGTCGCTGAGTTGCGGTCGCTTGCCGGTGCGGTCGTCGCCGCGGTTCTCCACGCTGCGGTTAAGTTGCGACAGCGCGATGATGGGGATGTCGAGTTCCTTGGCCAACTGCTTGAGCGATCGCGAGATGGTGCTCACCTCCTGCTCGCGCGACCCGAATTTCATGCCGCTGGCGTTCATCAGTTGCAGGTAGTCGATGATTATGATGCCAATGTCGTGCTCGCTCTTGAGGCGGCGCGCCTTGGTCTGCAGTTCAAACACCGAGAGCGACGGCGTGTCGTCGACATAGAGCGGTGCCGAGTACAGCGCCTTGACGCGCGTCATCAGGTTCTCCCACTCGGGCCCGGTGAGTTGTCCGTTCTTGATTTTCTCGCTCTCGAGGTTGCACACGTTGCTGATGAGGCGGTTCACCAGTTGCAGGTTGCTCATCTCCAGCGAGAAGATGGCCACCGGCGTGTTGTAGTCGACTGCCATGTTTTTTGCCATCGACAGCACCATGGCCGTCTTGCCCATTGCCGGTCGCGCGGCGATGATGATCAGGTCGCTGTTTTGCCAGCCGCCGGTGAGTTTGTCGAGTTTGTGGAATCCCGTCTGCAGACCGCTCAAGCCGTTCTCCTTGTTGGCCGCCTCCTGAATCTTGGTGATGGCCTGGCTGATGATGGGGTCGATTTGCATCACGTCGCGCTTGAGCGTGTTTTTCGAGATTTCAAACAGGTTGCCCTCGGCCTCCTGCATCAGGTCGTACACGTCGATGCTCTCGTCGAAGGCCATCGACTGGATGCGGCTCGAGAACTTGATGAGTTCGCGGGCCATGTATTTCTGTGCGATGATGCGTGCGTGCGTCTCGATGTTTGCCGCGCTCGACACGCGCCCGGTGAGTTCGCCGATGCGCACGGCGCCGCCCACTTCCTCCAATGTGCCGTCTTTGCGCAGTTGCTCGGTTACGGTAAGCATGTCGATGGGTCGCTGGCTGGCGCCCAGCGACACGATGGCCTGGTAAATCTTTTGGTGAGCCGGGTCGTAGAAACTCTCGGGCTTCAGGATGTCGCTCACCTCGCTGTAAGCCCCTTTTTCGAGCATGATGGCGCCCAGGACGGCCTCCTCGGTGGCCAGGTCTTGCGGCTGAAGTTTACCAAACTCGTTGACAATTTCGCTCTCGTGCTGAGGGCGCTGCCGATATTGCCGCCCGCTGTTATTGTTGTTTGCCATAGGTGTTATAAATCAATGTTGTTTTTTGCGCGTGAGAGTGCGCGTTGACTTTTGCGCTTGCAAAGTTACAACTTTCGCCGAGATGAGCGCAATTTCGCGCCACCATTTTTATTCACACCTTATTAACAAGTGCAAAAAAAGCCGCGGCTGTGTGGCCGCGGCTCGTATGCATGAATGTGAAATGATTACTTCACAACCTTAACAACGTTCTGGGTGCCATCCTGGTACTTGGTAACCACGATGTTCAGACCCTCGAAGGGAACGTTGCTCACCTGGCCGGCAGCATTGATGTACTGCACGCCAGCGATAACCTTGTTAGCGTTCACGCTGTTCACGCCGGTCTCCACGGGAATCATGAAGGGAACAGCATCGGTCTTGAAGTTCTTCTCATCCTGCGGCATAGCGATCTTGATGAAGACCTCCATGCTGTTGTCCACAGCGTAGCAGTCACCCTCGGAGTCGAAAGCGATAGCGTTGAAAGCGTTGATGAGGCCCGAGCCGTTGAACTCGCAAATTTGAGTCAGAACAGGAGAGCCGCTGGCGTCCTTGCTGACCTCGTTGAAACTCAGGTGGCTAGATGCGCGAGGCACAGCGAAGATGCTGTAGTCCAGGTTGAAGGCGATACCGCCGCGGTCCATAGCCTCGAAGTATTTGTAGTCCTCGACCCACTCATCGTCGGCATTCTTGGTGCAGTGCACCAGCGAGGGCTGCGACTCACTTGGGCTACCACGATACTGGTTGTACCAAATATTGCCTTCGGCATCATAAGCGACGCCCAGGGTTTGACCGCTCTGAGTGTAGCGCATGCTGATAGGCATCACCTCATCCATGAAGTCGGCTGCGGCATCCCAGGTCTGTGCAGTGCCAATGGGATACTCATAGGTCCAGTATTGACCCGACGAGTAAACTTGTCCCAGGCAACTCGAGAGGTTGACCATCTTCAGGTTTTCGCCCTCACCGTAGAGGTCGAAAGCGGCACTGTGGCCGGCAACCCACTCGTCGTTTGCGTTAAACAGACCCCAGTTGTTGCCTGCACCCACACCGGTGTGAGTCTGCTGGCCCACGAAGAACGGAGTCCAGTCGTTCAGGTCTTCGGGGTTGATGACATACATAGGAGCGTTTTTCACATCGAAGTTACCGAGGAAGATGCGTCCGTCGGGAGCAATCTTGATGTTCTTGGGACCAAACACGCCGCCAGCACCGCCGGTAACGTCGACATAACTGTAAGCGGAGAACTCAACGCCACCGTTGAAGCCGTACTTGCCTTCAGCATTGGCGATGCGGTTCATGTTCTTGTCGAAGGCGTAGACAGCGGGGCCAACACCCTCGCCAGCATCCGAAGTCCAATAAGCAGCCTTTCCATAAACGCTGGCCTGGCTCTCGGTCACGAGGATGCGGCCGAAGTAGGGGCTTTCGGGGTTGTTGTCGATAGCAATGCCGTAAGGCGACCAGAAAGCGTAGACCGGGCCTACATGCTTAGGAGTCTCGACAGCGTCGTTGTGGACTAAGATGCTGAAAGTGTACTCCACGTTGGGCTGCAGGTCGCTGATGTCCAGCGTCACGCTGTGCTCGCCACGAAGCAGATTGTCGTCCTCGAGGGCAACCTCTTTCTCTAACTCGCCGTCGTTGAAGAACTGAACGGTCACAGCGTCGGCGTCAAAGTTCAACTCATAGTTCACTATGAGTTCAGAGGCATTTTCGGGGAGTTTGTTCTCCTCGCTGATGCCAGGGGCAGCAAGATTGATGACCTCGCTGGTGTGTGCGCTAGCGCACAAGCCGAGCAACATAAATCCTGCAAGAAGTAATGATTTCTTCATACTTTGTAGTTTTTATTGGTTAATAATTAGGTTGTTTGTAACGAATGCACAAAAATAGGGACTTTTTCACAATTGAGCAAAAAAAATGGCAAAAAGATTCTAAAGATATGAAAATATTCTTCTAATTGTCACATATACACGGTCAATTTGAGCGCAAAAAAAAGGCACCATCGTGTGATGGCGCCCTTTGTGGCTTTCAGCCTCAGTATGAGGCAGTGCTTAGCGCACGCGGCCCTGGTAACTGCCGTCGCGGGTGTCGACCTCGATGACCTCGCCCTCGTTGACAAACAGCGGCACACGCACTGTGGCGCCGGTCTCGACGGTGGCGGGCTTCAGCGAGTTGGTTGCGGTGTCGCCCTTCACGCCAGGCTCGGTGTAGGTGATCTTGAGTTGGGTCTTCACCGGCATTTCGGCGAAGAGCACGGTCTCGGTCGAGGCGTCGCTCACCACTTCCACCACGTCGCTCTCCTTCATAAAGTCAGAGCCGGTGATGAGGTTTTTCGAGATGGGGATTTGCTCATAGGTCTCCTGGTTCATGAAGATAGCGTCGGCACCGTCCATGTAGAGGAACTGGTAGGGTCGGCGCTCGACACGCACGTCCTCAAGTTTCTCGCCGATGTTGAAGCGGCGCTCGAGCACGCGTCCGTCGACCACGTTTTTAAGTTTGGTGCGCATGAAAGTGTTTCCCTTTCCGGGTTTCACATGAAGGAACTCGATGCAGAAGTACAGGTCGCCGTCGAGGCGGATGCAGGTACCGTTTTTAATGTCTTGTGCGTTAATCATAATTGATAAATATACGTTGTTAATAATTCGTTATTTGCGTTCGGTTGCGCCCCTGGCGACGTCAGTCGGTCATAGTGCGCTCATTTTCCGACCACAAAGGTACGCTAAAAAGCGTATATGACAAAAAAATCCATTATTTTTCGCAACAAACTTGTGTGTTTTCAAAAAAGTGTGTACCTTTGCAGGCAATTTCGCAACCACGAAAATAACATTATTAAATAAATAGGTAATTGAAATGAAACGTACATTCCAACCCTCGAACATCAAGAAGGCTCACAAGCACGGTTTCCGCGCTCGCATGAAGACCAAAGACGGTCGCAAGGTGCTCGCTCGTCGCCGCGCTAAGGGTCGCTACAGCCTCTCGGTGAGCGATTCCGTTTACAAGTGATGACAACGGGGCGCCACGCCTGAGCCTTGCCCGCCAGCCACACACGGCGGGATAACAAGCCGTCGTGAAGGGCCATATGGCCTGCTCGCGCACGGCATTTGTTGTATATAAACGTAAGATAATAGATAACAGTTAACAGATAACAGATGACAGTTAACAGATAACAGATTATGGGACGATTTAGGATATTATTGGCGCTGACGGCACTGCTGGCTCTCACTGCCAGCGCACAGCGCGAGTTCTCCCTCGAAGACCTGAACTTCGGCGGCAACAACTATCGCAACATGATACCGCAAAACCGCACCCTGCGATGGTGGGGCGACCAACTTGTGCGTCTCGAGAACGACAGTTGCTGGACGGTCGACCTGAAGACCGGCGGAGAAAAACTGCTGTTCACGCGGGCGAATCTCAACCGCTGGGCGGCGCTCAGCGACTCAGTGGCCTCGCTGCGCAACGTGTGGTTCCCCTATGCCGATCAGCCGCTGGCAATGGCCTATACCGGCACCGACCGCGTGCTCGTCGACTTCAAGAAGCACCGCCTGCAGTGGTCGCAGTCATTCGAGGGAAAAGCCCAGGCCACATCGTGGGACAAGGGCAGCCGCACGCTGGCTGCCGTGATCGACGACAACCTGTGGCTCATCGACAGCCAGGGTAACCGCCGCCAAATCACCACCGACGGCTCGCGCGACATCGTGTACGCGCAGAGCGTGCACCGCAACGAGTGGGGCATCGACGACGGCATGTTCTGGAGCCCCGACGGGCAGCGCCTGGCCTTTTACCGCATGGACCAGAGCATGGTAGCCGACTATCCGCTGGTCGACGTGCCCGAACTCAACGACACCACGCGTGTGATTGCGCTTCCGGCTCCCGAGAAATACCCCATGGCGGGCTGCACCTCGCACCTGGTGACGGTGGGCGTGGTCAACATCGCCACTGGCGACACGCTCTACTTGCAAGCCGGCGACCCCACCGACCGCTACTTTACCAACGTGGCCTGGAGTCCCGACTCGCGCCTGGTCTACATGTTTGAGTTGAACCGCGACCAGAACGACTGCCGCCTGGTGAGTTACGACGCCACCACGGGCCACCGCGTCGCCGAACTGTATCGCGAGACCGACGACCGCTACGTGGAGCCGCAGCACCCCATCCAGTTCCTTCCGTGGGATGCCACACACTTTGTGATGCAGAGCCGTCGCGACGGCTACAACCACCTCTACCTCATGGACTTGAGTGGCAATATTACCAGCCAACTCACCACGGGGCAATGGGAGGTGATGGAAGTGGTTGGCTTCGACGAGCAGCAGCACAACATCATTATCGCGGCAAATGCCGAGCAGCCTGTGCAGCGTAATATATATAAGGTGAACGTCGACACCCGCGCCCTGACGCGCATCGACGAGGGCGGCCGCGGATACCACTACGCGAGCCTCAGCAGCACGGGCCGCGGCCTGGTCGACTTCTACCAGGAGCCCGACGTGCCGCGCAACATCGCGCTGGTCGACACGCGCCGCAACAGCGCTGTGCGCTATTTCACCGCTCCCGACCCCTGGGCAGGCTACACCGTGCCGCAATTCATCAGCGGCAGCATCAAGGCCGACGATGGCGTGACCGACCTCTACTACCGCATGGTGCGTCCGGCCGACTTCGACCCCTCAAAGCAGTATCCCACGGTGGTCTACGTCTACGGCGGCCCGCACGCCCACAACGTCGACGCCTCGTGGCACTGGGCAAGCCGCAGTTGGGAGACCTATATGGCGCAGCGCGGCTATGTGCTCTTTATCCTCGACAACCGCGGCAGCGAGAACCGCGGCCGTGACTTCGAACAGGCAACTTTCCGCCAACTCGGACAGGTGGAGATGCGCGACCAGATGCGCGGCGTGGACTTCCTGCGCTCGCAGGCTTACGTCGACACTACGCGCCTGGGTGTTCACGGCTGGAGTTTCGGCGGTTTCATGACCATCAGCCTGATGACCAACTACCCCGACGTGTTTAAGGTGGGTGTTGCTGGCGGTCCGGTAATCGACTGGAAGTGGTACGAGGTGATGTACGGCGAGCGTTACATGGACACTCCGCAAACCAACCCCGAGGGCTATGAGCGCACCAGTCTGATTTCGAAGGCTAAAGACCTGAAAGGCCGTCTGCAAATCATCATCGGCCTGAACGATCCCACCGTGGTGCCGCAGCATGCCTACTCGTTCCTGAAGGCCTGCATCGCCGCCGGCACGCAGCCCGACTTCTACGTGTATCCCGGGCAGGGTCACAACATGCGCGGCCACCAGAGCGTTCACCTGCACGAGCGCATCACCCGCTACTTCGACGACTACCTCAAGCCGTAAATAGGAATTTAATCTAAGTTTAACGATAATAAAGTGCTATGAATCAAATTCTTCCCTAAATTTGGGAAGGAGGCACAAAGCGCCAGAGTAGTGTGTCGAACACTCGAATGCTCGAGTTTATTGGGACACACGCTCCCGCCCCTTCGGGGTACCCGCTCTAACTCAGAGGGGGAATTGCTAACGCGGTGATTATCAACAAATAATTATATCGAATACATTCAGGATTGTCGTTAAAAAATTACTCCGGGCGAATAGTTGCTATTCGCTCGGAGCGTTTTTTTGAGCCTCTTGTCGGATTCGAACCAACGACCCCGAGATTACAAATCACGTGCTCTGGCCAACTGAGCTAAAGAGGCAAAAAGGGTAAGCGATCTACATCGCGCCGCTTCGACCTGCTACCCTTGCTTCGGTCAAGACCTGGGGGATTCACAGGGAGCTGGCCGTATAGGACTTACCCGGGTGCAAAGGTACAACATTTTCTTGAACTGGCAAGCGATTTTATGAAAAAAGTGGGGAATGCTCCACGGCAATTTCATTTAAAAAAGTTTTTGAAGGCGAAAGATGGGTCATTTTTTATAGAAAATCACTAAATTTGCACGCAGCGATGCGGAAGCACCGCCG
>CACYRK010000029.1 GCA_902776835.1 uncultured Bacteroidales bacterium
CATTTCAAATTTTTAGTTTGGGTGTAAAGTTAGTGAAAACTATTCATCCTACAAAGAAGAAAGTTCTTTTTTTAGAGTTTTTTATGAACATATGCCACATATGCCACAATAGCTGTTGCCTATTATTTCCTTTTGCTTGACATACTGCAAAGAGTTTCCGTTGAAGGGTGTTGCCTAATACGCACTTTTCTGTGGAGTGCCACACAAAAATGCTTGTCTGCTTTCTGATGAGCAAGCTCGACAGACATTTTGTCTTCATTTCCTTGAATTGAGCGCAGTACCTACGAGGTAATCGGCTTACCGCTTCGCTCGTCGAAAAACTGCTGACGAGCATCAAAAGCGTCATCACAAAGATGAAGGAGATGGCCAAATGAGGTTACGATTTGGCAACCTATCTCCTTCACCAATCCTCCCCAATTTGCCTTTAGTCCAAATTTGAACTTCCCCATTCTTCCCCGTCTTGCCTTTATTACAGGCCGAATTGCGTTAATCTTCCCAAATCCGTTGTTCTTTACAACCTTTTTTATTAACGTTGCCGTGAACGGCGAAGTCACTTTGGTCTCGGCAAAACAAAAAAATTTTTGTTTTGCTCTCGATTTTGCGTAACTTTGTGCGATTTTTTGACGATTTAAGATGATACAGGTTGATATTGACCCGAGAATTACGGCTGTGTGCCCCGAGATGTGCGTAGGTTTGGTGCGCGCCAATGTTGTCAACAGTGCTACGTGCGACGAACTGTGGGCTGAACTGGAGAGCGCCGCCCAGGAAGTTGCTGCGCACTACGAGTTGCTTGCCATCAACACCCGTCCGGCCATTGCCGCCACACGCCGCCTCTACAAGGCCCTTGGCAAAGATCCGGGACGCTACCGCGTTGCGAGCGAGCAGTTGTGTCGCCGCATCGTCAAGGGGCTGAGCCTCTACCGGCTCACCACCCTCATCGATATCACCAACCTCGTGTCGATGACCAGCGGCTACCCCATCAGCGGCCTCGATGCCGACCGCATAGTCGGCGACCGCATCACCATGGGCGTGGGGCAATCCGGCGAAGCATACGAGGGCATCGGGCGCGGCCCATTGAACATCGAGGGCATGCCGGTGTATCGCGACAGCCAGGGCGGCATCGCCACCCCCACGAGCGACGAAGAGCGCACGAAGTTCACGCCCGACACGCACACTGTGCAGATTTGCATCAACGCCTTCGGCCCCGAGATGCCCATCGAACAGGCTGTAAACTGGACAGTAAGCCTGCTCGAGAAATATGCCCAGGCAACCAATGTAGAGACACGCATACTTAAGGCCGGCGAGGCCGCCAACATATAAGATTATGAAAGTACTACAAATAATGGAGAACAATATCAACACTCGTTACATCGACGAGATAGTTGATTGTTTGCGTGACGGAGGCATCATCGTTTATCCCACCGACACGGTTTACGCGCTTGGATGCGATGCACTTAACAACCAGGCCATTGAGCGCATTTGCTCGCTCAAGGAGATGAAATCGGCAAAGACCAACCTGTCGATTATCTGCTCCGACATCAGCGAGGTGGCACAATACGCCAAGTTCGACAACACCCAGTTCAAGATGATGAAAAGCCACCTCCCGGGACCGTTCACCTTCATCTTCCCCGCATTGTCGAAATTGCCCAAGGCCTTCAAGGGCCGCCGCACTGTGGGCATCCGCATCCCTGAGAACGCCATTGCTCGGGCCATTGTCGAGGCTTTGGGGCGTCCCATCCTTACGACATCGGTGCCTGGCGATGACGAAGATTACCGCTGCGAGCCCGAACTCATTGCCGAGGCATTTCAGGGTAGCGTCGACATCGTGGTTGACTCGGGTCGTGGTGGCCTGATACCGTCGACCGTGGTCGATTGCACTGGCGATGAGCCCGAAGTCACCCGCCAAGGAAAAGGCAACTTTGAGTGACGCCGACGCTGCATGAAGGGTTTACGAGACAACACGTTGCGTGGTTGGGCATCGGTCTGCGGACCATATGCCATGCTTGTCGTGTGCGTTGTCTTCGTGATGACTCTGCTGTCGATCGACTCGCCGCTGTACGACATGCTCGACCACATCGACTCGGCATGGTTCATGATGGGTGGCCGCGCGTGGATGCATGGCTTTACGCCCTACGTCGATTTCACCGACTCGAAAGGGCCGCTCATCTGGCTTATTTATGGCATTGGCTATCTGCTTAGCCCCGGCAACTATACGGGCGTTTTTATCGTATCGGCCTTATTCTATGCCCTAACGTGCTTTGTGCTTTACCGCACCGCCCTGCTTTTCCTGCTCGGCCACCGTTGGCTGGCGGCATGCTGCAGCGCGCTGACCCTTCTGGCGTTCTTCAACCCTCTTTTACACTTCGACACACGCATCGAGGACTTTGCCCAACTATTTTTCAGCATTTCGCTGTACGTCACTTGCCGAGCAATTTACGCCCCAAGTTCTTCCAAGCCCCACAGCCACTGGCGCAGCGCCTTGGTGGTGGGCTTGTGCATGGGTGCGCTATTGATGATGAAATTCACGCTGGCTGTTATGCCGGCAATATTTGTGGCCTATCTGGCCATTGACGGGTGGCGGCGCAATGGGTGGCACACAAGTGTGGCTGTCGTTGCGGCCACTTTCGCGGGCATTGCAGCGGCTGTGCTGCCTTTCTTAGTGTATTTCCTTGCCATTGGACATCTGCGCGACGCTGTCAACGAGTATTTCCTCAACACCATCACCAATGGCGACAACGTGAGTAACTGGAAACTGCTGGTGGCTTCGGTGCGTGGCGGCGCGCGCACGTGGTACCTTATTATCATGGGGCTGGCCACAGGAGTTAGCGGACTGTTTCTGCATCGTTATCGCGCATTTCCTCTGGTGTCGTTCCTCTTTTTCTACGCCATCGCCACAGTGCACTCATTGTGGCTCTATTACTTCAACAGTTGCAACTTCCTGGCGGTGTTTGGCGGCATAGCACTCGCCATATGGCTTATGCATGGCCAGCGCCGGCGGGTCATGGCGGCACTGCCAGTGGTCACCGTTGCCGTGCTGACGCTCTACGCCACTTTTTGGGCAAGACAACGAGAGTCGTTCGTCACCAACTGGGGCGCGCGCCATGAGGCCTTCAATGCCGCGGTGACAAACCTGCGCCACATGGGCGAGCATCCCACCATCGTGTATCTCAACTGCCAGACCAGTCCCAACATCAGCGACCCACTACAAGCGTTTCCGGGCTGCAAAGACTGGGCAAAGCAAAGCAACGCCAGCCAGCAATTGGTGGAGGTACAACGCCAGCAAGTGCTGCAACGCCGACCCGACATAGTTGTCATCCCCGATGCCGACTCATGCCGCACCTTGGCCACCATGCTCGACTCGATGGGGTATCAACCACAGCCCTACCCCACAAAACTACTCTACCACAAGCAGCAACCGAAATAATCAACACCTTCGGCGCCGCCAGAAATCACCTCATCAATGACGAAGTTATTTTCTGAAGCAATACGCTGAATAGATGCACTGTGAGCAAATCCCACACTGCATCGAAGCAACTTGTATGGCGACTGACTAATACAGCAGCGTGATGCATGAGCGGTGACGCCCATCCACAACATAACGAAATTTCTGTCACAATTATTGACGATAATTACAGATTTTTGGCCGCTTTTTGGCTAAAACAAGTCTATATTTTGTCCACTTTTTTAAAAAACCAAGAAAACACATCATGTTGATTTTCTGTATGTTATTTATTCAAACCGCAAAAACAATCCACTTTTATGACTCATGAAAATTTGCACTTGATTTTTTGGCCTAAATTTGCAAATGATGAAAAAGACGAGATGAAATTTTTCACTAATATTATTAACAATAATCAAAATGGTATGAAAAAATGCAGGTTTCTTCTGTTGCTATTGGCGCTGATGGTGTCGGTAGCAGCGAGTGCCCAAGGCATCTTGGGAACTGTGACCGACGAGTCGGGTGAGCCCATCATTGGTGCCTCGGTCGTCGAGAAAGGCAACCCCCAAAACGGCACCATCACCAACGTTGATGGCCAGTTCACACTGAGAGTGAACGCGGGAACGCCTATTGTGATTTCTTATATCGGCTATGTAAACCAAGAGTTGGCAGCCAGCAACAACATGGTTGTCACGCTGAAGGAAGACAGTCAGTCGCTTCAGGAAGTGGTTGTCATCGGCTATGGTGTTCAGAAAAAAAGCGTTGTGACCGCTTCGATTGCCAAGGTCACCTCGGACGACCTCGCCGGCAAGACGCGTCTGCGTGCCGACGATGCTCTGAAAGGTATGGCAGCCGGTGTGAACGTCACCTCGGCCTCAGGCCAGCCTGGCTCGCAGTCGATGATTCGCGTGCGTGGTACTGGTACGATTCACGACACCAATCCTCTCTATATCATCGATGGTATGCCCGCCGACCAATACGGTCTGGAGTCGGTCAACCCCTATGATATCGAGAGCATTGAGGTGCTGAAGGATGCCGCCTCGGGCGCTATCTACGGTGCCCGCGCCGCCAATGGTGTGATTCTGGTAACCACCAAGAAGGGTAAAAAGGGCAAAGCACAGATCAACTACAACTTCTCTTATGGCTGGCAGAGCGCTTGGAAGCACCGCGATGTTACCGGTGCAACCGACTACGCTATCCTCCAAAACGAGAAATACGTGAATGGTGGTCAGGCTCCCCTTTATGCCGATCCTTACAACCTGATTGACGCTAACGGCAACCCCATCAGCGGCTTCGGAACCGATTGGCAGGAACTCCTGTTCAACGACAACGCCCCCATCATGCAGCACGACTTGAGCGTGAGCGGTGCTTCGGACAAGGTTAACTATTACCTGTCGCTGGGTTACTTCACTCAGGACGGTATCGTGGGTGGCAACTATGGCCGCTCGAACTACGACCGCCTCACCATTCGCTCTAACAACACGTTCAACCTGTTTGACGCGTCGCTCGAGCGTAACTTCCTGAACCGTGTCGACGTGGGCGCAAACCTTTCTTATATGCGCGTGCACAGCACTGGCATCGACACCAACTCTACCTGGGGTTCTCCGCTGGGTTCGGCCCTGTATCTGGCTCCCACCCTGCCCGTGACCCTCACTGGCGCAATCGCCGACCAGATGATTAACCAATACTCGGCTTACGACCTGTATCGCGACGAGAACGGTAATCCTTACACCATCCCCGGTTTCATCGGTTCGTACCAAGAGCAGAACAACCCCATCGCTATGATGCAGGCTGCTCCCTCTAAGGGCTGGTCGCACAAGTTCATGCCCAAGTTTGCCATCGATGTTCAGTTGTGGGACAACCTGAAGTATCACTTCACTTGGAGCGCCGAGCAGTCGTTCTGGGGTAGCGACGCCGCTACAACCAGCAAGTTCTACCTCTCGGGTAACAACAACTCCGACCACACTCAGGCAAGTTCGGAGAAGGCCAACAGCACCAACTGGCAGGTTGAGAACACCCTTACTTATGATAAGGTGTTCGGCAAGCACACCATCGGAGTCGTGCTGGGTCAGAGTGCTATGAAGTACAAAGGCAGTTACCTGGGTGCTTCGCACTGGAACTTGATCAACATCGACAAGCCCTACGTCGACTACACCACCGGCGGTAGCGTACAAACCACTACCGATGCCGATGGCAACATCACCGGCGTCACTTCGCTGGTCAACGGCTGGGCAGGTCCCTACGTTGAGCATCGTCTGGCATCGCTCTTCGCACGTTTCTCTTACAACTACGATGAGCGCTACATGATTCAGGCAACTATTCGCCGCGACGGTTCGAGCCGCTTCGGTAGCAATCATAAATATGGTGTGTTCCCCTCGTTCTCTGTGGGTTGGAACATCATGAACGAAGCCTTCATGCAGGAGTATCGCGATTGGCTGAACAACTTCAAGTTGCGTTTCAGTTGGGGTAAGAACGGTAATGAGAACATCGGTGACTTCCGCTACACCGTGCTCACCACCAGTGGTGGCACCAGCAACTACTACTTCGGCCGTCAAGCGTCGATGTACTACGGCTCGAAGGCCAACGGCCTTTCTAACGAAGACCTGAAATGGGAGGAGAGCGAGCAGACCGACTTCGGTATCGACCTCGGCTTCTGGAACAACAAGTTGACCCTCTCGATGGACTATTTCATCAAGGACACCAACGGCATGCTTATGGAGCGCCCCATCCCGTCGTACGTGGGTGAGGCAAAGCCCATCGGCAACGTGGGTGACATGCGCAACTCGGGTGTTGAGTTTGAACTCGGCTACCGCTGGAATATCAGCGACGCAACCTTTGCCATCAAGGGCAACGCCTCTTATCTGAAGAACGAACTGAAGAACCTGGGTAACGACACCGGCTTCCTGAACTATGGCATCAACCAATTCAGCGATGGTGGCACTCGCGCCGAGAACGGAGAGCCCTTCCCCTTCTTCTACGGTTACAAGACCGCCGGCGTGATCCAAAACATGGCTCAAGCCGCCGAGTTCAACGCTAAGTATGGTACCAGCCTGAATCCTGGCGACCTGATGTTTGTCGACGTCAACGGTGACAGCAAAATCACTTCTGACGACCGCACCAACATTGGCAAGCCGACCCCCGACTGGACCTTCGGTTTCAACTTCAACGCTGAGTGGCGTGGCTTCGACTTCGGAGTATTCTTCCAGGGCGTGAGCGGTGCCGACGTGTTCGATGCCACTTGGCGTCAGGACATCGCCTCGGGTAACTATCCCACTTGGGTGCTCGACCGCTGGACCGGCGAAGGCACTTCCAACAAACTGCCTCTGCTGAAACTCGGTGACTCGAAGAACTGGGTATGCAGCGACATCTATGTGCAGGACGCTTCTTACATGCGCCTGAAAGACATCACGCTGGGTTACACTCTGCCTCGCCACATCACTCGCATGGCACGCATCGAGCGTTTCCGCATGTATGTCCGCGCCGAGAACCTCTTCACTTGGACCAAGTACTGGGGATTTGACCCTGAAATCGGTACAAGCAGTTCGTCGATGGGTGTAGATTACGGCGTGTATCCGCAGGCCCGTACTTACACCGTAGGATTCAATCTCGCATTCTAATGTAAATTTAAGAAAGGAAATCATTATGAAAAAGTATATTTCAATCATAGCAGTTATGAGTGTAGCGGTTTTCGCCCTCACTTCATGTAGCGAAGACTTCCTGGAGGTGACGAATCCCACTGGTGAACCTCTGGAGGAATACTACACTACCGATGCACATCTTAACGAGGCTCTTACATCGGCCTATGCACCTCTGCATTGGCCCGACTGGGATGGCGTAGCATATAACGACCTCACCGTCGATGCCGAGATTCTTGGCGACGACTTCTGGGTGGGTGGTTCGAGCATCTCCGACAACCAACACTGGCACAAACTCTTCAACTTCGAGGGCGACGGCAACAACACCTTGAGCACGCTGTGGGGCGATTTCTATAGCGGCATCAAGCGTTGCAACGACGTCATCAAGTATTGTTCATGGGGTGGCGGTACCGAGGCTAATCGCAAGTCATTTGAAATGCAAGCTCGATTGCTCCGCGTGTACTATTACAACATTCTGTGGCACTACTATGGCAATGTCCCCTTCTATCTGGAGAACCTGTCAGAGCCTTACACTGCCCCGCAACTCAAGGCCGATGAGATTTACGACCTCCTGCTCCCTGAACTGGAGGAGATTATCGCTTCGGGCGTGCTTCCCATGCGTTGGCCCGCCGCTGAGTCAGGCCGCGTGTCACAGGCTATGGCTTACATGCTCTACGCCGAGATGGTGATGTATCAGAACGATGCAGCCCGCTATCCTAAGGCACTTGCCTTCATGAAGGAAATCATCAAGGACGCCGACTACAAGTTGAATCCCGACTTTGCCGACCTGTGGGCCGAGAGCGGTGAGTGGTGCGCCGAGTCGATTTTCGAAATCAACTACGACGATGATAATGGCCAGCGCGACTGGAGCACTTCGCTCTATGCTGGTGGCACTGTGTTCCCGACCCTATGCTCGCCCAACAGTTGGGGCGGTGGCGAAGGCTGGGACGGCGGTAACGACGGTTGGGGCTTCCTGCCCATGCGCGTCGAGACCTACAACATGTACGCCGAGAACGATGTTCGCCGCGATGTGACTTGCTGGGACGTGCGCGGTTACACCTATACCGAGCGCTATCAGGACACCCACATCTGGCACGGCAAATATCGCCCGCAAAGCGCCAACAACCAAGACTGCCCGACATCGAAGAACCTTAACTACAACAACAATAAGCGCATCTATCGCTATGCCGAGACTCTGCTCAACGCCGCTGAACTGCTGCTGCAAACTGGTGGTAGCGCCGGTGAAGCACTGGGCTACGTGAACGAGGTTCGCGCCCGTGCCGGCCTGAGCAACCTTGGCAGTGTTACTATCGACGACATCTTCACCGAGCGCCATCTGGAGTTCTGTGGCGAGGGCAAGCGTTACTTCGACCTGGTTCGTGCCGAGGGCATCAGCGGTGCCACTCAGAAGGCTTCGACCGTGCTCGTCCCCGACAGTTACGGTTATCGCACCAATTCGTGGACTCCGAGCAAGAAGCACATTCCTCTGGCACAGTCGGAACTTGACGCCGATCCTACATTGGTTCAGAACAACTATTAATTTTAAGAATTCAGAAAATCTATCATTATGACAACTAAGATATTTAAACTATTCTGTGCCGCTATCGTGGGCGTGGGCATGTCGGCAACTTTTGCCTCTTGCTCTCCCGATAGCTTCGAGGGCGCCGATCCCAACGGCATCCCCACGGTTGATGGCGTTGTCTTCGATATCGATGTAGATCAGGAGACAAACCAGATGGTCGCCAAATACACTCCCCAACCCGGAACGTTCCCCGTGTGGATTGTGAATGGCACCACCTACTCTACCCTTCAGGAAGTTGGTTATCAAAATCCTGAGGCAGGCACATATACCATTGGTTTGAAGATTGGTAACCGCAATGGCTTCAGCCAGGGCACCGTTACCCGCGAATTTACCTTCAACGAGACTAAGATTGACTACAGTGCCGACTTCCGCCGCATCACCGGCAAGGAATGGCGTTTTGCCAGCAAAGAGCAGGGTCACCTGGGTTGTGGCCCCGCCGGAACCGGTGGTACCGAGTGGTGGAGTGCAGGCCCCAACGAGAAGGCCGACTTCGGTATGTATGACGACCGCATCACCTTCACCAACGAAACGCGCAAGGGTGGCACGTTCACCTACAGCGCTGGTGAGGATGGTCTTACCTACGTCAACAAGGGTACTACCAAGTGGGGTACCGCAGGCGAAGACTTCGACGCCAATGTTGGCAACCAGACTTCGACTTGGAGTTTCGAGGTGTATGACTGGGAAGATGCCAATGGCAATGTCACCAAGCAGACCTATATCCAACTGGCTCCTAACACTGCATTCCCCTACATCAGTAGCGATGCACAGTTTGAGAATCCCAAGTTCCGCATCGAGGAACTCACCGCCAAGAAGTTGGTGCTCATTTATGAGACTCCCGACCGCAGCATTGCATGGCGATTCATCTTCACCAACGGCGAGGACGAGCCCGATGAGCCCAATGCAGTCGTTGACTGGGATCCCGCTTCTCCAGCCAACCTGTGGAAGACTGTTGAGAGTGGCGAGGACCTCGACGCCGTAGCATTCTGGTTTGCAAACGATGGTTGGTCACAAATCTCTGACCCAGAGTTGTCGCACAACAATGGCGAGTGGAATCTCACCATGCCTGAGGGCCTCGGTGGCTCGCAGTGGCAAGGCCAATTCCACATCGACACCAAACTCACCGCAAGCGCTGCTAAGAAGTACAACTTCTACTGCGTTGTGGAGGCTGATGCCGACTGTCCCGGTGTGACATTCAAACTCACCGACTCGGGCGACTCGAACTACTTCTTCGAAGAGCGCCTGCCGATTTCGGCCGATAAGCCCTTCGTATTCAAGAAAGAAGGTGTCACACTGAAGGAGGGTGCGGACGCAAGCGCACTGCGCATGTTCTACGACTTCGGTGGCACGCCCGCTGGCACTCACGTGAAGATTAGCAAGATTTACCTCGAGGAGGCTATCTCAATCGATTATGAGGATGCCGACAACCTCTGGAAGGCTGTTGACGACGGCTCGATGTTCGATAGTTTCGGTTACTACTTCGCCGACAACGGATGGGGTGGCATCGATTACTCCCCCGCTACGCACAGCGGCGACGCTTATGAGATTACCCTTCCTGAGGGACTTGGCGGCTCGCAGTGGCAAGGCCAGTTCCACATCGACACCAAGCTCACCGCAAGCGGCACTAAGGCATATCACGTGCAGCTGCAGATTGAAGCTGATGCCGACCTGCCTCAAGTCACCTTCAAGCTGACCGACTCGGGCGACGACAACTTCTTCTTTGCCGAGCGCAAAGACGTACCTGCCGACACGCCTTATGTCATCACTTGGAAAAACGTCAAGCTGGCTCAGGGTGCTGATGCCACAGCATTGCGTTTCTTCTTCGACTTCGGTGGCTCGCCCGGTGGCGCTCACGTGAAGATCAGTAAGATTGTGCTTAAAGAGGCAAAATAAATGAAGAAGGTTTTGTTAAGTACATTATTGCTTTCCCTTACCGTGGCCCTTTGGGGCTGCGGTGGGGATAGTGATGAGCCCCGTCCCTCGTCAATCACGATTACCGTGTCGACCGAGGCCATCAACGCTCCGGCTACCCAGTCGTCCTACGTAATTAACGTGGGCACGACGGGCACCGAATGGGATGCCTACACCACCGGCGACTTCTTTACAATCGCCAAAAAGGGTACGACATCGACATCGGGCAGCGTGACTGTCACGATACCGGCCAACCCCCTCACCGAGGTGCGTACCGGTTCAGTGGTGATTATGTCGGGCGCTGCACGCAAGACCATCACCGTCACGCAAGCCGCTGCTGAGCAGGCTGCTTACGATGCCCCGGAGGGCTATAAGTTGGTGTGGAACGATGAGTTTGACAATAGCTCAGAATTGAATGCCGACAATTGGACTCACGAGGTGAAGAATTCAGGCTGGGTGAATCACGAACTTCAGAACTACGTGAACCACCTCACTCCCGGCGGCGAACGCGTCACCGAGGTGAAAAACGGCACCCTGCGCATCACCTGTCTGAAAGAGGACGGCAAGATTTATTCGGGCCGTGTCTACGCTAAGGTGAGAGAGGGCTGGAAATATGGCTACATCGAGGCAAGCATCAAGTTGCCTAAGGGTCGTGGCACCTGGCCGGCATTCTGGATGATGCCTGTAAACTTCAGGTCGTGGCCCGCCGATGGCGAGATCGACATCATGGAGGAAGTGGGTTATCACCCCGACTATGTGTCGTCGAGCCTGCACGCCAACGCTCACGTTCACTCTAACGGCACGCAAGTGACGCATGAGATGTACTGCAAGGGCGCCGAGGGTGAGTTCCACAAATATGCCATCCTGTGGACCGGCGAGAACATCACCACCTTCGTCGACGGCAAGGTGCAGTTGTCATACGACAACCGTGGCCTGGGTCGCGACGACTGGCCCTACGACGACCCCTTCTACGTCATCCTCAACCTCGCTTGGGGTGGCGACTGGGGCGGTCAACAAGGTGTTGACGAGAGTAAACTTCCGTTGACTATGGAAGTGGACTACGTGCGCGTATTCCAAAAGAAATAACAACCATGATTGTGGCCGTGGATGGTGTGATAATTCACGGCCACATTTTTCAAAAATAATGAGCGACTTATGAACAGATTGATGCTTCTTTTCGTCGTGACCATAATGGCTACCGGAGTTTTCGCCGCCAAGCCCACCGACTTTATCAAGGTCGACGGGCCAAACCTGGTGAAGCCCGACGGGTCGAAACTGTATATCCAGGGCACAAACCTGGGCAACTGGCTCAACCCCGAAGGTTATATGTTCGGGCTCAGCCGCACCAACTCCCCCTGGATGATCGACCTGATGATTAAGGAGGCTGTAGGTCCGGATTTTGCCGCCGAGTTCTGGCAATTGTTCAAGGACAACTACATCACGCGCCCCGACATTGAGTTTATCGCTTCGCAGGGCGCCAACACGATCCGACTCCCCTTTAACTACAAACTCTTCACCGATGAAGACTATATGGGGCTGACAAAGAACCAAGATGGCTTTGCCCGCATCGACTCGGTGGTGGCTTGGTGCAAAAGCGCGGGACTGTACCTGATTCTCGACATGCACGACTGCCCAGGCGGCCAGACGGGCGATAATATTGACGACGGTCATGGCTACCCATGGCTGTTTGAAAGCGAGACAAGCCAGGCACTGTTTTGCGACATCTGGAAACGCATCGCACAGCGCTACAACGACGAGCCTGTGATTCTTGGCTATGAACTTGCCAACGAACCCATCGCTCATTATTTTGAAAATAAGGACGCACTGAATATGCGGCTTGAGCCGCTCTACAAGCGTGTGGTGAAAGCCATTCGCGAAGTAGACAAGAACCATGTGATTCTGCTGGGCGGTGCCCGATGGAACTCCGACTTCTTCATGTTCACCGACTGGAAGTTCGACGACAACATCATGTACACCTGCCACCGTTATGGCGGCGACGCTACCGCCGAAGCAATAAAAGATTATATTGACTTCCGCAATAAGACCAACCTGCCCATGTACATGGGTGAAATAGGCCACAACACCGACGAGTGGCAGTCGCGGTTTGTCAAAGTAATGAAAGAGAACAACATAGGCTACACTTTCTGGCCTTACAAGAAGATTGACAACTCATGCATGATGGGCATCAAGCGACCGGAGAGATGGGACGACATTGTGGTAAAATACTCGGAAACGCCGCGAGGCACCTATGCTGAGTGGCGCGAGGCTCGCCCCGACCAGGAAACATTCAGAAATCTCCTGTTGCAATATGTCGAGAACAGCCGCTTTGAGAATTGCCAGCCTCAAGACAGTTACATCAGTTCGTTGGGACTGCGCAGTTCACGGCCTTAACGACGCCAATCATGCTTCAACGAATTCCAATCTATTAAATTGAAAATAAGATGAAAAAAATCATATTCACTATAATGGCGCTGCTGGTGGTTACGATGAGCCAGGCCAACGACCTGCCGGTATATCTCGACGATACTAAACCGCTGGAGCAGCGAGTCGAGGATGCGCTGCAACGCATGACGCTTGACGAAAAAATCGCCATTATCCACGCTCAGTCAAAGTTTAGCAGCCCAGGCGTGAAACGCCTCGGCATACCCGACCTGTGGACCGACGACGGCCCTCACGGAGTGCGCCCCGACGTGCTGTGGGACGAATGGGAGCAAGCCGGACAGACCAACGACTCGTGCGTGGCTTTCCCAGCACTCACCTGCCTTGCCGCTACGTGGAATCCCGAGATGGCACGCATCTATGGCGAGAACCTTGGCGAAGAGGCTTTGTATCGCGGCAAAAACGTGATACTCGGCCCTGGTGTCAACATCTACCGCACCCCACTGGGCGGACGCAACTTTGAGTACATGGGCGAAGACCCCTGGCTGGCATCGCGCATCGTGGTGCCCTACGTGCAAGGCCTGCAGTCGAAGGGCGTGGCGGCTTGCATCAAGCATTACGCGCTCAACAACGATGAGGAATATCGCCATCAGGTGAACGTCATCGTCAGCGACCGCGCTCTGCAAGAGATTTATCTGCCGGCTTTCAAGGCCGCCGTTCGCGAGGGCGGTGCCTGGGCAATAATGGGCGCATATAACCTCTACAAGGACCAGCACAACTGCCACAACCAGTACCTGCTGAACAGAATCCTCAAGCAAGACTGGCAGTTTGACGGTGTGGTAATCTCGGACTGGGGCGGTGCTCACGACACCGAGCAAGCCGTGAAATACGGCCTCGACCTGGAGTTTGGCACTTGGACCGACGGTCTTGCCTTTGGCACCTCGAACGCTTACGACAACTACTATATGGCACAACCTTACAAGCAACTAATCCAAGAGGGCAAAATGACCACCCAGGAACTTGATGAGAAGGTGCGCCGCGTGCTGCGTCTGCATTTCCGCACCACCATGAACCGCAACCGGCCTCACGGCTTCCTGTGCAGCGAGAGCCATTATGCTGCAGCGCTGAAGATTGCACAAGAAGGCATTGTGCTGCTGAAAAACGACGCACCCAAGGGCGCACAGCCAGTGTTGCCCCTCGATGCCAACAAAAAACAGCGAATTCTCGTCGTGGGCGAAAACGCCATTAAGATGATGACCGTGGGTGGCGGCTCCTCGTCGCTGAAGGTGCAAAAGGAGATTCTGCCCCTCGACGGCATCAAGGCGCGCTTCGCCAATGCCGAGGTCGACTATGCCCGCGGCTACGTGGGCGACACGGTGCAAAGTTACAACGGTGTGACCGTGGGACGCAGCCTCTACGAAATGCGCTCAAAGGACGAACTGATAAGTGAAGCCGTTGAGAAAGCCAAGACCGCCGATGTGGTAATTGTAGTGGGCGGCCTGAACAAGAGCGATTATCAGGACGCTGAAGGCCACGACCGCAAGAGTTACGACCTGCCCTACGCACAAAACGAGTTGGTTGAGGCCCTGGTGGCTGTGAACCCGCGTTTGGTGTTCGTCAGCATCTCGGGCACCGGTTCTGTGCTGCCCTGGATTAACAAAGTGCCTGCCGTGGTGCAGGGCTGGTTTGTGGGCTCGGAATCGGGCGAAGCCATTGCCAATGTGCTGGCCGGCGACGTGAACCCATCGGGTAAACTGCCATTCACCTGGTATGCCGACCTCAACCAGTGCGGCGCTCATGCCATGAACGCCTATCCCGGTGTGTGGCGCGAGGGCCAGCAGATTATCGACGAGGAGTACAAGGAAGGCGTGTACGTGGGTTATCGCTGGGTCGACAAGCAGAAGGCTAAGCCTCTGTTCCCCTTCGGCTACGGATTGAGTTACACCACTTTCAGCCTGGGTAAAGCCACTGCCGACAAGAAGCAAATCACGGCCAACGACCAGATTTCGTTCACCGTGAGCGTGACCAACACCGGCAACCGCGCTGGCGCCGAAACCGTCCAACTCTATGTGAGCGACAAGAAAGCCAGTGTCGACCGACCCATGAAAGAACTGAAGGCATTCCAAAAGGTGTATCTGCAGCCCGGCGAATCGCGCGACGTGACGCTCACCATTGGTCGCGACGCACTGAGTTTCTTCGACGAGGCCACGGGCCAATGGAAGGCCGAGCCAGGCACTTTCGAGGCTCTGATTGGCACCTCATCGCAAAATCTGCCCACCAAATGCAGTTTTGAACTGAAATAAGTCATTTGCACATTACATATAATTAGTTGATTAGAAAAGTCTGAGAAAAGTTAACTTTATCTCAGACTTTTTTTATATCTTTGTCGCCACACACCATTAACACATGAACAGACTATTCTTACTTCTCGCCTGGATGCTTCTGGCTGGATCAGCAGTGTCGGTGGCACAAGACAATAATTTGCAAGACTATTTCCGGCAAATCGATGAGGCTATCAGCCACTCGTCGGAATACGTGGCCAAGCATGAAATCAAGATAGGATTGCAGCGCCAGGCGTTGCAGCGTGAAACGACGCCCAGCGGAAAATACACGTGCAACTTTGAACTCTACGAACTCTACAAGCCATTCATGAGCGACTCGGCGATTTATTTCCTTCGCCAGTGTATCGCTCTTGCCGACCAGATGCACGATCCGTCGGCATCGGTGCGTTGCCGTTCGCTGCTCGCCATACGCAGCGCCAACATAGGCATGTACGACGAGGCATTTTACATCCTTGACTCAATTAATACCGCCGGGGCCGACACACTGGCCTTGGGCACATACTATGAGGCTTACAACAACGTGTACAGCGAACTCTCCTACTACACGCGCTTCGACAATATGCGTCAAATCTACCTCGACAAGGCCCACCATTACGAGCAACTGATGATGCAGCACTTGTCGCCCACAAGCGAAGCGTGCTTTTTGCGGCGTGAACTCAACGCGCAGACCCAAGGCCGCATCAATGAGTCGATGAAAATCAACGACGAATGGCTCGCCACTGTGGAGCCCGGCTCACACCCCTACGCCTTAGTGGCCCTATATCGCTACATTGAATTCAAGTTGCAAGGCGACAGCGTGCAAATGATGCATTGGCTGGTGGAGTCGGTGTTGACCGACATCCGTAACGCCACTATGGACCAGGGGTCGATGTGGGAACTCGCCAATGAGTTGATGTTGCGCGGCGACATCGAGCGTGCCTCGCACTACATCAGTTTCACCAGCGACTGCGCCAACCGCTACGGCTCGCGGCAACGCAATTGGCAAATCGCACCCCTGCTCACCGCAATAGCCAAAAACTACAAGGCGAAAAGCGAGCGCACCACGATGCAACTGCGCATCACCATAGCATTTATCAGCGTGCTGGCCCTGCTGCTGCTCGGCGCACTGCTATTCTTGCATCGCCGACACAAACAACTCACAGCGGCACGTAATGAACTGCACAGCACCAACAGCCAACTCGAATCGCTGAACAAGGTGCTAAAGAAGGCCAACGACCAACTCTCGGAAAAGAACACCCAATTCTCGGCCCTCAACTCGCAACTTGCCGAGAGCAACCGCGTGAAAGAGGAGTACATCGGCCGTTTTATGAGCCTGTGCTCACAGTACATCGACAAACTCGACGCCTACCGCAAAATGGTGAACAAGAAGATGAAGAACAAAGAACTCGACGAACTGTTCCAAATCTCGAAGTCCACCGAACTCAAAGAGACCGAACTTGAAGAACTCTATGAGAACTTCGACAGCGTGTTCTTGCACCTCTTCCCGCACTTTGTCGAGGACTTCAACGCCCTACTCCAGCCCGAGGCGCAGGTACGCCCCAAAGAAGAGAACCGGCTCACCACCGAAATCCGCATCTTCGCACTCATCCGCTTGGGCATTGAAGACTCGTCGAAGATTGCCGAATTCCTCCATTACAGCGTCAACACCATCTACAATTACCGCGCACGCATCAAGAATGGCGCCATCGCCAGCCGCGAGCAATTCGAGCAAAACGTCAAAAAACTCGGCCAAATCCAATAACCCCACCGCTCCCAGTCAACGCTGCCCAGGCATAATAGAATATGTAATCTACGCAATTAAGCGACAAGCCATTGATATGGCCATATCACACTAAGCCAAAATATGCTGGGGTTCACAATCATCCCGAATCGGTCATAGGTTCGGGATTATAGTTCCACAAAAAACAAAGCCCAGTTTCAATACCACACAAGAGGTGTTCACGCGGTCGCGCCGGCCATCAAGGGTCATCGCTGACTATCTCCAAGCGGCAACCCAATCCCGCTATGTAGCGTAGTAGAGTGTCCAGACGTGGCACGGTCGCACCACGCTCCATCCGGCTGATTTGTCCCACCGACATACCGCACCGTTCGGCAAGTTCACTTTGAAATACTCCGCGACTCATGCGTTCATAAATCATCTCATCGCGGAAATCCATCATCATTTCATCAATCTTTTCCATAGCACAAAGATAGCACGACCAGATGACGCTGGGCCGTTAAATGGTCACATATGCCCATCGCGCGCGAGAGAGCCACATATCGGCCTAAAAAATGGCTATGGATTGAGTTGTCCACGTTCGCGCGACTTGTTTCCCCCGACCTCAACACCTCGCTAATGACCATCAAAATATGATGCCAAACAAAGGGCAGAAATGCTTAAATCGGGGATAAGTGGGGAAATTGTGGGGAATTTTAGTAAAACAAAAACACCAATTGGTTGATTAACAACTTATTGGCGTTTTAAATCGTGAACCCGTGGGGAGTCGAACCCCAATCGAAGGAACCGGAATCCTTTATTCTATCCATTGAACTACGGGTCCAAAATGGTGCGCTTAGGGCCTGTGGCGCTAAGCGGGTGCAAAATTACACATTTTTGTTGAATGTTGTGTAATAATGGCACGATTTTTCTTCGTGAGCGCAGGTTGAGCAAGCACTCGAGCGAGGGGTGGCGTTCGCGCGTCAGTCGAGGGTGGCCAGTGCTGTGGTGTGCTTGATGAATGCCTCGGCGGCTTTGCAGCGGCATTCGATGCCCCGGAACTGCTCCATGGTGGTGTGCCAGCCGTTGTAGATGTCATCCATATGCTGGCTCTTGTGGCAGAAGCATGCGCGGTGCTTCTGATCAAGCACGCTGTCGATGCTCACCCAGTGTGTGGGGTGGAACAACTGCGACTGTGTGCCGCTCATGGCCTCGAAATAGTAGAGGTCGAAGGAGTAGTTGAGGCGTCGCCACGCGTCGAGCACGAGCATACCGCAGGCGGCGTGGTCGCGATGTGCGTCGATGGGCCAATGGGTAAGCACGATGTCGGGGGCTTGCTCCCTGATGAAGTCAATCATCTCGTGGTAGCGCGGCACGCTCACCTCGGTAGAGCCGTCGATTTGGTTCAAAAACACAAAAGTAGCCCCAGTGACAGCACATGCCGCCTTGCACTCCTCAACACGCACTGCGGCGGCCTCATCGTGGCTCATACCTTCGATGCCTGCCTCGCCACGGGTGAGGTAGGCACATGTGACCTTGTGTCCGGCATTGGCGAGCAGGCACATCGTGCCGCCGGCGCAGGTCTCGGGGTCGTCGGGATGAGCGCCAATGACAAGCACTTTCAGCCGTGCGGCATTCGCTTTCTCAGTATCGTCGGCAGCGCCGGCTGCCAAGGGTATTCCGCCCAGTATGGTTGCTGCGGCGGTGGCTTTGCCCATGCGGGCAATCATTTCACGTCGTGTCATAGTATCAATTTTTTTTGCAAAGTTAGCATTTTCCCAATAAAAATGCAAATGCGCATACACTTTCAACAGGCGCGACACGCATCTTTTTGTGGCATTGTTTTGCGTTTTGGTGAGGTTGTAGTAATTTTGCAAGATGGGTTATAAAACACGACTATTATGGCTGTAAGAATTGAAGAGGGCTGGCGCGAGGCGCTGGCGAGCGAGTGGAATCAGGACTACTTTGTTGCCCTGACACAATGGGTGCGTGCGCAATATGCCGCCGGGACGGTGTACCCGCCTGGAAGGCAGATATTTGCGGCATTCGACCGCACTCCTTACGACAAGGTGAAGGTGGTGATTCTCGGTCAAGACCCATATCATGGCCCGGGCCAAGCCAACGGACTGTGCTTCAGCGTGAATGATGGTGTGCCCTACCCGCCCTCGCTGCTCAACATCTTCAAGGAGGTGCAGAGCGATACCGGCGCGCCCATCCCTACGAGCGGCGACCTGGGTCGCTGGGCCGACCAAGGCGTGCTGCTGCTCAACGCCACACTCACCGTGGCGGCGCACCAGTCCGGGTCGCACCAGGGCCACGGCTGGGAACAGTTTACCGACGCGGTAATCCGCACCCTTGCCGAGCAACGCGAGCACCTGGTTTTCATTCTGTGGGGCAGTTATGCCATTAAGAAAGGCGCGTATATCAACCGCATGCGCCATTTGGTGCTCACTTCGCCGCACCCGTCGCCGCTGTCGGCGCACCGCGGCTTCTTCGGCAACCACCATTTCTCGCAGGCCAACGCCTACCTCGTCCAGCACGGCCTCACCCCTATCACCTGGTAGCCACTGGTTTTAAGGGAGTTTCGCTTCGCGAAAGCACCACGAAGTGGCTTCTTTTGTGCGAAGGGAGTCGCGCTACCGCGCGAGAAATCTATCAAATCTATTCAAATCTAACAAAATAATTTTTTTCTGCCATGGCGCAATAGGCACGCTGGCGCGTGGAAATTATTCAAAATTTAAAATAAAATTTCACGCCCTATTGTCATAGTTATTTGATGTCGCAAGGTCGTGAAATTTTCATAATAATTTTTTTAAATTTCCCGCCGTTAGGCGGCTTCTTTTGTGCGAGGGGAGTCGCGCTACCGCGCGAGAACCACGAAGTGCTCACGACCGAATGGGAGCCCGAAGGGCAAGCGCAGCGCAGTAAATCCATCAAATCTATTCAAATCCAACAAAATATTTTTTTCTTCTATATGGGAGGACTTCGTGGTTCTCGCCGTTAGGCGGCTCCTTTGGTGCGATGGGGGTAGATTTATTTAGGGGGAGTTAGGGGAGTTAGGATGGTTAGGCGGGGATGGGTGTAGAGGGTGGCGGGGTTGGTGCCTGGTTCGCCTTCGGGGACGGTGAGGCCGCGGCTGCGGTAGAACTCGGTCCAATATGGGGTGATGTTGCCTGTGCTGTCGTGGAACGACATGGGCTGCGTCTCGAAAATCGGCATACCTGTATAATCCACGCAGGCGAGTTGCACCAACTCGCTGCAGTAAATCTCTTTATCGTCGGGAAGATAGAGGTGGTCGTAAGGTCGCCCAGTGTATTGCAGCGCGCGTGCCGTGGTAGCGTGTGCGTCGATGCCCTGCACGCGTGCCGCCACCCACGAGTCGCCATCGTCGGCGGTGCGGCGCATCAGTGAGTCAATGGGGGTGAGCGTGACACAGGGGTCGATGGCCTCGATGGCATAGAGGGGGCCGTCGCCACCGATGCGATGCACGATGGCCACATGGTCGATGGGCAGGTCGCGGGCGGTGACCTGGGTGATGTTGTTGCCCTGCCAGTGAACGATGAAAATCAGGTCGCCCTCGCGCAGCATCTCCTGCGCCATGGCTGTCAGCGCGGCGGCCATGGTGAGCAACGCGGCAGTCAACAGTTTAATACCACTGGATGCCATTGCTGTAACTGGAATGCTTGTCGTACTTGACGTCTTGCAGGATGCTCGACTTGACGGCGATGTGGAAGTTGTAACTCTTATACGGCCCCACAGGCACAAAACTGGCGGTCATCACGAAGCAGTGCATCTGACGGGAGACGGAGCAGTTCATGTAGGCAATCTTATGGTTCTCAAAGTCGTAACTGGCCGTGAAGTTGGCGCTCCAGTTCTTGGTGGGCCTGATGTTGCCGCTCAGGCTCAGCGAGTGTGTAAACTTGCCGTTATACTCCATCTTGCGCTTGTTGAACGTGCCGTAGCCGTAGTTCACCGAATAGTTTGCTGTGATGCTCCACGGGCAACTCCATTCAGCATAGCCCTCGGGCGTGAGTTTTATGTCGCTTTCGTCGCCGCCGGGCGAACTGTCGTCATCGTCGTCGGTGCCCTGCCGCTGCTTGGCTTGCGCGGTGGTTCCGGTGCTTGACTTATCCTTCTTTTTGCCCCCAAAGAGTTCGAGGAGTTTGGTGAACGTGCCGTTGTTGATGGTGTAATTGAATGAAGTGCCAGTGCTCGACAATCGTCCCCAACCGCCGCCGTGCGTCAGTCGCAACTTATTGACGCGCACGGGGTTGCCATACTCGTTCAGTTCATACTTATAGACATCCCAGGTGGCGTTAAGGTTGAGGTTGAAGCCCTTGGTGAGACGCAGAAGCATGCTTGTGCTGAGGTTGCTCCACCGCATGCTGTCGACGGCAAAGTTGTAACTCTGACTAAGCGTGAAGTTTTCGATCAGCGAGATTTTTTTGTAGCCTGTGCTGTCCTGGTCGCTGCGCACCTTGGCCTCGAGGTTGTTGGCAAGCGTGACTGAGAGCAAGCCATTGCGCCCCGACTGCACCGAGCCGAACAGGCCGTGCTGGAAGTAACTGTAGTGCCGGTGCTGCGGCTGACCGTTGCTGTCGACGTAGTCATAGTTGCCGTAGTAGCCCCAGAACTTGTCGCCAAAGTTTGGCGCGGCGCTAAACGTGACGGTCGGCGTAAGCACATGTCGCACCATCTGCAACTTGTCGCCCAGGAATTTCATGGGCTTGAAGAAGCCGTAGATCTTGGTGTTGAGCGATAGGGCAAAGTTGAAGTCAAACACGTTGTAGAAGTTGTAGGTCGTGTCCTGCACCTCGGCGCTGGCATTCGGGTCCCACGCTCGGCGTATCTTGCTGGTGTACATGCGGTCGTTCAGCGTGATGCCCGGCGTGATGTTGAAGTACTTGAGCACGTTGAACGTGGCACGGATGGGCATGCTGTGCATCATACCGTTTCGCCAGTCCTTGACGAGGCTCTTGTGCAGAAACTCGTCCTGCTTGGCAGTGAGCGAGTTCTGGAAGCGTCCGCTATAGGAGATGGTGATTTTCTCGTACCAACGCTCGCTGCCCACCACGCGCTTGCGCTTGAACGGCGCAAACTGCGACATGGTGAGCGTGAAGTTGGGGAACTGCACGCTCAGCGTCGAGTCGGCAGTGCGTTGCGAGATGCTTGCCGTCGACGACAGGCTCCACCGCGTTCCGGGGAACTTGTAGGTAAAGTTGATGGTCGAACTCTTGGTGTTCTCGGTGAAGGCGTTGGTGTAATAGGTGTCGAGGTTGTTGCGCGTGTAGCCGCTGGTGGCGAAGTTGACGCTTGCCGAGAAGGTCATGTTGGGGTTGGCCTTGGCATTCTGCGAGTGACTCCAAATCACCTGGAAGTTGTGCATCTTGCTGTAGTCGGGGTCGCCCTTGTCGCCGGTGACGGTGGTGATGTAGTTCACGCTGAAGTTTCCGGAGAATTTGTAGCGCTTGTTGTAGTTGCTCTGCGCCGCCAAGCCCCACGAGCCGCGCGTGTAGATTTCGCCGGTCAGTGCCAGGTCGAAATACTCGTTGAGCGCCAAGTAGTAGCCGCCGTTGCGCAGGTAGAAACCACGGTTATAGTCCTCGCCGAAGGTGGGGAAGAGAATACCGCTCGAATACTTGTCGGTAAACGGGAAGTATCCGAAAGGCACAGCGATGGGCAGCGGCAAGTCCTCCAGCACCATATAGGCCGGGCCGGTGACCACGTTGTGCTTGGGGCGCACCTTGGCCTTGGTGAGTTGGAAGTAGAAGTGCGGGTCCTCATGATTGTCGCAGGTGGTGTAGCGGCCATCTTTGATGTAGTATTCGTCGTTCTCCATCTTCTTGGTGATGCCGCCGGTGAGGAAGCCCTCGCCTTGCTCGGTTACGATGTCGGTGATATAGCCTTTCTTCGACTTGAAGTTGTAACTCATCTGGCGCGACTCATACTCGCCACTGTTGTCCTTGAACAGAGGCTTGTCGACGAGTTCGCCCACACTATCGAGGCGGCCAATGGCGTGCACCTGGCTCGAGTCGAGGTTCATGGCGATTTGTGCCGCCGTCATGTCGATGTCGCCATACTTGATGTTGGTCGAGCCATACATGGTGGCATTTTGTCGGCCGAACATAACGATGGAGTCTTTGGCGGTGAAATATACCACATGGTCGAGGTCGACGTGCCGCTTGATAAAGCGCGATGTGTCGCGCGGCGGGGGCGGTGCCAGCGTGGTGTCGGCATCGCGCACAATCGAGTCGAGGGCGGCGCTGAGTACGTCGTCGCTGCCACGCACTCTCCTACTCTGCGCCATCGACATGGTGGAGCAAAGCAGCAGGCAGGCCAGAGCCAACACAGGCAATATGTGGTATTTCGACAATCTCATTGGTGCGTAAAAACGCGATAATCAGCAAAAATAGTGCAAGCGAGCCTGGTTTATTGCCGAGCCGCCGCCTATTATTTCGCTATTTTGGGGCAAAAGTAATGCATTTTCCCATAACACCAATATTATTACTACGACATTTATTATAATTTAACCCGAACCGAGGGGCAATCACAGCAAGTGGGACTTGGCTGACTGGTCGGACAAGTCAGACTGGTCGGACCTGTCTGACATGTCGGACTTGTCGGGCATGGGGTCGGTGCGTCGATGCTGAAGAAAGTGGTCGGAAAGGCTGGAACGGGATGGCCTCGTGCGATTCAGTGTTAAAATGTAGTAAAATTGTGTTGGCGAGAGCGATTTTTGGGCGATAATGAGTTGTTTATCGTGCAAAATGCGTAACTTTGCAGTTTGTACGAAAAAACAAAAAAATTACAATATGTTAACTGCAAAAGAGATTCGCGAATCATTTAAGAAATTCTTTGAGAACAAGGGTCACAAGATTGTGCCGTCGGCACCGATGGTAATCAAGGACGACCCCACGCTGATGTTTACCAACGCAGGTATGAACCAGTTTAAGGACATCATACTGGGCAACAAGCCTGCCGAGAGCCGCCGCGTAGCCGACTCGCAGAAGTGCCTGCGCGTAAGCGGCAAGCACAACGACCTGGAGGAGGTTGGGCACGACACCTACCACCACACCATGTTTGAGATGCTCGGCAACTGGTCGTTTGGCGACTACTTTAAGCGTGAGGCCATCGACTACTGTTGGGAATTCCTGGTCGACGTGCTGAAACTCGACCCGAGCAACCTCTACGCCACCGTGTTCGAGGGCTACGCCCCCGAGGGTCTGGAGCGCGACAATGAGGCTGCCGGCTACTGGGAGGCACATCTGCCTAAGGACCACATCATCAACGGCAACCGCAAGGACAACTTCTGGGAGATGGGCGAGACTGGCCCCTGCGGCCCCTGCAGCGAGATTCACATCGACCTGCGCGACGAGGATGCCAAGGCCGCCACTCCCGGCAGCGAATTGGTGAACAAGGACAACCCGCTGGTGATTGAGATTTGGAACTTAGTGTTCATGCAATATAACCGCAAGGCCGACGGCAGCCTGGAACCGCTGCCCTTCAACGTGATTGACACCGGCATGGGCTTTGAGCGCCTGTGCATGGCCCTGCAAGGCAAGAAGAGCAATTACGACACCGACGTGTTCCAGCCTCTGATTGCCGAAATCGGGAACATCACCGGCAAGCGCTACGGCACGAACCACGACACCGATGTGGCCATGCGCGTCATCGCCGACCATGTGCGCACCATCGCCTTCTCGATTGCCGACGGCCAGTTGCCCAGCAATGCCAAGGCTGGTTACGTGATTCGCCGCATCCTGCGCCGCGCCGTGCGCTACGGCTACACCTTCCTGGGCATGAAGGAGGCCTTCATGTATCGCCTCATCGACACGCTGATTGAGCACATGGGCGAGGCATATCCCGAACTTACGGCACAAGCCACGCTCATCAAGCACGTGACCAAGGAAGAGGAGGACTCGTTCCTGCGCACACTGGAGACGGGCATGAAACTCATCGACAAAGTGATGGCCGATGCCCGCAAGGCCGGCAAGAACAGCATCGAAGGCCGCGAGGCATTTGTGCTCTACGACACCTATGGCTTCCCCCTCGACCTCACGCAACTCATCCTCAAAGAGAACGGCATGACCGTCGACGAGGACGACTTCAACGTTGAGATGCAGAAACAAAAACAGCGTGCCCGCAACGCCGCGGCTGTCGAGGCTACCGACTGGGTGGAACTTCGCGAGGGCGTAACAGAATTTGTGGGCTACGACACCCTGGAGTGCGAAACCGAAATTTTGCGCTATCGCAAAGTCACACAGAAGAACAACGAGTTCTACCAGATAGTGCTCGCCCGCACGCCGTTCTACGCCGAGATGGGTGGCCAGGTTGGCGACCGCGGCACCCTCACCATTGGCGACGAGACGATTGACATCATCAACACCAAGCGCGAGAATAACCTGCCGGTGCACATCACCAAGAAGTTGCCCACCAACACCGACGGCACCTTCACAGCCCGCGTCGACGCCGCCACGCGCCGCGCCACTGAGTGCAACCACAGTGCTACTCACCTGCTGCACTTGGCACTGCGCAAGGTACTGGGCAAGCATGTGGAGCAGAAGGGCTCGTATGTCGATCCTGAGTTGCTGCGCTTCGACTTCTCGCACTTTGCCAAGGTGACACCGGAGCAAATCCGCGAGGTGGAGCATCTGGCCAACGCCATGGTGCGCCAAGCCATCCCGCTCGACGAGCATCGCGACATGCCCATCGACGACGCACGCGCCATGGGTGCCATGGCACTCTTCGGCGAGAAGTATGGCGACCGCGTGCGCGTGGTGAAGTACGGCGAGTCGGTGGAACTGTGCGGTGGCACACACGTTGCCAACACGGGTTACATAGGCATGATTAAGATCGTGAACGAGAGTTCGATTGCCGCCGGAATTCGACGCATCACCGCCATCACTGGCGCTAATGTGGAGAAAGCCCTCGACAAACTCGAAGACACCATGCTCGGCATCAAGGCTCTGCTCAATAACGCCCCCGACGTGATGGTGGCACTGAATAAGTCGCTGGCCGATAACGCCGCGCTGCGTAAGCAGGCCGAGGAGTTCATGAAAGAGCGCATCCGCGACATTAAGGCTCAACTGATGAGAAGAGCAAAGATTAACGACCGCGGAATCACGGTACTCACCATAAGCGGCGAGTTTATGGCCGACATCATTAAGGGACTGGCACTGAGCGTGAAGAACGACAAGCCCGAGCAGACAGCATTTATTGCTGCCACTCACGAAGCCGGCAAGCCGATGCTCACCGTAATGCTCAGCGACGACCTGGTGGCCGAAGGCCTGAACGCCGGCAAACTGGTGAAAGAAGGTGCTAAGCACATCCAGGGTGGCGGTGGCGGCCAACCCGCTCTGGCTCAGGCCGGCGGTCGCAACGTCGACGGCCTCAGCGCTGCCATGGAAGCCATCATGGCCTCGCTCAACAACTAAAGTTATCTCGCGAGGGGAATGGGCGCCACAGCCCTCCCCTCGTGTTTTTTTGCACAACCGCTCATGAAATATCCGTTTTTAGACCTGGCCTTGTCGAGCGCGCCGATTTTCGACGAACTGAAGCGCGCTGCCTGCGAGGTGATTGAGAGTGGCCGCTACCTGCACGGCAAGCACACCGAGGCCCTCGAGCAGAATATTGCCCGCGTGTGCCAAACCAAGCACTGCGTGGCAGTGAGCAACGGGCTCGACGCGCTGCGTCTGATTTTCCGCGCCTACATGGAACTCGGGCGGCTGCACGCCGGCGACGAGGTGATTGTGCCCGCAAACACCTACATTGCCACGCTGCTGGCCATCAGCGACAACGGCTTGGTGCCCGTGGTGGCCGAGCCGCGTGCCGACACAATGAACCTCGACGCCGCCGACGCCCGCAAGCGCATCACGGCCCGCACACGCGCCATCGTGCCGGTACACCTCTACGGCACACCGTGCTGCGACGCCGACCTACTGAGCCTTGCCCGCGAGCACGACCTGCTCATCATCGAAGACAACGCGCAGGCCATCGGAGCCCGCTCTGCCACACCGGGCCTTCACGGCACCATGATGACGGGCGGCCTGGGCCATGCGTCGGGCATGAGTTTCTACCCCACCAAGAATTTGGGCGCACTGGGCGACGGCGGCGCCGTGACCACCAACGACGACGAACTTGCCGCCACGGTGCGCGCGCTGGCCAACTATGGCAGCGACCGCCGCTACCACAATATCTATCAAGGACTTAACTGCCGTCTCGACGAGATTCAGGCAGCGATGCTCAACGTCAAACTGCGGCACCTCGAGGCCGAGAACGAGCGGCGCCATGCCATAGCGCTGGCCTACGACGCAGCCATCGACCACCCGCTGGTGACGCCGCCGCGCATCTTTGCCGACATGCGGCAGGTGTGGCACCAATATGTGATTCGCGTGGCAGGCGGTCAGCGTGACGCCATGCGCGAGTATCTTGCCGGCCGCGGTGTGGGCACCGACATCCATTATGCCGTGCCACCCCACCTCCAGCCTTGCTACGCCGGGCTGTGCTCTACGCCGCTGCCCCTGGCCGAGCAATTGGCCGACGAGGTGGTGAGCCTGCCCATCGCCCACCCCATCACCGAGGATGCGGCACGCGAGATTGCTGCCATCATCAACGCATTCGAGCCTCGCCAATAACAACACTGAGCGCCGCCAGCGATGCAATTCGACACTTATATATATGCCCTATTCCTGCCAGTGGTGTTTCTCATCTACTGGTGGTTGCGCAAGCGGCTCACGTGGCAAAACGCCTTTCTGCTCGCCGCCAGTTATGTGTTCTACGGCTGGTGGGACTGGCGCTTCTTAGGCCTGATTCTGATTACCACACTCACCACATTCTTCACTGCTTTGCCCATCGGCGGCAACTCGCGCCGCGCGGTGCGGCGTGGCTTTGTGGCGGCCAATGTGGTGGTGAACCTGGGCATCCTGGCGACATTTAAATACTTCAACTTCTTTGCTGATGCACTGCGCGACCTGCTGGGCGCGCTTGGCTTGCACGCCGACTGGCCCACGCTCAACATCCTGCTGCCGGTGGGCATCTCGTTTTACACCTTCCAGGCCATCAGTTACACGATAGATGTGTATCGCGGCAAAACCAAAGCGACACGCCAGTTGCTGCCGTTCATGACCTACATAGCATTCTTTCCACAACTGGTTGCCGGACCCATCGAGCGCGCCGACCACCTGATGCCGCAACTCACGTCGCCACGGCGGTTCGACTATGGCCAGGCAGTGACCGGAATGCGGCAAATTTTGTGGGGCTTAGCAAAAAAAGTGCTCATTGCCAACACTATGGGCAACTATCTCGACACCATGCTCTACAACCCACTGGCGATGAATGCCTGGACAATAGTTCTGGCGGCAATCCTCTTTGCGATACAAATCTATGCCGATTTCTCGGGCTACAGCGACATTGCCATCGGTTCTGCCCGGCTGCTGGGCATCGAGTTGGTGGCCAACTTTCGCTACCCCTATTTCTCGCGGTCGATGCGCGAGTTTTGGCAGCGATGGCACATCTCGCTCATGTCGTGGTTTCGCGAGTATGTATACATTCCGCTTGGCGGCTCGCGTCGCGGCAAGTGGCGCACATGCCTGAACATCATGGTGGTGTTCGCACTGTCGGGACTGTGGCACGGCGCTGATGCGACCTTTGTAATTTGGGGCACAGTAAACGGCCTGATGCTGCTGCCCAGCGTGTTTATGAGCCGCCGCGAGACCACAGCCCATGCGAGTTGGCGCGACCTGCCGCGCTGCCTTGGGGTGTTTGCACTCGCCGCCATCATGTTCCTTATTTTCCGCGCCAACAACCTTGACCACTTGGGCCAGATGTGCCACACGCTGGTTTACGGCAATTGGGCCGCACTGCCCATGGGACTCAGCGCAATGCTCTACATTGCGCCATTTGTGGTGGTTGAGTGGCTCGGTCGCAAGCAGGAGTTTCCGCTTAAGCACTTGCCCCTTCCCACTGCGGTGCGATGGCTGATTTACTGGGGACTGTCGCTCGCCATCTTATTCTCGTCGACACATGATACTCAACAGTTTATCTACTTTCAGTTTTAGTAAAACATGAAGCGAAGTTTCACACATTTCATCCTGCGTTGTCTGCTGGCGGCACTACCCGTGGCAGGGCTGATTTTGGCCTATGTCGTCGCTGACCCGTTCAGGGTGATTTGGCCCGCCGACGACGCCATCGCCCAATGGGGCGACAGCCTGCAAGTGAACATCAACCAGGGGCACGTGTCGGCGATGAACTTCATGCGTTACAACGGCGAGCGGCATTACGACTCGTTTATCATGGGGTCGTCGATGTCGCAGAACTACAAAGCCAGCGACTGGGCAGCGCATCTGCCGGCCGGAGCCTCGATTTACCACTTCGACGCTTGGCGCGAGACGCTGCAAGGCATAAGCGACAAACTCGACTTCCTCGAGAAGCAAGGCACCACGGTGAACAACGTGCTGATAGTCATCGAGGAAGAGATGCTGCACCGCGATGCCGACGTCAGCGACTTCCGCTTTATGGGCTCGCCAATCACCTCGCCCGATGTGGGCACACTCGATTTTCATTGGCGATTCTTCAAAAACTGCCTCAGCATGGACGTGATACGCTTCTTCCTCGACCCACAGGGCCACGCCTCGCAGGCTGTGTCGCAAGGCATTGTCACTCGCGACGTTCCCAGCCGCATCCCCGAGTTGAACGAGAGTTACTATGCGCAGTTCGACTCGCTGATTGCCGTGTCGCCCGACGCCTTTTTCACTCCTGAGCGCCTGGCCCAGCGCGAGATACGCGCGGTGCCCACCGTCGACGGCCCGCAGATGCATGGCCCTCGCGAGCAGCAGGCCCGGCATCTGGCCGAGCAACTACATCGCCTGGGGGCGCACTACATCATCCTTGTGCCGCCGCGTTATGGCCGCCCCACCCTGTGTGCCTACGACCGCGTGGTTCTCGCCGAGATTTTCGGCCGTGACCATGTCTTCGACTTCAGCGACCACCCCACCATGAGCACCGACCCGCGTTGCTTCTACGACCGCGACGCCCACCTGATTTCGCGCTGCTGCAAACAACTGCTCGACTCCTGCTACAGCACATCCATCAGCCTACACAGCCGATAAGCCACGTTAGTTGAAATTTTGCTTGTGTGGCTTGTTGATTTCAATAAAAGATTGTAATTTTGCACAAGAGTTTGACGACATTTTTTTGCCGTCGGCTTAAGTATTGAATATCAAAGCATTGCATCCAATCAATAATGGGCAACATTACTGACAAACAAATAACGCTCGACTCGCGCTACCTGCGCATGGCCCAAATATGGGCCGAGAATTCCTACTGCCGGCGCCGACAGGTGGGCGCGCTGATTGTAAAGGACAAAATGATTATCAGCGACGGCTACAACGGCACTCCGGTGGGCTTTGAGAACATCTGCGAGGACGACGACGATCACACCAAGGCTTACGTGCTGCATGCCGAGGCCAACGCCATCACCAAGGTGGCCCAGAGCAACAACAGCAGCCTCGACGCCACCCTCTACGTCACCACCTCGCCCTGCATCGAGTGCTCGAAACTGATTATCCAGGCGGGCATCAAGCGCGTGGTTTTCGGCGAATATTACCGCATGACCGACGGCGTGCAACTGCTGTGCCGCGCCGGCATTGAGTGCATACATCTGGTGCAAAACGGCGACACCTTCACCCCTCACATTATTTCGCGCGATGAGTAACCGACCGTCAACCCGCCCATCCTACTGGTGGATGCCCATCGCCCTGGCTGCTGCCATGGTGATCGGAATATTTGTGGGCAACCGTTTCTCGAGCCGCAAGTATGCCGCCGACAACGACCGCAAACTCAACACCATCCTCAACCTTATTGCCGACCAATACGTCGACACGGTGAACATCGACGACCTGGTGGAACAGACCATCCCCGAACTGATGAGCCACCTGGACCCGCACAGCACCTACTTCAGCGCTGCCGACCTGAAAGCGGCCACCGAGGACTTGGAGGGCAGTTTCAGCGGCATCGGCGTGTCGTTTATGATGATGAACGACACCATCAGCGTCATCGAGGTGGTGTCGGGCGGCCCGAGCGAGAAAATGGGCATCTTGCCGGGCGACCGCATTGTGACCATCGACGACTCGACCTTTGTAGGCCCGAAAATCACGTCGAACATGGTGATGAAGCGCCTTCGCGGCGACAAGGACACCAAGGTGAAGTTGGGCATCAAGCGCGACACGTCGCCCAAACTGCTGAACTTCACCGTCACGCGCGGCGACATCCCGGTGAAATCGATCGACGCCGCATACCTGCTCGACAAGACTACGGGCTACGTCAAGGTGAACACCTTCGGGCGCACCACCTTCGACGAGTTTATCTCATCGCTTGCCACGCTGAAAAAAGACGGCGCTCGGCGCTACGTCATCGACCTGCGCGGCAACGGTGGCGGCTACATGGAGATGGCAGTGCTCATGGCCAACGAGTTCTTGCCCAACAACGAGTTGATTGTGTACACCAAGGGCCGCTACAAACGCGACGACAGCCAGTTGTGGAGCGACGGCACCGGCCAGTTCCAGGACGCCGAGGTGGTGGTGCTAATCGACGAGTTCAGCGCGAGCGCGAGCGAGATTTTTGCCGGAGCCATCCAAGACAATGACCGCGGCCTGATTGTGGGCTGCCGCTCATTCGGCAAGGGCTTGGTACAGAAGCAACTCAACCTGCCCGACAACAGCGCGCTGCGCCTGACCATAGCACGCTACTACACACCCAGCGGGCGATGCATCCAGAAGGACTACAAGGAAGGGGCGGCCAATTATGAGCGCGAACTCTACGACCGCTACCTGAATGGCGAACTTTACAGCCAAGACAGCATAAAGATTGACAAAGAGCAGGTGTTCTCGACGATGCATGGCCGCACAGTGTACGGTGGTGGCGGCATCGTGCCCGACATCTTCGTGCCGCGCGACACGTCGGGCATCACGTCGTACTACATCGACCTTGTGAATGCCGGCCTGATGCAGAAGTACTCGTTCAACTACGTTGACCAGCACCGCGCTGAACTCAAGCAGATGAGCGACTACAAGCAATACCTGCGCACGCTGCCCGCCGATGATGTGATACTGACCTCGGTGGTCGACTATGCCGAGAAAAACGGCATCGCGCCACGCTGGTTCTACATCAACCAGTCGCGCGACCTCATTGTAACGCAGGTGAAGGCGCTGGTGGCGCGCGACGTGTTTGGCAACGAGGCGTTCTACCCCATCTACAACCGCGGCGACAAGACCATCCAGGCCGCACTAAAGGCTCTGAACAAGCACAAGGCGGCGTTCCCAATAACTGCCAAATAAGCAATGAGCATCGAAAAAACTGAATTGCGCAAACTTATGCGTGCCCGCAAGCGCGCCCTCGACGAGACACAAAAGCAGCGCGAGGCCGACGCCGTGTTTGCCGCCGTCGAAGCCCTGGACGTGTTTCGCAACGCCCAGCACATACTGCTGTATTATTCGCTGCCCGACGAGTTGCCCACGCACCGCATTGTGCAACGCTGGGCGCAGAGCAAAACAGTGTATCTGCCACGTGTCAAGGGTGATGACCTGGAAATCGTGCCCTACGACGACAGCCTCAGCGACGACAACGCGTTTCACATTGGCGAGCCTCAAGGCGAAGCCGTGGACCCGGCCTGCCTCCAGATGATTGTGGTGCCCGGCGTGGCATTTGACCTGCACGGCAACCGCATGGGGCGCGGCAAGGGCTTCTACGACCGCCTGCTGGCTACCACACCACGCGCCTTCAAACTGGGTGTGGCTCTCGACTGCCAAATCGTTGACGACATCCCCGTCGAGCCACACGACAAGCCCATGGACGCCATCCTCACCCCCTCCCACCACTGGGGGCAAACATCAGATAAATTGAGGGGGCGTGTGTCGGACAGCGAGGGAGAACACACTCCTCCGGCGCTACGCGCCACCGCCCCTAACTTAGGGGAGGATTTCGCCAGTGACAATCCACAAAATCAATGCATTTCAAACCAAATAGAATCATAACCAAAAAAACTACTTATGTCGATCGTTTATCCTAACACAAAATTATGTGAACTGGTGATTCAAGACCCTATGGTGGTGACTGTGCTTAACCGATTTAACATCATGCTGGGCACCGGCGACGCCACTGTGGCCGAGGTGTGCGAGCAGCGCAACCTCGACCGCGACTTCTTCATCACCATCATCAACACTTATATCAACGAGGATTATTTCCCTGAGCGAGTGATTGATACGTTCAGCGCAGCGTCGATGATAAGTTATATGAAGCAAACCTACCTCTACTACGAGCACTCGCAACTGCCCAACATCGAGCGGCACTTTCAGTTGCTGCTTGCTCGCAGCGCCAGCGGCAGCAACAACCTTGACCTGATTTACCGCTTCTTTGTCGAGGTGCGCGACGGCCTGCTGGCCCGCATCGAGCACGACCGTCAAGAATGGTTCCCGCAGGTGCTCAATCTGGAAAGCCTGGGACGCCCCGCCGCGGTCAATGCCGTGATGCTCGACGAGGGCGACAACAGCATCGAGGCCAAGATCGACGACCTGATCACAATGATTGTGGTGCACCTGAGCGGCCAATACGATGCCAACCTGGCGCTGGCCGTACTGCTGTCGATCAGCGGGTTGCGAAAAGACATCGCCAAAAACAACCGCATACGCAACCGCATCCTCAAGCCACTGAGCGATGCCCTGACACAAAAGCACGCATGACACCCCGCGCCGTAATATTCATGAGCAACGCCCTTGCCGCCATAGGCATCAGCCACCTGCTCGAAAGCCACTTCTCGGTAGCGCCGCACATCGCGAGCAGCGCCGACGAGGTGTCGATAGCGATGCAGGACGGCACGGACTATATCGTGACCGATGCCGCCACCTACGTGACTCACCTGTCGCTGCTGCTGCCTCATGGCCGCCACACCATCGTGTTCAGCGACAGCACAGCATTGACGACCAGCGGCGTGACGGTGATTGCCACATCGCGCGGCGAGCGACACATCGTCGAATGCCTGAACACCATCTTATCGCCCAAGCCCATCCACTCCCACAAAGCCAGCATGCTGTCGAGCCGCGAGGTGGACGTACTCCGCCTGGTGGCCAGCGGACTCATCAATAAGGAGATTGCCACACGGCTAAACATCAGCATCAACACCGTGCTCACCCACCGCAAGAACATCACAGCGAAGTTGGGCATCAAGAGCGTGTCGGGCCTGACTTTTTACGCCATGATGCACGGCATCATCTCTCCAGAGTAAACCGCAGAAAACCGCGGTTTTTCTTTTTTTTTTGGGTTTATTTGTCAATTTCGGTCATTTTTTTGCCATTTTTTGCAATTTATTTGGTAAGCAATGAATTTATGCCTACTTTTGCCCATAGATAATTGTACAAAAAACCATAAAAACAATCGTTATGAAAAAATTATTACTATTCATGTTGGCGACTTTGGTCGCCATGGCTGCCGGAGCAGTTGAAGTATTCGAGAATGGAAGTATCGAATACGAGATTGCCAGCAGCACCCGCGTGACTGTGCGTGGCCTTAAAGCATCGGCTGCCAGCGCCACAACAATCACCATTCCGAGTGTCGTCACTTACAACGGCACTAAGTATCGTGTGTACACTATCCGCGAGAACGCTTTCTTGGGTAAAAACAACCTGACTAGCGTTACAATCCACTGGGGTGTTTCGGAAATTAAAAGCGGCGCCTTCCAGAATTGTACCGGCCTCGCTAACATTCAACTCCCTGGCTCATTGACTGCGATTAACTCGAATGCCTTTGCTGGCTGTTCGGCATTAAAAGAAGTGAAATTTACCGGCTTCGCGCCCACCAGCGCAGCGTCCAACGCATTCCCGCAAAACTCGGGCATGAAACTTATAGTGCCGTCGTTGCACATAACATCATCATCGGACTTCAAGGCAAATGCCCCGTGGAGTTACTTCTCGACGGTTGAGAAAGGCAAGGTTTACGACTGCTACACGGGCTCCCATAACTGCGTGGTGGGATATCCCGACACCTACGATGCAAGCGTAAGGCGTAACGTCTACCTTGTCAACGTGGATAATAACACGACTGCAATTACTCCTTCTGGCGATTTCACCAGCCGCGATTTGAATTACCGACTCTTTGGCATCGTTCCCGATGCATTTAACGGCAACACCACCATTACCTCTGTTGACCTCTCGTCATGCACCAACCTGGGCACTATTGGCGCCCGAGCATTCAAGAACTGCACAAGTATGACATCGGCAACGATTTTGGCCAAGAATATTGAAGCGAGTGCATTCGCTGGTTGTACCAAACTCTCCAGCATCACACTGAAGGAGGGCATTCAAACCATCGCCAACTATGCGTTCAACGACGCAACCATTACGAGCATCACAGTTCCTGCATCGGTTACCAATCTCTACAGTTGCTACTTTGTTGACAACTGCAAGAGCCTCACAAGCATCACCGTTGCCAGCGGCAACGCCAATTATGCCAGCAGTAGTGGTGTGCTGTACAACAAGGCTTATACTAAACTCTATCGCATTCCCGAGGGAATGTCAGGGTCGTATACTGCCCACCCTTCAACGACTTCGGTCGAGGCGTATGCCGCCTACCATTGCACTAAACTGACTGCTCTATGGCTCGACTACGGTGTGACGAGCGTCGGAAGTTACGCCTGCGCTGGTTGCACCTCGTTACAACAGGCGAAGATTCCCAGTTCAGTTACCTCGCTTGCCTCAACTGTATTCGACGGATGCACCAGCCTCAATTACCTTTACGTCAACATGATGACAGCGCCGACCATCACCACCAGCACCATGTTTAGCGGCGTGACGCTGTCGAACGTTTACCTGTTTGTTCCTTATGGTTTAACGTCTAACTACAGTAGTGCCGGCTGGACGGGCTTCGGTGCGGTTAACAGTTCGTATGTTCAGGGTTACGACCTGATTGATGGTAACGCTTTCCACTATACGGTAACGAGCACCAGTTCGTACACGGCCAACGGCACCACCTATGACGGTACGGTTAAACTCGTGCGCAAATACCCTGCTGGGACGCCAGAGACCTCTTTCACGCTGCCCGATTACATCTATCACAACAGCAAAAAGTATGCGGTGACCGAGATTGCCGATTACGGCCTGTATAACTACTCGAAAATTACCTCAATAAAATTCGGACAAAACCTGAAAACCGTGCGTCAGTATGGTCTCTCCAAAATGGGCTTGACTGGAACGTTGGCCTTCCCCTATGGCATATCATTGCTGGGCTATGGCATCCTGGACGGCACCAGTATCACACGTCTGATACTCCCCAGTTCATTCCATGGCTACAGCACCGCTTACGGCTTCTTGCACGGCTTGTCGTCGCTTACTGAGTTAGTGCTCAACAGCACCTACGGCCCGATACTCAGTGAGACCAGCTGGGAAGTGAGCAGCCTGCCAAGCAGCCTGCGCATCCTCGTGCCCATGAACTACGTGCAGCAGTACCGCAACCACACTAACTGGGGTAAGGCCAATCCCTACTTCACCATCACTGGCGGCGCTTACGACTACATTTACTCGGGCTCAAATACTGGCGAGGTCTCCAACTCGGATTATAACGACGCCATTTTCCACATGACCATCACCTCAACCAACAAGGTGACCTACAATGGCACCACCTATGATGGTACGGCCAAGTATGTGTACCACCCCAACATTGTGAGCAAGAACCCCACATCGTTCCTAACAGATGAAGGCGAGGCCGACAAGACAGCAACGACCAAAAAGACTTACCTGATTACTGAGATTGGCGACTCGTGCTTAGCCGGTTCAAAGGTCACATCAATCACCATTCGGCCTAAAGTCACCAAGATTGGCCAGCGTGCATTCTATAACAGCGCACTCTCAGGCAATTTGACGGTTCCCACCACGGTGACGAGCATCGGTTTGTACGCTTTCTCGCACTGCAAAGACTTGACGTCGCTTCGCTTTGGCGATGTGGTAAGGCCGTATAGTGAACAAATCTACGGTGGCAACGCCAGCAACTTCGAGTGCATCGTGCCGATTGGCCGCCTGCACCAGCACTATGATTTAATTAAAAACTGGAGCAAAATGGGCAGCACTACTACCAAGACACCTGTGCAGCAACTTGCAGCCTACTTCAATCCCGGCTCAGCCACCTCCCGTTCGTTGGGCGTAGTGATACCAGTGAGTTTCACCAAGTCGGGCATCGACGAGGCTTATATCGCCAGCGCTTACAATAAGAACCAGAGCGAAATTACCCTGCAAGCCGTGACCCAGATTCCTGAGAGAACTGGCGTAATCCTTGCTGGCCTGCAGAACAGAGAGTACATCCTGCACCAGCCCGATGCCACGGTGTCGGCTCCAAGCACCAACTATTTTGTTGCTGCACCGGAGACCTCAGAGAACATCCAAAACGTGTCGGTGGGCTACTACTGGGATCCGAACTCTAAATCGTTTAAGCGTCCCACCGGCGCTTACTACAGCGGCATTGGCTACGCTTACCTGAAACTCACCAGCACCCAGGCGGGCAACAACACCGTGGTTTACACCGACATCTTCGGCCGTCCGGGCACCCCTGGTGACGTCAACGGCGACGGCGCCGTCACGGGCGACGACCTGAACATGCTCATCAACATCCTGCTGAACAAGATTACCGCCAACGATCCCAGCGTAAAGGGCAATCCTAACGTCAATGGCGGAACAGAGATTATAGATTGGCGGCACGTCGTTTGGCGTGCCGCCTTTTCTTTCTTCTAGGCCCTTTAGATTTTCTTGTTTTTCTAGAGAATCTAGAGAATCTAGAGAATCTAGAAGGCCTTTGGGGGGCTAAAATGTGCTTTTTTTGATTTTTCTTTGCTTGTTATCAAAAAAAAGTATATATTTGCACATTAATAGAATTTTGCGATAATAATTACTAATTTATTAACAATAAATCTATCACGATTATGAAAAAACTATTACTCTTTCTATGCACGGCGTTAGTGGCCTTTGCCTCTAATGCCGCCGAGGTTTTTGAAATTGGCAACCTCGAGTACGAGATTATGACCAATACAAGTTTCAATGCCGTTAAGGTGCGCGGTGTGAGTGCCGCGGGCAAGACGGCCACCAGCATCACCATTCCCAGTAATGTGACTTACAGCGGCTCGAAGTACCGCGTGTATGAAATCAGAGAAAACGCTTTTGCGACAAACAACAAACTCACAAGCGTATATATTAATTTTGGTGTGCAGACCATCGGCAGCAAGGCGTTCCAAGCCTGTACGGAACTGAAAACTGTAAAGTTAGGCAGTTCGGTAGCGACAATTGGCTCCTACGCTTTCGATGGCTGTTCGAAACTTGAAACGATGTATCACGTGGGGTTCTCGCCCATTACCGACATTTATGCGAACTCTATTCCGAGCAACTCGGGCATGACGCTTTACATCTCCAATTCGACGCGCGCCCTGGCATCGAATTTCTCGAGCAAGACCGGTTGGAGCAAGTTTGCAACAATTAAGAATGAGCGTGCGTGTTATGACTTCTACTCGGGCACACACAACTATGCCGTCGGCGCCCCCGACAGTAATGGCCCCACTGCCACGCGCAACGCCTATCTGGTGAGTGTCGATGATGACGTAGCAACGGTTTACCCGGCGTCTTCGATTACCGACAACGGCATGACGTTCCAAATCTATGGCATCGCCCAAGGTGCGTGCCGTAATAAGACCAGCATTACCTCTGTCAACTTGTCGAATGCCACCAATCTGCGGATTATTGAGACATCGGCATTCAGCGGTTGCACCAGCCTATCGTCCATCACCCTGATCGAGGGTTTGACCCACATTAAAAACTACGCTTTTAAAAACACGGCAATTACCAGCCTTACAATCCCTGCATCGGTATACTATTTTGAAGATTACTACTTTGTCGACGATTGCCCGAATCTGACCGAAATCAGCGTGGCCAGCGGAAACGCCTCGTTTACCGCCCATAACGGCGCGCTCACCAGCAAGGACAAGAAGACATTATATCGTGTGCCCGAGGGCAAGGAGAGTTACGATATGTCGAATTCCACCGAGATAATTTACAATTACGCTTTCTATCAGTGCAAAGTCACGGGAATCACCTGTTATTATGGTGTGAAGACAATTAACAGCAACGCTTTCTCCGGATGCGACAAACTGACTCAAGTAAGAATTCCCAGTTCGGTGACTACGCTCGGAAACTATGTGTTCACGGGTTGCACCAGTTTGAGCAGACTGCTTGTGAACTTATCCACGCCCCCCAGCATCACGGCCGATAATATGTTCAACGACGTGGATCGCTCCAAAATCATTCTGTATACGCCTTACGACAAGAAGACGGCTTACGAAAACGCTGGCTGGACTGGATTTAAAGCCTACAACCCCGACCAGGACCAGGCCTATGACATGGCTCTCAGTGGCTACACCTCAACGGGCAACTCAGTGACTACCACTCGTTACTACTCGGTGGAAAGCAACAGTTCGGTCACCCGTCTTGGCGACAACTTCGACGGCCGCGTGAAACTTGTACATCACGGCACAAGAGATGAAACGTCGATTACAGTCCCCGATTATATAAAGTGGAACGGCAAGAAATATGTGGTCGACGAGATTGGCCAATTCGCCTTCTACAACTTTACCAGTCTGAAGACGGTGAAGCTGCCGCCACACCTGCGTTACATCGACTACGAGGCATTCTGGAACGCTCCGCTGGAAGGAACCTTGGCACTGCCCTACGGCTTGTACTCAATCAACAACTACGCCTTTGAGAACACCAAGCTCACCCGCCTGGTTGTTCCAAGCTCGGTAAGTAGTATTTCCACCAGCGCGTTCGCCAGCATGAGTTCTCTTACCGAACTGGTGCTTAACGGCGGCATCAGCGATTTGACCAACAGCAGTTACACTTGGAGCATCTCCAGTTTCCCCAGCACCTGCCGCATTCTGGTGCCCACAGGCAAGGTTCAGCAATTCAAGAACCACGACTCGTGGAAGAGCCGCTCAAGTTACATCAGTGCTGGTGCTTACGACTTCGTTCACACCACCGCTGATTATCCATCGGGCTCGTCCTACAGTTCCAATGTATACTACTTGACCATTACATCGACCAGTTCGCAGACCTACAATGGCACCACCTACGCTGGTACGGCAAAGTACGTTTATCATCCCAACGTTAGCAATGCCACGTCTTTTGGTGCAAGTTTATCCGAGACCGACCACACTTGCGGCCTCAACAGGAAGTATCTCATCACCGAACTTGGCGACTCATGCCTTGTTTGGAGTAAAATCACCTCGTTCACTTTCCCCGCACAGTTGAAAAAAATCGGTGCTTACTGCTTCCAGAGTTCAAAGATTGCCGGCACCCTTACCATCCCCTCCACGGTGACGAGCATTGGAAAGCACGCATTCCTGTACTGCAGCGACCTTACCGGGCTGCGCTTCAACCACACCACCCCGCCGTTCAGCGAGCAGATTTTTGCCAACAATGCCAGCAACTTTGAGTGCATCGTGCCGCGAACTTCCTTCCACACCTATTACAACATGATTAAGAACTGGAGTCGCAACGGTGGTAGCAAGGATCCGTACAAGACATTGGCCGCATGGTTTAAGCCTTCTAACGCCACAGGCACATTGGGCCTGCCTATCGCCGTGAGTTTTAGCAAGTCGAACATCCCCGAGTCTTACATCGCCACCTACTATGACAAGAACGCCAATGAATTAACGATGCAACTTGTCAACCAGGTTCCCGAGAATACGGGTGTGCTGATGGCCGGCCTTAACACCAGCACCGAGTACATCCTGCACCAGCCCGACGGCTCAGTGTCGGCTCCGAGCATGAACTACCTGGTTGCAACTGGTGCCAGCACGGTCGACCTTGCCAACATCAATGTTGCCTTCGCTTGGAATTTTAGTAATTATTTCTCAAAGAGCACTAGCACTCTGGATCCCGGTTTCGCTTACCTGAAACTCACCAGCAGCCAGGCCGGCAGCAACACTAAGGTTTACACCGACCTCTTCGGACAGCCCAGCAAACCGGGTGACGTCAACGGCGACGGCGCCGTCACGGGCGACGACCTGAACATGCTCATCAACATCCTGCTGAACAAGATTACCGCCAACGATCCCAGCGTACTGGGCAATCCCAACGTCAATGGCGAGGGTGGAGTCGAC
>CACYRK010000030.1 GCA_902776835.1 uncultured Bacteroidales bacterium
CGCCGAAGGTGTGAGCGCCACTGTGTGATAGCGGTCGCATACTCAAGGAGGCACTTCGTAGATGTGCCGCAGTAGTGCAATTATGACGATGGCGCTTCTACCACTGCCGCACACTCTACGAGGTGCGATTATTACGTTGTGACCTAATCACACAGTGCGCACCAGTTCTTCAAACTGGCACGCACAATGTGTTTTGCACATTAGCAAGTCTACCGACTTGCCTCCCTGAATGGTTTTACCGGACACCAATAAAAGGCTATAAAGGCTAAAGCGGCTATTTCCTGGCGTGGGCGCAGTAACACAATGGGCGGGAAACCGCGGAGGTTTCTCGCCCATATCGGGTAGTTGCATTTAGCAACCGTTAAAAGCCGAAATTAATTACTTGATGCCCATTTTCTTGGCGATGTCGGCAGGAACGGCGGCTTTGTTGACGAGGATGTCCATGGTCTTAGCCATGAAGAATGCCTCGCTCACATAGAAGAAGCCGTGATACAGTTGGTTGGTGTCCCAACTGTTCTGCACCTTGAAGTAGCGGTTGCCCTCCTGGTCTACAGCCTTACCCATAATCACCATACCGTGGTCGTCGGTAGTCTCCTTGTTGTCGAACATCTGCTGGCGAATCTCCTGGGTAACCTTGATTTCCTCAACCGGGCCCTTGATGTCCCACTTCTCTTCCTCGCGGTCCTTGTCGCTAAGTTGAGTCCAGCGCTCCATGTCGCTGCCGCTCAGGTCGGGCACATCCTTGTCAACAGGCAGGATGGCATAACCCTTGCGCCACTTGAAAGCCTTCTCGCTCACGTCGGCGCCCCAAGCCACGGTGTAACCGTTGTCGATGGCGTTGTTAACGATGGCGAGCAGTTCCTCGATGGGCACGTTCTGGTAACTGTACCACAGCCAGTTGTCGGCCACCTCAAGGATGAAGGGCTTATAGAAATCATGATGCGTAAACGAAGCGATGCCTACGTAGTCGTCCATCTTGATGGGCAGCGAAGCGGCATAACTCTGCGGAGTGTAGGTCTTGCCCTCCCACTGGAAGGTCTCGGGAATCTTGCCCATGTAGGCGTTGAGGATGCCCTGGAAACCTTCGATCCACGACGGGGTGAGTTTCTTGAGGTGACGCTTGTTGATCACGCTCACATAGCCCTTGAGGGCATCGGTAAGTTCGCTGGTGTCAAATTTCTTGTCGCCATTGGTCATGCCGGTATACACCTCGTTAGGCATCATACCGTAAGTGCGCCATACGTACTCAACGTCGGCAGCGCCGCCACCCTCGGCAAAGTTAATCTCGCCGTCCATGCGGATGTACTTGATAGCCTTGTCGAGATAGCAGTGGTTGACCACGAAGCCCTCGCTCAAGTGTACTTCCTTACCTGTTTTGCGCAGAATCTCACTCTCGAAGAAAGTGTTGGTCGAATAGCACCAGCACGTTCCCGACTTGTTCTGGTCCTTGACAGGAGTGGTGGGTATCACTTTAACGTCGGTGAACTTGAAGCCCGTGCTGTCGGGGTTCACCACCTTGTCGTCGGCACCAGCGTTGAACGCCAGCGCGAGAGCCAAAGAGGCTACTAAAAGATGTTTCATCATAAAGTTTGTTTTTGGTTAATTAATATATTTATATGTTGTTGTTTATTCGTCGTCGTTTTGCGCCAGTGTAACCAGGCACTGTCCGTCGTGATAATACAGTTCGACCACCCCGATGTCGCACATCTCGACCACGCTGTTTTCGGCCATGTCGCGGCTGCAGTGGGCGAGGCGCATATATCCGTCGATGGTAATGGCGCCGTGGTTGCCAAGATAGTCAATGAGTTGCTTCTCGCGGTCGGTGAACGAGAAAGGCTGCGCATCGTCCTTGCGATGCTGCATCACCTTCACATGCACATTGCTGGCGAGCACATTCTCGTCGGCCACGCGGTAGTAAGTGCGCCACTTGCCGTTGTCGTCCTGTGCAAGCACCGGCTTGTCGTCCGCCGGAGCGATGTCGACTTTGAGCACCTGCTTGTCGGCCACGCGGTAGAGTTTATAACTCACCTTCTGCTCGGGGCGGCAATACATCTGCGCAGCCTGGTCGATCATGTATATTTCCTCGTCGCTGCTCACCCCGGCAATGTGCCCGTTGTCCTTCACGCCCACTAGCAGGTGGCCGCCGTCGTTATTGGCAAACGCCGAGATGCTGCGAGCAATCTTGCGGGCATCGCTGATTTGGTATTTAAAATCCTGATGCTCGTGCTCGCCTTCCTCGATAAGCGACAATATGTAGTCTTTCTGTTTCAACGTGTCGTCGTCAGTCCTCGATGGGTGGATATGGCTTGTTGACCTTGTCCTGGAACGGCACCTCGCGCTTCTCCAGGATAGCGCGCAGGTAAGGCTCAAGTTTCATGGCGTAGAAGTAGAAGCCGATGTCGGTAAGGTGGATGCCGTCGACCGAGCCTTCGTTGTTAGGTCCCCACAAGTTTTCGCAGTCCACATAGTAGAGGTTGCGCGGGTTTTCCTCGCGCAGTTTAAGGTAGTTTTTATGGAATTCATAGTTTTTCTGCGGCAGGTATTTGCCGTAGAACGAACTGTACTTGGCATAACTGTACATTGGGCCCTCGACCATGATGATTGGCACCTCGGGCCGCAATGTGCGTATGATATTCACAAATCCGTAGGTTAGCGAGTCGCACATGTTCTTGGTGCAGTTAGGCACGGGGTCGAGAATGAACGCTTCCACGTCGGGGATCGACGCCATGGCGCGCGCCATGCAACTGTCCATCTTGCCCTCGCCGCTGATGCCAATGTTCACGCACTCGATGTCGAGGTCGCGCTGAATGATGCTTGTTGCCACCATGCCGGGACGGCATGCGCATCCGCCTTGCAGGATGCTGGTGCCGTAGAAGATGAATTTCTTGCCGCGTCGCGGGCTCTCGACTTGCGGCTGTGTGATGACCGCGGTGCTGTCGACACCAATCTCGAGCCAGCGCACGCCGTCGTAGAGCGGCAGATAGAGCATGTATTCATGCATGCGGCCATCGAGTTTGTCAACGTACACTTTGCGTTGAATTGAGTCCTCACGCGGCCTCACATCGCTGTCGATGCGCACAGGACGGTTGCAGTTCACAAATTGCCATGAGCCATCGTCGTCGAGTATGTAGAGGTCGGTGCCCTTGATTCCGGTGTCGGCCATGTGCATCATGTGCATGTTGGTGAGCAGGTTGTAGCGCACGGCCACGGCACGCGAATTGGTGGCGAAACGAATCGCCTTGCCGCTGGTGCACTGTGCGCGCTCCCAGAGCGTGGTGCGCACACTGTCGCGCAGTGTGAGAGGTATGCGCGACTCGAAGGAGCGGTCGAAGGCATAGTTTATCATGCGGAAATCGAGCGCGTCGACAAAGCGCAGCGTGTCGGCATCGGTGAAGTCCTGCGCCTGCAGCGGGGCGTGAAGCGACCCCACAATAGCGAGCAGCGCCACTACGGCTGACAAAAGAAATCTTTTCATCGCGTTGTGATGTTTTTAGTTAGGCACAAAGTTACGAAAAATCGCCCATTCTCGCAAATAAAAAGCGAAAATGGGTGTTACGATGATGATACATTGGCCATTAGTAAAAAAACCGGCCACGCAATCGTGACCGGTCATTTACCTTTTAAATTCTGCTATGGCGCTGAGAAAGCACCATTTTCGATTTACTGTAGGGTGCCGTTTTCGGCAGCCTGAATCATTGCCTCGTTAGCCGAGATGTAAACCTCGACGCGGCGGTTCTGAGCACGTCCTGCCTCGGTGTCGTTGCTGGCAACGGGGAAGTCGTAAGCATATCCGTCGGCGGTCATGCGGTTGGGAGCCACACCAGCGTTAACGAGATAGTTGAAGACTGAGTTTGCACGCTCCTTCGACAGGCGCTCGTTGACGGCGCGCGTACCAGTGTTGTCGGTGTGACCGGCAATCTGTACGTTGGTCTGAGGATTGTTCTGCAGCGAGATAGCGAACTGGTTGAGCGAGTTCTTAGCGTTTGCACTGAGGTTGCTCTTGCCAGTAGCGAAGAGGATACCCTGATCGAAGGTGACCTTAATGGCACGCAGACCGTTAACGTCGGTCATGGTGTCGACTTGTGCGCCATTGATGCGAGCGAGTTCTTCGGCTTGCTTATCCATCTTCTTGCCGATGAGTGTACCAGCAGTACCACCGACTACAGCGCCGATAGCAGCACCCACAGCAGCACCTTTGCCCTTGCCAAACAGAGCGCCGAGACCAGCACCCACGGCAGCGCCGCCACCAGTTCCAAAGATTGCACCCTTAGAGGTGTTGTTCAAAGTACCGCAACCAGTGACACCCATCACCAGTAATGCGCTTAAAACTAAAGACAGTAATTTTTTCATTTTCAAAATGTTTTAAAATTATGTATAATAAAATTTATTGTTTTCACTCTTAAAAACGTTGCAAATATAAAGCATATTTTTCAATTTGGCAATCTTTAGCCTGAAAAAACCGACAAATAGCCATAAAAGAGTCGACTAAAACGACATTTTCACCGACGTTGGCGTCAACGCTTGTTGGTGATTGGTTGCCAAGCCTTTTCCTTAATGTCGCCATTTCGGAATGCGCGCAGCAACTTCTTCAGGTCGGCTATTTGTTCTCGCAGATCCTCACCCTTGTCGGTGTCCTTCACGAGCATGCGGTGGTCGGCCATCTCAACGAGTTGATAGGTCGACACGATGTCCTGTCCTTCCTCGATAGCCTTAGTAATTGAGGTAAACGGCTCGTGCTGAACCAACTGGAAGCCGCGCGAATGGTACACCAGGGTGTATCCGGCGATACCTGTTTCGGGCTGGTAAGCCTTGCTGAAGCCGCCATCAATCACCATGAGTTTGCCACCGGCCTTCACCGGCTGCTCGCCCTTGATGGTCTTCACCGGCACGTGGCCGTTGATGATGTGGCGGAACTTGCCGGTCACGCCAAACTCGTCGAGGATGCGGTCGCACACCTCGGGATTGTCGCGCATGGTGTAATAGTTGCCTTTATTCTCTTTCCAGGCTTCCTTGTCGGCAATAAAGTAGCGCTCGAAGGTGGTCATCTTATCCTTGTCGAACGCCGGCGAATCCTTGCCGCACCACAAATACCATATATAGTCAAGGGCAAAAGCATGCTGTGCGGTTGTGTCGGCGCCAAAGTATGCCTCGCGAATCAACTCGCCGGCCTTCTTCAGAAGGGCCTTGCCGTGGTATTTCTTGCCTTGAATAGCCACGTCTTTCAATGTGCCGTCCTCGTTCAGAGGTATTGAGGCATGATAGAGCAAGTTGCCGTTGGTGACGGTGTAGATGCATCCGTTGCGGAACATGCACAGGATGTGGCGGCGCAATTTCTCAGAGCCGGTAAACGCTTCGTGCAGATGCTTGACCACGGCGGCCTCGCCCGGTGTGAGGGCATAAGGATTCTTGGGGTCCACCGTCGGCAAGTCGATGTCGGTGAGTTTGTAGGTCTTGCCGTTTGTCAGTTTGATGCACTGGTTCTCGTAGTCAATCAGGTGCAACTGGCGGCGGTCATCCATATCAAACTCGGGCCTGCGTGCGATGGTTGCGGCCTCAAGTTTGAATTGTATGATGGTGATGGCTTTGTGCATCTGTGTCAGCAGTTTGTTGTCCTGGAGGTCGTCGGTGCGTCCGTCAATCACCTTCGGACGGAACGCGCTGCAGTCACCCGGATAAGTGGCCATGGCAAAGGTTGCCAGCGGCAGCAGGTTGATGCCGTAGCAATTCTCAATCACATATTGGTTGCCGTAACGCAAGGCGATGCGCAGCACATTGGCTATCGAGCAGTCGTTGCCGGCGGCGGCACCCATCCACAGGATGTCGTGATTGCCCCACTGAATATCGAAATTGTGGTAATTGCACAGGATGTCCATGATTTTGTCGGGACTGGGACCACGGTCAAACACGTCGCCCAAGATGTGCAGCACATCGATGGTGAGTTGCTGAATGAGGTTGCACATGGCAATGATGAAGGCGTCGGCACGGCGTGTTTCGATGATTGAATGCACAATACCGTCGACGTAGGCCTGCTTGTTGGGGTCGCTGGAGCGCTCATGGAGCAACTCTTGGATGATATAAGAGAAATCGTCGGGCAGTGCCTTGTGCACCTTAGAACGGGTATATTTCGACGACACGTTGCGGCACACGCGCACCAGGCGGTTGATTGTTATGAAATACCAGTCGTTAAGTTCCTCTTCATCGGGCAACTCGGTTTTCATAAGTTCGAGTTTCTCCTTAGGATAGTAGATGAGCGTGCACAACTCTTTAATCTCGCGAATGCTCAACGTTTCGTTGAAAATCTCGTTAACCTTGCGCTTGATGGTACCCGAGGCGTTGCGCAGCACGTGCTGGAAAGCCTCGTACTCTCCGTGCAGGTCGGCAAGGAAGTGCTCGGTGCCTTTGGGCAGATTGAGAATTGCCTCAAGATTAATGATTTCGGTGGTGGCAGTTGCCACATTGGGGAAGTTGCGAGCAAGCAGCCGCAAATACTTCATCTCATCAACGTTTGTGGTTGTCTGTGAATTCTTCATGTTATAGTATCAAAAGGTATATTTTTTATGCGCGCAAAATTACTGCAAACCGAGCGAAAAACCAAAACTTGTTTTGAGTTTTTCCGAGGTGCCGCGTAATTTATCTAAAATTACTGCAAACCGAGCGAAAAACCAAAACTTGTTTTGAGTTTTTCCGAAACACGGCGTAATTTCGGGGATGAATTGCTAATGGTTATATTATATGTTTAATTTGTTTAATTTGTGGTTTCTACAAGTAGATTTTTGCTAATTTTGCAGTTGCGCAAGGTCAAGCGACTTGTGACAACGACTTGAAACAACTATCAATCAACAATATATGAACGATACCACATTTATTGGAATTATTCCGGCCCGCTACGGGTCGACCCGCTTTCCGGCCAAGCCACTGGCCAAGTTAGGCGGCATGACGGTTATTGAACGCGTATATCGGCAGGTGAGCCAGGTGCTCGAGCACGTTGTTGTCGCCACCGACGATGAGCGCATCGCCGACGAGGTGACACGCTTTGGCGGCACGGCAGTGATGACGAGCACGGCGCACCGCAGTGGCACCGACCGCTGCTGGGAGGCCTACCAGAAAGTCGGCAACGGCGAGGACGTCGTGATAAACATCCAAGGCGACGAGCCGTTTATCCAGCCCGAGCAACTGCGCGCGCTGATGGGCTGCTTTGCTGTGCCCGAGACACATATCGCAACCCTCTTGAAGCCGTTTGCCCCTACCCGCCCCTACGCCGACCTCGAGAACCCCAATGTGGTGAAAGTGGTGACCGATGACCAAGGCCGCGCACTGTATTTCTCGCGTTCGGTGATTCCGTATGTGCGTGGCCATGAGCGCGCTGAGTGGCCATCGTTAAAGCAATACTTTACCCACGTCGGACTCTACGCCTATCGCAGCCACGTGCTTGAGCAGGTGACGAAACTGCCGCAGTCGTCGCTCGAAATCGCGGAGTCACTTGAACAGTTGCGATGGCTGGAAAACGGGCTGACGATTCAGACCGCGGTGACGACCATCGACACCATCGGCATCGACACCCCCGACGACCTGCGCCGCGCCGAGCAATTCCTCGCCAACCAGTTATAAGGCCATCGGCTTTGTGCTAAAAATCAAACGCAAATTACGCGAATTTTTACGAATAAACTCATTAGAGAGATTCGTAGAAATTCGCGTAATTCGCTGTTTTTTTTTTAGGTAATTGGTTATTTGGTGAGGTGGTCGAGGGCTTGCTGAGCGTCGGTGACGCCGGCTTCGGCAGCACGACGATACCATTCGGCGGCACGCTTGAGGTCGCGCGTCGTGCCCTGACCATTTTCATAAATCTGGCCCATCTTCATCATCGACTCAGCGTCGCCAGCCTCGGCGGCGGTGAGATACCAATAGGCTGCCATGCCGAGGTCGACGGGCGTGCCTTCGCCGCGCTCATAGCATCCTGCCAAAGCCCGCTCGGCCTCAACCCTGTCGCTCTCTGCCGCTTCGCATAGCAACGACACAGCAGTGGCAGCATCTTTCTCCACGCCACGGCCTTCGAGATACATCTGAGCCAAAGTATATTGCGCCAAAGCGTTATGATGGTCGGCAGAGAGGCGATACCATTGTACCGCCAACTCTTGGTTTTTCTCCACCCCTTGGCCCAGTTCGTAACACGTCGCCAGGTTGTTCATGCCAACCGCCGAGCCACCGTCGGCCGCTTCGGCATAGTATTGGAACGCTTTATCGTAGTCGATCTCGGTGCCTATACCCATCGTATAACAATAGCCTAAGTTGCACATGGCATATAAGTTACCGGCATCAGCACCCTGCTTGAAATACCGAAATGCCTCGCCATTATCAGCTGCAGTGCCCTGCCCCTCGTAAAATGCCAGGCCAAGATAATAGCAAGCCTCGGCGTCGCCACTGTCGGCAGCCTTTTTCAGCCAAGTGAACGACTTGTCGTAATCAACCTCTGTGCCCTCGCCGAAGCGGTACATCATACCTAAGATGCGCTGGCACTCAACACTGCCCGTCTGGGCGGCCTCAGCCACTAGCGGCAGCGCCTCGACGTAGCGTTCGTTGTTATACAGCCTGACAGCCATGCTGTCGTCGGCCCTCGCCACACAGGCCATCGAGGCAATCGCAATCACCAAGACAATTCGCAATGATTGAAGAACTATAGTTTTCATAATCGTGAAGTTTTCGATACTACATACAAAATTAGGCAAAAATTCCGAATTTCTTTGTAACTTTGCACAATATTTGTGAAAGACATGGCAGAAAACACACTTTTACAACGCCTTGAGGGACTTGATGCTCGTTTCGAGGAGATTGGCACCCTCATCACCGACCCGGCCGTGATTGCCGACCAGCAACGTTACGTCAAACTCACCAAGGAATACAAGAGCCTGGAAACGCTGCTTGCCGCCACTCGCCGTTATCGCCAGATGCTTGACGACATTGCCGACGCTCGCAACGTGCTTGAGCATGAGAGCGACGACGACCTGCGCGCCATGGCGCGCGAAGAGTATGACGAGGTCACAGCCCAACTTCCCAAGCAAGAAGAGGAGATTAAGTTGCTACTCATCCCCGAGGACCCGGAAGACGGCAAGAACGCCGTGCTTGAAATCCGCGCCGGCACGGGCGGTGACGAGGCGGCACTGTTTGCCGGCGACCTGGCGCGCATGTACACGCGCTATTGCGAGGCCCGCCACTGGAACATACAGGTGTCGAGTTGCACCGAGGGCGCTGCCGGCGGTTACAAGGAGATTATCTTCAGCGTGACGGGCGATGGCGTGTACGGCGTGCTGAAATACGAGTCGGGCGTGCACCGCGTCCAGCGTGTGCCGGTGACCGAGACACAAGGCCGCGTGCACACGTCGGCAGCCAGTGTTGCCGTGCTGCCCGAAGCCGAGCCCTTCGACGTGCACATCAACGAGGGCGAGATCAAGTGGGACACCTTCCGCAGCAGCGGCGCCGGCGGCCAGAACGTGAACAAAGTGAACTCGGGTGTGCGCTTGCGCTACATGTGGACAAACCCCAACACCGGCGAGCAGCAGGAGATTCTTATCGAATGTACCGAGACGCGCGACCAGCCCAAGAACAAGGAGCGCGCGCTGGCCCGCTTGCGCACCTTCATTTACGACAACGAGCACCAAAAGTATGTCGACGACATCGCCAGCCGCCGCAAGACGCTGGTGTCGACGGGCGACCGTAGCGCAAAAATCCGCACTTACAACTACCCGCAAGGCCGCATCACCGACCACCGCATCGGGTACACAATTTATAACCTGCCGGCCTTCATGGACGGCGACATCCAAGACTGCATCGACCACCTCATCGTGGCCGAGAATGCTGAAAAACTAAAAGAGACTGAATTATGACACGTGACGAATTGCTGGCGCAAATACGCCAAAAAAAGAGTTTTCTGTGCGTGGGCTTAGACCCCGATATCGCTAAAATGCCGGCCAGCCTCGATGGCGACCTGCTGGCGTTTAACCGCGCCATCATCGACGCCACGGCACAATATGCCGTAGCCTTCAAGCCCAACCTGGCGTTCTACGAAGCGCATGGCGTAGCGGGCTACGAGGCATTTGTGGGCACCGTGGCTTACCTGCGCGAGAACTATCCCGAGGTAATGATTATCGCCGACGCCAAACGCGGCGACATCGGCAACACAAGCCGGATGTATGCTCACAGTTTCTTTGAGCAGTTGAAGGTCGACGCCATCACCGTAGCGCCCTATATGGGCGAAGACAGTGTTACGCCATTCTTAGGCCACGACGGCAAGTGGGTGATTGTGCTCGCCCTGACGTCGAACAAGGGAGCGAACGACTTCCAGTTCACCGTCGACCAGTCGGGCGAGCCGCTATACGAACGTGTCATCAGGCGCGTGAGCCAGTGGAGCGACGAGAACAGCCTGATGTTTGTCGTTGGTGCCACCAAGGCCACGATGCTGCAACGTGTGCGCGAACTTATCCCGCGTCACTTCCTGCTGGTGCCCGGCGTTGGCGCACAAGGCGGCAGCCTGGCCGAGGTGGCAGAATATGGCATGACCGACGAGTGCGGCCTGATCGTGAACTCCTCGCGCGGCATCATCCATGCCAGCAGCGGCGACGACTTTGCCACCGTGGCAGCCCAGCGAGCCAGCGCCATTCAGCAAGAGATGGCCACGCTGCTCGCCAAGCACGACATAGATTGAGGTTGTGCCTTAAAGCCTAAATAGTTTTGGGGCATTCCCTGGCAATTATTTCGATTTTTTTTGGTGAAAAAGCAAAATTTTGAGTGCAATCCTGTGAAATTTGGAAATAATTTTGTAATTTTGCTTTTTCGTTAAACCTCTAACCGCTTTATTGAGTTATGAAAAAACAAATTATCCCCGACAGTGAGTTGATTATCAATAGCGACGGCTCGGTATTCCATATCCACCTGCTTCCTGAGCAGTTGTGTGACAACATTGTGATTTGTGGCGACCCCGGCCGCGTCGACATGATTGCGAGTTACTTCGACACTCGCGATTTCGAGGTGTCGAGCCGCGAGTTCCACACCATAGGCGGCACCTATAACGGCAAGCCGGTGATGGCTCTGTCGCACGGCATCGGCGGTGACAACATCGACATCGTGATGACCGAACTTGACGCCCTTGCCAACGTCGACTTCGCCACTCGCATGCCCCGCGAGGAGCACCGCACGCTCAACATTATTCGCATCGGCACCTCGGGCGGTCTGCAACCTTATGTGCCCGTGGGCACCCCGGTGATTGCCGCCAAGGCTCTGGGCTTCGACGGCGTGCTGAACTACTATGCTGCCCGCAACAGCGTGAGCGACCTGGACTTTGAGCATGCTTTCTGCGACTATGTGAAGTGGAACCCGCTCTTTGCCAAGCCTTACGTTGTCGATGCCGACCCAACCCTGGTCGAGCGTATCGGCCGTGACGACATGGTGCGCGGCTACACCATCAGCGCCGTGGGTTTCTATGGTCCCCAGGGCCGCGAGGTGCGCGCCGAACTGGCTGAGCCTGAACTGAACAAGCGCATCGAGGAATTTGAGTATGCCGGCGGCCACATCACCAACTATGAAATGGAGAGCGCCGCACTGCAAGGTTTGGCAAAAATCCTGGGCCACCGCGCAATCACCATTTGCTCGATCATCGCCAACCGCGTTGCCACCAACGTCAACCCGAACTACAAAACGGCGGTTAACGACCTGGTGAAGACAGTGCTCGAGCGCCTGCTTGGCGACTGATGCACAAGCACATAATCCCACAGCGGGATAACAAAGAAAGCGACGGCTCTGAATCAAATCAGAGTCGTCGCAAAATTTTTAATGGAGAGCGTCAGTTGGCAACAAAACCGCCTAAGCCAGCGGGCACCATACGATTGTAAGAGTAAGCCCGTGCAAATTGTTTGATAAATTCAACGGTCGACCGTTTCGGTCCCATAAATGATTGCCCTACCTTGTTCTCCTCTCGATAGTGAGTAGAGGTTTTTTGCATAGGCAATAGAATTAGTAAATAAATTAAAATTACATTTATATAACGTAGTGATTACGCATTTATTGCGGAGAAAGAGAGAAATTTTTAAAAAAAATCACGCACTGTCGTTTTTATTGCGAAAAGTTTGCCTTTTCGGTGCTGATTGCCTAATTTTGCTACTGGAAAAAAAACAATATCGGTCATGAGAAACTTTATCATAGCACTGCTTGCTCTGTCAAGCCTCACAGCATTGGGCAGCCACAAGGGCGTGTCGTTCACCGAGTGGCACGACCTGCAAGTGAACGCGGTGAACCGCTTGCCGTCGCACGCCCACTTTTTTGCCTACGAGAGCGAGGCGCTTGCCGCAGCCAACAACAGGAGCAACTCGTCCCGCTTTCTTTCGCTCGACGGCCTGTGGAAATTTAATTGGGTAGCCAATGCCGACGAGCGCCCAACCGACTTCTTCAGCAAGGACTACGACGTGAGCGGCTGGGCGACCATGCCCGTGCCGGGCATGTGGGAACTGAACGGCTACGGCGACCCGGTGTACGTCAACATCGGCTTTGCATGGCGCGGCCATTTCGAGAACAACCCGCCGCAAGTGCCCATCCGCGACAACCATGTGGGCAGTTACCGCCGCACCATCGAGGTGCCTGCCGAGTGGAAAGGCGAGCAGGTGATTGCGCACATCGGCTCGGCGACATCGTGCGTCTATTTGTGGGTCAACGGCAAGTTTGCCGGCTACAGCGAGGACAGCAAGGTGGCGGCAGAGTTCGATGTCACATCCATGATTGTGCCGGGTGAGAACGTGATAGCGATGCAGGTGATGCGATGGTGTGACGGCAGTTACTGCGAGGACCAGGACTTTTGGCGCCTGAGCGGCATCGCCCGCGACAGTTACCTCTACTGCCGCGACAAGAAGTGCCACGTGGAAGATGTGCGCCTCCACCCCACCCTCGACGCCAACCTCAGCACCGGCACGCTGCGCATCGAGGCCACAACAATTGGCAAGCCGGCGATGGAATACGTGGTGCGTGAGCCAGGTGGCCGCGAAGTGTATCGTGGCTCAAACCCCGAAATAAGTGTTGCCAACCCGATGTTGTGGACTGCTGAGACGCCAAACCTCTACGAACTGCTGGTGGTAGCGCGGCAAGGCAATACCGTGGTTGAGAGCATACCGATGAAGTTCGGGTTCCGCCGCGTGGAGATTGTGGGCTCGCAACTGCTGCTCAACGGCAAGCCAATCCTTATCAAGGGCGTGAACCGCCACGAATTGGACCCCGACGGAGGCTATGTGGTGAGCCGCGACCGCATGGTTGAAGATATCAAGGTTATGAAGAGCCTGAACATCAATGCGGTGCGCACCAGCCACTACCCCGACGACCCAGTGTGGTACGACCTATGCGACCAATACGGCCTCTACGTTGTTGCCGAAGCCAACCAGGAGTCGCACGGCTTTGGCTACAACGCCGACGCGCCGTCACGCGGCAAGGCGTTCGCCAAGCAAATTCTGGAGCGCAACCAGCACAATGTGTGCGTCAACTATAACCACCCGAGCATTATCGTGTGGAGCCTGGGCAACGAGACTGTCGACGGCCCGAACTTTGCCGAGGCTTACCGCTGGATTAAGTCGCAAGACGTGAGCCGCCCGGTACAGTTTGAGCAAGCCGGGACGGGCGACAACACCGACATCTTCTGCCCCATGTATATGAGTCAGGACGACTGCGTGCGCTACAGTGAGTCGACCGACGCCAAGCACAGCAAGCCGCTGATTTTGTGCGAATACTCGCACGCCATGGGCAACAGCAGTGGCGGCTTGTGGGAATACTGGCAGGCCGTTCGCAGCCACGACAAGTTCCAGGGCGGCTTCATTTGGGACTTCGCCGACCAGGCGCTGCACGGCACCGACAGCCTGGGAAACAAGATATATAAATATGGTGGCGACTACAACAACTACGACGCCAGCGACAACAACTTCAACTGCAACGGCATCGTGGGGCCCGACCGCCAACTGAGTCCGCAAGCCCACGAGGTGGCCTACTGCTACCAGAACATACTCATCGAGCAGGTGGACGTGGAGAGCGGCCTCATACGCGTGAAAAACGACAACTTCTTCCGCTCGACCGACAACTACAGACTGTGTTGGAACTTGAAGATCGGTAGATTTCAGAGCAGCGGCACCATCGACACGCTCAACATCGGCCCGCAACAGTGGCGCGAATACCGCCTTCCAATAGACGAAACTGGCGCAGAACTACTCAACATCGACATTGCGCTAAAACAGGACGAGCCGCTGCTCCAGGCCGGCACAGTAGTGGCCACCGAGCAGTTTGTTATCCGACCTGTACCCGACACACTGTCGCTGCCTTTCGATTTGGACAACCCGCGAGGATACCGGGTGTGGACGAACGAGGCGAACGACAGTACACTGCTCGCTGGTGTAGATCGGGTCGAGGTCAAGTTTGACAAGCGCACAGGCTTCATGAGTGGCTACAGAATTGATAACGGCACAAACATCCACGATGTGGAGAATCCGAAACATAGTTTTCACCATTACTGCAATCTCCTGGGCGAAGGCAGAACACTGTGCCCAAACTTCTGGCGGGCCGTCACCGACAATGACCTGGGCAGTTGGATGGACCAGAAAGGTCGTGCCTGGCGCAACCCCACCCTGCGGCTGGTGGGCTTCGACAGAAAGCACGGAGACCACAACCAAGTGACCGTCACGGCACGCTACCGCCTGGACGAGGTGAAGTGCGACCTTACGCTGGAATATGTAATCCACAACACCGGGCACATACGGGTGACCGAGACCCTGACGCCCGACGCCGGTGCCGAGATTCCCGACATGCCACGCATGGGCATGGTTATGCAGTTGCCCAAGAGTTTTAACCTCAGCAATTATTACGGACGCGGACCGCTGGAGAGTTATGTCGACCGCTACCACTCGCAGCGTATGGGAGAATACTCGACCAACGCCGACGAAATCCCTTACCCCTACGTCCGCCCGCAGGAAACCGGCACACGCAGCGATGTGCAGTGGTGGCGACAGAGCAACAGTGATGGTGACGGACTGACAATCTACGGCGAGCGTCCGTTCTTCGCCTCGGCAATGCACTACGACATCGAGGCGCTCGACGAGCCGGAGCACGAGAAAGGTCAGCGACACTGGCCGCAGGTGCCGCAGTCAAAATACACCAACCTGTATTTGGACGGCTATATGGCTGGTGTGGGAGGCATCAACAGTTGGGGCGCGCGCCCACTACCGCAGCATCGCGTGCCCTGCGACCGCGTGCGCACTTTCACCTTCATAATCAGCCCGATAATCAACCAGCGCCGCATGTCAAATATGGATCGCGGGCAAAAGGGGGTATTACGAAAAAAATATCCACCAATTTGATAACAATCTCGGAGTTTAACGACACCTCACGGCCGCGAATTGTGATCCTTTAGCGGTATCACGAGAAAAACCGCAACGACCTTGATAGTGTGAGTTGCGACCTTACGCTGGAATATAATCCACAACACCAGGCTAATAAGGGTCATCGACACCCTCTCAATAAACACATACTGATAAGTTTACGATTACTGATAAATATGGACACTTACAACACCCCCTCAGGCATGAGCCAACCCATGCCTCCCGAGCGGCCAAAGTGGCAACGCTACATTGGCTTCATTGGCTTGGGCCTGCTCATAGCCAGCGTCGCCTCAATATATATCTGGAGCGACATTATGCTGATACTGCTCGGCGCCGGTATTGTGCTATGCTTTATCGGCCTGTTCTTCAAACCACGCTGGCCGGCCGTGCTGGGATGCGGCTTGTCGGTCGTGATAGTTGCTTTCGTTGCCATCATTGCTATTGCCGTTGGGCAGTGGCATGCGCCATACGAGCGTAGCGACTTGGAAGAATACGACTCGCTCGCGGTCGACACCGTTGACCTCGAGGCCTTTGAACCAACCGACACTGTAACAATTGTAGATTGACAACATGAAAAAAATACTTGCCACGCTGCTTATGCTCGCCACGCTGGGCATGACAGCCCTCGCCGCCGACGATATCGCCGCCATCCGCGAGACGTATAACCACATAAAGGCGCAGATTGCCAATCCCGACCCGATCAACTACGACCGCCCCGACAGCACCTGCATCACCATCGACCGCATGCTGCCCGGCTCGGGAATCCAGCATCGCACCATGCGCATCTACTATCAGAACGACGACTGGTATCCAGGCTGCGACGAGTGCAGTATGCCAAAGATTCTGCTGGCCACCCTGAGTTACAACATCGCGGTATGGGAGTATTACTATGAGTATCTCTTTGACTACGAGACGCACCAACTGCTCTTCTTCTACGAGCGCCACATCGACTACGACAGCGGCAATCCGGTGGAGAGCCGGCTGTATTTCAAAAACGAGAAACTCATCAAAGCCGTGCCCGCCGATGCCGGGACAGCAACCGACGTCCAGCAGGCCCTGTACAACGCAAACCACATCAAAGACGTGTTCAACTTAGTGACCTGCGACCTTTAACCCAAATCGGTCATTAGAAATTATGTTAGAACAGAATTTGTTTTGAGATTATTGCTGTTAGTGAAATCGAAAGCATAGCGGGCTATGGCGAGATTTCAGTGGCGGCAAGACACCAAAACAAAACTGTTATGGTATAATTAGGAATATAAAATAACATAACTCCGTTCTAATGACCGATTTGGGTTTAAGCAGCCAACAAGAAAAGCCGCAACTCCATTGCAGAGTTGCGGCTTTTTGTGTCACTTGACTTCGCTGTTGCGAGGCTGTGGGGATTACTTGCGGATACCCAGTTCCTTCTTAGCGATGAGTGCGCGATAGCGGTTGATGTCCTTTGCTGCCAGATAATCCAACAGTTTGCGACGCTTACCAACCAGCATCTTCAGTGCACGTTGAGTCGTATGATCCTTCTTGTTGACCTTCAAGTGCTCGGTCAGGTGGGAAATACGGTAAGAGAATAATGCAATCTGTGCCTCGGGAGACCCAGTATCAGTATTGCTGGCACCGTAAGTTCCAAAGATCTCTTTCTTTTTCTCTGAATCTAAATACATTACGTTAATTATATATGTTGTTTCGCAAAATTGCGGCGCAAAATTACACAAAATTTCCCACACAGCAAAACTTGCGCCACTTTTTTTCAGAAAAAACGCATTTTTTCGCTGTTTTTGCGCCCATTGTCGCACAACATCTTATGCACGGCGTGCATAGCAGGCTTGGCTGTGACGCGACAGCGACAGCATGCGCGACCAACCCTGAGTCTTGTTGCGGACAGTCACCCGTGCCAAGCCCACAAAACTGCCTATACGCTCGCGAACATAAGCCAGCACGTCGTCCAGGCTTGAAAACCCCGTACCCGAGCAGTTGAGTTTCGCAGCACCGTTGATGCTCACCGTCATCAGCAACTGGTCGCTCATGGCCACCGTGTTGCAAATATTCATTGTCATCGTTCCCATTGTAGTAAGTCGTTTTGTTTTACACTGCAAAATTAGGGGGCAGCAGTGCAAAAAGGCTTCACACATCAGAAAAATCATGTTAAACGTAACGATTATAATGAAAATTGCAGTAATTTTGCACTGCGTAAAGCCAACAGGCCACACAACACAATGAAACACACATTCAAAACCATAGCACTGCTGCCGCTGATAGCCCTCGCCGCTTGCGACAACGCCGGGACAACCGACAACGCCACCGAGGCCGACTCCATCGCCACCGACACCGTGAAGGAGGCCGTGATGAACCTGCCGCAAAGCAACGGACGCATGGTGACCGGCATTGCCGTCGACGGAGCAAAACGCAGCGTAGTACTCAAGCAAGGTGCCGACACCGTGTTCTATGATTTGCCCCCCATCGACTTCGCATGGGAAATCGGCGACACGCTCACGCTCACCATTGTCACCACGTCGAATGGCGACAGCATCACCGCCGTCGAACTCGGCAACCCTGCCGCGGCCGACATGGCAAAGAAATAAACGACACACCAACCACCGGCTCCCGCCCTCGCGGGAAAGCCGATGAACACAAGATTGCGGTAGTAGCTCAGTTGGTAGAGCATCAGCTTCCCAAGCTGAGGGCCGCGGGTTCGAGTCCCGTCTACCGCTCAATTAAATAAGTGATTGATTCGCAACGAATTAATCACTTATTTTTATCAACCTTCGGCGACGGTCTTTGGATGTTGAGACTTCCCCTAAGGGTGCTGATGTGCGGGCTGTCGCCCGCAATACAGACCGACGCGATGGGGCCGGTGTTCAGAGATGATGAGGCTGTGGAAGGTGGTGATCCAGATGCCGGAGTACAGCAAGGCGGTCTTTCTGCCACTGGGCGTGGAGGTGCGACCATTTCTCGACATGGGCAAGGATAATAGTATGCCATAGTGCGTTGATTTATTGAACGATGACGAGGGACTGCCCTATCGCTTGAAGTGGTCGAAATTCTGGAGCGCCCAGCCAATTAACTCTCCCAATATGGGCATTAAACTCTTGGCAAGGTCGGTTAGCGAGTACTCCACTTTTGGCGGTATTTCAGCATAAATGTGTCGCTCGACAAGGCCATCCGCTTCAAGGCTCTTGAGCGTGTCGCTCAGCACTTTCGACGATATGTCGGGGATAGCCTTGCTGATGTTGTTGAAGCGCGTACGCTCGTTCTCCGACAAAATGCACAAAACCAAAATGGGCCATTTGCCTGAGATGTGAGAAAGCACGTTGCGAATAGGGCAATGTTCAATGTCGGTGTATTTTTTTAAATTTTCTCGTAGCGGTAATGCATTCATTCTCAATATTACTTACTTAAATGTAACTGTCTCACTTTTATGTTACTTCTTGCAAGACTCGGAAAAACGGCTTAACTTTGCGGTGTTAAAAACAAAGCGGATTTCCGCTGCAAAGTTAATAATAATTTTAAACCATTGCAAATTATGAGCGAGATAAAAGTTTTGAACAGCGGCGACAAGTTCGCCCACACTTCGGTAGGTAAGGTGCTTGGCTTTGAGGGCAAGCAGTTTGTTAAGGATGTGACAGGTGCCACATCGTGCGAGATTTCATTCGGCACACTGCCCACAGGCGTTGCCGTCCCGTTCTACCACAGCCACAAGGAGAACGAGGAGAACTACATCATTCTGTCGGGTGCCGGTCGTTTTCAAGTTGACGACGAGGCGTTTGACATTGCCGAAGGGTCGGTGGTGCGCGTAGCCACCAACTGCGACCGCAACCTCAAGTGCACATCAGCCGAGCCGATGACCTACATTTGCATCCAGGCAAAAGAAGGCTCGCTGGGCAACTACACCCAAACCGACGCCGAGATCACCGAGCACGAAGATAAGATGTGATATCGCACTTCTGCAACATCAACAACAAGAGGGTGAGCCATAACTGAATATGACTCACCCTCTTTGTTGTTTATGACAGGGTTAAGCGTTATTTGAGTTTGACGCTCTCGACCACTGCTTTCACCTCGGGGGTGTCGGGCTTGATGAATACGGCGACCACACGGAGGACGTTGTCGCCTGCTTGGGCGTAACATTTGTTGGCACCTGAGCCTTCGTTAGCCAACACGGTGAAAGTGTAATCGCCAATCTTTACGCCCTCGCTCTTGACAACGCTACTGTTCATCTCTTTCTCAACTTCTTTATCGACCGTTGTTCCTTTCATGACACTCACCTCAATCTTGGGGTCGAAGCCATCATCGCTTTTTCCGGTCATCTTAACTTCGTCGAAGACACCCACTTCGCCAGTCCAGCCTTCAGGGATAGTGGCGCTAAGGTCGGCACTTTCAAAGTCGCGCTGCTGGGGGTTGGCAGCCGGTTGCTGAGCCTCGGCCTCGACATTTTCTTCGGCTGGGGTTGCGCTCTCGGCATTGTTTTCATTACCCGAATTGCAGGCTATCAAACCTAAAACGACTACTGATGCAGCCAAAAACATAAATACTTTTTTCATAGAAATAATTATTATATGATTATTATTACCGTTTATTTCGCAGCAAAGTTACATTTATTTTCCTAAAATTGCAATTGTTGTGGCCGAAAACCATGTGAATGGCGTGGCGCCCGGCGATCAGGTGTAGAGGCCGCCATTGATGTTGATGACCTCGCCGTTGATGTAAGCCGCGTCGTCCGAGGCGAGGAAGGCTGCAAGAGCGGCCACCTCGTCGGGCGTGCCGAAGCGCCCTGCCGGCACAAGTTTTTTCAGTTCGTCCTGAGGCAGTTCACGCGTCATGTCAGTCTCGATAAATCCCGGGGCAATGGCGTTTACCGTGACTTGGCGCGGCGCCACCTCCTGGGCCAATGCTTTCGTGGCGCCGATGAGGGCGGCTTTGGCGGCGGAGTAGTTGGTTTGCCCCGGCATCCCCTTCACCCCCGAGAGCGAAGCGATGTTGATGATGCGCCCACCGCGGCGGCGCGGCATCATGTGCTTGAGCAGGCGGCGCGTGATGTAGAAGAAGCCGTTGAGGGTGGTGTCGAGCACGGCGTGCCAGTCGTCGTCGGGCATCATAAACATGACGTTGTCGCGACGAATTCCGGCATTGTTGACCAGCACCCCAACATGGTCGTCGGGGTGGCTGTTCTCCCAAGCGTCGATGGCCGCGTCGATAGCCTCGGGGTTGGCAGTGTCGAACGGCAACAGTTCGGCTTTACCGCCAGCGTCGGCAATCTCGCGTGCCACGTCGTGAGCCGCCTCGTGGTTGCTCAGATAGTTGATAATCACTGGCAAGCCTTGAGCGGCCAACCGTAGTGCTATGGCGCGTCCTATGCCTCGCGAAGCGCCGGTAACAAGTGCATATTTCATGATTGTATGTTCAAATTCTTTTTGCCGTGACTAAGCCACGGCATGATTGACGGCTTAAATGTTAGCGTTTACTTTGAAGGTGATATCCTCGGCCTGAAGGGCGTCGATGAGCGCCTTGTCGACATTGATGCGCCGTTTCGACGCAAGCGTGACATGGCGACGAGTGTTGGAGTCGTTGACGCGGAAATACAGCACACATCCACCCTTGTCGGCCAGATGCTCCTTGAGGAAATGCATCTGCTCGAACTGCTCGTCGCTGAGCGAAATCAAGATGTTGTGCACCAGCGAGCCGCGCACGTTGTCGAGCAACTGCATATCGGTGACGTTAAGGTCGATTTGATCGCCATACTTGCGCTTCTCAAACACACCGTTGACCATGATTGGCGTACCCTTGACGCCATACTTACCGAAGTCGATGAGCCGTTGGCCGAAGAGCCGAATCTCGTAGGTGCCGGTGTAGTCTTCAATTTTGAGGATGCCAAACTTGGAGTGTTTTCCCATTCGCTCCTGATAGTCGACCACGAGTCCTCCGAAGGTTAGCGGCTTGCCCGGCTGCTCGCTGGCGCTGGGCAACTCGGCCAAGGTGGTGGTAAAGCCATAGTTCACCTCGAGGAAATAGGGATCGAGCGGGTGTGCCGAGAGGTACATGCCCACCAGGTCGCGCTCGTGGTTGAGACGGTCGAGGATGTGCCACGGCTCGGCCTTGGGAATTGGCGGCTTGGCAATCTCCAGCGGTTCCATTTCGCCAAAGAGCGAGTTTTGCATCGATGCCTGTCCGCTTTGGAAACGCTGTCCAAACTTCACAAGCACCTCGCTGAACGACTCGTCGCGCGCGTTCTTCTCGAAGAAGGCCTCGCGGGTGATGTCAGGCAGCGAATCGAAGGCGCCCGACATGGCGAACGACTCGATGCTCTTGCGGTTGCACGAACTCAGATTGATACGTTCCACCACGTCGTAGATGTCCTTGAACGGCCCATTCTTCTCGCGCTCCTCGATGACCGCGTCGACAGCGTTGCTGCCCACACCCTTGATGCCACCGAGGCCGAAGCGGATGTCGCCGTTGCGATTGGCGCTGAACGACTTGAAACTCTCGTTGATGTCGGGTCCCTTGACCTGAATGCCCATCGCCTTGCACTCGTCCATGAACTTGGCGAGTTTGCTCACGTCGTTGAGGTTGCGACTGAGCACGGCAGCCATGTATTCGCTGGGGTAATTGGCTTTGAGATAAGCCGTTTGATAGGCCACCCAACTGTAGCACGTAGCATGCGACTTATTGAAGGCATAGGAAGCAAATTTCTTCCAATCTTCCCAAATCTTGTTGAGTACCTTGCGGTCGTAGCCGCGCTCCTCGCCGCCCTTGTAGAAGAGTCCCTCGAGGTGGTTCATTTTTTCGATTTGCTTCTTACCCATTGCCTTGCGCAAGGTGTCGCTCTGTCCGCGGGTGAACCCGGCGAGTTGTCGCGACAAAAGCATCACCTGCTCTTGGTAGACGGTAATACCGTAGGTGTCCTTGAGGTATTGCTCCATGCAGGGGATGTCGTACACAATTGGCTCGTCGCCGTGCTTGCGCGCGATGAACTGCGGGATGTAGTCCATGGGGCCCGGTCGGTAGAGCGCATTCATGGCAATCAGGTCCTCGAAGGTGCTGGGCTGCAACTCAATGAGGTATTTCTGCATGCCGGCCGACTCAAACTGGAACGTGCCCGTGGTGCGACCCTCGCAGTAGAGTTTGTAGGTCTTGGGGTCGTCGATGGGTATTTTCTCGATGTCGAGGTCGATGCCGCGTGTGATCTTGATGTTGTTGAGCGCCTCCATGATGATTGAGAGCGTTTTCAGCCCCAGGAAGTCCATCTTGATCAATCCGGTGGTCTCAATCACACTACCCTCGTATTGAGTGACAATCATCTTCTCGCCAGTGCTGTCGGTGGCAGTGCTCACAGGCACCCAGTCGGAGATTGGGTCGTGGCCGATGATTACGCCGCAAGCGTGGACGCCAGTGCTGCGCACGTTACCCTCGAGCATCTCGGCATACTTCATTGTGTCAGCCACGTGGGGGTCGGGATTGTTACACTCGGCGGCAAACTCTGGGAAGCACTTGATGCAGTTTTTGATGGTGATTTTATACTTCTTTCCGGGCTTTTCCTCGGGCATGCCGTTTGGCGAGTTGGGAATCATCTTCGCCAGGCGGTCACTCTCGGAAAGCGGCAAGTCCTCGACACGCGCCACATCCTTAATGGCCATCTTGGCCGCCATAGTGCCGTAAGTGATGATGTGTGCCACCTTGTCGGCGCCATACTTGTCGGTGACATATTTCAGCACCTTGGCGCGCCCGTCGTCATCGAAGTCGACGTCGATATCGGGCAATGATATGCGGTCGGGGTTAAGGAATCGCTCGAAAAGCAGGTCGTACTTGATGGGGTCTATTTTGGTGATTCCCAAGCAGTAAGCCACTGCCGAGCCAGCAGCCGAGCCACGACCGGGCCCCACGGTGCATCCCAGCGACGGTGCCTTGCGAATGTAGTCCTGCACAATGAGGAAGTAGCCAGGGAAGCCCATTTTCTTGATGGTTTCCAACTCGAAATCGAGTCGCTCGCGATGCACATCGGTAAGTTCTGGCCAGCGCTCCTTGGCGCCCTCGTAAACCAGGTGACGCAAATAGTCGTCCTCGCTCTCAAAGCCTTCGGGCAAAGGGAAGTCTGGCAAGATGGGCGCGTGCTCAATGGTGTAGAATTCAACTTTGTCGAGCACCTCGACGGTGTTTTGCAAAGCCTCGGGCACGTCGGCAAAGACCTCGTTCATCTCGGCCTGTGTCTTGAACCACTCCTGCTTGCTGTAGAGCATCTTGTTCTCCTCGGTAATCTTTTGGCCAGTGTTAACGCAAATCAGGCGCTCATGGGCATCGGCATCGCTCTCGTTGATAAAGTGCGAGTCGTTGGTAGCCACAACCTTGATATCCAACTCTTTGGCAAAGTCCAAAAGCACCTTGTTTACCTCTTGCTGCTTGAAGAACGTCTCATGGTTGGCGCGCGGCACGGTGGCTTTGTGTCGCTGCAACTCCAGATAGTAGTCGTCGCCAAAGACACCCTTGAACCACTTCACGACCTCGCGGGCGCCGTTGATGTCGCCTTGCATGATTAGTTGCGGCACTTCACCGCCAAGGCATGCCGAGCAGCAAATGATGCCCTCGTGAAAGCGCTCCAGGTCAGCATGGTCGGTGCGCGGATGGTAGTAGAACCCGTCGGTCCAAGCGCGCGACACGATTTTGATGAGGTTTTTGTAACCCTGATAGTTCTTGGCCAGCAGGATTAGGTGGCGGCCATTGTCGCGCTTATCGATTTGCTCTTCCTTGGTGTTTCGCGCCACGTACACCTCGCAGCCGAAGATGGGCTTGAACAGATGTTGCTGTGCCTCGGCGAGTTGTTGCTCAAAACTTTGCAGCGCAGCAGCGTCGCGCGTCTCGTCGGGCTTGGCCTCCTCGTCGGCAATAAAGGTCTTCAATTCCTTTATTTTCTTTTGAGTGTCGCCGTTGACCTTGGTGACACAGTCAAAGAACTCCTTGATGCCGAACATGTTGCCGTGGTCGGTAAGCGCCATGCCTCGCATGCCGTCGGCAATGGCCTTGTCGACCATCCCCTTAATGGAAGCCTGGCCGTCGAGAATCGAGTATTGTGAGTGTACGTGAAGATGAACGAAAGGTGTCATATCTTAGAAGTTGATTATTAACGGTTTAAAGATTGGTTTCAAGAGCGACTGCAACACATTGCCACATCGCCGAAAGCGATTGTAAAATTACTGCTTTTTCACGACATAGCAACCACAATGGCCGAAATAAAGTTATTAACAACCCCTACCCTACCGTCGCCACAACTTTGGCGCCAAGCCATCGCGGTGGCACTAATGTCACCAAAGGTGCGCCAAAGGTTGTGGGATGGGGAAAAATCACTAATAAAATAGGTGTTATTTCATAAAAAAGGTGTAACTTTGCCGAATGATTTGCGGTGGTGTGCGCCCTGCGTAGCAGCGAATGCTGTCACAGCGATTGCGCATCACCCCCAAAGCACTGACTATAACACAGTTACTATATAAATTAAAAATTATGGCAGAAGACAGAAAAAAACTGTTTGACGAGTTTGCACCCGTCTCTCCCGAAGAGTGGAGAGCCAAGGCCGAGGTCGACCTGAAAGGTGCTGACTTTAACAAAAAGATGGTGTGGCGCACCAACGAGGGTTTCAACGTACAACCCCTTTATCGTGGTGTCGACATCAAGAACCTTAAAGCTACCGAATCGCTGCCCGGCGAGTACCCCTACGTGAGAGGCACCCGCACTGACAACAACTGGCAACGTCGCCAGGACATCGACGTGAAGGACGTGGCCGCCGCCAACGCCAAAGCCCGCGAGATTCTCACCAAGGGCATCACATCGCTCGGCTTCAAGTTGCACAAAGGCAGCGACGTCGACATCAAGGCGTTGCTCGAGGGTATCGACCTGAAGCAGGTGGAGGTGAACATCGCATGCTGCCCGAAGTGCGCACTCGACGTCACCAAGGCTCTCGTGGAGGTCGTCAAGGAGAACGGCGCCCAAGATTGGTTCGTTGGCTCGATCGCTTTCGACCCGTTCAAGCGCCAACTCAAGCGTGGCGTGCCCTTTGAGGGCGACATCGTGGCTCTGGCCAAGCAACTCATCGAAGTTGCCGCTCCAGTTGCACATCTGCGTGTGCTCAGCGTCGACTCGCTGATGCTCAACAATGCCGGCGCCTACATCTACCAGGAACTCGGCTATGCACTGGCCTGGGGTAACGAGTGGATGGCTCAACTCACCGAGGCTGGCGTTCCCGCCGACGTGGTGGCAAACCACATCAAATTCAACATGGGCATCTCGAACATCTATTTTATGGAGATTGCCAAGTTCCGCGCTGCTCGCCAACTGTGGGCACAGATTGTTAAGCAGTACGGTCCCAAGTGCGACTGCGCTTGCAAGATGGTTGTCAATGCCGAGACTTCGCGTTTCAACCTCACAATCTATGACTCGTATGTGAACCTGCTTCGCACCCAGACCGAGACGATGAGCGCCGCTCTGGCCGGTGTCGACTCAATTGTGGTGACCCCGTTCGACGCTCCTTATCAGGAGAGCGACGATTTCAGCGAGCGCATCGCCCGCAACCAGCAGATTCTGCTTCGCGAGGAGTCGCACCTCGACAAGGTGGTTGACCCCGCCGGTGGCTCATACTACGTCGAGACGCTCACCGCATCGCTGGCACAGCAGGCATGGAACCTCTTCCTCGAGGTTGAGGACAAGGGTGGCTTCCAGGCTGCTCTGGCCGACGTGATTACGCAAGTTAACGCCAGCGCCGAGGCCCGCTTCGACAAGGTGGCCAAGCGCAAAGAGCAGTTGCTGGGCACCAACCAGTTCCCCAACTTTACCGAGAAGGCTGCCGACAAATTCCACGACGGCGAGAAGTGCTGTTGCTGCTGCAAGGGCGACGCTGAGGGCGAACTCAAACTCAACAACAAGCGACTGGCAAGCCAATTCGAGGAAATTCGCCACGCTACCGAGACGTCGGCCCACGTGCCCACGGCATTCATGCTGACCATCGGCAACCTGGCAATGCGCTTGGCTCGTGCACAATTCTCGTGCAACTTCTTTGCTTGCTCGGGCTACAACCTGATCGACAACAACGGCTTCAAGACTGTGGCCGAGGGTGTCGAGGCTGCCATGGAGCAAAAGGCCGACATCGTGGTGCTCTGCTCGAGCGACGACGAGTATGCCGAACTGATTCCGCAGGCTGTGGAACTGCTGAAAGGACGCGCCGAACTCGTGCTCGCCGGTCCCGAGACCGACGAATTCAAGGCTCTGGGCGTGGAGCACTTCATCAACGTGAAGAGCAACGTGCTGGGAACATTAAAGGCTTTCAACGCTAAACTTTTAAAATAATCGACAGACATGAGACCGAATTTTAAAAACATAGATATTGCAAACGAGGCTTTTAATGTTGAACACAAGCCTCTCGTGATGGGAGAATCATGGAAAAATGCCGAGTTGCTCGACATCAAGCCCATCTACACCAAGGCCGACCTTGAGGGACTTGAGCACCTCGACTTTGTGGCAGGTATCCCGCCTTTCCTGGGTGGCCCCTACAGCCTGATGTATCCGTTCCGCCCGTGGACGGTGCGCCAGTATGCCGGTTTCTCGACGGCTGCCGAGTCAAACGCCTTCTACCGCCGCAACCTGGCGTCGGGTCAGAAGGGTCTGTCGGTGGCATTCGACCTGCCTACTCACCGTGGCTACAACGCCGATAACCCCCGCGTGGTGGGTGATGTAGGTAAGGCTGGTGTGTCGATTTGCTCGGTCGAGGACATGAAGGTGCTCTTCGACGGCATTCCCCTGAACAAGATGTCGGTGTCGATGACCATGAACGGCGCAGTGCTGCCCATCATGGCGTTCTACATCGTTGCCGGTCTGGAGCAGGGCGCAAAACTCGAGGAGATGGCCGGAACCATCCAGAACGACATTCTGAAGGAGTTTATGGTGCGTAACACCTATATCTATCCTCCCAAGTTCTCGATGCAGATCATTGCCAGCATCTTCGAGTACACCTCGAAATATATGCCCAAGTTCAACTCAATCTCGATCTCGGGCTACCACATGCAGGAAGCAGGCGCCACGGCCGACATCGAGTTGGCTTATACGCTTGCCGACGGTATGGACTATATCCGCACCGGTGTGGACGCCGGCCTCGACGTTGACGCTTTCGCACCGCGCCTGTCGTTCTTCTGGGGCATCTCGATGAACTTCTTCACCGAGATCGCCAAGATGCGCGCCGGCCGCCTGCTGTGGGCGAAGATTGTGAAGAGTTTCGGCTCGAAGAATCCGAAGTCGATGTCGCTGCGTACGCACAGCCAGACGTCGGGTTGGTCGCTGACGGCTCAAGACCCGTTCAACAACGTGGGCCGCACCTGTATCGAGGCTATGGCGGCAGCCCTGGGTCACACCCAGTCGCTGCACACCAACGCACTCGACGAGGCTATCGCACTGCCGACCGACTTCTCGGCACGTATCGCACGTAACACACAGATCTTTATCCAGCAAGAGACCTACATCACCAAGGCCATCGATCCCTGGGCAGGCTCGTACTACGTGGAGAAACTCACCGACGAGTTGGTTCACAAGGCATGGAGCCACATCGAGGAGATTGAGAAACTTGGCGGTATGGCCAAGGCTATTGAGACCGGCGTGCCCAAGATGCGCATCGAGGAAGCCGCCGCACGCACCCAGGCCCGCATCGACAGCGGCCGTCAGACTCTGGTGGGTGTGAACAAGTATGCATTGGAGAAAGAGCCTCCCATCGACATCCTCGAGATCGACAATACCGAGGTGCGCAAGGAGCAGGTCGAGGGTCTGGAGAAACTGCGCGCAGGCCGCGACGAGGCTGCCGTGGCTGCCGACCTGAATGCTATCACCCACTGCGTAGAGACCGGCGAGGGCAACCTGCTCGAACTGGCTGTTCAGGCCGCCAAGGACCGCGCTTCGCTGGGCGAAATCAGCGACGCGTGCGAGAAGATTGTAGGACGTTACAAAGCAGTTGTTAAAACCATTTCTGGCGTGTATTCAGCAGAGACAAAATCGGATCCCGACCTGGAGCGCGCTCGCGCTCTGACGGCAAAGTTCGCCGCTAAGGAGGGTCGCCAGCCACGCATCATGGTGGCAAAGATGGGTCAGGACGGTCACGACCGCGGTGCAAAGGTGGTAGCAACGGGCTACGCCGACTGCGGATTTGACGTGGACATGGGCCCGCTGTTCCAAACCCCCGAAGAGGCTGCTCGCGAGGCAGTGGAGAACGACGTGAACGTGCTCGGCGTGAGTTCGCTTGCCGCCGGTCACAAGACGCTCGTGCCCGCCGTCATCGAGGAACTGAAGAAACTGGGTCGCGAGGATATCATCGTCATCGCTGGCGGTGTGATTCCCGTGCAGGACTACGACTTCCTCTACAAGGCTGGTGTTGCCGCAATCTTTGGCCCTGGCACCAACGTGATGAAATCGGCTATCGAAATCATGAACATCCTGCTCGACGAGGAGTAATCCTCACCGCAGCAGCGCAATACCCAATGGGGCTGGAACACGATTCCAGCCCCATTTTGTTACCCTCTCGCCTGGCCAATAGCAACGATAGAGGCTATACAACTATAGAGACCATAGAGATAATTATTGCTGTCCGCTAAAAGTTGAAATTGCGTGAATTAGGCGTCCGCAATGCCGATAAACAGGCGTTGCGGATGTTTTTTTGAAAAAGTAAGCCCCCTCAGTCGAAAAGCGATGGTTCTCGGGGGGGCGGCGTCTTGCAGCACCTTTGCAGCATCTTTGCCCAATCTTTTTTCGGGTTCCTCGTGAAAAGTGTAGCAGTTGACTGAGGAAAAGGGGACGGTCCTTTTTTCATCATTTTCATTACGCACGACGCGCCGTGGCGCGTCCCTACAGGCGGCTATCGATGCGCGCCAAAAACAAAACTGCAATATCCCTTGGACTTTTACCGGACAGAGATGAGAGGTAATAGGCGCGCTATAGAGGCCATATAGGTCAAAAAAAGCCCTGGCACGATGGCCAGGGCTTTTCTATCTAAGGAAATTGTAACTTGATGTTACTTGAAGATCTTGACAACCTTGCGACTGCCATCGGTGTAGCGCACCTCCACGATGTTGACACCGTCGAAGGCCTGCATCGATGCCTGGCCGTGAACATTGTAGTAAGTCACGCTCTTCACATCGCGGCCCACAATCAGTTCGTCGATAGCAGTGGGAAGACCATGCTCGTCAAACTCACCGATGTACTCTATCCCATCGAGCGGATACACCATTAAGTCGTCTACAGAGTGTCCAGGAGTTACACTGAGCGTCGACGCGCCACCCACAGGATTCGTCATCTTGCAAGCCAAGCCAGTGAACTTATAGACGTGGCCAGTTTGCAGCGTATCCTTGACTGCGCCATCGGCGTAAAGCGAGAAGTTGGCAGCAACATCGCCCACGAGACCAGCCTGGTTAGAATAACCGACGCTAGTAGGAATCTCAAAGACCTCATTTTCAGCGTTCCACATAGCGTAGTGCACCGTCATCACCTCCATTGGCTTGGGAGTCATGAAGAAGTAGTTCCTTCCGCTTTCAGAGTGCTGCTCGCTCGACATGAAGTTGCAAGGCACATACACGTTGTAAGTGTAGTTGCTCTCAGTTACAGCCTCAGGCACCGCGCTCAATTCAATCGTGGGGTTAACAGTGTTGGTGTAGACACCCTTAACGCCCTTGATTGTGTGGTTGAGCAGCGACGAGAGGCCCGTCTCGCTCGTGGTGTGCAGAGCCACCCAGTTGCTCTGGTCGTACTCTGTGCTCATCAAGCCTGCGACATTGCGCACGTAGTCGGTCTGGCCGGCCTCCATTTCGCACATATTGACCGCCTTGCCGTTGGCATCCTTACAGTACAGCGTCTTGCCGTCGGCCGACAGTTTCACGCCTGTCAAGTCGCCATCCTCAATGCGATAGTACTTGTTGAGGTTCGACTCTTCGACCACCGTAGCCAAATCGACCTTTGCAGCCAGCGGCGTGCGGAACGCCACCTCATAGGTAAAGCCACGATAGCCACCCACAGCCACTAAGTAAACCTTATTGGCATCGAGTGTTGCCGAGGTCATTGTCACTTGACCGCTTGTGGTGCTGGTCTGATAGTCGGTGCGAGTGTCGCTCTGAGTGAGCGATCCGTCGGCATTCTCGGTCAACTCATAAATCTGGATAAAGGTTGGATAAGAACTGGAAATGCCAGAGTTATTGTAAGCGTAAGCCTTAACCTGCGTACAATTGGTCACATTATATATACCATAATATATGGTAGTGTTGGACGTTGAGTTGCTTTCGCTTCCGCCCATCATGTGAGCATAGTCGCCATTCTCATCGGTCAAATCTGCCCTTTTGAAGAACTCATAGCCTTGGAACACATCGGTTGCCGTCCATTGGTGGCCATACCAGCCACCATTCGAAGCGCTCGACAAGCCACACCAATTCTGGTCGTTGTAGTTCCAAGCGAAGTAAGGCATTGCAGCCGGCAATGTGAGCCAAGCACATTCGTCGCTCTCGTTTTCAGTCCACTTATAGGGATTTGCAAAGATACCCTCGTACCAGTTGCCGGTACCGATAGTAGAGTACTTGGCGATGTCGAGATAGCGGCTGTAAGCACTACCCTTTTCGCCTACGGCACCGTAGAGGTTGGTCTTTGCGGTAGCGTCGCCACTGGTGAAGTTCACTTGGCCACGGTAAGAGCCCTCGGCCTCGGGAGCGTTGAAGGTGACAGTCACAACAGCGCCGCCATCAGCCTCGGCAATGCTGATGTTGTTCTTGTCAATCGCGTACACGCCGTTCTCGTCGGTGAGCGTAACGGTCACATCCTCGGTAAGGCGTTTTCCGGTCAAGGTGATTGTCTCGGTAATCACATCACCCGGCTCAGCGATAAAGTCAATAGCGGTAGGAGCCGCTGTCAGCGAAGAACTGTTGAGCGGTGTCTGGAAGCCAATCTCACAGAGGTCGGGATAACTACCGCCACCAGTCAAACGAACCATATACACCTTAGAGGCATCGATTGTTGCCGAGGTTATAACGGCTGGACTGCTTGAACTGCAGTTGCCAGTCTTGGTATCGGTAGCCGTTGATGAGGCTGTCGGGGTGCCATTCTCGTCAACATTGCATTCATATATTGCCAATGTCGCATTAGCGCTGCCACCCTTAATTAAGGCTCGAACCTGCGTACAGTTGGTCACGTAGAATGTTTGGTTGCCACTGCCGTAGATTGAATAACCCGAACTGGTGAAGTAGGAACCGTTGCCAAGGAAAATATCCTGTGCGCTCCAAGTATTGGTATACTGGCTGAGCGAAGTTGTTGTCAACCAATTCTGGTTGGCATCAGCCTGCATTGCACCATAGGTCGACAGAGTGAGCCATGCGCAGTCGTCGGCGGCGTGCTCGGTATACTTATAGATGCTCGACATGTTACTTACTGTTGCACCAGCCTCGTCGATGGTGGCATACTTGGCGATGTTCAGGTAAGCATCGCTCGCTGTGCCGCCGTCTTTGCAAACGCCAGTAAGGTTAACAGTAGCGGTAAGAGCACCGCTGGTGAGCGTCACCGTGCCGGTGAAAGTGCCCTCGGTGGCCGGAGCGTTGAAGGTCACAGTAACATCGGTGCCAGCCTCTGCGTTTGCTTTGGTGATACTGGTAGTAGCCACAGTAAATACGCCATTGGCATCAGCCAGAGCCACACTCACATCACCGTCGAGCATCTTGCCCTTAACGTTGAATGTAGCGGTAGCAGTCTCACCAGGAGCAGCATGCATCGACAATTCGGCCGGGGTAGCCTTCAAATTCGGCTTATTCAACGGAGTCTGGAAGCCAATCTCATAAAGGTAGCCACGAATTGCACCAATTTCAACTTTATATATCTTTTCATTATTCAAATTTGTAGCCTCAAAATTGATTGAAGCATTATTAGTAGCATTGCTGAACGAGCCGCCAGAAATTGCTGTAGTTCCTTCATTCAGTGTGCCATCCCCATTAACAGTACACTCATAGATGTACATCGTTGTAGGATAAGTACTCATGCCCGTTGCACGAGTTCCATTTAAGCCAAGCAACTTAACTGCCGTGGTATTTGTCACATAGAATGTAACGGTTCTTTTAGTACTACCATTTGTTGTATTTCCAAAGTACTTGGAGTTACTTGAGAAATATGAGTTACTGCCCAAATAAATGTCAGATGCATCCCAAGTGGCGGTGCCATTGACGCTGGATGTGGTTGTTAAATTACTCTTAATCCACTTTTGCGGATTATTATTGTAATAAACTCCCGTCCACGCACCATACACTGGCAACGTAAGCCAAGCGACATCGTCATTAACGTACTCAGTATACTTGTAGAAGTAATCAAGCCCCGTCACGTAGTTTGATTGCCAGCCGGCTTGGTCGATGGTGGCGTACTTGGCGATGTTCAGGTAGGCATCGCTGGCTGTGCCACCGGTAGAGACCTCGGCAGTGAGGGGAATGGTGATATTCTGCAAACCGCTGGTGCTCACCGTAACGCTGCCACTGAAAGCGGCCTCCTCGTCAGAGGCAAAGCCGACGGTTACAGTCTTGCCAGCCTCGGCCTGTGCTTTAGTGACAGTAGCATCACTGAGGGTGAACACGCCATTCTCATCGTTCAGGGTAAGAGTGACATCGCCCATCAGATACTCGCCATTCAGCGTGAAAGTCTGCGTACTTTGCACACCAGGCTCTACAGTGCCGAAGTTGATGCTTTGCGGTGTAGCCGTGAGTGCGGGCACGTGCTCGACAGCACTGGCGTTGAGCGTGACATATTTCGTCTCGGCTCCGGTGCTGGTGAGGCGCACCGTGGCGGTGTAGTCACCCAAAACGGTAGGCGCAAAGGTCACGGTAATCTCGCGGCCGCTGCCATTAACCACATTTGCCGCTATTGACGACTGGCTCAAAGAGAACACGCCAGCATCATCATTTTGCAATGCCAGATATACAGTCTTGCTCAAGTCGGAACCAGTCACGGTAAACGTCTGCGTGGTAGGCTCGTTGACATAGGTAGCGAGAGTGAGAGCATCAGGGCTCACATTGATGGTGGGATTAAGCACATGGCCCGTACCGGCCAGGCTCACTGTCACCGTCTCGGCACCCTGGCTGGTGAGGGTCACCGTGCCTGTGTCGTTGCCGTCGGCCGTGGGGGTGTAAGTGACGGTCACTGTAGCACTTGCCGTGCCGTCGCTGCCCTTGGCTATCGATGTTTGGTCGATGCTGAAGTTGTTACCACTCTTCGCCAACGAGATGTTACCCTCGAGACGGGCACCAGTCACGGTGAAGGTTTGAGTGGCGCTCTCCCCAACGTTGACAGTGCCAAAGTTGAGGCTGGTGGGCGTCGCTGTGACGCTCGGGCCTTGAGCAGTGCCGGTGATTGCCACCGATGCGCTGCCGGCGCCAGTGCCGGTAGTGGTGAAGTTAAGCGTTGCATTGGTAGTGCCTGCTGCCGTGGGAGCATAGGTGATGGTCACGGTTGCTCCAGCAGCGGCCTGTGCGGCTGTGAGTGTCGTGGGCGACACCGTGTACATGCCATTGCCGCCGCTGATCGAAGCGGTGACATTGCCTTGCAGATTGGTGCCGGTCACGGTCACAGTCTTGGTATAGTTCTGCGAGGTGTAGCAGTTGGTAAACGATACCGAGGTCGGGGTAGCAGTGAGTGCCGGGGCGGTGTACACGCCCTTACCGGTCAGGTTCACGGTCACCGAGGTAGCGTTGCTGCTGCTGAGGGTGATGGTGCCGGTGTAGTTTGCCGTGGTGTTTGCCGTGGGGCTGAACGTCACGGTCACGACCTGGCCGTTGCCCTCGGCGGTGGCCTTGGTCACTGTGGTGGGCGAAACGCTGAAGTTGTTGCCGCTCTTGGTCACAGTGATGTTGCCCTCGAGATTCGAGCCTGTCACGGTAAACGTCATCTGCTTGGTAGTTCCCGCGGTCACGTCGCCAAAGGCCAGGCTGGTGGGCTCAGCGGTAATCTTGGGATTATCATTCTGAACATAGTTGTCAAGGATATACTTGATACCTGCCAGTGCGTCAATCTTACCGTTACCGAAATGGCTTGCGTTGGTGCCGTTGGTGTAATTGTCGGTGATTGCCGTCTCCTTCATTATGGTCTTGATGTCGGTAGTGGTAAGTTCTAGGCCGTTATCCTTGGCTACTTGCAGCCACAATGCCACGATACCGGCTGCTGTGGGCGTAGCCATCGAGGTACCCTCCATGTAAGCATAGGGGTTGGTCGAACTGTTGACCACCATATCAGCGGACTGGCCATCGTAATAACTATAATCGCCAGAAGTGTGGTTGTGATTCACACCGGCAATCAGGCGAGCACCAGGAGCGGTAATCCAAGGATAATACAATCCTGTAGGGCTATTTGCTGCAGTTCCCCAACTAGAAAAACTTGCAATGTCACCAATGGTATAACTAGTATTCGAGCCGCCATTCTTACTAGCATATGCACCAATAGAAATAACTGTTGGAATCGTAGCCTCATCGCTATAGCAACCATCATCAGTGCCTGCTGTCCAAGTATAACCGCTAACCGATGGGGTGTTCACGAATGAGTTAAAACCGGAACCTCCCCAGATATCGATATCAGCACTATTATTGCTGGGATAGAATTGAACAGCCAATTTATAACCAGATCTCATAATTAATCCGCCAATCTGATAACTGTCGCCATATCCCCTGAGCATCAACTGGGATTTTTCGGAATCAACGTAATCACGATATGCATAAAGCGAACCACTATAAACATAGGTACTACCTAAACTGACTGTTGTTGAACTTCCGGAACCCGGGTTTACGTCCACAGATTTAACGATTGTTCCACTACTATTAATCACATGAACCGTACATTTCAGTGTAGTTCCGGATGAACGACTCCATGCATTAGCAAAAATCCCATAATATAAGTTATAGCCTGAGAGATCATATGGAGCGATCACAGCCCCTAATTTATTAGAACTAGTTGCTGTTCCCTTCACATGGAAGCCATTGCCGCCAGCATCGTTACTTGCAGCAAATAAACAGATATGATTAGGATTACTATCGCTAAAGTATTGAGCGCAAATATCGGCAAACTCACCTGTTCCATCGTGAGGCCCAACCTGAGAGCCCCAACTGTTGCTTACGACAACAGGCATATTGTTGTTGTCGGCATAATTACAGATATATTGGAATGCGTTTGCCAAATAAGTATCATTCAAACTATTTATGCCTGCCAAATAGAGGTCGGCCCCAGGAGCCATACCGCCATAAGTCGCATTGGCATGGTTGTCGGTGACAGTAACATTAGTCCCACTCACAGTCACACTCGAGCCACCAGCAGTGGAACTGGTGTGCGTGCCATGGTCCTCACCACTGTCATCGGTGAGTGTACTTGTAATCTGAGAGCCAGTATAGGTTCTTGCAGAACTACCATTGTACACATAAGCCGTTTTGATACGACTATTGCCGTTCTTGTCCTTGAAGGCAATGTGGTTAAAGTCGATACCCGTGTCAATCACACCGAGCAGCACACCTGAGCCATCGTAGGCATTAGGTAATCCTGCATTGCGGGCATCGTTTGAATAAGTGAGCACGTCGTCAACATTAGTCTTTTGACGAGCAGTGTTGGTAAATGCCGTCTTTTTTGTGGCAACACTGATGCGTGTCACTTTTGCCAATTCCGATACCGCAGCGAGGCGGTCAACAGGGATAAGAGCGGTAAAGAGTTTTCCGTCAAGAAATTCACACTCAATTTCCACTCCAAGAGCCTCAAGATCCTTCTTCGCCGAACTATCGGTGGAGCGGATAAAGGCCGAGATAAATTTCACGCCGTCTTTCTCCACAGCCTTTGCAATGGGACGCCCAGCATATTTGCTGAGTTGCTGCAATTCCTCGTCATTCATCCCAATTGCTCTTGCTCGCTTGACGATCTGGTCTGGCTCATCAAAGGAAATGAGACCGGCCTGTTCGTCAAGGAACATCTGTGTGGAAATTGACATCTTGCTGTAGTCTTGAGCATAGCCTGCTATGACAGCCATGCTCAAGGCCATTAGTAAGAGGGTCCTTCTCAGGGCCGTCCTACAATTCAGTTGTAAAAATCCAAACATAAATTTATTGTTAATAGAAAATGTTTTTCGTATTAAAGTTGCAAAATTAATCAAAAAAAAACCAACTAAAAGCGTGCGCTTGTGTTATTTTGGAGAATTTTAAATCAAACACCCAATTCGGCACACCAAACACATATAAAATCTAACAAAAACACCGGATAACAGATAACAGATGACAGATGACAGATAACAGATGACAGATCATTGCTGTCCACTAAAAATTGTGGACGGTTAATAAATATAATTTTTAAACAAACTTGGTTCACTTGAACCATTGAGTTCATTGACATTGTTGAAATTCTGTTTGTCGAAAAGGTCCCTTAGCGGGGTCTTGTCGGTC
>CACYRK010000031.1:0-35709 GCA_902776835.1 uncultured Bacteroidales bacterium
AAAAACGAGACATGTTACGGAGAAAACAAAAAAATCACAGCATAACGAAAAAAAATCCGCGTTTTACTTGCACAGGAACATAGAATGCCGTCCCCTTTTGTTCATTTGGGGCTAAAAGTGAATAAAAAAACGTCCCCTTTTATTTGGGGACGAAATATCATAATACCGACCTGATGACCGATTTGAGTTTAATGGGTTTCTTTCTCGAAGAGGCGGCCCTTGCCGAGCATCCAGGGAGCGTGATAGTGGATGAGCCAGGCAAAGGGCAGGATGGCCACCATCACGACCAGGGCGATGGCCGGGCGCCACCAAAACATCTGGCTGATGGCCTCGTGGCCCCAGAAATGGATGATCACGTTGCGAATGAAGCCGATGAAATAGTTCTGCATGGCCAGGTACACGGTGCCGTTGACCACCACCAGTTCCACCACCATCTTGCGGCCCAGGCGTCCGGCGACCCACTTGCCGATGCACAGGTAGAGCGGGATAATCATTGCTCCGGCCAGCACTTTCGCCATGCCGTAGGTCCACTCCTGATGTCCGGGCGTAGGCAGCGACAATGCCATGATCACCACCGAGGCGACGGCCAGCACGGTGAGCAGCAGCCCCTGCTGCACGCTGGTGAAGCGCAGGCGCTCGATGGGTTGCTTCAGGCAGTTGCCCATGGCATAGAACGGCAGGTACTGGATGGCGTGGGTGAAGTTCCAGAACGACATGTAGAGGTCGGTATCCACCAGCCAGGCCACAAACATGTAGCCTAACGATATCGCCAGGCACACCGGCAGCAGCCATCGTCGGCCGATGAAGCGCTGCATCCAGTAGAAGAGCATCTGCATGGTGAACAGGCACGCGATGTACCAGAACGGGCCGCACACCTCGCGCGGGTAGCCCCACGCCCACTCCTGCAGCGGCACCCACCAGGCGATGGCGTGGCCGTCGGGCGCAGTGTGCGTGCCCTGGCAGAGCCACAACACGTAAAACAGGATGAAAAATGTAGTGTAGGGGACCAAAATCTGCTTGCTGCGGTGCTTCAGATAGGCACCGAAGGAGCGCCAACGGTCGCTATACAGAAAGCCCGACACCAGGAAGAACACCGGCACACGCAAGTTTAGCACCACCGCGTCGTCCACCAGGGGGACACGCGGCGGTGTGTGATACAGAATCACCAGGAAGATGCTCGCCAGACGCACGTAGTCGAGCCACGGCTGGCGCACCTTGCCGGTTATCGAGACATTTGCTTGCTGAGCCGACATGGCGTACCAGTGGTCACTGGTTGGCTGCTTCGGCGGCCTGAACCTCGGCCAACTTGTTCAGCGCTGCTTTATACTTCTCGCCGAGCACGGTTTTAAACTCCTCGGCCTTGGCCTTGCCGGGGCCGTTTTCGCCATAGTATTCAGAAGCGGCCTCAAAGAGTGCCACGAAGCGAGCGTCGTCGTCATCGGTCTTGGTGCCATTGAGCATCTTGGTCGACACCTCAATTTGCACCTTTACCACGTATTCGGCATCCTTGTTGACGTCGCCGGTAAACTGATAGTCGGATTTTACATCAGCCTTTTTAGAGTCCTTGCTGGCGGCCTTGTCGCCATCGTTTTGCTCCATGGCGGCGCGCTCGTTGGCTTTCTCCACGCGGTCGGCATCGGCATTGTTGCATGCTACCGTCGTCAGCAATGCGGCGGCGAGCAGTGCGATAAGTGTTTTCTTCATTTTATGCTATGATTTACGATGATATTTCTACTTATTGGCTGCAAAATTAATCCAAACGCAGAATACCGCCAAGAAAAAACGCATTTTTCTCACCGCCAGCCACCAGCACCCCAGTCCCTCAAAACCTCGGTTTGGTGTAGAATCGCTCAAAATGGCTTACAGGCCGAAGGCACTGCGCAGCGTGTTCACCTCGTCGAGTTTCTCCCAGGTGAAGAGTTCCACCTCCATCTCGCGACGGCCCTCGTAGCGCGACTCGAACACCTTGGTCACGGTGCGCGGGTCACGGCCCATATGGCCGTAGGCCGCGGTCTCTTGGTAGATGGGGTAACGCAACTTCAGGCGCTGCTCGATGGCGGCCGGGCTGAGGTCGAACATCGCATGCAGTATCTCGGCTATCTCAGCGTCGGTGTGGCGCACATGGCTGGTGCCGTAAGTATTCACGTAGAAGTTCACCGGCTTGGCCTCGCCGATGGCGTACGACACCTGCACGAGCATCTCGTCGGCAACGCCTGCCGCCACAGCATTCTTGGCGATGTGGCGAGCCGCGTAAGCCGCGCTGCGGTCGACCTTGCTGGGATCCTTGCCGCTGAAGGCGCCACCACCGTGTGCGCCACGGCCACCATAGGTGTCGACGATGATTTTGCGGCCCGTCAAGCCGGTGTCGCCGTGAGGTCCGCCGATGACAAATTTGCCCGTGGGGTTGACGTGCAGTATCAACTTGTCGTCGAAGAGCGCCTGCACTTGTGGGGGCAGACTGCTCACCACGCGCGGCAGCAGGATGTTGCGCACGTCGTCGGCAATGCGAGCATGCATGGCCTCGTCGGCAGCAGCCTGCGCGGCAGCGCTCTGGTCGGCGGGCTTGATAAACTCGTCGTGCTGGGTGCTCACCACGATGGTGTGGACACGCACCGGACGGTGTGTGGCACCGTCGTATTCCACCGTCACCTGGCTCTTGGCATCGGGACGCAAATACGACATCAGGCGGCTGTGGCGACGTATCTGAGCCAACTCGTACACCAGGCGGTGGGCCAACTCGAGGGTAAGCGGCATGAACGACGGTGTCTCATTGCACGCATAACCGAACATCATGCCCTGGTCGCCAGCGCCCTGCTCGGCGAGTTCGGCACGCTCCACGCCACGGTTGATGTCGTCGCTCTGCTCATGCAGCGCGCTGAACACGCCGCACGACTCGCCGTCGAATTTCAACTCACTGTTGTTGTAGCCAATCTTGGTGATTACGTCGCGAGCCGTGGTCATCAGGTCGACATAGGCTTCGCTTTTCACTTCGCCGGCAATAACCACCTGGCCGGTGGTCACCAGCGTTTCACACGCCACCTTCGACGTCGGGTCGAAGGCGAGAAATTGGTCCAGGATGGCATCGCTAATCTGGTCGGCAACCTTGTCGGGATGCCCTTCCGAGACCGATTCAGAAGTAAACAAGTAATTCATTTTTCCAATTATTTAAAAATTAAATGTGGAAAAATGCTAAAGAGAAATCGTGATAATGTATTGATTATCGCAGTTTTAGCATTTTTTAAAGTGGTTGCAAGCAGCCAAATTTTTCCACCATATTAAGTTTTTGCGCTGCAAAGGTACTACGAAAGAATCAAATAACCAAAAAAATTCACACACCCACGATATATTTGCTCCCAGGCAATTTCGAAATCAGGTGCACCACCAAGAAACTCACCGCGGCAACAACAACAGCCACCACCGGCACCATCACCGCCACATTAATCACACAATCGCGAAAAAACGGCCAAACGACAAACTTGCGCACCAAGATGTGAATCAGGTAAATGCCAAATGTGTGCTGGGCAAAGATGTAAAGCCAGCGGCACATGCGCGGCCCGTAGTGCAGATGCTTAAGAATCAAGAAATAGCACGTCCCAGCCAAGGCAAAGTGCAGTGTCGCACGGCTCGCTAAAACCGGGTAGGGCACGCCCAAGCGGCGCAGCCACAGCGGGGCGGTGATGGCCACAGCGAGCGTAACCAGCAACACCGCCAAGTGTTTTAGGCCGAAGTTGGGTATATTGACGTAGCGCCGCAGATAATAACCAAGTATGGCAAACCAGAGGTAACTGAAGAAATGGTAAAGGTAGCCCGACTCGGTGTTAACCATTACGTCGACAGCAGGAAACACATGGGCGAAGTAGCGCAGCACGAGCATCACGCCCCAAATGCCAAGGTACAACTCCAACTCGCGGCGTGAGCAACGCTCGAGCCACCAAGCCACCACGGGCGTCATTAGGTAGATGCCGAAGAGCACATATATAAACCAATATTGCCCCACCTGCGCACTTAAGGCGATTTGCGGTACGCGCCACCAAAACTCCGACCACCCCAACTCGCCACTAAACACCTTAATGAGAAGTTGCACTACCGACCAGATGACCACTGGCACTCCTATTCGCAGGAGGCGGCGCTTGAAAAACGGCAACGCCGGCTTTGGGCGATAGAGCACCAGAGCACCTGAAATCATAAAAAACAGCACCGAGGCACCGCCAGTGGCAATGAACAAATAAGCATGGTTGGCCATCACACCGGTGCATGCCTTAAACACGTGTGGGTCGACGAGTGAATGCATCACCAGTACACACAGGCAGGCAAACGAGCGGATGGCATCAATCCAATAGAGTCTATCTTTTTCACTAACAGGCATAACGTTTCATTTTTAATGTTAAGGAAATAAGCGGCGCTTTGTGAGCACGTCGCGTGGTGTAACCTGGAGCGCAGCGGCACGCACCGTATCGAGAGGCACACGGCTGTAAAGCACGCGGCTGTAATGATTCACCCCAGCCGCAGTGGGACCATAATATTGATAACCATTTTGCTCCAAGAGCCGACGCGACTCATCATCAAGAGTTTGCACTATTATCACGTCGGCACGGCGCTGAAGTACCGCCTGCCGTTGGTCCTCGAGCATGTCGGGCGTGGGGGCCACCTGCTTACTCCAGTATTTGCATGCCGGCAGCCCGCCAGCAGGAATGCTGCTGCCACGGTCGTTACAATTAAGGTAAAGCACACGTGGCTGATCGTACTGAGCCATCAGCGCAGCATAGTAGTAATATACACGCTGCGTTGTGCCCTGGGCGATAGTGAAAAATGCCGTTTTATTGCTACCCCACGCCATCAATGCTACCAACGCCACAGTGGCAGCAATGCGATACGGCCAGCGACTCAGTGCAACATTGAGACGCCGAGCCGCCAATGCGACACCTGGCAATGCCAGAGGGGCAAGCGATTGAAGATAAAAGGGGGCCTTGAAATTGATGGCGATTACCAAGCCACTCCATGCCAGTGCCACCAGCAAAGGCCAACACAACTGCCGCCTACTGCAAATGGCAATGACAACCGAAGTTACGATAGCGACAAGATAGACAACCACAGGTGTACTAATTAGCAATCCGAGGCGGCGACCATCCATCATACTGTCCGACTGAAGGTTGTCGATGGTTTGGTACGTCTTCAGGAAATATTCGTTTACCATATCGTCGAGGCAACCTTGCGCGGCAAGCAAAACAACGATAGGCAACACCACTACAGCAGCGCCAACCGTAAGCCACGCCACGGAACGCCATGGCGAGTAGCCCAATCGCTGGGGCAGCAACACCAAAAAATAGGGTACCGCCACCAGAAGCATCAGCGTCACACTGTACTTGATGAGCAACGTCGCTCCCAGGCACACACCAAGCGCCAGGGCGGCACGGCGGGCGAAAGAGGGCGAGGGTGTGTCGGCCGACGAGCCAGCAATTAGGAAGTAGACAACAGGCATTGTGGCAGCAAAGCAATAGTCCTCAGCGCGCGTCTCATCGTGAATCAACTTGGTAAGAAACAGAAAGGTCATCACTGCCATCACGAGAACAGCCGTAGCGCGATTTCCCGTCAACAGGTATGCCCCTTTGTAGGTGTAAAAGAAGGTAATGCTATAGATTACCGTGCTCACCCAGTACACACCAGTAAAGTCACGTGGGCTAATAAGATACCCAACGCTATAGATAAGCCAAAGCAACGGACCCTTGCTATCGGCAAAGTCGACGTAGGGGGTCAGTCCCACAGCCCACGCCTTGCCGCACATCATAAACCAGTTGGTGTCGTAATGTGCCCACAAATCAAATAAGTAAGAGTCCCACGAGCCCATCAACAGCACACATGCTGTAAAGGCCCACAAAGCAAGCCACAGCACAAATTGTGAGCCGTGCGGTGACTTTAAAATTCGCTCATATGTAGCGCTCAAACCCATTGCAATAATGCAGTAAAAATGCAAAGTTACGATATTTTCTTGGCAAAAGTTTATTTTCTCGGAGTGATTGTTTATTTTTGCAGCAGATTTAAACTTTACAGTACTATGAAAAAAGGATTTGCTTTGGCGATTGCCATGATGGGCCTGATGCTGGGCCTATGCTCGTGCGACAAGACGAACGACGAGATTCGGGAGTTCTTACAGCAATACTACGCCGCCGTGCAGGCCGGCAACAAGGAAGAGATGGCGAAATTCTATCCGGCGGCGGCCGATGCCGACTCGGTGGCGTTTCAACTCAACATCGACTCGCTGAAAATTGAAAAACTCGAAGACGGAAACTTTTTCGTCAACATCGCGCCGGGCGTTGACGCCACACTCGCCCACAGCGACGACGGCAAGATGGAAATCTTGAGCAGCCACGGCATGTTTGCCTACCCGGCTGGCCGACTCTACTTTGCCAAGAAGACGGGGCAATACAAGCCTGAACTCAACGACGCGGCCAACGCGCTGCGCATGGGCGACGAGCGCTTTATGGCAAGCCTCTCGGAGAAAATCTTCGGCGAGATAAAGAAAAACATAAAACTTTCGACGTCCTCATCGTCGACCATGTGGGATGGCTTTCCGGCAAACGAGTCGACGCTCACGGTGACCAACAACAACGACTTCGAACTGCCTGGCGATGCCTATACGGCCTACGCTAAACTGTATGCCTGCATGTTCGACGAGTCGATGGGGTTCGGTTTGGCTAAGACGCGAGGATTCAGCGGCAAGCCCATCCCCGCGCATGGCAAGGTAAGTTATTACCTGGGCAAGCACGACTACGAATACGAGTACTGGGATGCCGGCAGCGTGACCATCAACGCCTTGCCCGACGGCATGATTGCCAGCCTCTACACCCCCACGGGCAACGAGTATGACCAGTTTGTCGCCTTGCATGGCGAGCCAAAGGTGATTAAGACCAATCTGTCGCTCGACATGAGGGGTCTGATGGGCAACTGCGGCACGCACATCACTTTCAGCGGCAAAAAAGGCGCGATGCAATACAACGCCAACAGCACGTCGCTGGAGATGGCCTCCGATGCCCAGCAGCGCGTGCTGACGCTGATGAGTTACGACGAGCCTACGGGCAAACTCGTGCTGCAAGTGCGCCGCGGCAACACCGTCACCGGCAACCTCGACGGCACGCTGCACGACGGCACCTTCGAGGGCAAGTTCCGCAACGTCAACAGCAGCGCTTCCTCGTTCTCATTCAAATAACCCCGCCACAGGGCTTCCCACATAACTATTATAGCCACAACTGTTTCTATAAGTTCTATAGTTGCTGTTGTGGCTATAATTGGTGTTGTGCGCAGGGGTCACAGTTGCGCAATGGTGTTATGCCATGTGGGGATGGTGGCGAGAGCGGCGCGGTGCAGGCGGTAAGTGCCGTCGGCGGGGCGCACCACACACAGGGCGCGCTCGAGCACGGGGGCCACGCCCGGCATGGCGCTGAAGAGCAGCAGGTGGTCGCCAGCATCGACGATGGCGGGGTTACAGGCTCCGCCACGCGTCAGCGCGTTGTGCTGAATAGAGGTGCGAGGGTCGTCGGCGCTGATAAATCGCGACACGCTGTGGCGCCATCCCGCCAGGCGCCACTCCACGGGCCTGACGCACTGTGGCGGCACCATAGCGGTCACCACGCCCTGGTCGTCGGCCGTGAGCACCACATCGGCAATCACATTTTCCACAGGCACCCACTCAATGGGCGCGGTAGCGAGCAAGTTGGCATACCACTGCTGGATGTGCGTCAGCAGCCAGGCGTCTAGGTCGATGCCGTCGCCGCGCTCAATCGAGCAGCCTGGCACCACCGGCTCAAGGTGCATGACTTGCTTCCACAGAGCAAGCATCCCGCTCTCGGTCAGTGTAATAAAGTCATTGTCGTTACGCATGGCTATTCAGGATTATTGGCGGCAAACAGGCGCGCCAGGATCAACATTACTTGTGCGCGATGCTTAAGCCACGACGTGTGGTGGTAACTCACATCCTTGCCGTAGAAACTCGCCAGCGTGTATTGCGCCAGCGCCTCAGTGATGGCACTCTGCAGTGCTGGCTCCACGATGCCGTCGGGGTCAAGCCATTTGAGTGTAATGGTAAGATTACCACTTTCGATGTTCGGATTCCAATTCCAGAAGTCGACATATCCGCTCATTCGGGCACGCAGGTCGTTGACGCCCGTCTCGGTAAAGAGCGCGATGAGCCGTCGGTTGTCGGCCGTGAGTTGAAACACTTCGGGGGCATGTGCCGCGCGCCATGCGCTCTCGGCGCACACACGCTCAACGATTTTGTCGAGATCGACAGTTACAGTTGTGTTTGTCATGATAAATTTGAGATTTAGGTAAACAATATGTACAGATGACAGATAACAGATAACAGATTACAGATAACAGATGACAGATAACAGATGACAGATTACAGATAACAGATTACAGATAACAGATAACAGATGACAGATTACAGATTTGTGCTTTATGCATTGAAAGATTTGTGCATGAGCCTCATTCTGCGCTCTTTCATGGCGCGGTAGGTGCTCACCCGGGCGTAGGCCTCGCTGATGAAGAAGCGGGACGCCCGGCAGTGCTGCAGCACAAAGTCGAGCGCCACGGCTATCGATATTCGTCTGTCGGTCATCAATTTGCGCACGCGGTCGGTTATCTCCTCCCACATCTGCGCCTGTAGCGATGGGCGCAGCGGATGCTTGCCGGCCAGCAACTGACGCACCACCTCGTAGGCCCGCTCGTAACTCACGTGGTAATGCGGCGTGCCGTTGTGGATGGTGAAGGCGATGGCCGCCTTGCGAGGATGGCGCACGCGGCGATCAATCATAAGTTTCAAGGCGGCAGTGTAGAGTTGCAGGAACTCCTGGTCGCGACTGCGCCGATTCTCGGTTTTTCCATTCAGATTGTTCATAATCATTTGGTTTTAAGCGTGTTTTTTCATGTAACAATGCGCCACGGCAGGCGCTTTGGGGTGGATTCACGGTGCAAAGATACACCTCAAAATGGTAATTTGCAAATTATTCGTGGTTTTTTAACAATGTTTTAAACACCCAACGCACGTCACACCATCCCGACCTCGCCACCCATGCTCCCAGCAAAAGCCACTAAGGACATTAAGGACATTAAAGCAAATAAGGCTGGATGCAGGATTGCCCAAAAATGAAAAAAAGATCGGAAAATGAACAAAAGGGGTCGGTTCTTTTTTATTCACTTTTTGCGCTAAAATACTGAAATAGAATCTTTTGATTTTTAAGAGAAATCAAAAATGAACAAAAGGGGTCGGTTCTTTTTTGTTCATTTTTGCCGCTGTGCAACATTCAAGGAACGTCGCCAGATGTTGCAGCCCAGTTTCATTGACTGAAAACTGAAAACGTGACAAAATGGCACATTTTTTGCCCGTGATGTTGTGAGGGTGGCGATTTTTCACTAATTTTGCACCTTAAATACGTGTGGCGCGCACGTGCGCGCCACCCTCATACGTTTACACACAAAACAAGATTATGACTGAATACAACATAAAGCCCGACGTGCTCGACTACGACGAAGTACGCACTATGGCTCCTTTCTTCGATGGAAAGCCCAAACTGGTGAACGCGCTGTTCAAGTTTCTGGCAATCGACAAGGTGAACGCCATTCACAGCCACAACTGCGCCACGCCGGGCGTGCCATTTACGCAAGGACTACTCAAAGACCTTAACGTAACAATAAAAATCCGCGGCGAGGAAATCCTCGACAACCTGCCCGAGGGACCGTTTATCACCGTGTCGAACCACCCCTTCGGCGCCCTCGACGGCATCATGCTCATCAAGATTGTGGGTGAGCGGCGCCCCGACTTCAAGGTAATGGTGAACATGGTGCTGAACCACATCAGCGCCATGCGCCCAAACTTTATCAGCGTCGACGCCCTGGCGAGCGACGACCCAGAGAAGCGCGCCGCCAGCGTGAAGGGCATCGCCGAGGCACTGCGCCACGTGAAGCAGGGCCACCCGCTGGGTTTCTTCCCGGCCGGCGCCGTGTCGAAGTTCACGCGCAAACTGCGCATCGAGGACCGCGAGTGGCAACCCAGCGTGATACGCATCATCCAAAAACTCAAAGTGCCCGTCGTCCCCATCTACTTCCACGGCCACAACAGCGTGTGGTTCAACATCCTGGGGATAATCGACTGGCGCATACGCACCCTGCGTCTGCCCGCCGAGGTGTTCCGCCGCCACGACGACACCTTCCGCATCAGCGTGGGGCAGCCCATCATGCCCGACGTGCTGACGGCCTACGACACGCCCGAGAAGTTGGGCGAATTTCTCAAACAACAAACTTACGCAATGAAACAATGGCAATAGAACAAGACATCCAGCGCGCAAAAATGCGCCACGGCATCATCGGCGACTCGCCGGCGCTCCTCGAAGCCATCGGGCGCGCCCTGCGAGTGGCGCCCATCGACCTGAGCGTGCTCATCGTGGGCGAGAGCGGCTCGGGCAAGGAATTTTTCCCGAAAATCATCCACGAGAACAGCCCGCGCAAGCACCGCAAATACATCGCCGTGAACTGCGGCGCCATTCCCGAAGGCACCATCGACAGCGAACTCTTCGGCCACGTGAAGGGTGCTTTTACCGGCGCCACGGCCGACCATAAGGGCTACTTCGAGGAGGCCGACGGAGGCACCATATTCCTCGACGAGGTGGCCGAGATGCCGCTGAGCACACAGGCACGACTGCTGCGTGTGCTCGAGAGCGGTGAGTACATCAAGGTGGGGTCGAGCAACGTGCAGAAGACCAACATACGCATCGTGGCCGCCACCAACAAGAATATGCTCGACGCAATACGCAACGGCAAGTTCCGCGAAGACCTGTACTACCGCCTGTCGACAGTACACATCGAGGTGCCGCCACTGCGCGAGCGCGGACACGACATCATGCTGCTCACGCGCAAATTCCTGCACGACTTCTCCGACAACAACCACACGCCGCCCACCGAACTCACGACCGACGCCAAGCAGATGCTCTCAGGCTACCGCTGGCCGGGCAACGTGCGCCAACTCAAGAGCGTGGTCGAGCAGGTGGCCCTCTTCGAGGCCGGAAAAACGGTGTACCGCACATGCCTGGCAAAATACTTGCCAGAGGCCGGAGCGTCGAACATGCCCGTGCCCATGGGCGAGAACAACTTCGACTACAACAAGGACCGCGAGTTGCTCTTCGCCATGATTTTCAAGTTGCAACTCGACATCGAGAACATGAAAAAGCAACTTGCCGGCGACGGCAACAACGCGCGCATCAATATCAACCAGAACGACCTCAAGCGCGAGCCGCGAAAACTCATTCCGGCCTACGAGGTCGACCATGCCGCCGCCTCGCCCACCATCGTGCGCACCCACGATTACGACAACACCGAGGCGCGCCACACTACACAAGACCTGGGCCATGTGGCCGAGGTGGGCTACGCCGCTGTCGACGACCCCGCGCACATCAAGACCCTCGAGGAGACCGAGCGCGAGACCATCGTCACGGCCCTGGACCGCAACGACGGCCGCCGCAAGGCCACGGCCGAGGAACTGGGCATCAGCGAGCGCACTCTGTACCGCAAAATCAAGCAGTACGGCCTGGAGCGCCACAATTGAGCACGATTTTTGCACAACACACAATAATTGTAAAAACAACATCCTAAAATGAAACGACTACAGTACTTAACTCTGCTGGTCGCCACAGTGCTGGGCTTCGCCACAATCACCCTCACGGGCTGCGGAAGCCGCAGGGCCGTGGAACGCACCATCGAGCAGGCACTCATCAGCGGCGACACCACGCAGGCGACCTTCGACTCCATAGCGTCGCTCATCAAGGCCAGCCCCGACCGTTACGCCGACCTGCTCGACGACAAGGGCGAACTGAACTACGGCGCGCTCAACGACCTGGTGCAGAGCATCGGCAACGGGCTGCGACCGCCCAAAAGATGGAACGTGCTGCAATACGGCATGAAGGAACTGTCGCTCACCATCTACTTTGAGCGCAGCGGGTCCATGGTGCCTTACGACACGCCGGGAGGGCGAGGCGAACTGAAAAAAGCCGTCAACAACCTCATCAACTTCTTCCCCGGCAGCGAGGTGACGGTGAAAATCGTCAACGACGACATATACCCATACCAGGGCGACAAGATGCAGTTCCTGCAAGACCGCAACATCTACGCCAGCACGGCCAACGTGGGCAACGCCAAGTACACCGACTTCCAGAAAATCTTCGAGAAAGTCATCAAGGCACAAAACGGCAACAATGTGAGCGTGGTGGTCACCGACCTGATTTACTCGCCGGCCGACACCAAGGATGTGAGCGTGGACAAAATCCTCAACGAGGAAAACAGCCTCGCCACAAGCATCTTCAAGCAGTACAAGGGCAAAAGCGTGATTGTGCACCGCCTCATGGGCGACTACAACGGCTTCTACTACCCCTACAACAACCAGCCCGTGGAATATCACGGCGAGCGACCCTTCTTCCTGCTGATTATCGCCGACACATCGGTAATCGACGCCATGCAGGCCAGCGGCGAGTACGACGCCTTCCTCAACCCCAGCCAGGCAACCCACAGTTACCGCTTCAACCAGGAGCAGGGCCAGGTTGACTACAACATCGTGCCGGGCTGGAAAGACAATGCCGGCCGTTTCCGCATCGACAAGAAGGACAAGCACCTGCTCACGCACTGCGATGGCGACAAGAAGACGGGCGAACTGTGCTTCACCGTTGCCGCCAACCTTGCCCCCATGCACAAGCCGGCCGACTTCCTGAGCAATCCCGCAAACTACACCTTGCGGTCGCAGAGCGGCTTTACGATGACCGTCACGCCCATCACGCACGACCTCATCAACCCCAACTCAAAGGAATACATCGAGGGCAACACCCACCTGCTTACCTTCAAGGGCCAACTCAAGTCGCCACGCGACGAGGTCACCATCGAGTTGCGCAACGACTTCCCCGAGTGGGTGAGCCAGTGCAGCGCCAATAGCGACACCGACACCGGGTCGGCCAACTTCGCCAGCACCACGCTCGGCCTCGAGCAGTGGCTGCAGGGCATGCAGGCCGCCTTCGGTCAACAAGGAATTTACACCACTATGACAATAAAATTGCAACGATGAAAAAACAACATCTCATCTACCTCATCGGCGGTGTGGTAATCACACTGCTGTACTTTCTGTTTCGCATCGACTTGTTCGAATCGCTGTTCTACGCACAAGGCTACAGCGACGACATGTACAACACTAAACTCTACACCATCATCCCCACAGTGTCGATAGTAACCACCTGGGGATGCGCGGCAATCTATTACTACGTTATCAACTCGGTGCGCTTCGACCGCTGGTACCACTGGCTGGCCGTGCTCGCCGTGGTGGTGGTTCTCACACCCATCGTGTGCTACCTGATCAACATCAGGGTGTTCAACGACCTGGGCAAGAGTTATCCTGCCGAGGCGCTGATCTTCGAGTTTGTGAACATGCTGTGGACCGCATTGCTCTTTATCGTGGCATCGTTCTCGATGCGCTGGTGGAGCAGCAACTGCCGCCACACCCCCATCCCACAATAATCTTAAGTTAAACACTCAACAACTATCGATATGCGACTCTTCTTACTCGCCATTGGCGGCACTGGCTCGCGCGTGCTCAAGTCACTGATTATGCTCTCGGCGGCTGGCGTGCGCCCCGTCGACCAAGACGGACACGTGCTGCGCAACTTCGAGATTGTGCCCGTAATCATCGACCCGCACAAGAGCAACGAGGACCTCAAGCGCACCGAGGAACTGCTCACGCAGTACCGCATGCTGCGCCAGCGACTCTACGGCAACGAGTTGAACGTGGAGGGCTTCTTCGCCAACCGCATCGTCACCCTGCGCGAAATAATGAGCGACTCGAGCATTCAACTCAACGACACTTTTATCTTCAACCTCTCGGCTGTCGAGCACCAGAAATTCCGCGATTTCATTGGCTACGACACCATGAGTGAGGCAAACCAGGCGCTCACTTCGCTGCTCTTTGCCGACTACCAACTCGAGAACAAGATGAACATTGGCTTTGTAGGCTCGCCAAACATCGGCAGCGTGGCCCTCAACAGCATTAAGGACAGCAACGAGTTTCAGGCGCTGGCCAACATGTTCAACGCCGGCGACCGCATCTTCTTCATCAGTTCAATATTTGGCGGCACCGGAGCCGCCGGATTCCCCATCATGGTGAAAAACCTGCGACGGGCCGAAAACCTCGAAATCAGCAACCGCGACGTGATACGCCACGCACCCATCGGCGGACTGACCGTGCTGCCTTATTTCAACATCGAGCACAACGACGACCACCGCATCGACAAGGCCGACTTCATCGTCAAGACGCAGAGCGCACTCTACTACTACAAGGAGACGCTCACCGCCGCCAACGAATCAAACGTGAACACCATCTTCTACCTTGGCGACCAGGAGGTGTCGACGCCCTACATCTACGACCCGGGCGAGCACGGCCAGCGCAACCGCGCACACCTCATCGAACTCGTCGGTGCACTGGCGCCGCTGAAATTTGCCGGCCTGCCCGACCATGTGCTCAGCGGCCCCGACGGATTGCCATTGCCCACCACGGCCTACGAGTTTGCCCTCGATAAGGACGTGCGAAACGTCGACTTCCTCGCCATGGGAGCCAACACGCGCCGGCTCATCTACGAGCCCATGGTGCGGTTCCACCTGCTCTACCTCTTCCTGACAACCGGATTTAAGGACATGATTGGACAGGGATTTACCGAGGATGCGCCGAAAATCAAGACCGACTTCCTCAACTCGCAGTTCTACCGCTCGCTCACCGAGAATTTCCTGCAGGCCTACACCGACTGGCTCAACGAGATGCACGACAACAACCGCAGCGTGAACTTCTTCAACATCGGCGAGTACGACATGAACAATGTGCTGCACGGCATCGCCACACGCAAGGGATTCATAGGACGCAAAACCGTTGACAACAACGTCTTCAAGTCAGAGATGAACCGCCTGAGCCGCGACAACATGGAGCGTTACAGCAATGCCACTATCGAGCGCAAACTGCTCGACCTCTTCCACATGGCTGCCACCAAGGTGGTTAGAGAGCGATATGAAAACATCAACTGAACGTCTTTTTCCCATATACACCTATGAGCAACGTATTATCATATAGCAACAAGACGGCAAAAACCGGACAGGACGACTGGATTCCCGTCGAGCCATATACCGACGACGACATCAAGCAAATCAAAGACCCCGATGGCGGCCTGTCGCGTAACCCGCGCACGGCAATCCCGTCACCGTTTGCACAACTCGACTTGGTGAAGAACGCCTTTGTCCAACTCGCCAACCCCATGCTGCGCGGAGCGGCAATGAACGAGCGACTGGTGTCGAACGCTCTCGACGTGGCGCAGTTGTTCTTCGACTTTGAGAACCACAAGGACTACCTGCGCATCGTGAGGTGGAACCGCGACGACGGCATAGCACGACTTAAGAGCGACGACAGGCACAAACTCTACGGCGAGACACTGAAACTCTTCCTGGATTCGGACCACGCCTACAACTTCGACGACTTGACCGACTGGTACATCCTGCTGTGGGGCAACAAGGTGATTGGCGGCACCTCGCCGTCGAGCCTGGTGATGGCGGCTCCTGTAAGCGCTCCCATCAACGAAATCATGGTTGAGCAGGGCGTGCCCCTGTTCTCGACCGACCGCGCCCTGTGGGTGCGCGACGACGACTTCGTCTACTACATGTATCTGCTGATGAACGCCTATCCCTTGCTGCGCGACAAGTTGGGCGCCGTCTACAGTTACATGATTTCCTGCCTGGAACCGCTGCGGACCAACAAGCCCGCTCTGTACCGTCGCATCACCGACGTCATTCCCAACCTCACCGCGCTCGACCGCGAGAGGGCATCGGCCGTGCGCGACACGCTGGAGGCCACCTTCGACGCCTTTGGTGGCTCGGTCGACGTGAATGTGCTGGGAGCGCGGTTCTACCACAAGCGCGTGGGTGACATCCGCTCGCAGGCCGCTAATAGCGACTTTGTCATCGCCCCCACCATCGCCCAGCCTGATGGCGAGACACTGCCCCTGGTGCTGCGCAGCGACTTCAACGGCAGCGTGGACAACTACCGATACATCGACAAGCAGTGGGACAGCGCTACAGTGGTGCTCACCGATGGCCTGCCTCCCGGCGAACGCAAGTTGCCCGACACCTCGATTCAATACCCCTTCCTCACCACCACCGACTTCCTCAGCGACACGCTGGTGCGCCTGAGCAACGCCATCGACAACGAGCACTTCTTCGACGGCAACATCCGCAGCAAGGATCTGCAGCCCAAGCGCGGCTATCTGCTGCCGCTCAAGCCAGAGTTCTTCAAGTGGTTCACCGCCAGCGATTTGCGCGGACGCATCCTGGGGCAGAACATGCTCGACATCGAGGAGTTTTCCGACGGCAGCGTGATGGTCACCCTGCGCGTGCCGGTGAAGAAACGCTACATTGAACTTACACGAAAATACATCGCCTCGAACGACCACTCGTGGACCTTCGACGAGCGACGCGGCACCGGACGCATGATCGACGTGATTGTGTCAACGTCGATATTCCCATTTGTGCGCACCGGCACCGTCGACGACTACACCGTGCAACTCTTCGCCATGCTGGGCGACGGCACGGCGTCGTTGCGCTTCTTGCGCGACGGATACACCACCGACGGCGTGTCGGAGACTCACAAGCAGCGCGCACGCAACGTTTACGACACCACCTACTACGACATCTCGGGCTCGTGGGATATCATGGAGATGACCATCACCAACGAGTTGGGCACGTTCACCGGCATCGTGGCGCCAGAATGGAAGCCCTACGTGCCGTCGGGCCGCCAGTTGATTTTCGCTGTCGACTTCGGCACCACCAACACCCACGTGGAGTGGGGCGACCGTGGCGAGGGCAGCCAGCCGCTGACGTTCGAATATGGCACCGAGCAGGTGCTGGTGGCCTCGCTGCTCAAGCAGGGCGGCCTCGATATTGCCGAGCAACTGCAGCGCATCGAGTTCCTGCCGCGAGAGATTGGCGGCGTTTACGGCTTCCCGTTGCGCTCGGCACTGGCCAGCAACAACGGCAGCACGGGCGGAATAAAACTGTTCCACGACGTGAACATCCCCTTCCTCTACGAGCGCAAGTTCTTCGACGGATACGAGGTGACTACCGGACTGAAGTGGATGGGCGACACAGCACTGTCGAAAGAGTTCCTGCGTGAACTCATGCTGCTCATCAAGGCCAAGGTGCTCATCGAGAACGCCGACCTGGCTACCGCACAAATCATCTATTTCTTCCCCGTGAGCATGGGCGGTGCCGACCGCCGCAAGTTGAACGACGCTTGGGAGGAATTGTTCCACGCCTACATCGGCAACAACCTGGAGAACCTGCACGCCTACCCCGAGTCGATTGCTCCGGCCTTCTACTACAAGGGTGCCGAGGTGAGCGGCAGCAGTTACGTGAGCATCGACATTGGCGGTGGCACGAGCGACACGGTGATTTATCAGCCCAGCGCCGACCGCCTGAAAAGCGTGCCGGTGGCAATCTCGTCGTTCCGCTTTGCCGGCAACGCCATCTTCGGCGATGCCTTCGGCGAGCGCGATGCCGACAACAACCCGCTGCTGCAGCACTACACGCGCTACTTCATGCAACTGATCGAGAACGACCGCGGCAGCAGCATCACTTACCTCACCAGCATCTTGCAGGGCATCATGCGCGGCAAGCGCAGCGAGGACATCAACGCATTCCTCTTCTCGATAGAGAATGTGGAGGAACTGCGTAACCTGCGCGAAATCGACCGCAACCTCTACAGTTACAACTCGCTGCTGCGCAACGACGGACAGCGCAAACTGGTGTTTATGTACTTCTACTCGGCGATTATCTATTACATCGCACGGGCTATGGTGGCTCGAGACTACGAAATGCCGAAGCAAATCTACTTCTCGGGCACGGGATCGAAGATTCTCAACATTCTGGGCAGCCGCGACCAGGTGACCGAACTTACACAGGCCATCATCGAGCGCGTCTACGGAAAGACCTACCAGGAGACCTTCACCATCAAGATTGAGACCGAGTGCCCCAAGCAGATTACCTGCCGGGGCGGTGTGAAATTGGAGAACCAGCGTCTCGAAAAAAATGTCAATGCCGACGATTACTCGTCGCGCAAAGTCAACGCCATCAAGTATTGCTACTCGATGCTCGACAACGAGCCGCTCACCTACGAGCGCATCAACCAACTCGACACGCGCCACAAGATGGTGGAGCAGGTCAAGGAGTTCAACAACTTCTTCATCGAACTGTGCGATCGTGTGACAAAGGACGAGTTTGGCATCGACGCCGGCGTGTTCAGGCTGTTCACCTCGGTGCTCAACGAGGATGTCGACAACTACCTCACCGCCGGCATCAACGCCTTCCTCAGCGGACGCTATGAGGGCGCCGACATCATCGAGGACGTGCCGTTCTTCTATCCGCTGGTGGGCATCATTCGCTACAACCTGCTGAAAAATTTGTGTAACGACGTAATCTCAAAATTGCCATCATGATGACTACCATAATACTGTTTATCCTCGTGGCGGCGCTGGGCGCTGTGGCCGTGTATGCCCTGCTCACCGCCATGAAGGCGCAGCGCGAAGTGCGCCAGTTGCACGAGGCCACGAAACGCACCTTCGACAAGGGCAACAAAGACTTGCAAAAACTTACCGAAGAGATGGTGAGGCGCATCAACGCCACCAAGAAGGAACTCGAAAAAACCGAACTCCCGACGGCAACCATACCGCCTCCAGCAGCCGTGCCGGCAGCGCCGGTGCCCATGCGCGACCCCGACAAGCCGAAGCCGCCGCGTAAACTCTATCTCGCAAAGCCCGACGACAGCGGATGCTTCGATCGCGTGGCCGACCGGTTTGAACTCGGAAACTCCATCTTCCTGCTCACCACGTTCGACGGCATAAACGGCACCTTTACCGTCATCGACAACGCCGACGTGCACCGCTTCGCCATGATGATGCCCAGCGAAAACCTCATGCGCGCTTGCGAGGGCGACGCCATTCAGCGCGCCGACGGCAAGACGCGCATCGTCACCGACGACCCGGGAACGGCACGCTTCGACAATGGGCAATGGCGCGTAATCAACAAGGCACGAATCCATTATCGCTGATTTTAGCCTATGCTGTGGACCTGCAAAAAATGTGGTAAAGAACTCGACATCTCAGCCGAACAACTCGCCGAGACCAACGGCGTGGTGGTGTGTCCGCAGTGCCTCGCCACGGCCACCGTGCCCGCCAGCAAGTGGAAGCAGGCAGTGAAAGAGGCCAAGCCTCCAAAGACCGACGACACGCCAAAGCCGGCGGCGCGCAAAAAGGAGGCCGCCAAGCCAAAGCCGGCAACACGCAAAAAAGCGACACCGCCGCCCTACAAGGCTCCAGCGACAACGCCACCGCCAGTTTATCACAAACCACAATACACCGCTATGACCACTCCAAGCACCACACCGGCCGCACCGGCACCAAAGAAAAAGAAGAAAAAAAGCAAATCGCGCGGCTTACTCGAGCCACACTCAGCGCTCGGCTGCTTGTGGCGCTCGGCGCTGGTCACGCTGGTCCTCCTCGCTTTCTACATCTTCTTTGGCATGATAATGCAAGGTATTTAATTCAATGCATTAAATAAAGAACCATGAGTACTAATTACATGACTTTGTGGCAATTCTACACGCTATTTGCCGTTATTGTTGCCTTGGGACTGGGTTTCTGCTATGTGATGTACATGCTGGGCAAGCGCAATCCCAAACTGGGGTGGAAACCCGGAAAGATACAAGAGAAACTGATGTGGTGGTCTTTTCTCGGCCTCATTTTCTGCGCCGGCATCTGCAGTTACGGCGAGATAGACCGAATCACCAATGCGTTCTCCAGCGACGCCGCCGAACTCATTTACAACACCGCCGAAGACGCCATCAGCGGCAAAGAAGTCCTGCCCGACACGCAAGAGATCGAAGCCACGTTGTCAAATGATTGGTGGGGACTGCGCAACGAGTCACAAAAGACGACACTGTATCTCTTCACCGGCTTCTTCATGTTCTTTGGGTGGTGCTGCTATCTTGGCAGTTTCATCGCCTCGCCGGTGGGCATCGGCAAGCGACTGCTCAAGATTGTGGGTTACTCGGCCCTCACGTTTGGTTACATCTTGACTCCCTCGCTACGTAGCCTCAACCCCTCGTCGTCCGAGGCCGGCCAGATGTACATTTGGCTCATCATCGCCGCCGTGTGCATCGTCCTTTCCCACACCCGCACCGCCACACCACCACCCCTACCTCCGACGAATAGCCACGAATAAAACATGATATTCAGCCTTGTGGCTGACATATAAGCAACCCCCAGAGCCGAGGCGTAGCCACCGATTCTGGGGGTTGATATATACCGTCTGTCGCCGTTAAGCCGGCCGTCGGGGAGTCGAAATGGGCGTTACTTATATAGGTAACGCTTGATGCTCATCTTAGGCGTTTTCTCGAACGGCTTGTCGACAAACTCCACCTTCGCTATCTTGCTGTAGATGGGCAGCGAGGCGTTGGCAGTGCGGCGAATCTGCTCGGGAATTTCGGCACGCGTCGCCTCGTCGATGTCCTCGGGGATTTCGGCGTATACCAGCGCGACGATTTTCCCCTCGCGGTCCACGACCACGCTCTCGGTCACATATTGGCAGTTGGCCAGCACAGCCTCCAACTCTTCAGGATAGATATTTTGTCCCGAGGAACTGAGAATCATCGACTTAATGCGTCCGCGAATGAAGATGTTGCCCTCCTCGTCAATCACGCCCAGGTCGCCGGTGCGGAACCAGCCGTCGGCGGTGAATGCCGCTGCCGTGGCTTCGGGGTTCTTGTAGTAGCCGATGGTGAGGTTGCGGCCACGCGCCTGGATTTCGCCTGCTTTGTTGTGCGGGTCGTCAGAGTCGATGCGAAGTTCGTGCACCGGCTTGCCACACGAGCCCGGCACGAAGCGCGTCCACCACTCATAGCCCAGCAGCGGGCAAGCCTCGGTCATGCCGTAGCCCACGGTGTAGGGCAGGCGCATGTTTTTGAAGCAGCGCTCGGCAGCCGGATTCAGCGCCGCGCCACCCATGATGAAGCAACGCACCTGTCCGCCGAACGACGCCAGCAGTTTGTTGCGCACCTTGCGGTAAATCAACTCGCTGATAATGGGAATCGACAGCAGGGTTTTCACCTTTTTCAAGGCTGGCACAATCGAGTTGACGAAGATTTTCTCCATCACCAGCGGCACGGTGACCACCATGTAGGGCTTGACTTCCTGCATAGCCTTGAGGAGCGTGGTTGGCGATGGCGTCTTGCCCAAGAAATACACCGTGACGCCGTCGACGTTGGGGTGGATAAACTCGATGGCGAGCCCGTACATGTGAGCCAGTGGCAACATCGACACGATGGTTTCTCCCGGCTTGTTGGGGAAATGTGAGTTGGCGAATTCGTCGGTGTCGGTCATGGCATCGTAGGTAAGCATCACTCCCTTGGGGTTGCCTGTGGTGCCCGAGGTGTAGTTGATGATTGCCAGGTCGTTGGCATTGTCGGTGTTGAAGGTCACCTGCTCGGGTTTCAAGCCGTCGGGGTATTGCTCGGCAAAAGCCTCCTTGCGCTTCTCCCATGCCTCGCCCACGCTCGCGTCGCGCTGCCACAGCAAGTTGCCGTTTTTGACATTGACGGCGGCCTTGAGTTCGGGCATGTCGTCGGCGTTGAGTTTTGCCCAGATGTCGTCGTCGACAAAGAGCACCACGCTGTCGCTGTGGCGTGTGAGCGCCGAGACGTTAGTCGGGTGGAAGTCGGCCAGCAGAGGCACTGCCACGCGGCCGTTGGCGTTGATACCCCAGAACGACATCGCCCACCGCGCCGAGTTACGTGCGCAGATAGCAATTTTATCGCCCTTGTTTATTCCAGCGTTAGAAAAGAAGATTTTAAACTGTTCGACGTTGGCAGCCAGGTCGGCATAGGTGAATTCGTCGCCATTATAATCGCAAAGTGCTTTTAAATCCCAATGATTGTGGATAGTATCCTGTAAATTCTTTAAGTAATGTGCCATAAATATCGCCAATTGTAATTACACTGCAAAGATAATTAATTTGTTAATATTCACAAAATATCGCCTTAAAAAAAGCATTTTGCAGCCTCATGCCATAGCGACAGCCAACGCTCGCCGGCACTAATCACCACTGCATTATTCAAAAAAGAAACGAGTTTCTTTTGCTCGGATAATGATTTTGAGTAACTTTGCCCCGATGTTTTGTGCGGCAACGCATTGCCACACATGGCACGACATTACTCTCAACCTGTTTTAATAGAAAACGACTATGTCGACTTACACCATTACCGACACCAAAAAGGTGACCACCAAGCGCATCAAGGACATGATGCTCAACGGCGAGAAAATCGCCATGCTCACTTCTTACGACTACACCATGGCCAGCCTGGTCGACCAGGCCGGCATCGACATTATCCTGGTTGGCGACAGCGCATCGAATGTGATGCAGGGCAACGCCACGACAATCCCCATCACGGTCGACGACATGATTGTGTTCGGACGCACGGTGGCTCGCGCCGCCAAACGCGCCATGGTCATCGTCGACATGCCTTTCGGCTCTTACCAGGGCGACCCCATCGAGGCTCAGCGCAATGCCGTGCGCATCATGCGCGAGACGGGGGCCGACGGCGTGAAGTTGGAAGGCGGCCGCGAGATGCGCGGGGCCATCGAGATGATTCTGCGTGCCGGCATCCCGGTGATGGGCCATCTAGGCCTCACGCCACAGTCGATCAACAAATTCGGCACTTACGCCACGCGTGCTACCGGCGACGAGGAGGCTCTGCGCCTGCTGGCCGACGCACAGGTGCTCGACGAGGTGGGCTGTTTTGCCTTGGTACTCGAGAAGATTCCGGCCATGCTGGCACAGCGCGTCACCGACTCCATCTCAATTCCCACAATCGGCATCGGGGCCGGGGCGGCCACGCACGGTCAAGTGCTCGTGGCACACGACATGCTGGGACTGAACACCGCCTTCAAGCCCAAATTCCTGCGCCTGTACAACAACCTGGGCGAGCAAATCGTCGACAGCGTGGGCAACTACATCAACGACGTTAAGCGCGGCGACTTCCCCAACGAAAACGAACAATACTAACCCCCCACAGAAATGCGACATAGAGATTTCTCGCGACAGCGACTCCCTTTGTGGACGGAGTGGGAGTGCGCCTGACGGCGCAGAAATCGAACAAAATTGAAACAAAATCTCACATCAGCAGAAATAAAATTTATTTGTTGGATTTTGGATAGATTTTGAATGATTTCTCGCGACAGCGACTCTCTATATGGGAAAAAGGAGTGCGCCTGACGGCGCAGAAATCGAACAAAATTGAAACAAAATCTCACATCAGCAGAAATAAAATTTATTTGTTGGATTTTGGACAGATTTTGAGAGATTTCTCGCGACAGCGACTCCCTTTGTGGAAGAATGGGAGTGCGCCTGACGGCGCAGAGATCGAACAAAATTATAACAAAATCACACATCAGCAGAAACAAAATTTATTTGTTGGATTTTGGATAGATTTTGAATGATTTCTCGCGACAGCGACTCCCTATATGGGAAAAAGGAGTGCGCCTATGGCGCAGAAATCGAACATAATTATAACAAAATCACACATCAGCAGAAACAAAATTTATTTGTTGGATTTTGGACAGATTTTGAGAGATTTCTCGCGACAGCGACTCCTCTCCTTGTTAAGTATATCGACAATTAAATGGAACGAGTTCAGCATGGATCTAAAGGATATTAGCAAGATGGACTTTAGCTTCTTCTCTGAGATAACTGGAGAAGCTATGACGGTCTATAACAAATACAAATATGGTTTGTTGGAATCAGCCTATGAGGCAGCACTAAAATATTTATTGGAGTTAAACGGCCATACAGTTGAACGACAAAAGAATCTGCCTATGTATTGGGATGATGTTCAACTCGACCAGCATTATCGTATTGATTTGGTAATAGACAATAATATCATTCTGGAACTGAAGGCTATCTCCCATATCGACACTCCCCACCGCCGACAGTTGTGGAGTTATATGAACTTGACACATCTGCCATATGGCATGTTAATCAATTTTAGCCCCGACGGTCTGTATAGTGAGTGGTATTGTCGAGATAACTCTTCAGGCGAGATAAATAGAATTCGCCCAGCAGATATAAGAAAAAGCATCTTCTATAAAATCAATAAAATTAATATGAACGTTTGTGGACGGAGTGGGAGTGCGCCTGACGGCGCAGAAATCTAACAAAATTAAAACAAAATCCCACATCAAAAGAAACAGAATTTATTTGTTGGATTTTGGACAGATTTTGAGAGATTTCTCGCGACAGCGACTCCCTTTGTGGAAGAGCGGGAGTGCGCCTGACGGCGCAGAAATCGAACAAAATTGAAACAAAATCACACATCAGCAGAAACAAAATTTATTTGTTGGATTTTGGACAGATTTTGAGAGATTTCTCGCGACAGCGACTCCTCCTTTTCAGAAAACTTAATTCCATTTTTCAAGACAACGTGTAATAAAACGCAGGGGCACTGCGTCTAATGGGTGTAACAAAAATCGAAAAGTTATTGCAATTATGACCGATTCAGAATTACAATTTACCAAACTGGTCAAAGAGCACAAGAGCACCATCTACACCGTGTGCTACATGTTTTCGAACGACAGCGACGAGGTCGAAGACATGTTCCAAGAGTCGCTCATCAACCTATGGCGAGGCCTGAAAGGCTTCGAGGGTCGCAGCCAGGTGAGTTCGTGGGTGTGGCGCGTAACACTCAACACGTGCATCTCGTGGGACCGTAAGCGCAAACGTCGCGGCGACACCGTGCCCCTGACGATGGACATCAACCTCTTTGACGATCACGACACCGAGACGCAACAGGTGAAACTCCTGCGAGAGCGCATACACCAGTTGCAACCCTTCGACCGCGCCATCGTGCTGCTATGGCTCGAAAATCTCAGTTACGACGAGATAGCAGCCATCGTGGGTATCTCCGCGAAAAACGTGGGCGTGCGCCTGTACCGCATCAAAGAACAACTTAAGAAATCTTGATTTACCTTATATCTTAATTATCTTGACAATGGAAAATAACGTAAACATAGAACTTGACAGCCTTCGTGAGCAGATGGGCATACTGCGCAACAAACTCGATAAGCAAGAAATCATCAACGAGCAACTCATGCGCAAATCCATGAACCAGAGCATGTCGTGGATTCAGAAATATGTGATCTTTGAAATCATCCTTGTGCCACTGCTGCTGATTTATCTGGCCATCATGCACGTGAGTTTCGCCCTCTCGTGGTGGCTCTACGCCTTCGTGGCAGTGATGCTCATCGTCAGCGTTTCGGCCGACTACTACATCAACCACCTCAACAGCGCCGAACTGCTGCAGGGCGACCTCGTGGACACCAGCCGCAAACTGCTGCGCATGAAGAGCCTGCGCGCCAAAGCGTTCATCATCGGCATCGTCGCCGTGCTCGTGTGGGTGGCTTGGCTCATGTGGGAACTCTACAACAGTTACCTCGCCCAGGCCGACAATCACGACTTCGCCTCGGGAGCCGCACTGGGCGGCTGCGTAGGTGCCGGCATAGGCTGCGTGATCGGACTCATCGTCGCCTTCCTCATCTTCCGCAAGATGCAACGCACCAACGACGACGTCCTCGCTCAAATCAACGAAATCACAGCATCCGACGCCCAGCAGTAACAGCACTGCATTTTCAACTCCAAAAAACGCGAATCACACGCATCGCAACCGTGTGATTCGCGTTTTGGTTTAATCAGGTGGGGTGGGGTTGGTATGTAAAATCGGGGAATTGGTCGGGGCAAGGGCGGGCATGGTCGATTGCGGGCACAAAAAACATAAACTTTGGCCAATTTTAATAATCTAATTGACAAAGAAATAAATGTTTAACTTGCCGCGTTGGCGACCTGGTCGCCCCGGCACAAAAGATATATAGTCATGAAAACTAAAATTATCATCACCGCAATCGCCGCACTGGCAATGCTGATGCCTCTGAGCATGGAGGCGCGCAGCACACAACGTGGAGCAACGGGCCAAAGAGTAGGCCACCGCACCGAGATGCAACATCGCCAAGGTCACGCCACCAACGTTGGCCATCGCCACCAAGTAGTGCATCGTCATGGAGCAAATGCTCACATGCGCCACCGTCCAGCAATGGGCGCACGATTCCACCACCGTCCCGCATATGGCCGTTTCGTAATGATGAACCATGAGCGTCTGTGGCTTGCAGGAGGAGTTTTATACCGCGTTGTTTCAAATGGTTACAATACAGTTTACATTGTTGTAGGTTACATGTAAAGAGTTAAGAACATTGTTGTAGATCACATGTTAAGAGTTAAGTAATCTGTCGAAAGACAGTGGGCCGGGGCACCAAGTTGTCCTGGCTCTTTTTTTTGTGCCCTAATTAAACCATAGCACTTCTATTACACCCCTACAAACGAGCCAAAAGTGAAAAAAATCACGACTTTTGGACGGAAACCGCACAACAGAAACGAGCCAAAAGTGGAAAAAATTACGACTTTTGGACGGAAACCACACAACAGAAATGAGCCAAAAGTGGAAAAAATCACGACTTTTGGACGGAAACCGCACAACAGAAACGCGCCCCCGGCTCTCCAGCGCATCGAACGTTCGATTGTTCGAACATTCGAATGCTCGAGTGGGGCGAGGTTTAATTTTTAGCGTGTTAATTGCTAATTAATGCTAATATGTGGCGGGTTTTACGGGGTGATTGCAATAAAAACTGTATTTTTGTAGATTATTTGCCGTGATAGGCGCACGTTGCAACAACGCGACGGGCACGCAACGCCTAACGTCGACCGCACCGAGCGGTGCGCCACAGCGCGAGCAAATTTAAGAGGAAATTATTTAATATCAACACAATGAGGAAGTATAACATCATTAACAACACGCTGGGATGGCTCGTCTTTCTGATCGCAGCAGTCACCTATCTGCTCACCATCGAGCCCACAGCGAGTTTTTGGGACTGTCCAGAGTTTATAGCACAGGGCTTCAAGAGTGAGATTGGCCACCCGCCAGGCAACCCGATCTTCATCCTTGCGGCGCGTTTTGCGGCGCATTTTGCCGGTGGCCAGGTCACCGCAGTTGCGGCGTGCGTCAACGCCATGTCGGCAATGTTCAGCGCGGCAACCATCTTGCTGCTGTTCTGGACCATCACACATCTGGTGAAAAAATTGCTCGTCGAGGACGGCAACGAGGCGCTGATGACCACCGCGCAGTACCTGGTGATTATGGGCAGCGGCCTCGTGGGCGCTCTGGCCTACACCTGGAGCGACACCTTCTGGTACTCGGCTGTCGAGGCCGAGGTCTACGCCTTCTCGTCGTTCTGCACGGCATTGGTCTTCTGGCTCATTCTGAAGTGGGAAAACCGCGCCGACGAGCCAGGCAGCGACCGATGGCTCATCCTCATTGCTTACATCATTGGCGTGTCGCTCGGCGTGCACCTGCTCAACCTGCTGTGCATCCCCGCCATCGCCCTGGTGTACTACTACCGTCGTTATAAGAATACCAGCGCCAAGGGCTCGCTAATCACGCTGCTCATCTCGTTTGCCATCATCGTGCTGGTGCTCTACGGACTCGAGCCGGGATTCGTGAAGTTCGGCCAGAAGTTCGACCTCTTTGCCGTGAACACACTGGGCATGTCGTTCAACATGGGTGCCCTGATGTATGCCATCCTGCTCGTGGCAGTGCTGGCCTGGAACATCTGGGAACTTTACCGCGGCACCAGCGAGTTGCGCATGAAACTGTCGTTCGCACTGGCCATCGCCCTGTCGGGCATGCTGCTGGTGGGCGGCAAGTGGTGGATCACCACCATACTGCTCATTGCCTTGCTGGTGTATCTGTTCCGCTTCTGCAAGGCGGTGCCCGTGCGCCTATTCAGCAACGTCAGCATCTCCATCTTGGTCATCTTCCTGGGCTTCGCCAGTTATGCGCTGATTCTCATCCGAAGCAACGCCAATACGCCGCTCGACGAGAACTCGCCAAACAACACCTTCGCGCTGGCCAAATACCTCAGCCGCGAGCAGTATGGCGAGACGCCGCTGCTCTACGGACGCACCGTGTTCAGCGACATCCAGCGCACGCCGTCAAACGGCTACCAGGTGCCCCTGGTGGTCGAGGGCGATGCCATCTATTCGCAGGAAATCAAGAAGAATCCCAGCGACCCCGACCGCTACATCGTCACCGGGCACAAGCAGGAGTACAAGTACATCCCGCAGCAGAACATGCTCTTCCCGCGCATCCACAGCGACTCACACGCGCAGCAGTATATCGACTGGCTAGGCATGGACTTGAAAGACCCCAGCCGCCACGTCGAGGGCGACGTGCTCGTGGCTGCCGACGGCTCGGTGATGGAGCGCAAGACCGTGTCGCGACCCACCATGGGCGACAACCTGCGCTTCTTCATCGACTACCAACTCAACTACATGTACTGGCGCTACTTCATGTGGAACTTCGCCGGACGCCAGAACGACATCCAGGGCATGGGCGAGATTACGCAGGGCAACTGGCTCTCGGGCATACCCTTTATCGACAATCTGCGCCTGGGCGACCAAAGCCTGCTGCCCGCCGACTATGGCACGGGCAACAAGGGCCACAACGTGTTCTACCTGCTGCCGCTGCTGCTGGGCATCGTGGGCTTGCTCTGGCAGGCCTATCGCGGCAAGCGTGGCATCGAGCAGTTCTGGGTGATCTTCTTCCTCTTCTTCATGACGGGTATCGCCATCGTGCTTTACCTCAACCAGACGCCCAGCCAGCCGCGTGAGCGCGACTACGCTTACGCCGGCTCGTTCTACGCCTTCGCCATCTGGATTGGCATGGGCGTGGCCGGACTGTGGCGACTGATGCTCGCCATCGCCAAGCGCAAGAAAGCCGACAAGAAGGGTGCCAAGAAGGCCGCCGACAACGAGAAGACGCGCATCGCACCCGACCCCGAAAGGACGCGCATCGCCACCGCCGACAGCGAGGCCGCACAACTCGCACCGGTAACGTCGAAAGAGCCTACGGCAACGCTCGCCATGGCCGTGGTGGCCGTGGTGCTCGGCATCATCGTGCCGCTGCAGATGGTGAGCCAGACGTGGGACGACCACGACCGCAGCGGACGCTACGCCGCTCGCGACTTCGGCATGAACTATCTCTCGAGTCTCGACAAGAACGCCGTGATTTTCACCAACGGCGACAACGACACCTTCCCGCTGTGGTACGCACAGGAGGTCGAGGGCTACCGCACCGACGTGCGCGTGGTCAACCTCAGTTACCTGGCCACCGACTGGTACATCGCGCAGATGCAGCGCGCCGCTTACGACAGCAAGCCGCTGCCCATGCAGGCCGACGCATTGACTTATGCCTACGACCGCCGTCAGGCCGGATACTTCTTCAACACCGACACCGCCATGCATGTGCCCGTGATCGACATGCTCAAGCAGTTCTACAGCGACGACGCCAAGAAAGATCCCTACGGCAGCGGCAAGGAGAGCGACATGCTCTACTGCATCGCCTATCCTAACGTGTTTATGCCCGTTGATGCCGAGCAGGCTGTCAAGGCCGGCATAATCAGCCCCGAGGAGCGCGACCAGGCCGCCGAGACCATCAACTTGAACCTGCGGAGCCTGGGCGGCGGCATGAACGCCAGCCAACTCGCCTGCCTCGACATCATCGCCAGCAGCATAGCACAGGGCTGGCAACGTCCCTGCTACTTCGCCATGACTGTCCCCGACAGTTACTACCTGGGCCTCTCGCCCTACCTGCGCTCCACCGGTATGGCCTATCAGGTGACGCCCATCCGCAATGCCGAGAGCGACGAGATCTTCACCGCCACCGACAAGATGTACGACAACGTGATGAACAAGTTCCGCTGGGGCGGTATCGACGTGGCTAAGCCCGCCGACATCTACCTCGACGAGACTATCCGCCGCATGGTCACCACCACGCGCACCACGCTCACCAACCTGGCCGTCGACCTCATCTACGAGGGCAACGTGGCTAAGAAGGCCGTGGATACCGGCCAAGCCACCTTCATGGGCAAGGACGCCAACGCCTATGCCACCGACCGCTATGCCAAGGCAGCCCGCGTGCTCGACCTGATGCAGACCAAACTGCCTGCCGCCACCTCGCCCTACGCCATCGGCATGGGACAGCGCATCGCCATGGCTTACAAGAGCCTCTACGATGCCACCGGCGACAAGGGTGCCCTCGAAAAGGCCACCAAACTCATCGAGCAGGAGGTGATGCGCTACGGACAGTATGCGCGCTTCTACCAGTCGCTCACCACCGACAACTACAGCCGACTCACGCGCCAAGACCAGTACATCGACGCTCTCTACCTGCCAGGCCTCGTGCAGACCTACAGCACGCTGAACCCCAGCGGGGCTGACAAACTGCTCAACAACCTCAGGGCTATGGGCGTGAACCTCGACCGCATGTCGGCCATGATACAGGCTCAGCAGCAGCCGCGAATGGTGAAAGCAACCGAACCAGTGCCCCTGTCCGACACAAGCGCGGCATTCTAACGACACACCGAGTATGCTTGTCGAACGACCACCATTGCTCTATCGCATGCTCTTCCCCGAAACCGTGTGGCGCATCAACAAAAAGCGCCACACGGTATACCTTACGTTCGACGACGGGCCAATACCCGAAGTCACTCCCTGGGTGCTCGACACGCTCGACCATTACGGCGTGAAGGCCACCTTCTTCTGCGTGGGCGACAACGTGGCACGCAACCCACAACTCTTCGCCGAGATCAAGCAGCGCGGACACAGCGTGGGCAACCACACCATGAACCACCTGCAGGGCGCGCGCGTCACCACGCACACCTATCTGCGCAACGTCTTCAAGGCGCACGAACTCATCCAGTCGTCGCTCTTCCGGCCGCCGCACGGCCTGCTGCGATGGAGCCAGAGCAAGGTGCTCCGCTCGCGATTCAACATCATTATGTACGACCTGGTCACGCGCGACTACAGCAAGAAACTCACCGGCCAACAGGTGCTCGACAACGTCAAGCGATACGCTCGCGGAGGCTCAATCATCGTCTTCCATGACTCGCTCAAGGCCGAGAAAAACATGAAATACGCCCTGCCGCGAGCCATCGAATGGCTCCGCGAACAAGACTACAGTTTCGGCGTCATCCCCTACCTCTAACCCCCAACCACAAATCGCACCCCTCTCAACACGTCTTTCACCAAGATTAACCACGAATTTCACCAAGATTAACCACGAATTTCACGAATTATTTCCTTCGTTTAATTTGTGGTTATCATTCGCGAAATTCGCGTTAAAAGAGGCGCAATTAGCGTTAAAGGAGGATTTGGTGGTGTGGAGAGAATTGTGTAATTTTGTGGCCTATAGGGATGTGCTGTGGGCCGGGTGCGGCAGGCCGCGCCGGCGCAGGGCAGTCGCTATAGATGGGCAGTCGGTGCAAAAAGTGCTGACTGATAATGAATTGACTATTGCGAACACCACTGCTATGCTGCTTACTGCTGCCGATATCAAGCAACGAGCCCTGGCGATGGGCTTCGACGTGTGCGGCATCGCCACGGCGGCGCCCGTCGACGAGCGTGCGCGCCGCCAGTACCGGCAGTGGCTCGAGCGGGGGCGCCAGGGATGCATGGCGTGGGCCGAGCGCTACCAGGCGGTGCGCGACGACCCGCGCGCGCTGCTCGACGGCGCGCAGTCGCTGGTGATGGTGGGCATGAACTACCTGCCGCAGCGCCTGCAGCCCGCCGACGCGCCACAGTTTGCCTACTACGCCTACGGCCGCGACTATCACGACGTGCTCAAGCAGCGGCTGTGGCAGTTGGCGGCGGAGATTCAGGAGGCCACTGGCTGCGTGTCGCGTGCCTGCGTCGACTCGGCGCCGCTGCGCGAACGCTACTGGGCGCAACAGGCCGGACTGGGCTTCATAGGCCGCAACAACCAGTTGATAGTGCCCGGGCGAGGCTCGTACTTCGTGCTGGGCGCCCTGCTGACCACGCTGGCCCTCGAGGCCGACGCGCCCTGCACACTGTCGTGCGGCGACTGTGGCGCGTGCCTGGAGGCCTGTCCCACCGGGGCTCTCGACGGCGATGGCGCCGTGGATGCCCGCCGCTGCCTGTCGTGCCTGACAATCGAACTGCGCGGCCCGCTGCCCGAGCAGGCACAGTCGGCACTGGGACACCGCGTCTACGGCTGCGACAGTTGCCAACGCTGCTGTCCGCACAACAGCTTGGCGCAGGCCACCCAGCACCCAGAGTTTGAGGCCAGCGACGAACTGATGAGTCTCACGCTCGACGACATCGTGGCGATGGACCGCACGGCATTCAACCGGCTGTTTCGCCACAGCGCCGTCAAGCGCGCCAAACTCGAGGGCTTGAAGCGCAACGCCCACGCGCTGCGCCACCCCGACGAGCAGTAGCACAGCCGACGAAAATCCCCCTCTAAGATAAAGGGGGTGGCCCAGAGGACCGGGGGCGTGTGCCACCCCCGCGAGCAAAAACACACCCCTCCGGCGCAAAGCGCCACCTCCCCTAACTTAGGGGAGGAACTACACAGCGAGTGTGCCACCCGCAAGCAAAAAAATCGCGAAATTCGCATTATAAAAAATTCGCGAAATTCGCGTTTCGAAATTCGCTTTAAAAAATCGCATTAAACCGCGAGCAAAAATATTGTAATTGACTTTCAAAAGATATAATGAAGGGATTCTTTCAACTGCTGGTGAGGTTTGTCCCACCTTACAAGAAATACTTGGCGCTGAATGTGTTATTCAACATTCTGGCGGCCTTTCTCACGCTGTTTTCTTTCGCGCTCATCATCCCCATCCTGGAGATGCTCTTCGGCATCAACCAGGAGCACTACGACTTCATGCCGCTGGGTGCCGCAAGCATTAAGACGGTGGTTATCAACGACTTCTACTACTACGTGCAGTGCATCCTCGAGCGCTTCGGCCCGTCGACGGCCCTGGCCGCCATCGCCGTGGCGCTGATCGTGATGACCGCGCTGAAGACCGGCAGCGCCTACATGAGCGACTTCTTCATGGTGCCCATACGCACCGGCGTGGTGCGCGACATCCGCAACCAGATCTACGCCAAGATTGTGTCGCTGCCCATCGGCTTCTTCTCGACCGAGCGCAAGGGCGACGTGATGGCGCGCATGAGCGGCGACGTGACCGAGGTGGAGAACTCGGTGCTGTCGTCGCTGCAGATGATTTTCAAAAATCCCATCATGATTATCGTGTGCCTGACGATGATGATCATCGTGAGTTGGCAACTGACGCTCTTCGTGCTCATCTTGCTGCCGCTGGCGGGCCTGGTGATGGGCCGCGTGGGCAAGCGCCTGAAGCGCGTGTCGCTGGAGGGCCAGAACCAGTGGGGCGTGATCTTGAGCAACATCGAGGAGACCATCGGCGGGCTGCGCATCGTCAAGGCCTTCAACGCCGAGGACAAGGTGCGTCGCCGCTTCGAGAGCGAGAACGAGCGCTTCCGCAACATCTACAAGGGCATCTACCGGCGCCACGAGTTGGCGCACCCCATGAGCGAGTTCCTGGGCACGGCGGCCATCGCCATCGTGCTGTGGTTCGGCGGCACGCTCATCCTGGGCGGCAAGGCCAGCATCACCGCGCCGTCGTTTATCTACTACATGGTGATTTTCTACAACATCATCAACCCCGCCAAGGAACTGTCGAAGGCCACCTACTCGATACAGCGCGGCCTGGCGTCGATGCAGCGCATCGACCGCATCCTCAGCGCCGACAACCCCATCAAAGACCCCGCCGAGCCCAAGCCGCTGGAGGCGATGACGCAGGGCATCAGTTACCGCGACGTGCGCTTCCGCTACGGCGAGCAGTGGGTAATCGACGGCGTGAGCCTCGACATCCCCTGCGGCAAGACGGTGGCCCTCGTCGGGCAGAGCGGCTCGGGAAAGACCACGATGGCCGACTTGCTGCCGCGATTCTACGACGTGCAAGAAGGTGCGGTGACCATCGACGGCATCGACATCCGCGACTACCGCGTGGCCGACTTGCGCGCACTCATGGGCAACGTCAACCAGGAGGCTATCCTGTTTAACGACACGTTCTACAACAACATCACCTTCGGCGTCGACCACGCCACGCGCGAGCAGGTGGAGGAGGCGGCGCGCATCGCCAACGCCTACGACTTCATCATGGCCAGCGAGAACGGCTTCGACACCAACATCGGCGACCGTGGCTGCCGTCTGTCGGGCGGACAGCGCCAGCGCATCAGCATAGCGCGCGCCATCCTCAAGAACCCGCCCATCCTCATCCTCGACGAGGCCACCAGCGCCCTCGACACCGAGAGCGAACACCTCGTGCAGGAGGCCCTCGACAACCTCATGCACGGCCGCACCACGCTGGTGATTGCACACCGGCTGTCGACCATCAAAAATGCCGACCTGATTTGCGTCATGCAAGACGGACGCATCGTCGAGCAGGGCACCCACAGCGCGCTCATGGCCCTCGACGGCACCTATAAGCACCTGGTCGACATGCAGACCTTCTGACCAAGCCGGCGAAAATCCCCCTCTAAGAGGGGGTGGCCCAACGGGCCGGGGGCGTGTGCACCCGCAAGCAAAAAATTTCGTGAAATTCGCATTAAAATTTCGTGAAATTAGCGTTCAAAATTCGCATTAAATTGGCGAGCAAAACTGCAAAACAACAAAGTAAAATTTAGACTATAATGAAAAGATTTATCCTCATCACAATCGTGGCACTGCTGGCTATCACCGCCGGCGCCGCAACGCGAAAGAGCACCATCCACCTCAAGAGTGGCGAGGTGGTGACCGGCTTCATCACCACACGCAACGAGCAGAGCGTGGAAATCCTGGTCGACGACGTGAAATATGTCTACACCACCGACGAGATTGCCTACATCACCCACGAGGCGCGCAAGAAAAACTACGACACGAGCAAGTTCCGCGGCTTTATCGACCTGGGCTACGCCTTCGGCTTCGGCTCGCCGCGCAACGACTATTGGCTCATCGAGACGAGTTTCGGCTACCAGTTCAACACCCACTTCTATCTGGGCGCCGGACTGGGCATGCACCCATTCAACGCCAAGGTCGACTCCTACCCGTTGCGCACCGACCTCGCCCAGCCCGCGCCCAACGATCCCGACTGGGATTTCCCCTTCATCCCCATCTACCTCGAGGGCCGCTACAACTGGCGCAGCGAGACGCACGGCACGCCGTTTGCCAGCCTGAAACTGGGCTGCGGCACCTTTAACCACAGCGGACTCTTCGTGGCACCCAGCCTGGGCTACCACTTCGGCACGTCGCAGTATTTCTCGTTCAACATCGGCGTGGGATACGAACTGCACACCGCCAGTTACAAACTCTGGGTCACCGGCGACACACCCGACAGCAAGCCCGACCTGAGCGGACACAGTTACCTCAAGCGCACACCGCTGCTCCACAACGCTGTGGTGAAACTCGGCGTGGAATTCTAACGGATTCAAGTTTCTCTCGAAACTTGAGGTTTAAAATTATTACTGTCCGGTAAAACCATTCAGGGAGGCAAGTCGGTAGACTTGCTAATGTGCGAAACACATTGTGCGTGCCAGTTTGAAGAACTGGTGCGCACTGTGTGATTAGGTCACAACGTAATAATC
>CACYRK010000031.1:35719-43090 GCA_902776835.1 uncultured Bacteroidales bacterium
TGCGACTTGCAACCGCCTCAATCAACCCAAGGCCCTTTTTCGAAATTGGCCGTTATCTTGTTTATAATAAACATGTTGTAGGGCTGTTGAAAATTTTTACCGGACAGTAATATTAAAATTTAAAGAAGAGGGGGCACTTCATCATTCACAATTAGTGTAAAGTGGCCATAAATTTGTAGGGACGCGCCATGGCGCGTCGTGGAGTCAAGGTTGTAAATACCTGGGGTTTCGCACGACGCGCCATGGCGCGTCCCTACATTGTTAATGCCGTCTTTGGGTATTTTGGCACGCCCTAAGCGTGATGGTCGGTTTACAGCCCGAAGTACTTCTCAAAGAATGCTTGTATCTTCTCTATTACCACCAACTTCTTGCGACGCCTGTTTCCACCGCTGCCAAATCTTGACATTGGCGGCAGTATCTTATCGATGTCGGTGCCAGTAGTTCTTACCTGGCCGTCTCTGAGGGCATTCTCTATAAACTTCCTCGTCTCAGGTTCCTTCAACTTCTCTTCCTGGATAATGCTGGCAAGGTCTTCTTCCCTCTTCTGCCTGACGAAATCTTCCCATGCGTCGTCAACATCTTCGCCCACATTAACCGCCTCAACAAAACTCTCTATGAGTTCTTTCTTGCTTCTGAGGTTCATGCTTGCGCCGACAGCCTTGTTGATGCTCACAAGCAACTCTTTATCCTTGCAGTTGCTGTCATGGTACTGCTTCACCAGCATTAGGATGTAGTCGATGTTGATTTCAACTTGCCTGATGAGTTCAGTCTCGAAGATGAGGTCATCATTAATGATTTCCTTATCAGTATTATTCTTCTTTCTCCACTTGTCACGCAAGTCAAGATAATGGCTCTGGTAGTCCTGCATCTGACCGTCGGTGAGCAGTTCCTTGCCCTCAAATTGGTCAAAGGATTGTAGTACATTTATTGACTTCAACAGGCTGCCAAACAGTCCGATAAACCGCCTTTCTTCTTGCTCGCCCATTGCCGGCTTGCCGTCGGGGAACTCTTCCAACAGTTGTTGAACCAATTCTGTATAGCCGTAGCAATGTTTGCCCTTCGAGGTGTCATAACCGTCGTAGTAAGAATTGAAATCCTTCAACAGAACAATACTGCTGGCATCCTTGTCGCCAAACAATGCAATAGCATCGTCGGTCTCTTTTTGCAGGTTGCGGAAACATACGATATTGCCAAACGTCTTGATAGAGTTCAAGATTCTGTTAGTTCTGCTATAACTCTGTATTAGGCCATGCTGCCTGAGGTTCTTATCAACAAATAGAGTATTAAGCGTGGTCGCATCAAAGCCGGTTAGGAACATATTCACCACAATCAAGAGGTCTACCTGTCGGTTCTTCATCCTCAACGACAAATCCTTATAATAGTTCTGGAACTTATCATTGCTGGTGTCGTAGTTGGTACTGAACATTTGGTTGTAGTCCTTGATTGCACCATCGAGGAAGTCTCTACTCTGCTGGTCAAGACTGGTGGTGCTCTCAGGATTCTCCTCGGTCAGGATTCCGTCAATTTCTTCTTCGTTAGCGCCATAAGAGTAGATTGTGGCAATTTTCAATCGCTGGGCTTCGGGGAGTGCTGCCTGCTGTTTCTTGAACTCATTGTAATATGCTTTAGCCATAGGGATTGAGGCCACGGCAAACATGGCATTGAAGCCAAGCAGTTTCTGCACGGCCTTTTGCTCCTTCACCTCCTTGCCTCGGCCAGCAACGGCCACCTCGCCAATGTTCTGCGTGGCCCGGAACGAGTAATATGAACTCCTCTTGGTCTTCTGGTCGAAATGTTCAAGAATGTATTTCACTACTTCTTCAACGCGCTTTGGGGCCGACAACACCTTCTCCCTGTCGATGGCTGAAATCTGCTTGTCCTGAATCTCATCTTTCTGTTTCAGCGTATTGACATAATCGATTCTGAACGGCAACACATTCTCGTCGTTGATGGCATCCACAATGGTGTAGGTGTGCAGTTTGTCACCAAAGGCTTGTTGGGTAGTTTTCAGTTTGATGTTGCCGCTACTGCTGGCATTGGCTGCAAATATTGGTGTGCCTGTGAAGCCAAAAAGATGGTACTTTTTAAAGTTCTTTGTGATGGCTGTGTGCATCTCACCGAAGTTGCTGCGGTGGCACTCGTCAAAGATGATGACAACTCTCTTCTGAAATACCTCATGCCCTTTATTCTTCTGGACAAAGATAGATAGTTTCTGGATGGTTGTGATGATAATCTTATAGTTGTGGTAGGCACCACTCTTGTCCTTGTTCTCCAGTTGCCTCTGAAGCACTGCCGTGGATGAGTTGCTGTCGGCAGCACCCTCCTCAAACCGGTTGTACTCCTTCATCGTCTGGTAGTCGAGGTCTTTCCTATCGACAACAAATAGCACCTTGTCGATGAAATCCAGCCTTGACGCCAATTGTGCGGTCTTAAATGAGGTAAGCGTCTTGCCGCTGCCTGTAGTGTGCCATATATAGCCACCGCCCTCAATCTTGCCATATTGCTTATAGTTGTTGGCGATGTTAATCCTTTGGATGATTCTTTCGGTGGCTGCAATCTGGTAAGGCCGCATCACCATCAGCATTCTCTCGGTAGTGAAAACACAATACTTGGTGAGCACGTTCAGCAAGGTATGCTTGGCAAGGAAAGTCTTGGCGAAGTCAATCAGGTCGAGGATCGGCTTGTTGTTGCTGTCGGTCCAGAACGATGAGAACTCAAAGGAGTTGCTGGTCTTCTTCGACTTGCTTCTGCTTCCTATATGTTGTTCTTTCAAGTGGTTGGCTCTGGTCGAATTTGAATAGTACTTAGTGTTTGTGCCATTGCTGATGACGAAAATCTGCACATACTCATACAGGCCACATCCGGCCCAGAAACTGTCCCTCTGGTATCTGTTTATCTGGTTGAATGCCTCTTTTAACTGAACACCCCTTCGTTTCAGTTCCACGTGCACCAGGGGCAACCCGTTCACCAAAATGGAAACATCATATCTGGTGTCATGACTCCCTTCTTTCTCCTCATATTGGTTGATAACTTGAAGAAAGTTGTTGTGGATGTTCCTCTTGTCAATCAGATAGATGTTCTTGCTTTCGCCAGAATCACATTTAAGCACCTGAATGTAGTCCTCTTGTATCTTGGCGGTTTTGGCTTCGATACCATCATTCTTGTTGGCAAGGTTCTCCCTGAAAAACCTTTCCCATTCAGCATCGGTGAAGACGTAGTTGTTGAGTTTCTGCAACTGCACTCTGAGGTTTTCCACAAGGTTTTTCTCCTCGTGGATGGGCAGATACTCATAGCCTTGTTCTGTGAGAGTCTTTATAAAGTCCTTTTCGAGCATGGCCTCACTCTGATATTTGTCAAGCCTGCCATACTCAGTCTCAAACTCACTGACTACAGTGTATTCTTCGTTTTCAGCAATGATGTTGTATGCCATAGTAGTGCTTATGCTTTCTTCTTGAATGTTAATAATTTGTCTCTGTAATACTCATATTGCTGCTTCCTGGCCTCTATCTCCGCTGGCAAACCCTGAGACAAGTCATTGACAAGAGCGTCAAATCGGTCAAGGGTGGCGACAATCTCCTCTTGGACAGATAAAGGGGGAAGAGGGATTGGATAATTAACCATCATTGGTTTTCTAATAGATACTACAGATGACGAAACAGAACTTCTCATAATATAGTTATAAAAAGTGGCTCCTATGTAATAATAAAGATATCTTGCCGAAATTTTTTTTTCATCTGGAACAATCCTGTATGCTCTTTGATGAAGAGCATATTTCCCTTGTACAAAGTGAAATACTTTGCCAACACCTGCTCCATCACCTGCAGTTATTATAGCAGTCTCATCATAGTCATAGTCATTTAGATATAGAACTTCAGAACCTCTTGTATAAAACGAATACAGCCCTTCCGCTAAACCATCTTGTGTATTGTGAGAGCCAGTTCCAATTTCACATACATCTCCCAACTTCTTCCATTCTACATCGTCCCGTCCTTCGAATGAGAGCAGTTTGTCTCGATAATACTGGTATTGTTGTCGTCTCGCTTGCAGCTCCGCTTGCAGCTCCGCTTGCAGCTCTGAGAATGAATCTAATATCTTAGCAATCTCCTCCTGAACAGGAAGAGGGGGAAGAGGGATTTCTATACCGCCTACCTTTTGTGTATTAATTGTAGGCACACCTCCTTCGCTTTGCATGCCTTTAATGGAACTTTCAATAGAAGAAAGGATGTAATACAAGAACTTAGTATTTGTTTTATTTGATGGAATGACGGAAAAGCATTTATCATTAAGATAAAATCTCTTTTCAATAAAACTAACGAGGCCAGCGTTTGCCCCCACTCTAGATATAGTTACAGTCCTACCTTCCCTATTATAGGTATGGTAATATCCCATAGGTTCAACACCGCCACTTATTATAGGAAATTCTCCATATTCAACACAATCTTTTTTAGTAATACCCTTTCCTGTCTTAATTTCGCAAAAGTCACCAAGACATTTCCACTCCACCCCGTCTGGGCAGTATTGTTGTATCAGTTCTTCTATCTGGCTCATGGCTTACAACTCCTTAATGATTTCATCAATCTGTTTCCTGAGTTCATTCTCATGAGCCACAATCTGAGCCAGCCGGGCATTCAGTTCAACAATGTCCACCTTCTCGCGGGTGTCTTCTTGTTCAACATAGGTAGATACAGAAAGGTTATAACCGCCTTCTGCTATGGTGTCATTGTTCACCAGTTTGCACTGATACTGCACATCTGCCCTGCCGGCAAACATCTGCACTATATGCTCAATGTTGTCTGGGGTGAGTTTGTTGTTGTTGGTAATCTTAACACACTCCTTGCTGGCATCGATGAAAAGTGTATTGTTGTCCTTCTTCGACTTTTTCAGCACCATAATGCACGTGGCAATGCTGGTGCCATAAAACAGATTGTCGGGCAACTGAATGATGCAGTCCACATAGTTGTTGTCGATGAGATACTGGCGAATCTTCTTCTCGGCACCACCGCGATACATCACACCCGGGAAACACACAATGGCTGCTGTGCCATTGGTGGCGAGCCATGAGAGTGAGTGCATGATGAAAGCGAGGTCGGCCTTAGATTTTGGGGCAAGCACGCCAGCAGGGGCAAATCTCGGGTCGTTGATGAGTGTAATGTCATCATCACCCTTCCACTTGATGCTGTAAGGTGGATTGCTGACTATCACCTCAAATGGCTCGTCATCCCAGTGCATGGGGGATATAAGCGTGTCCTCACAGGCAATGTCAAACTTGTCGTAGTCGATGTCGTGGAGAAACATGTTGATGCGGCAAAGGTTGTAGGTGGTGAGGTTGATTTCTTGACCGAAGAAACCTTGTCTTACATTCTCCTTGCCTAAAATTTTGGCCGCTTTCAACAGCAGTGAACCCGAGCCACATGCAGGGTCATAAACCTTGTTGACTTCAGTCTTGCCTAAGGTCGCTAATTTAGTGAGCAGTTCCGACACCTCTTGGGGCGTATAGAATTCACCACCACTCTTGCCTGCATTGCTGGCGTACATCGTCATCAGATATTCGTAGGCATCGCCAAAGGCATCGATGGTGTTGTCTTGGTAGTCCCCAAGGTTCATTTGTTGGATGCCGTGAAGCAACTTGACTAACTTCTCGTTTCGCTTGACAACTGTTGCACCAAGTTTGTTAGAGTTGACATCAAGGTCGGCAAACAAGCCTTTGAAGTCATCCTCACTCTCTGTTCCTTTGGCACTGGCCTCGATGGCTGTGAATATGCGCTCAAGCGTCTCGTTGAGGTTGTCATCCTTGTCACAGACCTTGCACACGTTGGCGAACAATTGGCTTGGAAGGATGAAGAAGCCCTTCACATTCACCATTTCTTCTCTTGCATCCTCGGCGACAGCATCGTCAAGGTCAGCATAGTTAAAGTCCTTGTTGCCGCTTTCCCACTCACCCTTGTTGATGTAGTTGGTGATGTTCTCGCTGATATATCTGTAGAAGAGCATGCCCAGGATATACGACTTGAAGTCCCAACCATCCACACTGCCTCGCATCTCATCTGCAATCGCCCAGATGGTCCTGTGGAGTTCTGCTCTCTCTATTTCCTTTTTATTGTCGGCCATATTAGAAGATAATTTCTGCAAAGATAGTAAATTAATTTAATGAATAAAAAAATTAGTGTCCGCTAAATCCAAGCCTATTGGCTCCGCGCCACGCAACTCGTCGAGTCGTCTTATGACACTTGGCAATTTTTTAGTAACTTTGCACCATAATCACAAATTCATTAACTATGGAACTTAACGCACACAACAAGCAGGAATTTCCGCCGATGCACACCGCCGAGCATCTGCTCAACGGCACCATGGTGGCGCTCTACGGCTGCGGCCGCCACGTGAGCGCGCATGTGGAGCGCACTAAGTCGAAACTCGACTACCAGTTTCCGCGACCACTCACCGACGACGAGATTCGCGCCATCGAGGACCGCGTGAACGACGCCATCCGCGCCGACGTGCCCGTGACGATGGAGTTTATCACGCAGGCCGACGCCGCACAGCGCTTCAGCCTCGACCGTCTGCCCGACGACGCCAGCGACACCGTGCGCGTGGTGCACATCGGCAACTACGACCAGTGCCTGTGCGTGGGCAGCCACGTGGAGCACACGGCGCAAATCGGCACCTTCCGCATCACCAGCACGCGATGGGCCGACGGCAAACTGCGCATCGTGTTCCGCCTCACGCCGCCCGACCAACCTTGACGCTGCGTGGGCAATGATATGAAACTATTTATTTTATGCGTTTATTACCAACGGCTTACATCGGCAGTGATGCAGGCTTGAGGGGTTGACAAACGGCGCGCCATTGTTGTAACTTTGTAATGACAAATTCGAGTTAATGAATCACGCTCTACACACCACGATTCATTGCCGAGCAACGCGTTACGAGTTACACAATCGACGCTGAAAATCAATACGAGGACGGGAAGTGACGACCCCCGCCCTCGTTTGCATTAAGCCAACAAATTAATAGTCAACAAATTAAACAAATGTTTGTTGTGAAATTCGAGCATTCGATTTATTAGTGTCCGAAAAAAACCAGGGGTGGCAGATGTAGACGCAATTAGTTCTGTCACCCCTAACGGGGTTAAGAACGCACGATTTAGATGTAGGGACGCGCCATGGCGCGTAGTTCGAAAACGATATCAATCAAAATTATTGGTGTCCGGTAAAAATTTTCAACAGCCCTACAACATGTTTATTATAAACAAGATAACGGCCAATTTCGAAAAATGGCCTTGGGTTGATTGAGGCGGTTGCAAGTCGCAAGACTTGCAGTTGTGCGAAACACATTGTGGTGCGCACGCCGAAGGTGTGAGCGCCACTGTGTGAT
>CACYRK010000032.1 GCA_902776835.1 uncultured Bacteroidales bacterium
ACCGCCGCAGCCGTAGATTTGCACACGGTCGATGTTGCTGAACCCCATTTCGGCCAATTCTTCGGCGGTGATTTCATACACACCGCTGGTGGGTACGGCAATCTTTACCCACTTGCCTGTGCCCAAAACCGATGAGGTGGCATACTTAGATGTGGGAAAAGCATGCGCATGCACACCAAGCAGTATGCAAGCAATTGCCATCGCTAATAGTCTGGTTGTAAATCTCTTATGCATAATCAATTTATTTTATTTTCGTTTTATGTTGTGCCGTGGCACGCAGGGTGCCGTGGCTCGATGTTTCATTTTATGGCGGTCGTCAGCGTCGTTTCGCCGCCGGTGGTGCCGCTCAGGCGGTCGCCGATGCTCAGCGGGGCGCGCGGTTCCATGACCAAGAATATCAGGTCGCCTATCTTGAGCGTGGCAAACTGGCTCACGCGCACCACCACCTCGTCGATTTCCTGGGCCACCTCGCCCAGGGTGGTGCGGCACAGGGTGGTGCCGTTGTGTGCCCATGCCAGTGTGTCGTCGGCCATGCTGGCGGGATAGTCGCCTTGCAGGGCCGCGCCGTCAAAACTGTTGAGGGCGGCTTCGGCTGGCGCTAACGGCTCGCCATGCTGGTCGCACGCCAGCAGGCGAAATCCGGTGGTCACTTCCTTCCAGTAGCGCCGGGCAAAGCGTGGCGCTATGTGTTTGCCCAGGCGGTCGATGCGAGCGATAACTGCCGGCGCGGCGACCATTGTGTGGGCAAATTCAGGCAGATACATCGCGCGGCCGGTGCGCAGCAGCGCCGAGTCGGCCATCAGGGTCACTGCCGTAGTGCCCGCTCCGTGTTGTACGACAAGAACCTTCACTTTGTGCCGTGCGACATGCGGTTGTACATTATCGCCAGGTGGGCGTAAATCGAGGTGTTCGCCAGCGCGATGTGCTGCGGCGCCTTGATGCGGTATGGAGTAAAGTTCCATATCGCCTCGATGCCGCTCGCAATGGCCAGGTCGGCAACGCGTTGCGAGTGCTCGACAGGCACCGAGAGGATGGCGATGCCCACATGCAACTTCTCAAGGCGAGCCTTGAGTTCGCTGATGTCGTAGATGGGGATGCCGCACACCTTGGTGCCAACAATGGCAGGATTCACGTCGAACCCAGCAACAATGCTCAGACCGTACTGGGCCAAGCCGGCATCCTGCATAAGTGCGCGCCCAAGGCTGCCCGAGCCTATCACCACCGCGTTGTGGCTGCACTCGAAGCCCAAAAACTCCACCAGGCTCCGGCGCAACGTCGGCACGTCGTAGCCGATGCGCGTCTTGCCCTTGATGTTGAGAAACGACAGGTCCTTGGCAATCTGCGATGCGTCGACGTTGAGTTCTTTCGAAATCTGGGTCGACGACACCGTGCCCACGCCCTTGTTCTCAAGCATGCCCACGTAAGAGAGATACCACGGCAGCCGCCGGAGCGTGGGCTCAGGTAGCAGCGAGCGTGTGGCCGTGGTCTTTTGTTCGTTCATGTCGGTTGTCAAATTTGCATTTGAAATCAACTTGCAAATATAGATATATTTCTTGAATTGTCAAAATTTAAGGTGTGTCCGTTTCGATAATTTAATAACGCGCTTTCATTAGTTGGTAACAGCAATCTTCTTCGACTTGCTGCTCTCATGCACGCCGTCGGTCGAGAGCGACACGCGATACACGTAGATTCCGCGAGGCACTCGGTGCCCCGATTTGTCGGTGAGGTTCCACACGATGGGGAACGAATTGAACTCGGTGCTCTTGCCGGTTTGCGTGCTGCTCCACACCTCGCGGCCCATCAGGTCGTAGATGCCGATGTTCACGCTCACGGTGGCGTCGGGACGGTTGTGAGTCACGTAGAACGACGTCTGAGTCGAGGCCGGGTTGGGGGCAGCCACCACGTCGTACACCTCGGGTTTCAGGCCCTTCAGCACATTGAATGTGATTGACTTTTCGCTCGAGTTGTTAAACACGTCCCACACTTTCAGGCGGAGCACATGGTGGCCGGGCTCCAGGTCGTTAAGTTGGTAGGTGAACGAGCCCAAGGTGCCGCGTACGGCCTCCATCGGCTTGTAGGTGGTGAGGATGTTGCTGTACGTCTCCTTGTCGTCGAGCGTGAGCGTCACGCCGTGGCCGATGCCGCCCTGCGAGAAGTTCACGCCGCTCTCGTCGGCAATGGTGGCCAGCACCAGGGGCGACTCGTTGACCTTCTCGCCGTCGACAAACGATTGCGAGTTGAGGCCCAGATACTGGATCGTGGGGCCTACCGAGTCTGCCTCAACCTCATCGTCGATGCCGTAGATGTAGAAGTCGTCGCAGTAGCCGCGGGCCTCGAGGTTCAAGGTCGGGTCGGCGGCGTAGAGGTTCACCAGCGATGTGGTGTAGTTGTCGTAGTTGGCGATGATTTCGCTCGGAATGGTCATCGTGATGGAGAACTCGCCGGCCGTCACGGGCGACACGTTGATGCCCAGGCGGTTGGTGCGGTCTTGGTAAGCAAACTCGGCGCCATCGCCGTAGCCGTGCGTGAGCACCGACTGTTCGCAGTCGAAGAGCGTGGCGGTAACGTTGCCGTTGAAGTTGTTGAGTTTTTGGCCCTTGCGGTCGTAGATGCTGCCGCCGAAGGTGATGGTTTGGCGGGCCTTGAACTCTGGGCGGTTGTTCTCGTTCACCGCTTGGCCATTGATGGTCTCAATCACCGCGCGGTGCGGCGGAATCGACAGGCGCATCGCCGGGTCGCCAAGCACCATGAAGCGGCTGCTGTTGCTGTCGCCGGTGGTCTCGTTCTTGCCGCGGCGGGCAATTTCGCCGATGCGTAGCGGCAGGCCATCCTCGTCGCTGGTGAAGGCGTGTTTGGCGATGGCGTCGCTCAGCACGCCGTTGTTGGTCACATAGGCCAGGCGGGCCGGGCATATCAGCGCTATCACGCCGCCATTGGGGTTGTGGTACATTATCTCGCCGCCGCTCTCCTGGGTGCCGTCGAAGCGCGCAAATTCGCATGTGGCGGCATAGAGCACTGGCAAGTGACTATAATACAGGTTGTTGATAATGTCGTTATGAGTCAACTGGCCGTCGGCACCCCACACGTTGGGGCTCGCGTGGCCAATGTAGGTCCACAGCACGGCACCCTCTTTCAGTCGCGAGAACATCTTGTCGCGGGCCTGAGGATAGGTGCGGCCGCTGCCTTTGACCACAGCCTCGAAGGCGTCGAGATACACATGGTTGAACACGATGTCGCTGCCGCCGTTGGCGCGGGCAATGGCTATAACCGACTCGTTTTGCTCCATGTGTTTCGCCTGGTCTTCGTCGTCGGCAACGCAAACCACGTTGTTCTTCCAACTGCCGTAGTCCTTGCGAAGCATGAAGTTGCGCAACTTGTCGACCGTGGCCGCGGCTTGCTCCTCGTTGTTCACCGGGATGCGTCCCACGGCTATCGACAGCGGGCTGCGGTAGAACACCGGCCCGGAGTTGTCGTCGAGGGTGACGAAGATGTCGTCGCTCGTGTAGGAGTACGTCTCGTGGCTGCTCGCCTCGCTTTGCCACGTGAGCAGGTGATGGGCGCGCAGGGCCTTGACCTCGGCCGAGACTTGGCGGTTGTCGTAAGTGCCGTCGCCCATCAGCAGCAAGTATTGCAGGCGGTGACCCTCACCGTCGGTGCCGCGGTCGTAGAGCATCTTGCACAACATGCGATAAGCCATCGCGTCGGGCGTGCCCGACGAGAACTCGTTGAACACCTGCTCCTGATCGACAACAGCCACTCGCATGCTGTCGATCTGCTCGTGGAGGCTGGCGATGCGCTTGGCCTGCTGCGCGTAGGCGCTGTGGGTGATGATGAGCAGGTCGGGGGTGGCCATCCCGTGAAGGTTCTGAAGGCGGACACCGCTCTGCTCAAGTTGCGGACGGGCAAAATTGCCGTCGGCGTTAAACACCACATACTCCCGCGCTCCTTGGGCGATGGGTGAGAAGAGCAGCCCGGTGCCCGAGGCCGACGTGCGCAGCGCAACGGGCTTGTGGGGCACGGTGACATCCCACACATGGGTCGACGACGTGCCGCCGCTCACCATGTAGTCTTGCGCGCTTTTGTTGGTTGTGGTGCCAAAACGCAGTTCTGAGCCGCTCAGGGCAAGCGTGCGGGGGTAGTTGATGGTGATATAGTTCAGGCGGGCCAAATTCAGCGAACCGCTGTTTTGCAGCGACAGTGTGTACTCGAGTTTGTCGGCCGAACCGACGTTTAACTTCTTCAGCGTCTTGATTTCGATGTAGTGCTCGTGAGAGTCGCTGGTGCTGCCGGCCTCGTCGGTGCTGGCGCTGGGCACGTTGGTGCCGTTGGCCTTGAAGAGCAACTTGTTCGTGCCAGAGCGGGAGTTGCAAGCAAATGAGGTGAAGGCCGAAATCTCGCCTCCGGGAACCAGGCCGGGCAAGTCGAAACTGAAAGTCTGGCTCGAATTGTTGACGAAGTCCTCGCCGAGGAATGTGCGCCCCGTCTGGCCAGGGTTCACCAGGTCGACCTCATGATAGGCGCGCTCGGTGAACGTGGTGGCCGGATCGCCGCCGATAGGGTGCGACGTCGACGCGCTGTCGATGGCGCAGTCGCGATACATCTCCACGTCGGTCACAAAGTAGTAGCCGGCGGTGGAGTAGGGGTGAAGGGTCTGAACAAAGTCCAGACCTCCTGTGGCCTGGCTCCACGTCACTGGGCCTTGGGCGTAAAACAGCAACTTGCCATCGGTGCGAACCAGCGGCAGTTGCGGCAGGTCGTCGGGAATGTCGGCCGTCAACTGCTCGTTGATCGGCAGGGCGCCCGTGCCAAACACGTGCACCTTGCTCAGGTCGCCCGACAGGCCCCACGACTTCGCGTCTTCGGCCGTGATTTGGTGGATGCCGCTCTCGCTGACCTTGATTTTTACCCATGTGCCAATCGCCAACTTCGACGAGTCGGCAAAATGATCGGTGTCAAACGCCATTGCTTTGGGCGTGCCGAGCAGCGAAATCATCGCCGCCAAGGCTGCCGCTACAAGTATGAATTTGTTGTTTTTAGTCATTGTCATCTTTCGTTACGTCTAAATAAACGGCGTTGCGCGCGTTTTATTGTGTTTTCACATCTATTAAAAAGAAAAATCTCGCGCCACGGCTTGCAAAATATCAGTTTTAATGCTAATTTTGCCTTGTCAAAATTGTGCAGCATTATGAGGCGCTTAACCTGTATACTTCTTATTGTCACCACATTGATGCCGGCTTGGGCGCGGCACAGGGTCGGTGAGCGCGAGCTGAAAAATGGCATGCGGCATGTGTGGTGCGTCGTCTCGGCTAAAGAGGCGTGGCACAATTCCGACATCGACTGCGTCCCTGGCGTTTATGACTATATGTTTTCGCTCTGCTGCACCGACGACGGCACCAGCCGCAATTACTCGTTCGACGTGCATTGCATCGATGAGCGATGCGACAGTTCGGTGATGCTGATCAAACTCAATAATGGCGATGTGCTCGAGTTCAAGCCCTCGGAGTTCTTGCGCAGGGGCGACTCTTACACTTCGTGGAACGACGTGGGCGACGCCAGCGACCACGACATTACCGTCTACGATTTGACTTATCGCGTCGACGACCAGGCGTTAAAGCGGATGCTTGACGTGGGAGTGGCAAAAATGCGCATCGCGGGTACCGACATTACTCGTTTTAGCGAATATGTGTTTCAGCGCGAGGAGTTTACCTCTCCATTGCGCGAGGCTTACGACGGTATCAACAAAACGCTCGATACGCCTTATCAGCCTCGCAAAACCATATACGACGACTTTTAGGCCCCGCCCGGCTTGGTTTATTTTTTGTCAATTCTTAAAAGCGATTTAATCATGAAACGCCTTGTCTTGATTCTCCTGATAGTTGCCCTCGCGCCAATGTGCTGCATGGCAGCCGCGTTGCACATTTATCGTGGTAACTCCACCTATACCAGCGACATACTCTACACCTGGGACGGACGCTACCTCTACCGCGGCAACTCCACCTATACCAGCGATATCCTCTGCACCTACGACGGACGATATGTCTACGACGGACGCTCAACCTACTCCAGCGACATCCTCCTCACCTACGACGGCAAGCGCGTCTACGAAGGCCGCTCCACCTACACCAGCGACATACTCTACACCTGGGACGGACGCTATCTCTACGTCGGCAATTCCACCTACACCAGCGACGTCCTCTGCACCATCACCAACGGCCACCTCTACCGAGGCCGCTCCACCTACACCAGCGACATCCTCTTCACCTACACCGCCCCCATCCCCCTCCCCATCCTCCTCCTCGCCACCATCTACCGTTAAATCAATGCCACCCCACTGAATGTAGGGACGTGCCATGGCACGTCGTGCGCAATCCCTGGCATTTACGACCTTCACTCCACGATGGTGTGTCATAATTAAAATGGTTGGAAGAAAGTTCTTCCCCTCTAATCCCTACAATCCTCGCCACCCTCAAATCCGCCACCCTGCTCCTTCCCTTTCGACTAAATAGGCCACGCCAATCGCGGCCGCCAAACCTGCGCCCATCCTCCAAAAAAAAATACTTCCTTTTTTGGCCAAAGTGTGGTCAAAGGGACAGTCCCTTTGACCACACTAATTTTTAAATTACTTCACACAACTCCACTTAAATGCAAAATTATATTTATCAAATCGTCGTTAGTTAATTGGTTGAAAAATATCAATAAATCAGTTCAATAGTGTGGCGAAACACTCAATTATCTCCGTCAACTATTAATTGACGTCATTTGTTAAATATGGTTTATGCATGAGATTATGTGTGGTCAAAGGGACTGTCCCTTTGACCACACCTTTAGTGGTTTTTTTTGCGTATTTGGTAAAGATTGATTATCTTTGCAGCCAGAATCGTTTATGCTATAATAGGCATAGCGCTGTTTAATGAGCATTGCTTTGTTTAATGAGCGTGGCTTTGTTTAATGAGTATTGCATTGTTTAATGGGCATGGCGGTGCTTGATTAGCATGGCGATTTTTAATAACAATTGCGCTCGGTTTTGTCTTAAATGCTAAGGCCGGATCGGGTTAAAACACGAGTGATATGCCACGGAAAAGAAGAGTACTGAGTTCTACGGGCGTTTATCATGTGATGTTGCGCGGCATCAACCGCGAGGACATCTTCACTGATGAACAGGATTGCCTCAAATTCATAAAGATTCTGGAGGGTTGCGTCGCTCCAACCGACAAAAGCGGCAACCCTTTGCCTCCAATGTGTACAATCTATGGCTACTGCCTGATGAGCAACCACGCGCATCTGCTTATTGGTGAGCGTGATAACTCGATTGGTGAGGTGCTGAAAAGCATCGGAATCGCGTATGTTAGTTACTTCAACAAGCGCCACTACCGCATCGGCCCGATGTTCCAAGGCCGCTTCCGCAGCGAACCCGTCGAAGACGCGCTTTACTATTTCAATCTGCTCCGATACATCCACGAAAACCCTGTCGCTGCCTGCATTTGTGCCAAGCCGGGCGAGTATCGCTGGAGCAGTTGGCACGAGTATGAGTCGGCCGTTCCTCTCCCCGGGGCCATTTGCAGCGTGACGACCCCGTTCACCAATGCTCGCTGGGATGAGTACAGGCAGCAAGTGCTCGAAAGTTGCACGTTGACGCGCCAGCCGGGAGCAGAGCGTGCGCGGATGACCGACAAGGCTGCCGAGGAGGTCCTCATGAGAATCGGCAACAACACGCCTCTGGCAGTGATAAAATCGCTGTCTTTTGAGACGCGAAAGCGTATAATTCTCGAGGCTATGGAGCATGGCGTGGGCAGTCGTCAGATGGCTCGCATCACCGGCATCCCTTACAATACAATCAGCCGAATAAGATCGAAGTCGGGCATCAAATGATGCCGGCAACAATATGTTTGGTGTGGTCAAGGGGACTCCCTTTGGCCACACTTGGTTTTGTGGTGGCGTGGGCGAATTTGGGCGAAAAATGGGGGTCGGGGCAAAAAATGTTGTGGCCGAGAGGTGTGATTTCGGGGCAAAGTTGTAACTTTGCAGTTTGAAATAATTGCGGCCCCACGCCCCGTTGTGTGGCGCGGGTGCTTAGCGATTGGTCGAAGAGAAATATAAACACTTAATAATCATAGCAGTGGATACAAGATACATTTTTGTGACAGGAGGCGTGGTCTCGTCGCTGGGCAAGGGCATCATATCGTCGTCGATAGCCCGCCTGCTGCTCTCTCGCGGCTTCAACGTCACCATCCAGAAGTTTGACCCCTACATCAACATTGATCCGGGTACGCTTAACCCCTATGAGCACGGCGAGTGCTACGTGACCGTCGACGGTCACGAGGCCGACCTGGACCTCGGGCATTACGAGCGTTTCACCAACATCAAGACCACGCGAGCCAACAACATCACGACTGGCCGCGTGTATCAGAGTGTGATTGACAAGGAGCGCCGCGGCGACTACCTGGGCAAGACGGTGCAAATCATCCCCCACATCACCGACGAAATCAAGCGCAACGTCAAGTTGCTGGGCAACAAGGACAATTACGACTTCGTGATCACCGAGATTGGCGGCACCGTGGGCGACATCGAGTCGCTGCCGTTTTTGGAGGCCGTGCGCCAGTTGCGTTGGGAGTTGGGCAACAAGTGCATCTGTGTGCACTTGACCTACGTGCCTTACATCAACGCTGCCAAGGAGATGAAGACCAAGCCCACACAGCACTCGGTCAAGCAACTTCAGCAGGTGGGTATCCAGCCCGACATTTTGGTGCTGCGCACCGAGCACGACATCCCGGTGAACATGCGCCGCAAGGTGGCCCAGTTCTGCAACGTGAGCCCCGATGCCGTGATTCAGAGCATCGACGCGCCCACCATCTACGAGGTGCCGCTGATGATGCACGAGCAGCATCTCGACAACATCATCCTCGAGAAGACTTCGACGCCCTACACCGGCGAGCCCGACCTCACCAAGTGGAACCACTTCCTGGACAAACTCCGTAGTGCCAAGGACGAACTCACCATTGCCCTTGTGGGAAAATACGTGGAACTTCAGGATGCCTACAAGTCGATTGACGAGTCGCTCTTCCAGGCCTGCACCTACAACGACCGCAAACTGGTGATAAAATACGTGAGCAGCGAGCGCCTCACCGACGCCAACGTGGATCAGATGCTTTCGGGCCATGACGGCGTGATTGTGGCGCCCGGCTTCGGCCAGCGCGGCACCGAGGGCAAGTTTGTGGCGCTGAAGTGGTGCCGCGAGCATGATGTGCCCACCTTCGGCATCTGCCTGGGCATGCAGTCGATGGTTGTGGAGTATGCCCGCAACGTGATGGGTATGCCCGACGCCAACAGCGTGGAACTCGACCCGAAGACTCCTCACAACGTTATCGACCTGATGGAGGAGCAGAAGAGTATCACCAACTTGGGCGGCACGATGCGCCTTGGCGCCTACGCTTGTCGCCTCACTCCTGGCACGAAAGTTGCACAAGCCTATGGGACTCTTGACATCGAGGAGCGCCACCGCCACCGTTTCGAGTTTAACGACGAGTATCGCGAGGCGTTTGAGCAGGCGGGCATGCTGTGCGTGGGCGAGAATCCGCAGACCCACCTGGTTGAGGTGGTTGAGGTGCCCAGTTGCCGCTGGTACATCGGCACGCAGTATCACCCCGAGTACAGCAGCACGGTGCTGTCGCCGCACCCCCTGTTCTTGAGTTTTATCCGCGCTGCCATCGATTATCACAACGAGAAACACAAACAATAAACTTACACGCAGAAACACACACACTACAACGAAATAAATGGATAAAAACACGATTACCGGAATGTTGCTCATGTGCGCCGTGATTTTCGGCTTCATGTGGCTCACAAAACCCAGCGAGGCCGAACTCGCCGAGCGCCAGCGCCAGCAAGATTCCATCTCTAAGGCTGCCACGGCGGCCAGTGCCGGAGAAGCCGCCATCAAGGTGCTCAGCGCCGACGATGTGGCTCAACTCACGACAATCCTCACTCCCGCGGCTGGCGACAGCGCCCAAGCATCCATCGACAAGGACGGCGTGAAGTTGCGCCTCCAGGGCGGCGAACTTGTTGGCGAAGTGGCTGTAGGCGACACCGTTCTGAGCGTCAACGAACTTCGTCGGCCGTCAAGCAGTGTCCCGGCGCTTCACAACAGCGCAGTTGACGCTGTGGAAAAGGTCTTGCTCACCTATCAGCAGAACGGCCCGTTCGCACGGCTCACCTCGGGTACGGCCCAGACGGTGAAACTCGTAAACGACTCGCTCGAGGTGGAACTCTCGACCAAGGGCGGCGTGATCACTCGCGCCAGTCTGCGCGGCTACAAGGCTTACAATGCCGAGCACGTCGAGGTCATCTCGCCCGACAACAACGAGATGAGTTTCACACTCAGCAACAACACCCGCCGCTTCGAGACCAAGGATTTCTATTTCACCCCGCAGCAAATCAACGACTCCACCGTGCTGATGAATCTGGACCTGGGCGGAGCGTCGTGGGGACTGAAATACACGCTGATTCCCGGCAGTTACATGGTGCGCATGGAGATGGTTCAGCACAACATGTCGAGCATCATCCCGCTCAACATTAACAATGTGGACCTTACGTGGCATCACAAACTCATGCGTCACGAGGAAGGCAAGATGTTCGAGGAGCGCAACTCGGCAATCTACTATAAATATGCCGGCGAAGGCGGCGACGTGGAGTACAGCAAGGAAAGCGGCGACGACGACAAGGACCTGAAGGACGGCGTGAAGTGGCTCTCGGCAAAGAACCAATTTTTCTCGGCTGTGCTCATCGCCGACAGTTCGTTCACCGGCGCTCGCCTGAAGAGCCACGAAATCAAGAAGGAGACCGCCGACTATCAGCGCTACCTGAAGGTGTTTGACATCACCACCCACATCCCATATTCGAGCGCGCAGGACAATGCCGCGTCGTTCCACTTCTACCTGGGTCCCAACCGCTACAAGTTGCTCTCGTCCTACGACAAGTACTCGCCCAACGAGGACCTCAAACTCACCAAACTCATCCCGCTGGGCTGGCAGTTGTTCCGCTGGATCAATGTGGGCGTGATTATCCCCATCTTCGACTGGCTGGGCACCTTTATCCGCAACTACGGTATCATAATCTTGATACTTACCATCATCATCAAGGTCGTGCTCTCGCCGCTCACGTTCAAGAGTTATATGTCGCAGGCCAAGATGCGCGTGCTCGCGCCCGACATTGCAGAAATCAATGCCAAGTATCCCGACCAGGAAGACGCCATGAAACGTCAGCAGAAGACCATGGAACTCTACAGCCTGGCTGGCGCAAGCCCCTTCGGCGGTTGCTTGCCCATGCTGCTGCAGATGCCCATCCTCATCGCCATGTTCACATTCTTCCCGTCGTGCATCGAGTTGCGCGGACAGTCGTTCCTCTGGGCCAACGACCTCTCGGCCCCCGACAAGATTGTGGAGTGGACCGGCCAGATCCCGTTCATCACCAACTACTTCGGCAACCACATCAGCCTGTTCTGCTTGCTGATGACGGTCACCAATATCATCTACACCTACCTGTCGATGCAGTCGCAGGCCCAGCAAAACAGCATGCCGGGCATGAAGTGGATGATGTACCTCATGCCAATCATGTTCCTGGTGTTCTTCAACAACTACGCCAGCGGCTTGAGTTACTACTACTTTATTTCGCTGCTTATTACCATCGCTCAGACATATATTTGCCGCGCCTTTGTCAACGAGGATAAGGTGCGTGCCACCATCGCTGCCAATCGCGCCAAGCCCCGCAAGAAGAGCGGCTTCATGGCTCGCCTCGAGGAGGCTCAGCGTCAGCAGCAGGCCATGCTGCGCGAGCAGGAAAAGCGCGGCAAGGGCAAGGGTAATGCGCGCCGCCGTTAATGCGTTGAAAATAAATAAATTAAAGTATAATTATAAATTTTGAAAAACTATGATGCAGTACACGTGTCCTAAGTGCGGGAGACAGTTCACCACTGAGAATCCCGAGAATTTTGTTCGTTGCCCCTATTGCGGTGAGAACTTCTATGCTTCTCAGCAGCCTCAGTATGGTCAGCCTCAGTACGGCCAGCAGCAGTATGGTCAGCAGCAGTACGGCCAACAGCAGTACGGCCAGCAGCAGTATGGCCAGCAGCAGTATGGCCAGCAACAGTATGCTTATGGCAATCAGCGGCAGGAAGTCGGCGTGTTCGACTCGGGGCCTTCGGGCAAGAGCCGCGGCGTAGCCGGCCTGCTGGCAATCCTCCTTGGCACGCTGGGTATTCACTACTTCTATATCGGCAAGACCGGAGGCGGCTTCATTTGCCTCCTGCTCTCGTGCGTAACTTGCGGATTCTGGGGCATTCTCACCCTCATCCAGGGTATCTTGATGATGACCATGAACCAGCAAGACTTCGAGATGAAGTACGTCAATAACAACAAGACGTTCCCCTTGTTCTGACCATGGCGTCGACCAAGGCACAACACAAAACTCCGCAGTCAAGGCCCGACTATATCAAGTGGGCCTTGATTGCTGGTCTTGTGCTCATAGGCTTAGGGACGGTGGTGTACCTGAATCGTCACCGCCTGTTCCACCATGTGCCGAATGTCGACTTTAAGCGCTATCCCATCACGGGCATCGATGTGAGCAATCACAACGGCGACATCGACTGGGACGTGGTGGCATCGCGCGGCATCAAGTTTGCCTACATCAAGGCCACCGAGGGCACGACATTTGTCGACGCCCGCTACGACAGCAACAGCCGGCGCGCCGCAGCGGCGGGTCTGAAGGTGGGCGCTTACCACTTCTTCCGCAATTCCCGCGACGGCAAGGCCCAGGCCGCACACTTTATGCGTGTGGTTGGCAAGTCGAGTGTCGACCTGCCTCTGGTGGTCGACATCGAGGAGGACGGCAACGACAACGACGTGCCGCACGACCTGGCGGTGCAACGCCTGGCCGACATGCTCAACACGCTGCGCGACAAGGGCTACAACGTGATGCTTTACACCAACGGCAATGGCCGCTCCACCTTTCACAAGAAGCACTTTGCCGACTGCGACTTGTGGTTGTGCTCGTTCTCGCATCCCGACTCTATCGCACATGTGGGGCACCGCATTCAGCAATACAGCCACTGGGGCAACGTGAAGGGCATCGACGGCGATGTGGACCTGAACATCTTCATGGGCTCGGAGATTCAGTGGAACCGCTGGCTCGACGAATTGAAACATTAACTCTCTACCACACAGAATTATGCTGCGACGACTCTTCCTTCTTTTTGCAATAGCAACAACTGCTGTGATGGCTCACGCTGCCGTTTACACCTGGCAAGGCCACGACCTGTGCTTTGAGGTGCCCGACGGCGGATTCCTGGCTTACAGCAGCAACTCACGCCTGGAGATGCAGTGGGAGGACATGGTGATTACTATGGTACTCTACACCAAGGACGACGCCACCGACAAGGTGATTCGCGAGAATCTGCAACGTAAGGCCTTGGGCTACAATATGTACGACCTGCAGATGGGCAAGATGAAAGTGAAGGGCTTCAAGGCCTTCGACATCGAGGGCACAATGCCCGACGGATCGCGTGCCATCATTGCCGACCTGGTGAGCAAGAAGCGAAACCTGGTGGTGGAGGTGACGGTCAACTACCTGTACGGCAACCGCGAGGTCGTGGAAGACGTGATCAAGAGCGTGACCGAGGGCAGCAAGCAGCCAAACAAGCAAAAACACCGCCAGCGCGTGCAGAGCAAAGAGGACGCGAAGCGACAAAAAGAGCAGCCTAAACAAGAACCCAAACCCAAGGTCGACGACGGGCCGCTCTACGACTGCTAAACGGGTCTTCTCGCCACATCATGAAAATCATCAGGACACATTACATCCCATTCCGGGGCTTCTCAGCACTTAACTGCTTGGGAGTGCTCTTTGTGCATCGTGGGGTGTACTTGTCGAGCGAACTGATGAATCACGAACGAATTCACACGGCACAGATGCGCGAAATGCTCTTTGTGCCGTTTTACATATTCTATCTGGTCGAGTGGCTCGTGAGGCTGATGATGCGCGGCAATGCCTACCGCAACATCTCCTTTGAGCGCGAGGCCTATGACAACCAGCGAAACCCCGACTACTTGCGCCACCGACGCCACTACGCATGGCTGAAGTATATGCGCAAGCCGGGGCGCACAAAAAAACAATAACTTTATGGACCTCAGTGAAATAAAATTGCTCCGACAGGAGTTTGAAACCTTGCTCCGCTCTACCGGACGCGAGGGAGTTGACGACCTTATTGACTATCTCGACGACGGCAAAAACCGATTCTTTAACGCTCCGGCAAGTGTCAACCACCACCTGAACACCGACGGCGGACTGCTGCAACACTCGCTCAACGTGTGCCATGCGGCGCTGAAACTGCGCGAGTTGGCAATCGCCGAACGGCCCGACCTGGAAGACGCCCTGAGCCGCGACAGCGTGATTATCGCTTCGCTGCTGCACGACATCTGCAAGGCCGACATCTACAAGCCGGTGCGCAAGCGCCGCAAGGACGCCAACGGACTGCTCGTCGAGGTGGACTCGTACGACATCGACTACTCAAACTTCCCTATGGGACACGGCGAGAAATCGGCCATGATGGTCCTGTGGGGCGGACTCGACATCACACAGGAGGAACTGCTCGCCATCCGTTGGCACATGACCGCCTGGGATCTCCCTTACCAAAGCCTGGAACTCACCCGAAGCCTCAACACCGCACGCGACATGCACCCACTGTGCTCGCTCATCCAACTCGCCGACAACTTCGCCGCAAACATCATGGAAGCATAGCGCTCGCTGTGTAACGCTCGCTTGGCTCGCTGTGTAACGCTCGCTTGGCTCGCTGTGTAACGCTCGCTGTGCTCGCTGTGTAACGCTCGCTGTGCTCGCTGTGTAACGCTCGCTGTGCTCGCTGTGTAACGCTCGTTGGACTCGCTGTTTAACGATCGTGAGTGATGGGCTGTGATTTGGTTTTTAGAGGTTTTGTTTTTTAAGAGTTTTTTATGGGAGAATTTCAATTTCAATTTGAGAAACTGAAAGTTTGGCAAGAGGCTCGAGAATTGGTGGCACTTGTTTATCAATTATTGGAAAGATTTCCAAGAAATGAAAACTATGTTCTTTGCGATCAGTTGCGTAGAGCGGCCATTTCTGTGCCTTCAAATATCGCTGAAGGCTCTGGCCGGTTTTCAATTAAAGAACAGGTTCATTTTTTTGAGATAGCATTTGGCTCGCTTATGGAATTGTATTGCCAACTGCTGCTTGCTGCCGATCTCGGCTATATTTCAGAAGAAGATGTGAAAGTCGTTAAGGCACGAGTGTTTAGTGTAACCCGAATGTTGAGCCGATTGCGTGCTTCAAAGATCAGCGATTCTAAGAAATAAGAATAAAACCATCTTCACCAGCGAGCGGAGCGAGCGTTAAACAGCGTAGCGTAGCGAAGCGTTACCCAGCGAGCAAAGCGAGCGTTACCCAGCGAAGCGTTCACCAAACTCTTGTGAGTTTTAGATAAAAATTGTAATTTTGTAGTTTAGAATTTAGCGAAACTTAATTATTACTGCATAGATGATGAAATTCACACGTTATGTTGCGACTGTGATGTCGCTCATGCTGGCTCTCAGCCTGATGGCTATTGAGCCGCAGGATGCGGTCAACAAGTTTGCCGGCGACAAGGCCCTGCGACACGCTCTGGTTGGCGTCGCGGTCTACGATATTGACTCGATGCGCACCATTGCCGGCAATCACATCGACCTCGCTGTTATCACGGCTTCGACGATGAAAACCGTTACCAGCACCGCCGCTCTGGAATACCTGGGAGCCGACTTCAAGTTTAAGACACCAGTGTACTTGCTGGGCGACACGCTGCAGGGCCGCCTGGCGGGCAATCTGCTGGTGGTGGGCACTGGCGACCCAACGATTGGCAGCAAGTATTTCAAGTCGAATCCGAGCATTGTCAGCGAGATTGTCGAGGCTCTGAAGCGTTGTGGCATCACACGCATCGACGGCCGCATTGTCGTCGACGAGAGTCTGTATCGCTTCCCGTATTACAACATCCACTGGGATGTGGGCGACCTGGCGTGGGACTACGGCGCTGCTGTGCATCCGTTCAACTATCGCGACAACGTGACCAATGTGAGTTTTAAGATCGACAAGTGGGGCCGCTTCAGCGACGCCAAACTCACGCCCTCGGCCACGGGTGTGCAAATCATCAACAGAACTACGATGAGCACCAGCCACAGTGACTTCGACATGGCTCTCGAATATGGCACTCCCGCTGTGGTTCTCACGGGCGAGATTAAGCCTGGCAGCCACGAATTCACCGTGACTAACCCCCTGCCACAAGCCGCCTTTATCGACGAGTTGATGCGTGCGCTGGCAAGTGCCGGAATCGCCGTGGGCAACGACGATGACGTGCTCAGCGACGTGCCACATCCGCAGCGCATGCCACTGGTGACTCACGAGTCGCCCGTGTTGCCCGAGATCATCACCTCGTTGCTCGACCGCAGCGACAACATGTTCGCCCACGCCCTGCTTCGCGCAGTGGCCGTGAACAGCAAGGGCTGGAAAGGAGGCGATGTGGACCGCGCTGGCATCCAGCAGGTTACCCGCATGCTCGACCACTACGGCTGCGACACCGACGCACTCTTCATGCGCGATGGCAGCGGCCTGGCGCGCGCCGGACGTGCTTCGGCACGCATGCTTGTGCAAATGCTTGCCGCCGTAGCCGAAAAACGTTATGGCGACGTGCGACTGTGCGACCTCATGCCGAAGGCCGGAAAGCGTATTGGAAACCTGCTGCCTAACACACATCTGCGCAGCGACATCGTGCTCAAATCGGGTTCGATGACCGACGTGCAGTGCTTTGTGGGATACTACCCGGCCAACAAGCCACGCTACGCTTTTGCCGTGCTCGTCAACAACTATAACTGCACGCGTGCCGACCTGAAAGACAAAATCGACCGCCTGCTGATTAATCTTTTTGACGATAAATAGTGCGCAATTCAAAAAAAATGCGTAAAATTGCAGATTATTTGCATCACACATCACACTATGGACACATCAATAGCAAAGATACTGTCGCGAGTCTACGAGTTGGAGGGCCTGCTGCTGGTTGCCCAGAAGCACGGCACCGAAACCCCCTCGATGGTGATTGACAACATTTTAGACCACACTCGCGAGGTCGACGACATGGCGCATCTGCTTCGCGACATGGGCTATGGCAACCAACCCGAAGCCATGCCGCCCGTGCCCCCGGTGGCTGCTCCCACAGTGGCTGAGCCGCCGGTGGTGAAACCGCCTGTGTTCCAGCCGCAACCCGTGCCCGAAGATGAGTTGCCTGGCAACGATAATGACGATGAGGAGCCACCCAGGCGCGACCAGGACGACGAGCCAAAGGAGGTCTTCCAGGCCGATTATCAAGAGCCGGAGCGAGTGGGCGAGAAGCCAAACATACAGTTTGCCGAAGACGACATCGTCGAGGAGCGCTCAATCAGCGACCCGGTGGACGACAACGTCGATTTCAACCCCGACGACGAGGTTACGCTGCAAATGCCGATGAGAGTCGACGAGAAGTTGCAGCGCACGCTCTCGCAAGACCTGCGCAAGGCTTTCTCGGTCAACGACCGTTTCCGCTTCAGGCGCGAACTCTTTGCCAACAGTGACGCCGACTTCAACGACGCGCTCAACCTGATCGAAACAATGAAAAGTTACGACGAGGCACGCGAGTATTTCCTCGACGACCTCGGATGGGATGAGGAAGTGCCTGAAGTGGCCGACTTCCTGAATATCATTAGCAAGCATTTCCACTAATGAGCGGACGACTGTACATAGTGCCCACACCCGTCGGCAACCTCGACGACATGACGCCACGCGCCGTGCAGGTGCTTCAGCAGGTGAGCATAATCCTTGCCGAAGACACTCGCACCAGCGCTGTGCTCATGAAGCACTATGGCATCACCACGCCCATGCGCAGCCATCACAAGTTTAACGAGCACGACGCCGTGCCGGCCATTATCGAGCGTTTGCAAGCCGGCGACGACATGGCACTGGTGAGCGACGCCGGCACCCCCGGCATCAGCGATCCAGGCTTTTTGCTCTCGCGTGAGTGTCGCCGCGCCGGCATCGTGGTGGAGACGCTACCGGGCGCCACAGCATTTGTGCCCGCGCTGGTCAACTCGGGCCTGCCGTGCGACCGCTTTGTGTTTGAGGGCTTCCTGCCTCAAAAGAAGGGCCGTGCCACACGCCTCGAGCAACTCAAGAGCCAGGAGCGCACCATGGTGTTTTACGAGTCGCCGATGCGTCTGCTCAAGACGCTGCAACAACTCGCCGACGTCATGGGAGGCGAACGCGAGGCTTCGGTGTCGCGAGAAATCTCCAAAATCCACAACACCACGCACAACGGCACGCTGGCCGAACTCGTGGACTATTTCACCGCCGTCGAGCCGCGTGGCGAGATTGTGATTGTGGTGGCCGGATGTGAGCAGCAGCACGCCGCAAAAGTCGACAAATATGCCCGCTTTAAGCACAAAGCCGCTCTGGCTAATGATGACGAATAAACTGACAAAAGACAACAATATCAATTCTTAAAACTTTACCGTTATGAGAAAGATAAAATATTTCGTGGCCTGTATCGTAATCCTTGCGCTCATGCCCTCGTGCCATGAGCACAAGACCGACGACGAGACGGCACAAATCGACTCGATTAACAGCGAACTCAACGACTCGCTCGCCACTGCGCTGGCCGAGAAGGACAGCCTGATGACGCTGATGAACGAGATTGCTGAAGGCATGAACCAAATCAAGGATATGCAGGACATCGTGTCGGCACCAAATCTCAACAGCGAGACACCCGACCGCAAGAATCAGTTGCGTAACGACATCGTGCTCATCCAGCAGTCGATTGAGCAGCGCAAGAAACGCCTTGCCGAGTTGGAGAAGCGCCTCAAGCAGTCCAACAACTACAACGAGGAGATGCGCAAAACCATCGAAAACCTCAAGAAGCAACTCGAAAACCAGCAGAGCACCATCGACGACCTGACCAAGCAACTGGCTGCCGCACATGTGCAAATCACCGCGCTCAACAACCGTGTCGACTCGCTCAACACCGTTAACACCGAGGTTCGCCAGGAGAAGCAGAAGGCTCAGGAGGAGACGCAGCGAGTAACCAACGAGATGAACGTGTGCTACTATGCCATCGGCTCGAAGAAGGAACTGAAGGCGCACAAAATCATCGAGTCGCGGTTCCTGCGCAAGACCAAGATTATGGAAGGCGACTTCGAGAAGTCGTATTTCACCAAGGCCGACAAGCGCACGCTCAATTCCATCCCACTGCACGCCAAGAAGGTGGAAATCATGTCGAAGCACCCCGTTGGGTCTTACGAGATTATCGAAAGCGGCGATGGCAAGGTGCTGAAAATCACCAACCCGTCGCGTTTCTGGGAGTTGTCCAACTTCCTGGTGGTGAAGGTTAACTGATGCGCCACGCTGAGCAATCAAGAGTATAGTAACACACGATTTAGCACACTCTGACAATGAAATCGGATACCATAGTCATTATCCCTACTTACAACGAGTGCGAGAACATCGCCAACATGATTCAGACGGTGTTTGCCATCGAGGAGCATCAGTTCGACTTGCTCATCATCGATGACAACTCGCCCGACGGCACCGCCGCCATCGTCAAGGAGCAGATGGCGCACTATCCCGAGCGCCTGCACATCATCGAGCGAGCCGGAAAACTGGGCCTCGGCACGGCTTACATCACCGGCTTCAAGTGGTCGCTCGAGCAGGGCTATGACTACATCATCGAGATGGATGCCGACTTTTCGCACCCGCCGCGCAAACTCATTGAGTTGCAAGAGGCATGTGCCACCGGAAAGGGCGATGTGGCCGTCGGCTCGCGCTACCTTACTGGCGTGAACGTGGTCAACTGGCCCATGGGACGCGTGCTCATGAGTTACTACGCGTCGGCCTATGTGCGTATCGTCACCGGCATGAAGGTGCGCGACACCACCGCGGGGTTTGTGTGCTACCGTCGCGAGGTGCTCGAGGCTATCGACCTCGACGGCGTGGAGTTTAAGGGCTACGCCTTCCAAATCGAGATGAAATTTACCGCACACCGCATGGGCTTCAAAATCACCGAGGTACCCATCGTCTTTGTCAACCGCGTGCTGGGCACGAGCAAGATGAACACCAGCATCTTCGGCGAGGCGGTGTTTGGCGTGATAAAACTGCGATTGAGCACTTGGTTCAACCGCAAGAAGTATCAGCGGCGCACCGGCAGCGGCGGCAAGTTGATTGCCGCAGGGGCCGAAGAAACCCAATCAAGTGAAAAAACAGAAAACCAAGATAACTAATGAAACGAATCTTTCAATCGATTATCATCGTAGCCATGCTTGTGATGAGTGTGGCGGGTGCCAGTGCCGCAAATCCCAAGCATGAGTTTCGCGGCGCGTGGCTGCACATCATAGGACAGGGCCAGTATGCCAAGCAGAGCACTGCCGAAAACAAGGCCTATCTCATCATGATCCTCGACCAACTCAAGGCGTCGGGCTGCAATGCCGTGATTTGGCAAATTCGTCCGCAGGCCGATGCTGCCTATGTCAGCGACATTGAGCCTTGGTCGCGTTGGATTACCGGCACCGCCGGAAAGGCCCCCGACCCGCTGTGGGACCCCCTGCAATTTATGATCGACGAGTGCCACAAGCGAGGCATGGAACTCCACGCGTGGATTAACCCTTATCGCGTGACCAGTGGCAGCAGCGACAAGCCCGCAAAGGGCCATGTCTACTACGAGCACCCCGAGTGGTTTGTCAAATATGCCGACGGCAAGATTTATTTCGACCCGGGTCTGCCCGAGAGCCGCAACTTCATCGACAAGGTGGTGCGCGACATCCTCACGCGATACGATGTCGACGCCATACACATGGACGACTACTTCTATCCCTATCCCAAGGACGACGTTCCCTTTCCCGACCAGAAGTCATTCGAGAAATACGGTGCTGGATTCACCAACAAGGGCGACTGGCGCCGACACAACGTCGACCTGCTCATCGAGCAACTTCACAACACCATCCATGAGTTGAAGCCGTGGGTGCAGTTTGGCATCAGCCCCTTCGGCATCTGGCGTAACAAGAAGAACGACCCCGACGGCAGCGACACCAACGGCCTGCAGTGCTACGACGCGCTGTATGCCGACTGCCCAAGTTGGACCGCCAAGGGCTGGGTCGACTACATGGTGCCGCAACTCTACTGGGAACTGGAGCATAAGCGCGCCAGCACGCTGGAATTGGCCTACTGGTGGGACCGTCATGCCAACGGACGCCACATGTACTACGGCCAGGATGTGATGAACATCATGAAGCACCCCGACATCGCTGCCGATGGCGGCGACCCGCGCAACCCCACGCAACTCGACCACAAGTTCCGCCTGATGCGCAAACTCGAGCATGTGCAGGGACCGTGCTGGTGGCCGGGATATCCCATCGCCTCCAACAGCCACGGCGTGCGCGACTCGCTGGCCAACAACCAGCAGTCGACTCCGGCGCTCATCCCGGCTTACACCTGGCTCGACAATGTGCCGCCGGCACCCATCAAGCACCTCACACTCGACGCCGACAATGTGCTGCGATGGGAGGTACCCGCGACCAACGACCCCATGCAGCAGGCAGTGCGCTTTGTGGTCTACCGTTTCCGTCAAGGTTCGCCGGTCAACATCGAGGACGCCAATTCAATTGTGGCCATCACCGGTGAGCAGAGTTTTAAACTGCCTAACGACGCGGGCAACTGGCAATATGCCGTTACGGCGGTCGACCGCTGCAACAACGAGAGCCGTGCCGTGCGTCTGCAATCTAAAAACATACAACAATGAGCGAATCAAAGCGTGTCTTGTTATGCCTGGCTCACATGAGCGGCAACGAGATGAAATATATACAGGAAGCATTCGACACCAATTGGGTGGTGCCCCTGGGACCTAACGTCAATGCCTTTGAGCAGGATTTGGAGCAAATGGTGGGTCACGACCGCCATGTGGTGGCGCTCTCCAGCGGCACCGCGGCCATCCACCTGGCCTTGGTTAACCTGGGCGTTACTGCTGGCGACGAGGTGATTTGCCAATCGATGACCTTCAGTGCCAGCGCCAACCCCATCGTGTATCAGGGCGCCACGCCGGTGTTTGTCGACAGCGAGGAGCGTACCTGGAACATGGATGCCAACTTGCTCGAGGATGCCATCAAGCAGCGCATCGCCGCCACAGGTCGCAAGCCCAAGGCCATCATCCCGGTTTACCTCTATGGCATGCCGGCCTACATCGACGACATCATGGCCGTCGCGCGCTATTACGACATCCCCGTTGTCGAGGACTCGGCCGAGGGCTTCGGCAGCCGCTACCGCGACCAGGAAGTGGGCACCTTTGGCGACTACGGCATCATGAGTTTCAACGGCAACAAGATGATTACCACCAGCGGCGGTGGCGCACTGGTGTGCCCCACGCTGGAGGCCAAGCAGCGCGTTATGTTCTTCGCCACACAGGCGCGTGAGCCCATGCCGTACTACCTGCACAAGCACATCGGCTACAACTACCGCATGAGCAACATTTGCGCCGGAATCGGCCGCGGCCAGATGACCGTGCTGGCCGAGCATCTGGCTCACCACCGACACCTGTGCGACCTGTATGTGCATCTGTTTGAGGAAGTTCAGGGCGTGATGGTGCACGTCAATCCCGACGAGCGCTTCGACAGCAACTACTGGCTCAACACCATCATCATCGACCCGTCGACGGGCGTTACACCCGAGATGGCGCGGCTGGCACTCGAGGCCGAGAACATCGAGAGCCGCCCCTTGTGGAAGCCCATGCACACGCAGCCCGTGTTCCGCGACGCGCCGGCTGTGGTGAGTGGCGTGAGCGAGCGTCTCTTCGACATGGGATTGTGCTTGCCAAGCGGCCCGTGGGTCACCGACGACGATGCACGCCGCGTAGCCAGCGTTATCAAGCTACTATTGCACCGCGAGTAATATAGTTAGATGTTTAACCAATTCGTAATTCCATGATACACAAGATAATAGATGGGCTGATTAACCTGCGCGTGGTGCGCACGTTCAAACTGAACACCACGCCGCGATGGGTGATTCTGCTTGTCGACATGCTTATCGTGCTCGCCAGTTACACCCTGGTGGTCGTGAGCGACATGTATGCACACAATATGATGCTCGAACCGTCGCGCGTCATTATCAACTGTGCGCTGGTGATGGCGGTGTACTTAATCGTGTCGGTGCTGACCAAGAGTTACACCTGCGTGATTCGCCTGAGCGTAATCGAGGACCTCTACCGCACCATCATGGTGGTGGTCTTCAGTTCGATAATCTTGCTGGCCATCGATGTGCTGGCGCTCATATTTACCGGTGCGCCGCTCTATCGCTTTTGGAATGTGCTGGTGATTGGTGCCATCACCTTCTCGATAATGATGGTCGAGCGCCTGCTGATCAAATACTTCTACATGCGGCTCACTGCAGCATCGAAGAGCATGCGCCGACGCGTGCTCGTGCTCGGCACCTCGCTCGACTCGCTCATCCTGGCCAACGCCCTCAAGAGCGAGATCGGCGGACGCTACGAGCCGGTGGGATTGCTCAGCATCAAGGAGGGAAAGGAGAACGAGGCCATCAACGGGTTCAACGTGTACCGCTTTAACGCCGACACGGTGGCAAACATATTTGTGGAGAACGGCATCTATGCGCTTATCTTCAGTTCGGCTAATAACGACTTGATGCGCAGTGGCTTTGCCGACCATTTCATCCGCAACAACATCACGCTGCTCTCGATTAACCGTATCGAGGAGTTTGAACTTGACGAGGACAAGGACGACAGTTCGACCAACATCTCCACCTTCGTGCGCGAGGTGCAAATCGAGGACTTGCTCGGCCGCGACCCCATCGTGCTCAACAACACGCTGGTTAACAGTAATATCCAGGGTGCATGCGTGCTTATCACGGGTGCCTGTGGCTCGATAGGCAGCGAAATCGTGCGCCAGGTGGCTACCTACCGCGCAAGCCAAATCGTGCTAATCGACCAGGCCGAGACGCCGATGCACGACCTCTCGATAGAACTGCAACAGAAGTATCCCGAGGCCAACGTGGTGCTCTTTATGGGCGACGTGCAGAACCGCGCACGCATGGAGCAGGCGTTCAAGACTTATCATCCCAAGTTTGTGCTGCACGCAGCGGCCTACAAGCATGTGCCCATGATGGAAATCAACCCCACCGAGGCCATCTTGACCAACGTGATGGGTACCAAAAACTTGGCCGACTTGTCGCTGAAATATGGCGTGTACAAGTTTGTGATGATTTCGACCGACAAGGCCGTCAATCCAACGAATATCATGGGTTGCTCGAAGCGCCTGGCCGAGATTTATTGCCAGTCGCTGTTCTTCGACGCACTCCAGCGTGGCCTGAAGACGCAGTTTATCACCACTCGCTTTGGCAACGTGCTGGGCAGCAATGGCTCGGTGATTCCGCTCTTCCGCAAGCAGATTGCCGAGGGAGGACCCGTCACCGTCACTCACAAGGACATCATCCGCTACTTCATGACCATCCCCGAGGCATGTTCGCTCGTACTCGAGGCTGGCTGCATGGGCAAGGGCGGCGAGATTTACATCTTCGACATGGGCACGCCGGTGCGCATCTACGACCTGGCTGAGCGCATGATTTCGCTTGCGGGCATGAAGCCGGGCGTCGACATCAAGATTAAGGAGGTGGGACTGCGACCGGGTGAAAAACTCTACGAAGAGTTGCTCAACGACAAGGAAAAGACGTCGGCCACGATGAACAAGAAGATTATGGTGGCCAAGGTGCGCACTTACAACTATCGCGACGTGTGCGACCACATCGAGCAAATCATCGACTGGGCCAACAAGGGCAATGTCCACAACATGGTGTTTGCCATGAAGCGCTTCGTGCCCGAGTACAAGAGCAACCAGAGTGCCGAGTTTGAGGCCATCGACCACGAGATCGAGGAAATCCAAACTCAAGCCCCACAACACACCCCCGAAACCGAAAAATACTACTAAATAATCACACTAATCACACCCATCGAGGTGTGTCAAGTAATTTGCCCATAAATTTGTAGGGACGCGCCATGGCGCGTCCCTGCGTGTCGGTGTGTATTGCGAGACACAGTCTCGTAAGCCTCGCAGCCAAGGCACGTCCCTCCCTCGTTGATAGCGCCTTTTGATGTTTAACCATAATTTTGGGGGTGAGTCACGGTGTGTGGCTCACCCCCAATTAGTTGATGGCTGTGGAGTGGGTTACTTCACAATCTTGGTTACGGTCTGGGTGCCGTCGGCATACTTGGTTACGACGATGTTCACGCCGCTGAATGCCTCGCTCGAGGCTACGCCGGCAGCGTTGTAGTACTTCACGCTGGCGACAGCCTTGGTGACGCTGACGTTGCTCACGCCCGTGGTGACAGGAGTCATCTCAACATACTCGGCCTCAATCTCGGGCACGGTGACAGTCTCGTAGCCCTCCTTCTCGAAGGTCACGTTGTACTCGGCATCGGCGGGAACGACGAGGGTGTAGTAGCCATCGACATCGGTTTTGGTGGTCAACGGCTCACCCTGGGCACGAATGATGCCTTGAGGTGCGTCGACGGCAACTGCCGTTACAGTCACGTCGGCAAGAGGATTGCCATCGGTGTCGCAAACGCCACCGCTGATTTCGCGGGTTTCCTCAGCCTCGGTGTAAGTGTATTCGATTTTGGTGACAGGCATGTCGACGTTGGTGCCGCAACCCAGCGCAGCACGTGCGTCGGGGAAGTCGTTGCCCTGAGCGTAATCGATGAAACTGTTCCAGTTGTCGGTGTAGGTCATTACGTGGCTGCGGATGCCCGAGTTGTAGAACGTCACATAGTCAGAGCCCATGGTGCAGTTATCATCGTCGTAGGCGTCAAAGACGATGGTAACAATCAGGTTCTTGCCCGGAGTGACCTCAAACGGAGTCTCCAACTCAAATTCCAATTCGCTGTCTTCGCCATAAACGTCAATGAAATCGATGTCGATATCGGTATCAACAGCCGGTGTTTCGATATCGAAGTTGAAGAATTGCTTGACGCCCTCGATGACGGCAAATTCGCTTTCGTCGCTCTCTTGGATATACAGTTTGACATTGCGCTGTATTCCCTCAAACGTCTCGCTGTAGAAGCGATAAGAAATCTTGTTGATTTTCACCTCGTTCTTACCCTCGAAGTCGGCCAGGTTGTCGGCAGTGATAATCATCTGCGCACCGGTGTGTGCGAGGTAGAAGTTGGTGGGAGCGATGTCAAAATAGGAACCACTCACGTAGTCGGTGGCGTTGTCGTAGTCACCAATTGTGAGCACACCTTCCTCGGCTTGTGCTGTGAAGGTGAAAGCAGCGAGCGCTGCCAGAATAAGGTAGAATTTCTTCATAATGATGATAAATTATTGGATAAAACATTTAGTGAATTATTACTTTCTTTCCGTTGTGGATGTAGATGCCACCAGTGGGGTTGACCACGCGTCGGCCGGTGAGGTCGTAGTAGTTGTTGTCCTCGACGGCGGGGTTCACAGCCACCTCGCTGATGCCCGTTTGCGGCACTTCTTCAATCACCTCGCTGGTGTGGTTGGCCAGGTCGACCATCACGCGGAAACTGTAAGGCGAGGTCACCAGTGTGTAAGGCGTGCTGCCGTTGGGCGTGCTGAAGTCGTAGGCAGCGGCATATACGTCGTAGTATACCACGGTGTGGCCGTTGAGGTAGTACGACGGCAGCGAGAACGTCTTGCTGGTGATGGGGGTGCCCCAGTCGTCCTCGGCATCGATGCTCTCGTCGGCAGCAATGTTGGTGTACACCTCGTCGCCAGCCTGGAGGTTCTGGGTGACCATCACGCGGTCGAAGTAGTCGTAGGTGCCCACCGGAGCGGTCATGTTGATCATCGAGCAGAACAGGTCGCGTGAGCCGTTGCTCATCTCCACGGTGTGTGTGCTGCGGCCAGCGGCCTCGCTGTTGTCGAGGTCAACGGTGTATTCCACGCGTTGCTGCTCGCCGGCGCCATGGCTCTCGATGCGTATCATGTCGTTCTGGTTGGCCACGGTGGTGATGTGCATCTTGTAGTTGCCGTTGTCGTTGGTGAGGTTGAGGTAGGGCGTGTAGAGCAGGCCGGCCACCAAGCCCGGGGCAAAGGTGGGGAAGGCGTACGCTTCCCAGCCGTAGGTGAAGGCGTAGCCCATCTCGCTCAGGTTCACGCCGTACTCGTCGCCGCCGCCAGGCTCAATCAGCGAGCCGAAGTCCACGCCGTTGAAGTCCTCGTCGATGATGATGTACTCGCCGTCGGCAGGCGCCACATCCTTGGTGTAGACAAAGATGCAATAACCCTCGGCACCGTCGACCGGCTGCCAATGAGCGGTGAAGCCATTTGAACTGATGTTGGTCGCCTTCTCCACTGTGGGCGCTTCCAGCGTGAAACTGGCGCGCTTCGGAGCCGACTTTTGTGCCATCACAGGCATTGCACCAATCAGTGCACAAAGTAGAATAAGGTATACGTTTTTCATACGCAATGATTTAATGTTTGTTTTTCTTTTCGATTTGCAAAATTAGTAAGAAAAAGTAATTCTACCAAAATTATGACAAAAATGAATGTTTGGAGGGTCTCGAAATGCATAATCATGCACTTATGCGCTCCCATCTGCTTTATTCACATTAATTCGCAACAAAAAGCAGTTGACAATAATGAGAAAATGAAAAATTTTACATATCTTTGCAATATCAATTAAGAACTTGAATAGAGAGTTGCAGAATAATTTATAAACAACTAAAATACTAATCATTATGAAACATTTTCGAGAACTGATTTTATTTGTGCTTTGCACCGTCGTGGCTTTTGGCGCAGTAGCCGAGGATCCCGATCCTCTCATCTCTTCAATCGACGCTGCATATGAGCAGGCACACGTGGCCATGAAGAAAAACAAGAGCATGGGCAACGAGATGGTGACGAAAATCACACGCAGCGTGCGTGGAAAAGGCAAAACCACCGAGACCATCCGCTTCTACTACAACACCGTCGAGGGCACTTATTTGGGCAACGACGGCAGCGATTCGAAATTCTTCTACCACCCGCTGTATTTCATTACCCGCAGTTACAATATTGGCAAACAGAAATACTATGAGGAATACCTCTTCGATGACAACCAAAATTTGTTGTACGCACTAACTCAGGACTATGATGAAAACGGCAAGCGTATCGAACGCCGTTTTTACTACGACGAGGGAACCCTTTACGCCGACCTTGGCCCAGAACCTGGACCGCTTATGGACCAGATGGTTTACCTCACGGCCAATGAGTTGCGACACGGCTTCGACTGGCTGATTCAGAATCCCAAAGAGTAACAAACTTGCGTCCTTTTCAATAAATGCGTATTCCTAATCATAAATAAAAACGTTAAAAATTAATTTGCTATGAAATGGTTTTTAAAATGTTTGAGCCGGTATTTTGATTTCAAGGGGCGCTCGCGCAGAAAAGAGTATTGGATGTTTGTCCTATTTAATTTTATTATCACGTTAGTCCTTGCTCTGTTGGATAATATGTTTGATTTGGTGCCGTTCGGAAGCAACGTTGGCCTTCTCTGCGGGATTTATGCCTTTCTTATGTTGATTCCCGGCTTGGCCGTGACTGTGCGTCGATTGCATGACATCGGGAAAAGCGGTTGGTGGATTTTGGTCGCTCTTATCCCAATCGTTGGCCCTATTCTCTTGTTGATATGGTACTGTACGCCAGGTGAGATTAGCGATAATTTTTATGGGCCGGATCCCAAAGATGAGCCTGATTTTACTGCGGCAGAGGCTTTGTATGATATAAAAGAGCTTCCCAAAAAGAAATCCGGCAAGATTTTCGGGCTGGTTTTATTGGAATTGATTGCCTTGGCTGCAGGAATCTATGTTTTAGAGAGTTGCAAAAGCGACTTGTATTTTAATTACGATTCAGTTTATTTTGAACATAGTAACGATGCCACTTATAGCGTGGAGGACTCGATTTCTGTCGGAGAGTATGGAGATGCTACCTCTTGGTACCGATTGCGCCATCGTTCAAAGAATTCAGAAGAAAAGATTATTTTGGAATCTCATGATAATATTGAGATTTTAGATGAGAATGAGGATGGTTACGCGATTATTGAGACAAGCGAAGGCAAATGGGGGGTCTATGGTCCTGAGGGTGAGTTGGTCCTCGACGGCTCGAAGATTCCGCCAATCAATACTTATTGGCTTAAACTCGTCAAGGACGATGAGGGAAAGTTGCTGATTCAGGACGGTGATACTTACATGCTCTATGACCTTGAAGGCAAACAAATAAGTTCCATGAAATCATTCATGGCGCAGCATCTTTATGAAGTTGGCTTCGCTATTATCGGGCTTGTCATGCTGGCGGTGGCGCTGCTGTGGTATTTCTTGATATGGCGCAAGAAAAAAGGCGTCAACGCGGATGCAAAACCAATGGGCGAAGACGCTGCAACGCCATCAGAATCGTCTGAGCAGCAGAGTATTGACTGATTTTTACTAGATAGCAATTACAAGAGGAAATAGTGATGACGCGCTATGAGGGGGGTGTGTCATAATTCGGTTATGGCCGGAAACTCCCCCTCTAAGTTAGAGGGGGTGCCCCGAAGGGGCGGGGGCGTGTGTTAAGGAGCAAATGGTTTACAACCAGTGCGTTATCACACACTCCTCCGGCCCGTTGGGCCACCTCCCCTAACTTAGGGGAGAAACTTCTGTCCCAACCTTTTTGAATTATGACACGCCCTCGCCATAGCGCGTCATTTAATTGTTGCCTGTAGGCTTACTCGGGCTTCACGGGGATTTTGTCGATGCGTCGCTGGTGGCGGCCGCCTCCCCAAATGGTCCCCAAATGGGGCTCAAAAATCGCAATTAATTGCGATTTTTCTTGTGGGTTTCTAAAATATGTACTATATTTGCGCCAAAATCGCAATATGTTGAGATTATGACACAGCATGAATTAGGTTCTGCAATCAAAATGAGGCGAAAACACCTCGGAATCACTCAGCGGACACTGGCCGATTTGGCGGGGGTGGCTGTTAATACCGTGGTGGCTCTCGAACGCGGTGATGGAAATACGCAAATGAAGACTATGTTGGCCGTCATCGATACGCTCGGCCTGCAGGTTGATATTAATTTAAAGCAGTTGGCTTATGAGACAATGTGAAGTTTACGTCCATGATGTGATGGCAGGAGTCCTTGCCGAGACCGATGCGCGCGAATACGTCTTTACTTATTGTGATGACTATCGCGGTGAGCCCGTGTGCTTGGCGATGCCGGTGCGCAAGGAGTCGTATCGCTCATCACATCTTTTCCCCTATTTCTTTAACATGCTTTCTGAGGGAGCAAACCGTCAGGAGCAAACATTGTTGCTGCGCATCGACGCGAATGACGATTTTGGCATTTTGCTTGCCACTGCACAGTGCGATACTATTGGCGCTGTAACCGTTAAACCGATATGAAATCATTAGAACTCACCGTCTGTCCTGCGCTGCTCCTTGAGGGGTATCAAACCTATTCGCCGGCAGCAAGAAGACTGTTGTTTGATGGGCGTTATGTGTCGCACATTCTCGACTTCGACAGCCCTGATAACAACGGCCCCGCCAGCACGTCTTATTTGGCTAATGTGGGGCGCATATCACTGTCGGGCGTCCAGCCGAAGGCGAGCCTTGTCGTGGACTCAGGCAACTTTCGCTTGACAAAGCCCGAAGAGGGTCAGCGCGGCACGTTTATCTTGAAACCGGCGCCGACATCCTACAGCCTGTTCGACCGCAGGTTTTGCCCTGCCAATGAGCACCTCACTATGCAACTTGCCTCGCAAGTCTATGGCATTGAGACTGCTGCCAATGCTCTTTGTTTCTTCCGTGATGGCGAAGCGGCTTATCTGTGTCGCAGGTTTGATGTTGCCGATGATGGACGTAAATATCAGCAAGAGGATTTCGCATCGTTGGCGGGACTGACCAGTGCCAATGGAGGCAGTGACTATAAATATAGCAAATTGAGTTATGAAGAGTGTGCTGAAATAATTCGCAAGTATGTCAAGGCGTCGTCGGTCGATATACTCAAGTTTTTCCGGCTCGTTGTTTTCAACTATCTCACGCTCAACGACGATGCTCATCTGAAAAACTTCTCATTGATAAACCGTGGCGACGGCGAATACCGCCTTGCACCTGCCTACGACTTGATAAATACCAGTTTGCACTTGGGCATGCCTCGAATATTTGCACTTGACAAAGGCTTGTTTCGGGAGGGTATGCACTTTACCGACACACACACGGTGGGGCGTCACGAATTTGAGGAGTTTGGAAGCCGCATAGGCTTGCCGCTACGGTTGGTCTCTCGCCAACTCGACAGTTTTGCGACTCATCGGCCGCTGGCCGACCAGTTGATTGAGCGTTCGTTTCTCTCGGCATCGCTCAAGGACACTTACCGGCGTTCCTACAACTATCGGCGATTCACACTCGCTTCGGATTGAAGCATAAAGGCCAAGTTGTGATTGTAGTTATTGTTGTCCGATAAATATTTTTTAAACACCCACAATTCATTTAATGTCAAGCAAAAACATCAAGTTTATAAATAATGGGCTTGCTTTGTAGTCCTTTTGGGCTGGCCAGGGTTTAGGAACGCGCCATGGAGGCAATGTTTCCAGACATCTAAATCGTGCGTTCCTGACAGAACCAATTGCGTCTACATCTGCCACCCCTGGTTTTTATCGGACACCAACAAGAGGAAATATGTGATGACGCGCTATGAGGCATCGTGGGAGTCACGATGCGCCATAGCGCGTCATTTAATTGTTGCCTGTGCGCTTACTCGGGCTGCACGGGGATTTTGTCGATGCGTCGCTGGTGGCGGCCGCCCTCAAACTCGGTGTTGAGGAAGGTCTCTACCATTTCGATGGCCTCGTCGTCGCTGACAAAGCGTCCTGGCATGGCCAGCACGTTGGCGTTGTTGTGTTGGCGGGCCAACTTGGCGACCTCGGGAATCCAGCACAGTGCCGAACGAATGCCCTGGTGCTTGTTGAGCGTGATGTTGATGCCCTCGCCGCTACCGCAAATTGCGATGCCCGGGTAGCACTCGCCGCTCTCCACGGCCAGTGCGCAGGGGTGTGCGAAGTCGGGATAGTCACAACTCTCCTCGTTGTAGGTGCCAAAGTCGCGATAAGCGATGCCGTGCTCGTCGAGATAGCGCTTCACGGCTTGTTTTGTGGCATAGCCGGCATGGTCGCTGCACAATGCCACAGGGATGTTTTCCTTGATAATCATAATCTTATTTCAATGCACAATACTCAGTGCAAATCTGTTATCTGTTAACTGTTATCTGTTATCTGTCAACTGTTATCTGTTATCTGTTATCTGTCAACTGTTATCTGTTATCTGTCAACTGCGTAATGCTTTCAATGCCTCGGTGAGTGTGGCGATTTTGCTCTCGGCATCGGCTTTCTTCTTGCGCTCGCCGGCCACGACGGCCTCGGGAGCGTTGGCCACGAAGCGCTCGTTGCTCAGTTTCTTCTCTACGCTGGCCAGGAAGCCCTGGGCATACTTCAGGTCGGCCTCAAGTTTGGCAATCTCGGCCTCCACATCGATGCCCTGCACTGGCACGGCAAACTCGGCTGTTCCAACCATAAAGGCTGCCGCGGTGGCATCCTTGCTCTCGACCACATCGATGGCGTCGAGGTTGGCAACCTTGCTGATAATCACGCCCAGCGGGTTGTCGAAGCGTCCCACGGCTTGCAGGGTGACGGCATCGCGCGGCTGCATGTTCTTGCTCTTGCGCACGTTGCGCACGCCGCTCACGATTTCCTTGGCTTGTGCCATGGCTTGCAGCAACTCGGCGTTGATGTTGCCGGGCTCGGGGATGCGGGCATACATGATGCTCTCGCCGTCGGCGCGCTCGCTCAGGTGTTGCCACAATTCCTCGGTGATGAATGGCATGAACGGGTGCAACAGGCGCAGCAGCGTGTCGAAGAAGCGCAGCGTGGCATCCATGGTCTTGCGGTCGATGGGCGTGCCGTAGGCCGGCTTCACCACCTCGAGATACCATGCCGAGAACTCCTCCCAGAACAGGCGATAGAGCGACATCAGCGCGTCGTTGAGGCGGAACTTGCTGAAGTAGTCCTTAACGTCGGCCAGCGTGGCATTGAGTTGGCTCTCAAACCACTCTACTGCCAGGCGCGAGTGCTCGGGCTGCTCGATGTCGGCAACCTCCCAGCCCTTGACCAGGCGGAAGGCATTCCAAATCTTGTTGTTGAAGTTGCGGCCTTGCTCGCACAGCGCGTCGTCGTAGAGGATGTCGTTGCCTGCCGGAGCAGCCAGCATAAGGCCCATGCGCACACCGTCGGCACCGAAGCGCTCCATCAACTCAATGGGGTCGGGGCTGTTGCCCAACGACTTCGACATCTTGCGGCCCAACTTGTCGCGCACGATACCGGTGAAGTACACGTTGCGGAACGGCATGTCGCCGGCAAACTCATATCCAGCCATGATCATGCGTGCCACCCAGAAGAAGATGATGTCGGGGGCGGTCACCAGGTCGCTGGTGGGGTAGTAGTACTTGATTTCCTCGTTGTCGGGGTTGCGGATGCCGTCGAAGAGCGACAGCGGCCACAGCCAACTCGAGAACCAGGTGTCGAGGGCGTCCTCGTCTTGGCGCAGGTCGTCGGCGGTGATATTCTCATAGCCGGGCAACTTGTGTGCGCGCTCCAGGGCCTGCTCAATGTTGAGCGCCACCACGTAGCGCTCCTCCTCGCCTTCGGCGGTGGGAAGGAAGTAGGCCGGGATGCGGTGGCCCCACCACAGTTGGCGCGAGATGCACCAGTCCTGGATGCCTTCGAGCCACACCTTATATATGTTTTTGTATTTTGCCGGGTGGAACTGCAACTGGTCGTTCATCACCGGAGGCAGGGCCAGGTCGGCAAAGTGCTTCATCTTCAAGAACCACTGCATGCACAGGCGCGGCTCCACGGCGGTGTCGGAATTGCGCTCGCTGTAGCCCACCTTGTTCTGGTAGTCCTCCATCTTCTCCATCAGGCCGGCCTCCACCAGGTCGCGGGTGATGACCTTGCGGCACTCCATGCGGTCCATGCCCACGTAGAGCGGCGACTGCTCGCTGATGGTGGCATCGGCGTTGAAGATGTCGATGGTCTCGAGGTTGTGCGTCTTGCCGAGCATATAGTCGTTGGTGTCGTGGGCCGGAGTGACCTTCAGGCAGCCGGTACCGAACTCGATGTCGACATAGCGGTCCTCAATCACGGGAATCACGCGGCCCACCAGAGGCACAATCACCTTCTTGCCGCGAAGCCACTGATTCTTGGGGTCCTTGGGGTTGATGCACATTGCGGTGTCGCCCATGATGGTCTCGGGGCGTGTGGTGGCCACTACGGCATAGCGGCGGCCGTTGGCGTCGCGGTGCACCACTTCGCCTTCCTCGCCGGTCTCGCCGGTCATGTCGTCGTCGGCGACGTAGTATTTCAGGTAGTACAGTTTGCTCTGCTCATCGCGGTAGATAACCTCCTCGTTGCTCAGTGCGGTTTGTGCCTTGGGGTCCCAGTTCACCATGCGCAGTCCGCGGTAAATCAGTCCCTTGTCGTAAAGGTCGACAAAGACTCGGAGCACGCTCTCGCTGCGCGTCTCGTCCATGGTGAATGCCGTGCGGCTCCAGTCGCACGACGCACCCAGTGTGCGCAACTGTTGCAAGATTATGCCGCCGTGCTCGTGGGTCCACTCCCAAGCGTGCTTGAGAAACTCGTCGCGCGTCAGGTCGCGCTTGCGAATACCCTGCTCGGCGAGTCGCTTCACCACCTTGGCCTCGGTAGCGATGCTCGCATGGTCGGTACCGGGCACCCACAGTGCGTTTTTGCCCTCCATGCGGGCGCGGCGCATCAGGATGTCCTGGATGGTGTTGTTGAGCATGTGGCCCATGTGCAGCACGCCGGTTACGTTGGGCGGCGGAATCACGATGGTGTATGGCTCACGCTCGTCGGGTGTCGACTTGAACAAACCGTGGTCTTCCCAGTACTGGTACCACTTACTCTCAACCTCCTTAGGGTCGTATTTTGTCGCTAATGTGTTCATTTATCAGTAGTTTTTCCAATTCAAACTGCAAAGTTACAAATAAACCCCGAGAAATCCACCACATCACTCAAAAAAACTATAAACTATACACGGCACTTTCATTTAAAAAAGTTTTTGAAGGCGAAAGATGGGTCATTTTTTATAGAAAATCACTAAATTTGCACGCAGCGATGCGGAAGCACCGCCG
>CACYRK010000033.1 GCA_902776835.1 uncultured Bacteroidales bacterium
AGTTTAGGGGAGTGGGAGACATAAAATTCTTTATGTTCAGATTAGCTACACTATATTCGTGAAACGACAGACTCACCAACCGGAAATATCCGCTGACCCCTAGTCAGCCCCAATCGTCGGCAAAGCGCGCCACGGGCGATGTGCGCGAGCAACATGGGCGGCTGTCATGTGTGTCGCGATGCCATCGTATCATCCTGAATGGCAAGTGTAGCCCCAAGGCCGAGCGGCTCCTGCACCCTCGATTGGTGCGTAGCATGGTCATGCACAAAAAACAAGCAGACCGACAATCATCTGATTATCAGTCTGCTATGCTGGTGCCCAGGAAAGGACTCGAACCTTCACACCTTGCGGCACACGCACCTGAAACGTGCGCGTCTACCAATTCCGCCACCTGGGCATTTCTGAATTGCGACTGCAAAGGTACGTCGACTTTTTGGACTGTGCAAATTTTTTGCGTTTTTTTTTGAAAAAACTCCAAAAACCATACAAAAAATCCCCAGCGATGGGGATTCTTTGCTGCCTCAGGGCAGATGATTTTTAAGTTGCGGTTGACCGCACATGATTTAGCGAATTGCGGTGAACACCGCTGGCGTTACTTTAGGCGTGGCGATAATTGCTTAGCCTTTTGCGGCGGGGTAGAACGTCATTCTCTCGCCTTCGCCGTCGCCAAGTATCAGGCGCTCTTTGTTGACCGAGATCACCTTCATGTCGTCCATGAATGCGGGCACGAGGTCGAGCATCTCCTGCTTCATTTCCGGCTCCATCTTCTTGAGTTCGGGAGTCAACATTAACTTCATCAGGTTCTTGGTCTGCTCGTCAGCGCCGTAGATGTCGTAACTGAGGTTGAACTCGGCTTTCCTCTTGTTGAAACTGACGGTGATGTTGCGACCGCTCTTGTTGAAAATGCCGGGGACCGACAGCGATTGGCGAATGGTTATTGACGCGCCATCATCAAGGTCCTGATATTCTTCACTTGTGAGGATGATATAGCATTCGCCGTCATCGTCAAAGTTTAAAACCATTTCCATTTCCTCGTCACCCGGGAGCATTGTTGACCAAGCTGTTCTGGTGAGTTTCTCGCTCTGAGCCTGACCGGCAATTGCTGTCGCGAGCATCAGCAATAAAGTGAAAACTGTCTTTTTCATTTCGATTAAAGTGCTTTATTGTTTATAGAATGTGTTTGTTCGGATTAACGGTCGACAGTGAATTTTGAGCCGTTCCAAATCAGGGTGCACACGCGCTGCAATGCTTTGGGGATGGCGTCGGGGTCGGCCATGCGGAAAGTGATGTCTTGGCCCTCGCGAGGGAGCATGAAGATGGGCTGATACTTATTGGCATCCTCATTCTTGGCGCTCTTCACTTCGTGCACAAGTTCGTCGCTTGCCACGCTCAGGTCAACCATGTCGATGGGGCGCGGAGCGTCGACAAACGGTGCCTTGGTGCGCTTCATCATACCAGTCTTGGCGTTGTAGCGATAGAATTCAAGGAAACTCTCGTCGAGGCCGTCACCGCCCTCGCTGACGCGGTTCACGGCAATCAATTTCTCGTTATTCTTCTTGAGGTTCCAGCAGCACACCTCCAGAGTGTTGAGCACGCTGTATTCTCTTGAACGGAATCTGGCATAGCCATTTTCGATGTCAACGTCGCAATGATTGGAGTTGCCGTTTTTGAATCCTTGGAGAGCCTGACGCTCGAAGGTACCCGCGTCGAATTGCGAGCAATAAGCCAAGGCAAAGTCTTGAATAGTGGCTTTGCCACCCGATGTTGTCACTTCGAAAGACTCTGGTTGAGCCATAGCAAAGGCTGGCATCGCGCAAATGGCGATAAGCAGCAGTGACTTGATTAACTGTTTCATAACAATTGTTGTAATTGAATTAATGTATCCTAAAAGTGAACGCTTAAGATTACACGCTACAAAAGTAATGAATCTTTTTGTAATGCAATCATTTTTTTCGCTGTTTTGACGTTTTGGCGGATATTTAGTTTAACAATTGTGCCGATTATAGTACATCTTGCTATCCAATGGTGACAAACTCGTGCCGAAATTGTAAATCTTGATGCGGCGCGGTTTAATGCTTCGCTGTTTAACGCTCCGCTGTTTAACGCTCGCTGGCGCTCCGCTGTGTAACGCTACGCTGGCGCTTCGCTGTGTAACGCTCGCTGGCGCTTCGCTGTGTAATGCTCGCTGGCGCTTCGCTGTGTAATGCTCGCTGGCGCTCCGCTGTGTAACGCTCGCTGGCGCTCCGCTGTGTAATGCTCGCTGGCGCTCCGCTGTGTAACGCTACGCTGGCGCTTCGCTGTGTAATGCTCGCTGGCGCTCCGCTGTGTAACGCTCGCTGGCGCTCCGCTGTGTAATGCTCGCTGGCGCTTCGCTGTGTAACGCTACGCTGGCGCTTCGCTGTTTAAAGCCTTGCTGCATATATTTGGTTTGGTGTTGGTGGCTGAAGTTGAAAAAATGCCGATTTTTTTGGTTGTTTCAACAAAAATGCATAATTTCGGCGCCGAAATGCTTTCGCAGTACAATAAGGGATGTGAAAATTGCGTTTTCGGAGAAATTGCTTATCACATATTTATAAATAAGAAAACTCACTTAAATATAACAACTTATGGCAAATCTTTTCAATAAAATCATCAACGCCGCTCAGGCGGCCAGCCAGCAGCAGCCTGGCTATGGCTATCAGCAAGGCTATCCTCAGCAGGGCTATGGCGCTCCGCAGCAGCAGGGTGGCTTTGGCGGCATGATTGGCAACGTGCTCAACCAACTTGGCACCACGCCGGCCGGCCAGCAGCCTTACGGCCCGCAGCAGGGTTATCCCCAGCAGGCTTATGGCGCTCAGCAGGCCTACGGCGCCCAGCAGGGCTATCCCCAACAAGGTTATCAGCAGGGCTATCCCCAGCAGCAAGGTTATCCTCAGCAGCAGGCCTACGGCGCCCAGCAGGGTTATCAGCAGCAGGGCTACCCCCAGCAGCAAGGTTATCCCCAACAGCAGGGCTATCCTCAGCAGCAGGGTTATCCCCAGCAAGGTTATCAGCAGCAGGGCTACCCCCAGCGGCAAGGCTATCCCCAGCAGGGCTACCAGCAGCAGGGTTATCCCCAACAGCAAGGTTATCCCCAGCAGGGCTACCAACAGGGCTATCCTCAGCAGCAGGGCTTCAATGCTCCGCGTCCGGCCAGCGAGCGCTTCGGCGTGAAAAAAGGCACGCTGCCCCAGGCAGGCGATCAGCAACAGCAGCAACAGCAGGGCTACGCCCAGCGTCCGGCCCAGCAGGGCTATCAGCAGCAAGGCGCCCAGTCGGCAACATCGCGCTTTGGCCAGAAAACCGACGCCACAGCACAGCAGACTTCTGCCGCTGCGGGCACTCAGAGTCAGCAAATCAGCCCCGAGGCTCAAGGCGTAATCTCGGTCATCAACATGGCCAGCGAGTCAATGACACCGGGCGGAACTAAATCGTTTAAGAAAGACTAATAATGCATCGCTATGGAACAGAATACGTTACCTATTGAAATAATCGTGAAATTGGCCGCCAAGACTGGGCTTTACTTTGCCTGCGTCGACGGCGATTACGACAAGAGTGAACAAGAGTTTATCGCCAGATATCTCGACCGTCTGGCCGAGGTGGGCGATGTGAGCGATGTGCGCTACATGATCGAGCACGCCACCGACGTGCCCGTGAGCATGGATGAGTTGGTGGGCGAGACGCGGCTGTTGCTCAACTCGCTGCCCACGCCGGCCGACCGCCAGGCCGTCACATGGGCCCTCTACCGCTTTATCGACAAGGTGATCCACGTCGACGGCGTGGTTCGCGAGCCCGAGCGCGAGGCCTTTGAGACCTGGATTAACTCGCTTCTCACATAACAATACCTTAAATCCAAATCGGTCATTAGTAATTATGTTATGGTATAATTAGGAATTAGGAATAACATAACTCCGTTATAATGACCGATTTGCGTTTAATAACGCTGCACGAGGCTGGCCATAACCGGGCCAGCCTCGCGCTGTATTAAGTGAGTGTTATGTGGGGTGGGAGAGTTACAGGTAGCCGTCGCTCTTGGCGCGCTTACGCATGTGCTCGATGCGCTCATCGAAGTCGGGATGGTCGGCAAAGAGTTGCAGCAACTTCTCCAGGCGCTTGTCGCCGGTGCGCTTCGAGAGCGACTTGAGTTTCTTGAACGCCTCGCCCATGGCCCACGGATTTTTGCCGTGCGCCTTCAGGAAGTCGTAGCCGTAGTCGTCGGCCTGCGTCTCGTGGTAGCGCGAGTGCTTGGCGGTGAGCGCCACGCTGGTGATGTCGCCCAGCATCGAGTCGGACAGGGCAGCCCACGTGTCGCTGGCCGAGCCTATCAGGTCGCTCGCCGCGCTGCGCAGTAGGGCGCTGCGCCATGCTTTCTTCGAGTGGCGCAACGCCACGTGGCCAATCTCATGGCCTATCACGCCCAGCAACTCATTGTCGGTGAGCATGTCCATCAGCCCAGAGTACACGCGCACACTGCCGTCGGGACACGCAAAGGCGTTGGCCTCGCTGGTGAGATACACTTTGAAGTTCAGCGCTATGCCGTCGGCGTCGGTCATGCCGTCGGTGAGGCGCTTGAGGCGCTTGGTGTAGGCGTTGCTCTTGCCGGCCACCTTGTTTTCCTCGTCCATCTGTTCCACGGCCTGGCCCACAATCTCCGCCAGGTCTTCGTCGGTGAGGGTGGCTGCCTCGCCGGCCTTGACCAGGCCCGAGAGCAGGCGCAGCCAGTCGGGGCTCGCCGTGGCGGTGGAGCAGCCCAACAGCATGACGCAGAGCAACAGCGCGCGTAAGGTTTTTGAAGCACTCATGGTTAATAAAGGTATTGTGACCGCAAATTTAGCAATTTCTTGCCAATGGAGCAATTGCGCGGTCTCCTTTTGCGAGCCGAATGGCAGAAAAAGACTCTTCTTTTGGTTTTTTCTTGCTCGGTTGCACTTTTTTTTGTAATTTTACGGCCAAATATCATTAACACGAAAATCAACAACTAACTTATGCCACATTTATCGCAACGAGCAATTGAGATGCCGGCTTCCCCCATTCGCAAGTTGGCACCGTTTGCCGCGCAGGCTAAGCAGCGCGGAATCAAAGTGTATCACCTGAACATCGGCCAGCCCGACCTGCCCACGCCGCAAGAAGGCCTGGACGCACTCAAGCACATCGACCGCACCGTGCTCGAGTACTCGCCGTCGCAGGGCTACCAGAGTTATCTCGACAAACTGGTGGGATACTATGCCAAGTACGGCATCCCACTGTCGCCCGACAACATCATCGTCACCACCGGTGGCAGCGAGGCGCTCCAATTTGCCTTCCTGGGCTGCTTCAACCCGGGCGACGAACTCATCGTCCCCGAGCCGGTGTATGCCAACTATATGGGCTTCGCCAAGGAGATGGGCGTGATTGTGCGCACCATCACCACCAAAATCGACGACGGATTCGCTCTGCCTCCAGTCGAGGAGTTTGAAAAACTGATCAACGCCCGCACGCGCGCCATCATGATTTGCAACCCCAACAACCCCACCGGCACGCTCTACAGCCGCCACGAGTTGGAGCAAATCCGCGACCTGGTGAAGACCTACGACCTCTATCTTATTGCCGACGAGGTTTATCGCGAGTATGTCTACAGCGACGAGCCTTACGTGAGTGCGCTGCACCTCGAGGGCATCGAGCAAAACGTGGTGCTTATCGACTCGGTGTCGAAGCGTTACAGCGAGTGCGGTATCCGCATCGGCGCCTTCATCACCCGCAACATGGAGTTGCGCAACGCCGTGCTGAAGTTCGGCCAGGCGCGCCTCAGCCCGCCACTCATTGGCCAGGTGGTCGCCGAAGCATCGCTCGACGCTCCCCAGCAGTATCACCAGGACGTGTACAACGAGTACATCGAGCGCCGCAATTGCCTCGTTGAGGGCCTGAACCGCATCCCCGGCGTGTTCTCGCCCATGCCCATGGGCGCCTTCTACACCGTGGTGCGCCTGCCGGTTGAGGACTGCGACGACTTCTGCCGCTGGTGCCTCGAGGAGTTCAACTACGAGGGCGAGACGGTGATGATGGCTCCCGCCACCGGCTTCTACGCTACGCCGGGCCAGGGCAAGAACATGGTGCGCATGGCTTATGTGCTGAAGAAGGCCGACCTGGAGCGCGCTCTCATCGTGCTCGAGAAGGCTCTCGAGGCTTATAACGCACGTTGACGCACACCACACCGCATCTTATCAAAATGTCATCACGGGGACTTGCTCCCCTGGTGGCATTTTTGAGCAATATTGGGCGGTGAATTTGCCGCTGAGCAATCACTGGATGCGAATGAAAATGTGTAAGGTTTTTTCGCGCATTTTGGCCTAAGAATAACGCGCGTTGGCTGAAAAGTGTCGAATTTGACAGGCCACAAAGGTGCGAGAAGTGCCGAAAAAAGGGAAAATGCCACCGAAAATGTTAAAAGTTATTATGTTAATTACGCCAAGAATTTTAACAAATGCGGTGCGCAATTCGCTTTTCGACCTAACAAAAATTAAATTTCAAAATGTTGAAAACTAAAGGACAATAGGCCGAGTGCCCCTTTTTTCGGTGGCCAAACAAAGTGGCGACGCACTTTCCGCGAGAATGCACAAAAAGCGGCAAAAACGTTAAAGTGAATATTTTTTTGTTCACAATTGTAGCAAAATGCTTAATTTTGCACCGACAAGAATTGGTACGGCCACCGAATGACTGGAGCCGCCTATTTTTGATGTGAAATGAGGAAATAGCAAGTTAAATGAGTTTGTTGTCGCATACGCCGGCTGGAGGCACACAATGCTGGCGTAGCGGCATATCCTCTTGAGTTTAATTAAATAATGTGCTTATGAAAAAGTTTGTTTTACTAATGATGTTAGTTTGCTCCTTCGCTGTCGCGGCTTGGGCCGACGTTACTGTTACGGGGCGAATTACAGAGGCTGGCAGTGGCGAGCCGCTGATTGGTGCAACCATTCAGCCTATTGGTGCCACCACTGGCGTAGCGACCGACTTCAATGGTGAGTTCACGCTGCGCATTCCCAACGATGTGAAAACGCTGAGAATCTCTTACATCGGCTATCAGACTCAAGAAGTCGCCGTCGCACCCCGCGTGGATGTGGCCCTGAATGTCGAAGGAAGTATTCTCGACGATGTGGTTGTGACCGCAATGGGTATCAAACGTGAGGCTAAGTCGCTTGGTGTCTCGGCAACCCAGGTTAGGGGTGACGTGATTGCTCAAGCACGCACTAACGACATCATGTCGAGCCTTGCTGGTAAGGTCGCTGGTGTGCAAATCGGCGAATCTTCGTCCGACCCCGGTTCTTCAAAGTCGGTTGTTATCCGTGGCGTCAGTTCGCTCTCGGGTAGCAACCAACCGTTGTATATTGTTGATGGTGTGCCCCTGAACAATACTGCTACTTTCAGTAGCGACGGTCTGAACAGTGGTTTCGACTTTGGTAACGGTGCTAACGCAGTCAACCCCAATGATGTCGAGTCGATGACAGTGCTGAAAGGCGCTGCCGCTACCGCTCTGTATGGTAGCCGTGCTGGTGCAGGTGTCATCCTGATCACCACCAAGAAGGGCTCGCAGCAGAAGGGCGTCGGTGTTGAGTACAACGGTGGTCTGCAGTGGGAGTCGGTTCTCCGCCTGCCGCAAATGCAGAACCAGTTCGGTATGGGTTGGTATGGCGACAAGACCGAGATTGAGAACGGTTCTTGGGGTCCCGCCTTCGACGGTTCGCAGCAACTCTACGGTTGGGTTTACAACAACTCGCAGAACCTGAAGTCGTATGTTCCCATCGAGAATAACATCCGCGACTTCTTCGAGACCGGTTTCCGCTACAACAACAGCCTTTCGTTCAACGGTGCTACCGACAAGAGCACCTACTTCGTGTCGCTTTCGCACATCAAGGATAATGGTATTATCCCCACCAACGCCGACACCTACACCAAGTACACTGTGTCGGGACGTGGCAGCCACCGCGCTGGCAACCTCACGTTCAGCACTTCGTTGAACTACGCTTACCAGAAGAATAACTTCGTGACCACTGGTCAGAAGACGGGTTCGATGTACAACAGCATCATGCAGACTCCTCGCGACATCTCGATCGTTGAGATGAAGGATCTGTCGAATCCGTTCAACACTCCGGGTTACTACTACACTCCTTACGGTGTGACCAACCCGTACTACATTCTCGAGAACTATCAGAACCAGTATGAGCAGGAGCGCTTCTATGGCAATCTGCAACTGGATTATGACTTCTTGAACTACTTCAAGTTGACTTACCGCATCGGTCTCGATACCAACACTGGCCACCGTCACTTCGGCCAGCCCAATATGTCGGCCCTGTTTGCTGGTACTCCCAACTGGGACGACGCTTTGAAGGATCTTACTGGTGAGGTTTCGCAGAGCGTACAGCGCCGTCGCGAGATCGACCAGAACCTTATGCTTACTTACGACCAGCAGGTTCTCGACGACTTGCACATCAACGCTCAACTCGGTTTCAACGGCAACGAGCGTCGCGCTAAGTCGCTGACAACTTCGGTTACCAACCTTACCATCCCCATGTGGTTCGACCTGTCGAACAGCGCCGAGATTCCTTCGGTGTCGACAAGCGAGTGGAAGCGCCGCTCACTGGCCGTTTACGGTAGTGTTGAGGCTGGATGGCGCAACATGTTGTATCTGACCCTGCAAGGCCGTAACGACTGGTCGTCGACCCTGCCTAAGGACAACCGTTCGTACTTCTATCCCGGTGCAAGTTTGAGTTTCTTGTTTAGCGAACTCCTCAGCCAGGATATGCGCCGCATCATCAACTTCGGTAAACTGCGCTTCGCTTGGGGCCGCACCGGTAACGATGCCGACGTTTACATGACCAACTCAGTATTTGCTCAGGCTGCCGCCGCAACCAGTGGTTTCGGTAACGGTAGTTCGTTCCCCTTCACCAAGACCGGTACCAACGCTTACTCGCTGGGCAACGTGCTTGGTAGCCAGAACCTGAGTCCTGAGATGACCACCGAGGCCGAGGTTGGTTTGAACATGGCCTTCTTCGACAACCGTCTGTCGTTCGACGCTGCTTACTACAACCGTAACACCGACAAGCAAATCTTCTCGCTGAACATGGATCCTGCCACCGGTTACACCGCACAGAACATTAACCTCGGTAAGATTCGCAACCGTGGTGTTGAGTTGTTGGTTAACGTAACTCCGGTGCTCGTTGGTGACTTCCGTTGGGATTTGACCTGGAACTACACCAAGAACAAGAGTAAGGTGATCAGCCTGCCCGAGGAACTCGGCGGCATCGCTACTATCTACGGTCTGAGCGGCGGCACAAGCCTCTACGCTATCGAGGGCTATCCTCTGGGCGTGTTCAAGGCTTATGTTCCCCAAATGACCACCGATGGCAAGATCATCTGCGACAACAAGGGTCTCCCCATTTCTAACAGCGAGCAGCAAATCGTTGGCAGCATGAACTACAAGTACCTGATGGGCTTTGGTACCACCTTAAGTTACAAGGGCGTCAGCCTGACTGCTAACCTCGACATCCGTCATGGTGGCATGCTCTACTCGCGCACCAAGGACATCTCGTTCTTCACCGGTAACTCGATTGAGACGGCTTACAACAGCCGTAACCCGTTCATCGTTCCTAACTCGGTAGTCGCTACTACCGCCGACGATGGCTCTACAGTGTATGTTGAGAACACCACTCCGCTCGATGAGACTGCAATCTTCACTTACTGGGATGCAGGTGGTGCTATGCTCGACCGCGCTTTCTTGGTCGACAAGAGTTATGTGAAACTGCGTTCGGTTGTACTCAGTTGGCAACTCCCCAGCCAGTGGTTGGCTAAGACCTTCCTCACTGGTGTAACTCTGTCAGCCTTCGGTAACAACCTGTTCTTGTGGACTCCGAAGAGCAATACCTTCATCGATCCTGAGGTTACCACCTTCGGTAACGACCTCGAGGGTAACTACGGTGAGTACTCGGCTAACCCGAGTTCGCGCAAGTTTGGTTTCAACGTGCAGGTTAAATTCTAATCAAAAGCGAAGATAGATATGAAAAAGATATATTTATTATTGACCGTTGCAGCAGTGTTGTGCTTGTCGTCGTGCAATCTTGACATCAACGACAACCCCAACTTCCCCAGTAACAACGACGTCACCCCTGACCTCGTGTTCCCTGCTGCTGAGAATGCTATTGCCACTGCCGTGGGCGACCAGATGTTTAACTATGGTGGCTTCTTTGCTCAGTACTTTGAGCAGCGCCCCGAGGCAAATCAGTATAACGACGAGGCTGAACTCAACCTCGATGAGTCGAAAGACCTGTTCAACCGCTGCTACCGCACGCTCTACGCCGGCGCACTGGCCGACCTGAAGAACGTGATGGACCGCACCGAGAACAAGAGCGACCTCTTTGCTTGCACCGTGATGCGTGCTTATGCTTTCCAAATCCTCGTTGACAACCTGGATCAGGTGCCTTACACCGAGGCTCTCCAAGGTAGTGCCAACTCGCAACCGAAGTGGGATGCTGGTCAAGAGGTTTACGAAGGCGTGCTCGCTGAGATTGATGCTGCTGAGGCCGCACTTGACGGCGAACTGATGACTCTTACCGATCCCATGCTCAACAAGAGTGTTGATGCTTGGAAGGGCTTCGCTAACGCACTGCGTCTGCGCATGTACCTCCGCCTGATCGACGGTGGCATCAACGCAAGCACCTATCAGGCTAAGGCTGTGGCTCTCGTTCAGGCCAACAACTTCTTCACTGGCAATGTCGCTTGGGACGTTTACAGCCCGTCGGAGGGTCAGTTCAACCCCTGGTACGATGTTGCTCGTGCACTCGGTACCAAGAACCACGTGGCTGCTTACCCCATCGTAAGTTACTACACCGCTACCAACGACCCGCGTATGGCTTACGTCATCATGAAGGCTGAGGCTACCGGCGACTACGTTGGTCAGATTCCTGGCGCAAAGACCATCTATAAGGATTGGGGCGTTGACTGGAAGAACAAAGACGTGAGCGCTATCGACTATACTCCGGTAATGGCCGCTCCCATCTATCTGTTTACCCAGAGTGAACTCCAGTTCCTCATCGCTGAGACTCAGATGCGCTGGGGCAACAAGGCTGCTGCCAAGGCTGCTTACGAGGCTGGTGTCGCTGCCGACTTCGCTTCGCGTGGCATCGCTGTGGGTGGCTTCCTGGCTCAACCTCAGGTTAATTGGGATGCTCAGGCAAGCGACGCTGCTCGCCTGAAACTGATCTACATGCAGAAGTGGGCTGCTCTCTTCATGCGCGACCATATGGAGGCATGGAGTGAGGTGCGCCGTACCGACGTTCCTACCACTTGCGCGGCTACTGCAAAGCAAATCTATCAGGATGGCACAGTCTATGAGCCTGGTCAGATGATTGTTCCCGCTCGTAACTTCATCGTTGCTGGCGGCCTTTGCAAGCGCGTTCCTTATCCAAGTACTGCTCGTCAACTCAACAAGAACACTCCCGCCGAGAAACTGCTCAGCGACCGCGTGTTCTGGGATGCCAAGTAATTGTGATTCGCAAGAATGTAGTAACAATTAAAATTTGAATAGTTATGAAGAAAGTATATTTATTTGGTCTGATTATGGGCTTGGCTTTGGTGGGACTCACTTCGTGTAACGACGATGAAGACCAACTGACCGACTCTCGCTTGACCAACTATGCAGTGCTTGAACTGCAGGGCGACGAGTTCATGCCCGTAGCATTAGGCTCAAGTTTCGTTGACCCAGGTTGCAAGGCAACTCTCGGTGGCGAAGACTTCACCGCTAACGTGCAGGCTATTGGCGCAAGCGATGTCGACCCCAATACTGTGGGTTTCTACGACATTACTTACGTGGCTACCAACCCCGATGGCTACCAGGCTACGGCAAGCCGCACCGTGTGTGTCTATGACCCCAGCGTGACCCTTGACATGTCGGGTACTTACAACGTCGATATGGAAGCCACTCTCTATGGCAAGCCCACTGGTACTCGCGTGACTTTTGCTAACCGTGCTGCTTACTACGGCAACACCACTCAGTGCACCGACATTGAGTTCACCAAGATTCTCCCTGGCGTGTACGCTTGCAACGACTTGTTCGGACACTGGTACAACCAGATTCGTGGTTATGGCGCAAGTTATGGCTCGCGCTATGACATGACAGGTTATGTAAGCCTTGACAACGAAGGCAACATCGAACTGCTCGACAGTTATGTGCAGGGTTGGGGCGACGGCCTTGACTACATCAAGAATGGTAAGTATGACGAGGCTGCTGGTACAGTGTCTTACTTCATGTCGTATGCTTCGGCTATCTATATTGACCTGGTGATGAACAAACAGTAATTTAAATCGACACATGATTATGAAAAAATATATTTCATTATTCGTAGTTGCGCTGGTGATTAGTTTAGGCTTCGCTTCGTGCAACGTTGAGACTGATGAGCCCGCTGGCGGCACTGCCGTCGAGAAGATGGCTGGACACTGGGTTGTGCAAGTTGACGTTATCGATAACGGCCAGGTGATTGAGGATCCTAATGGCCTTGGCCTCTGGGACATGTATACCTACAACACCGCTGCCGACGAGAGCGACAAGATGTGGCTCAGCGATGGTAACCACTTCTGGGGTTACCAGGTGAAGGTTCCCATCAACCTGAACGCTCAGACTTTTGCTTGTGAACATGTCTTCATGTACAATGATGGCGATGAGGACCAGTTCCTCACCATCACCGACGGTAAGGTTGTGCCCAATGGCGGCGTGAACGTCAATGGCAAGCCCACCGACTCGATTGAGTACAAGATTGAGTTTACCGACGATCCCGGAACCATCTATTACATCCACGGTGTACGCTACGCCGGATTCTAAGACGGTTCACTGTTAGGCAACAATGGTGCGCGGGCCTGCACCCGCAGGCCCTGCACATTGCAATACCACAGTTTTTTGAGTGAGAATGCGCTTCCTGCTTTCAGGGAGCGCATTTTCAGTTAATGATGGGGAGAAACCTTGTGGCATGATTTTTGCACCACGTACACTTTGTAATTCAATAATTGATAAGGAAATGAATAGAATTATTGCTCTTGCCGCTGCAGGCGTGACAACCTTGGCTATGGCGGCACATTGCCAGCCTGACGCCGCGCCGGCCGACACGACGATTCGCGTCAATGGCAACATCGAGGTGGCTGTCGCCGGAAGCGACTCCACGATAACCATCTACGAAAACTCGGCCACCGACGGCCGCCGACCCATCCTCACGGTGCAGCGCGACGTCGACCTGGACGCCGAGGCCAGCGACGGCCGCTTTGTGATTAGCGGCGACCTGAACGCGCTGGGCGACGCCCTAAAGCGATGGGTGGAGCGCGGAGCGGCAGGACTGGAGAAGTTGGGGCGCAGCCTGGAGGAGATTTTCGACCCCGAAGCCCTCGAAGAACTCGGCGAGGAACTGGGCAACGTAGTCACCATTGGCGATGTGGAGATTGATGTCGACGATACCGACATCACCACCAACACCGAGTGGCTCAACGCTTTTCAGCGCCATCGCACAGCCTATGAGCGCGCTGCGGCAGCAAAACTGAGTTCGTCGATGACGCGTCAGGCCACAGCAATCGTCGAGTTGTGCAAGGCCGACAAGGCAAAGCGCCTGCTCACCGCACATGAGCGCAAACTGTGTGTCGACGTAATCAAGCAACTGAAAAAGAAAGGCTCCGACAAGTTGGCAAACGGCCTGCTCGATGAAGCGATGAATTACCTAAAGTGACGCTGATTTGAAACGAAAAGTGCTTTATGGCGTCGTGATCGCTACGGTGCTTGCCGTAGCGGTTGCGACGTGTTGTGATTTTATGGTGAGCGGAGCAGCCCGCAGTCGCACCTACGACAGCATCGACAATGTGCCGCACCGCACCACGGCGCTGCTGCTCGGCACAGGCCCAGTGAGCCGGTGGGGTGGGCCAAACCGTTATTACTACACGCGCATCGAGGCTGCCGCCGAGTTATATAAGGCAGGGAAAATCGACTCGATAATCGTGAGTGGGGCCCGTAGGGGCGACTATGATGAGCCGAGCATGATGATTGCCGACCTGGTGGCCCGTGGCGTGCCTGACACACGCTGCGTGCCCGACTATGAGGGCCACACCACTCGGCACTCGGTGGAGCACGCCACCCGAGTGTTTCATGCCGACTCAGTGCTGCTGATTTCGCAACGGTTTCACAACGAGCGCGCCCTGTACATGGCGCGTGACTGCGGTGTCGACGCAATAGCCTATAACGCCGGCAATTATTACGGCTCCATGCCCCGGATTATCTACCAATGGTCGCGCGAGCGCATCTCGCGCATCAAGGCCGTGGCCCAAACCCTTCTTTAGCCTTTCAAAAAACTATAGGAATTCTAGAAAATCTAGTTATTCTAGAAAATCAAGAAATTCTATAGCAGCAAGCCCACTTGGTGCACCGCTGCGGTGACGAGCCAAGCGAGCACGGTGGTGTAGATGGCCGCCGTTAGTGCCCATTTCCATGACCCAGTCTCGTTTTTGATGGCTACAATGGTGGCCAGACACGGGAAATACAGCAGGATAAACAGCAGATAGCAGTAGGCGCTGAGCGGCGTGATGCCGTCGGTGAGCATCTGTCGGCGCAGGCGGGTGTACTTCTCGCCGTCGTCGGAATAACTGTCGTCGTCGGCAAAACTGTCGTCATCGCTGTAAATCACGCCCACGCTCGATGCCACAATCTCCTTGGCGCCCACGCCGGCCAGCAGGCTCACGTCGAGTTTCCAGTTGAAGCCTTGAGGCTCAAATACCGGCTCGATGGTCTTGCCCATGCGGCCAATATAACTGTGTTCCTGCTGCTGTTGCGTGGTCAGGCTGTCGTCGTGCGGGAAGTAGCCCAGTGCCCACACAATGATGCTTGCCACCAGAATGATGCCTCCCATCTTTTTCAGGTATTCCTTGCCTTTTTCCCACGTGTGACGGCCCAGGGCCTTGCCGGTGGGCATGCGGTAGGGCGGCAACTCCATCACGAAGGGTGTGTCCTCGCCCTTGATGATGTAGCGCGAGATGATTTTGCTCACAATCACAGCCACGATGATGCCCACCACGTAGAGCGACATCATCACCCATGCGCGCCAGCGCAGCGCAAAGAATGTGCCCGTAATCATGATGTAGATGGGCAGGCGTGCCGAGCAACTCATAAATGGCAATATCATCATCGTAATCAGGCGGCTGCGGCGACTCTCGATGGTGCGCGTGGCCATCACGGCAGGCACGTTACAGCCGAAGCCCATAACCAGCGGAATGAACGACTTGCCATGCAAGCCCATGCGGTGCATGAGTTTGTCCATTATAAATGCCGCTCGGGCCATGTAGCCGCTGTCCTCCATCAGCGAGATAAAGAAGTAGAGGATAAGGATTTGCGGCAGGAACACAATTACCGAGCCCACACCGCCTATCACGCCGTCGACAATCATCGCCTTCAGCGCGCCCTCGGGCATGGTGGCGCCCACCCAGTCGTCCAGCCATTCCACGCCGGCCTCAATCCAGTCCATGGGATATTGTCCCAGGGCAAAGGTGACGTAGAACATGGTGAACAGGATGAGGAAAAATATCGGGAATCCGGCCCAGCGGTTGCTCATCACGCGGTCGAGGCGGTGAGTGAACCGGTAAGTGTCCTTTTTCGTGCCCGTCTCGTGGCCCGCCTCACGCAGCGCGCCGTTGATGAAGCCATATTTGGCGTTCATTATCGCCGTTTCGCTGTCCTCGTGTGTGTCGCTGAGGATTTGCTCCTGGGCTTGTGTGAGCGCGGCTTGCACCTGCTCGCTGTTGGGCAGCGAGCGCATCACCTCCAGTGCTTCCTTGTCGTTCTCCAGCAGTTTGATGGCCAGGTAGCGGGTGCTGTAGCGCTGGCGCAGGTCGCTGTCGCGAAGCAGTTCGGCACGCACCAGGTCGATTCCCGCCTCCACATATTTCCCGTGGTTCACGTGGATGTGGCGGAAGTAGTTCTTCACCGGGCGGTCGCCGCTGGCGAAGTCCTCCTGGTGCTCCTCAGGCATGTCGTTGGTGTAACTGTCGTGCCACTGCTTGATGTCGATGGCCACCTCGGGATTCATGCGCCCTTGCGCGTCGAGGAAGTCAACGCCCTCATACATGTTGATGATGATGTGAAACAGCAGGTCCACGCCCTCGCCGCTGCGGAATGAGGTTGGCACCATCGGCACGCCGAACAGTGTGCTCAGGCAGTCGATGTCGAGTTGGTCGCCGCGTTTCTCAAACTCGTCGTGCATGTTCAGGGCGCACACCATGCGCAGGTTCATGTCGATGAGTTGCGTGGTAAGGTAGAGGTTTCGCTCGAGGTTGCTCACGTCAATCACGTTGATGACCACGTCGGGGGTCTTGTCGATGATTTGTCGGCGCACGTACAGTTCCTCGGGACTGTAGGCCGAGAGCGAGTAGGTGCCCGGCAGATCCACCAGGCGGAACTCGTAGCCCTGGAAATGCGCCGTGGCCTCGGTGGCGTCGACCGTGACACCGCTGTAGTTGCCCACGCGGGCATGCGCTCCGCTGGCGTGGTTGAAGAGCGACGTCTTGCCGCAGTTGGGGTTGCCCACCAGGGCCACGTTAATCACGTGGCGGCGCTCGCGAGCGGCTTTCACCAGGCGGTCGTCGATAGGCACGTCTTCCACGGCATAGTTCTGCTCGTAGTCGTCGGTGTCGCGCAGACTCTCGCCGTGCGCCTGCACTTCCGAGGCCGCGATGATTTCAATCAGTTGCGCCTCGCTGCGACGCAGCGACACCTCGTAGCCCATGAGGCGGTATTTCACCGGGTCGTGAAGGGGCGCGTTGAGCAGCGACTCAACCGTCTTGCCGCGTATGAATCCCATCTCCACAATGCGTTTGCGGAAGCCGCCGTGGCCCAGCACCTTCACAATCACGCCTTTCTCGCCTGTCTTCAGTTCCGATAGTCTCATGGTATTTATCCTTTTTATCCAATTTGCAAAATTACACCTACTCGCACCCCGCCACAATCCCTAATATTAGGGATTTTTCAAACCCCACCGCATCCCACCGCACACCCTCCGCCCAGCCCCCGCCCCGCCCACCCCGTCGGACAGGTCCGACCAGTCCGACCAGTCCGACCTGTCCGACGCTAACACCCGCCCCTCATCCCCTAATGCGGTATCCTATGACGCAAAAATGCCATATATGGCAATTTTGTGACCTAAAATCACCTCAAAACCCCAATTCCATGACGCAAAAATGCCATTTATGGCAATTTTGCGACCTAAAACTTGCAAGATTCCTTAATTGTGAGTATTTTTGCGACAACAAAATGTCAATATTATGATTATCGAACGTCCAAATTATCTTAATCGATTGATTAATAGCAAGCATAATGGGTTGATTAAGGTTGTGACCGGCCTGCGTCGCAGTGGAAAATCTTTCCTGCTTTTCCAATTGTTTCACCGCCATCTAATTGATGTGGGCGTTGACAGGTCACACATTATTGAAATTGCACTTGATGACTTGATGAACGAGCGATTGCTGAACCCATTTAATATGCTCACTTTCATTCGGGAACGTGTCATTGATGACCAGCAGTATTATGTGTTGATCGACGAAGTGCAGTTGATGGACCGTTTTACCGATGTTCTCAATAGTCTGTTGCATATTCCTAACGTCGACACCTATGTCACCGGTAGCAATTCGCGTTTTTTGTCCTCTGACATCGCCACCGAATTTCGTGGTCGCGGAGAGCAAATCCACATCTTTCCGTTGTCGTTCAGTGAGTTCTGCTCGGCCTATGATGGAGATCCTCGCGATGCCTGGAAAGAGTATTATACCTATGGTGGCCTGCCCATGCTCTTTTCATTAAGCGGAGATGAAAGTAAAGCCGAATATTTGCGGAACTTATATCGCACTGTGTATCTGAAAGATGTTCTTGAGCGTCATAGGATAAAAAATGAGAATGAGTTTGATGAACTAACGAGCATTCTCGCCTCGTCGATTGGTGGAGTCACCAATCCCACAAAACTGTCCAAAACATTCAACAGCGTGAAGCATGTTAATGTATCAAGCAAGACTATTGCTCGCTATATCGGTTACTTGATTGATGCGTTTTTGGTTGAAAAATCTATTCGCTACAACATCAAGGGCAAACGATACATCAACACTCTCGCAAAGCATTATTTCTCCGATTTGGGCCTGCGTAATGCAATTCTGGGCTTCCGTCAGCAAGAAGAAACACACCTGATGGAGAATGCTATCTACAATGAACTGAGAATTAGGGGGTTTAACGTTGATGTGGGTTGCGTTGAGCAGAAGACGACCAATGCCCAAGGCAATACCGTGAGAAAACTTCTGGAAGTTGATTTCGTGGCCAATCGGGGCAACAGGCGCTACTATGTCCAGTCGGCTTTTGCAATGCCCTCAATCGAGAAAGAGCAACAGGAGAAAAGGTCGCTTATGGCTGCTGATGACTCTTTTAAGAAATTCATTGTAGTCGGCAACGACATCAAGGCAAAACGCGACGAGAGCGGTATTGTTACCATGGGCGTTATCGACTTTATGTTGAACCCCGACAGCCTTGACTATTAATCGTTGAGGAAATAGCACTAAATCACGCTCAGTGAAAAATACAAAGATCTGAACAGTTTTGGAGCGAAGGTACTTCCGCTTACTCACGCTCGTTACTCACGCTCGAAACGCTCGAAACTGCGGTCGAAGTTACTCACGCTCGGAAATGCTCAAATAAATTTGGCATTTCGCTCGCTTATTCGTAACTTTGTCGGTTAATTCAATGGCAACACTATGGCGCACGACTCGACATTGACACCGATGATGAAGCAATTCATGGAGATGAAGGCAAAGCATCCCGATGCTGTGCTGCTGTTTCGCGTGGGTGACTTCTATGAGACATATCTCGAGGACGCCGTGACGGCTTCGGAAATACTGGGCATCACGCTCACTCGCCGCAGCAACGGCGCCGCGGCGGCTACCGAGATGGCCGGCTTCCCGCATCACGCTCTCGACACCTACCTGCCCAAACTGGTGCGGGCCGGAAAGCGTGTGGCCATCTGCGACCAACTCGAGGACCCAAAACTCACCAAGAAATTGGTCAAGCGCGGCATCACCGAACTCGTCACGCCCGGTGTGGTGGTGGGAAGCAACATCCTCGACCGCAAGGAGAACAACTTCCTGGCTGCCGTGCACTTCGACAAGAAGCAGGTGGGCGTGAGTTTCCTCGACATCAGTACGGGCGAATTCCTCGTTGCGCAGGGCACCAGCGACTACGTCGACAAACTGCTGGGCAACTTTTCGCCCAAGGAGGTGCTGCTCGAGCGCAGCCAGCGCAAGCATTTCGAGGAGGCCTTCACCAGCCACTATCTCACCTTTGAGATGGACGACTGGATGTTTACCTACGAGACGGCTCACGAGCGCCTGGTGACCCACTTCGAGACGCAGTCGCTCAAGGGCTTCGGCGTGGCGGCAATGCCCTGTGGCATCGTGGCTGCAGGCGTGATTCTGCAATACCTCGACCTCACGCAGCACACACAAATCAAGCACATCACCACGCTGTCGCGCATCGAGGCCGAGCGCTATGTGCGCCTCGACAAGTTCACGGTGCGCAACCTGGAGTTGGTGGAGCCTATGAGCGCCGACGGCAAGTCGTTGCTGGGCGTGCTCGACCGCACGCTCTCGCCCATGGGTGGCCGCATGCTGTCGCGCTGGCTGCTCTTCCCGCTCAAGGATGTAAAGGCCATCAACCGCCGCCTCGACGTGGTGGAGCAATTCATGCGCGACCGCGAAGGGCGCGAACTGCTCAAGCAGCAGTTGGAACTGGTGGGCGACATCGAGCGTCTGACGGCCCGCGTGGCATTGGGACGCATCACGCCGCGCGAACTGGTGCAACTGAAGAACGCGCTGCGCGCCATGGAACCCATCAAGCGGCTGTGCCAGGCCAGCGACAACGAGGTGCTGCGAGCCATGGGCGACCAACTGAATCCCTGCCCGCTGGTGAGCGAGCGCATCGAGCGAGAGGTGAACCCCGACGCCCCGGCGCAGGTCAACCGCGGCAACGTGATTCTGCGCGGAGTCGATCCGCAACTCGACGAGTTGCGCGACATAGCGCACTCCAGCAAGGACTACCTCATGCAGTTGCAGCGGCGCGAGAGCGAACTCACCGGAATACCAAGCCTGAAAATCGGGTATAACAACGTCTTTGGATACTACATCGAGGTGCGAAACACGCATCGCGACAAGGTTCCCGCCGACTGGGTGCGCAAGCAGACACTGGTGAGCGCCGAGCGCTACATAACGCAGGAACTCAAGGAGTACGAGGAGAAAATCCTGGGCGCCGAGGAGCGCATCCTCGTCATCGAGGCGCGCCTCTTTGCCGAACTGGTGACCGCGGTGGCCGAGTATATCCCCGCCATTCAGGTCGATGCCAACCTCGTTGCGCAACTCGATTGCCTACACGCATTCACCCAAGTGTCGCTCGACAACCGATACAACCGCCCCGAGGTCGACGACTCGCTCGATATCGACATCAAGGATGGCCGCCATCCCGTCATCGAGACCCAGTTGCCGCCGGGCGAAGAATATGTGCCTAACGACATCGCGCTGAGCAACGACGGCCAGCAAATCATGATTATCACCGGTCCGAACATGGCCGGTAAGTCGGCATTGTTGCGCCAGACGGCCCTCATCGTGCTCATGGCGCAGATTGGCTGCTTTGTGCCCGCCACGCGAGCACGCATTGGCATCGTCGACAAGATTTTCACCCGTGTGGGCGCCAGCGACAACATCTCGCTTGGCGAGAGCACCTTCATGGTCGAGATGACCGAGGCGGCAAGCATTCTCAACAACCTGAGCCAGCGCAGCCTCATACTCTTCGACGAGTTGGGCCGAGGCACAAGCACCTACGACGGCATCTCCATCGCATGGTCGATTGTGGAGTACATCCACGAGCACCAGTGCCAGCCCAAGACGCTCTTTGCCACGCACTATCACGAACTCAACGAGATGGAGCGAAACTTCAAGCGCATCGTCAACTACAACGTGAGCGTGAAGGACCTGGGCGGCAAGGTGGTGTTCTTGCGCAAACTCGTGAAGGGCGGCAGCGAGCACAGTTTCGGCATTCATGTGGCCAAGTTGGCCGGCATGCCGCCGAGCATCGTCAAGCGCGCCGGCGATGTGCTGCACCAACTTGAGCAAAACAACACTGGCGAGGTGACCACCAAGGACCTCAGCGACGTAGCCGCCACACGCAATGGCTATCAGTTGAGCATCTTCCAACTTGACGACCCGGTGCTCACGCAAATCCGCGACGAGATTCTGCACATCGACATCAACAACCTCACCCCCATGGAGGCGCTCAACAAACTTAACGACATTAAAGGAATACTTACAGGAAAATATTGACTATGCAACGCAGCGACTTTGAAATAATGGCTCCCGTAGGCTCGTGGGAGTCGCTCACGGCGGCTTGGCAAGCCGGTGCCGATGCCATCTACTTCGGCATCGAGGGCTTGAACATGCGGTCGAAGTCGAGCGTCAACTTCACCATCGACGACCTTCACACCATAGCACAGTGGTGCCAGGAGCGCGGCATGAAGAGTTACCTCACGGTCAACACCATCGTCTACGACGAGGACGTGGCATATATGCGCCGCATCATCGACGCTGCCCGCGAGGCTCGCGTGAGCGCCATCATCGCCAGCGACATGGCGGCAATCGCCTATGCGCGCTCGATAGGCGTCGAGGTACACATCTCCACACAGGTCAACGTTAGCAACACCGAGGCCGTGCGCTACTATGCCTCGATGGCCGACGTCATGGTCATGGCGCGTGAACTGTCGCTCGAGCAGGTCTACCACATCCACGAGGCCATCGTGCGCGACGGCATAACAGGCCCAGCCGGACGGCCGGTGCGCATCGAGATGTTCTGCCACGGAGCGTTGTGCATGGCGGTGTCGGGAAAGTGCTACCTGAGTCTGCACGAGACCGGGGCGAGCGCCAATCGTGGCGCGTGTCGACAGATTTGTCGGCGCGGTTACATTGTCACCGACCGCGAGACGGGCGACGAACTGGCTATCGACAACCAGTACATCATGTCGCCAAAAGACCTCAAGACCATCCATTTCCTCAACAAGATGGTCGACGCCGGAGTCACGGTGTTCAAAATCGAAGGGCGCGCCCGCGGGCCAGAATATGTGAGCACCGTGGTGGGCTGCTACAACGAGGCCCTGCAGGCCATCGTCGACGGCACCTACAGCGAGGAGCGCATCGCCCAGTGGGACGCGCAGTTGCGGCGGGTGTTCAACCGCGGCTTCTGGAACGGATATTACCTGGGCCAGAGGCTCGGCGAATGGACACCGAAATACGGCTCCAGCGCAACGCACGTCAAGGTCTATGCCGCAAAGGGAATACGCCACTTCGGCCGACTGGGAGTCGCCGAGTTTCTCGTCGAGGCCGGCGAGGTCAACGTGGGCGACGAGGTGCTGATTATCGGCCCAACCACGGGTGCCGTGCCGCTGACAATCGACGAGATTCGTGTCGACCTCAAGCCGGTGCCGCGAGCCGTCAAGGGCGACCACTTCTCGATAAAAACTCCGGTGAAAATTCGCCCCAGCGATAAACTTTATCTCTGGCAGCGAGTCGAAGAAGTAAAGAAAGGACACAAGGAAATCAAGTAGATTTCAGATTATAGATTATAGATTAGAGATTTATGATAATGCGAAGTTTTTTCAAGCAGAGTTTGCTCGTAATTGCCGCCGTGGCCTGCCTCACGCTGCTCATGTCGGCCGATACGGGCTACTCGCAGGCCACCTTCCCGGTCAAGTCGCACGACTTCGGCGTGATTAAGGAGGAAGGCGGCCCAGTGAGCACGACATTCGAATTTGTCAACACCGGCAACAAGCCGCTGATAATTGTTGACGCTTACGCATCCTGTGGCTGCACGCGTCCCGAGTTCCCCACCAAGCCCATCAAGCCGGGCAAGAAAGGGAAAATCAAGGTCACTTACAGCCCGCTGGGGCGGCCGGGTGCCTTCCGCAAGACGGTGAAGGTGGTGACCAATGGCCGCGAGAAGCGTGTCACACTCACCATCGAGGGCACGGTGAAACCGGGCTCGCGCAAGTAATAAAGCATTGCGAGTGATGCGGTTACTGCGGTATTACATCCTGGCTCTGGCTGTGGCGGCGACACTGTGTGCGTCGTCGCAGGGCGTTGCCACGTGGCTCGAGACCGAGGGCGACCTGGGCACGTTGCACGAGGAAGGGGGACGCGCGTCGTGCGCCTTGCGGCTGGTCAACACTGGCGACCAACCCTTGATTATCGTGCGGGTGCAGTCGACCTGCGGATGCACAGCCACCGAGTTCCTGCGCCAGCCCATCGAGCCGGGCGACACCGCCGCCGTGCAACTCACTTACAACCCCATTGGCCGGCCGGGCCAGTTTCACAAGGACGTCTTCGTCTACACCGACGGCACGCCGGCGCGTTGTCGCTTGAGCGTCAAGGGCAACGTGATACCCGCGCCGCGCACCCTCGAGCAGGATTATCCCGCCGTGATAGGCCCGCTCAGGCTCGAAGGCCTCTCGGTGCCGTTTGGCGAAATCACGCGCCCCAAGCAGCGCAACGCCTATCTCGACGTGTACAACGCTGGCGACGACACCCTGCAGGTTGCCGTCACCGATATGCCGGCCCACATCCAGGCCGTCGTCGAGCCGTCGTCGATAGCGCCTGGCACCGTGGCGTCGCTCAACGTGCATTTCGACACCGGCAAGGCTCCGCTGTGGGGGTTTAACTGCGACTCGGTGCAGTTGGTGGTGCAACCGCTGGGCGCCGCAACGGCCTCAACAGGCTGGGTAAGCGTGATGGCGCAGGTGCGCGAAGATTTCACCGCGCTCAGCGAGAAACAGTGGGCCGAGGCGCCGATAGCGCGCATCGTCACCGATGGCGGCGTTAGCGACCGCCTGGTTTTCGACCGCGCGGCGCGTGGCGAACAGGTGACGTTGACGTTTGCCGTCGAGAATGCCGGGCACGACGAGTTGCGCATCAGGCGGCTGTGGTCCACATCTGGCATCACCGCCACGGCCGACCGCGAGCAGGTGAAAGCGGGCAAGCGCACCACAGTCACCGTGACGGTCGACACGGCATCGTGCGCCGACGATATCTACGAGGGTGTGCTCACCGTGATGACCAACGACCCGCACCAGCCCACCATCCTGCTGCGTGTGGTGGGACAACTAACCGATTGAAAACAAAGTATATAGATATGGATTGTCAAGAAACGAACGAACATATACATCATCCTGAGAACGACCAGCAATATGCTGGCCTGCAAGTGAATGCTGGTGTTGAGCAGCCGCCCATCATCAACCCCTACCTGAAGCGCCGCAAGCGCCCACAACTCAGCGCGGCAGAGTACGTCGAGGGCATTCGCAATGGCAACACTGCGGTGCTGGGCCAGGCGGTGACGCTGGTCGAGAGCCTCAACCCCGAGCACCAAATCATTGCTCAGGAGGTGATTGAGAAATGCCTGCCTTTCACCGGTCGCAGCCAGCGCATCGGCATCACCGGTGTGCCAGGTGCCGGCAAGAGCACGTCGATCGACGTGTTTGGCATCCACGTGCTCGAGCGCGGTGGCAAACTGGCCGTGCTGGCCATCGACCCCAGCAGCGAGCGCAGCAAGGGCTCGATTTTGGGCGACAAGACGCGCATGGAGCGCCTCGCCGTGCATCCGCGAGCCTTCATCCGCCCTTCACCCTCGGCGGGGTCGCTCGGCGGTGTGGCACGCAAGACGCGCGAAACCATCGTGCTGTGCGAGGCCGCCGGCTACGACACCATCTTCGTCGAGACCGTGGGAGTGGGGCAGAGCGAGATTGCCGTCCATTCGATGGTCGATTTCTTCCTGCTGATTCAGTTGGCTGGCACGGGCGATGAACTGCAGGGCATCAAGCGCGGCATCATGGAGATGGCCGACGGCATCGTAATCAACAAGGCCGACGGCAACAATATCGAGCGCGCCGAACTCGCCGCAGCGCAGTTCCGCAACGCCCTGCACCTGTTCCCGCTGCCGCCCAGCGGATGGACTCCCGAAGTGGCCACCTATTCGGGCTACTACGAACTGAATATCGACAAGGTGTGGGACATGATCGACCGCTACTTCGACCATGTGCGCAACAACGGCTACTTCAGCGAGCGACGCCGCCAGCAGGAGCGCTACTGGATTACCGAGACCATCAACGACCAGTTGCGAGCCCGATTCTACAGCGACCCCGATGTGCAGCAACTGCTGGCCGAGAAGCAAGGCATGGTGCTCGGCAACCGCCAGTCGTCGTTTGTGGCCGCAAGCGAGGTGCTGTCTTTCTATTACAACAAAATGCGTAATCAAAAATCATGAAAACTGCTAACTTCTTTCGTCTGACCGCTGTTTTGGCACTGTTGTGCATAAGCGTGACGGCTTGGGCCGACAACCGTGAACGCGATGCACAGCCTGTCGAGTTCCGAGACATTTCCAGCGAGGTGTTCTTGCGCAACGATGTGGACATGTCGAAAAACATGCGCCGATTCATCCTGGAGAACGAGTTCGACTTCGATGAGTTTTTTGTCGACGCGGCTGAGATAATGGGCGATGACCCGATGCTCAGCGTCAATTTCAATACCGAGTATGTCTTGGGTGTGGCGCTCAAAGAGACCGACCGCGATGTCGTGATTACTCCCGTAGCGGTGAAGCAAAACGACGATTACTTATATTTCTACTATTCTGTCAAAAAGGGTGAGAAGCGCAGTTACAAACTGTCGCCCTACTGCCTGGTGGCTCTGAGGAAGCCCGTGCAGGGACGCGATTTTCATGTTATCTTCAAGCAAGTCAACTGATACATTATGAACGAGTACACATATAACTTTCCCCATCCGGCAGTGACCACCGACTGCGTGGTGTTTGGATTTGACGGTGTGCGGCTGCACGTGCTGCTAATCGAGCGGGCCGACGAGCCCTACAAGGGCTGCTGGGCCTTCCCGGGAGGCTTCCTGCGCATCGACGAGGACGCACCCGACGGCGCACGCCGACATCTGCAGGACGAAACGGGGCTCACGGTGACCAGCATTGAGCAGTTGGGCGCGTTCACCGCTCCCGACCGCGACCCGCGCGAGCGCGTCATCTCGGTGGCTTTCTTTGCGCTGGTGCGCATCTCCGATGCCGACCAGCCGCCCGTCGAGGGCAAGGGACGCTGGTTCCCGGTGAAGAAAATCCCGCCACTGGCCTTCGACCACGAGGAAATCTTCAACCTGGCGTTGCAACGCATGTCCAACAATCTGCGTCTGAAGACCGGCAACTTCCTCAACGCCGACTTCGCCTACGAAGAAACCGACATGATCTACTACGCCACGCTCACAAGATAATGCACAATGCTTAATGCACTATTGATTATCATTGATTTGTTTTTTGTTTTTTACGCAGTTTTTGTTTGTATTTCGAAAAAAAAGTTCTTACCTTTGCATTTAGTCGATAAGTAATCGTGATGATATGGGGCAGTTGGCATTTTTAAAAGCATTTATTCTTGTGGCTATTCCACTCGATGTGAACGACAATCGTCGCCATGTCCACGTTTTTAAAAAAGGTCGCCGACACCTTCATTGAGTCGCTAAATTATGGATTGAAAGCGATGGCATGAAATGTGTTGAGATTGCCGAGTCTCTGCTTTCGGCAAAAGAGAATAATATGATTGTTGATGCAATAAACAATCATTGGGAGTTTATTAACGAGCAGATTTCAAAATCATTCCGTGGCGAGAAAACCGAGCCACGAAATATTGAAAAGTAAGGAGGACAATATTATGTGCAAGATTCCAAACGTGCAATTGGGTATCAAGGACTTGGATTTTACCGCCATTCGGGGTAAGTTTATCGCTCGCCTTACTGATGGGCGAGAAATAACCATCCCGGTTTCGATGTTCCCCGACATCAAGCGGATGTCGGTCAAAGAACGGAATAAATGGATGATTCTTGATGACCAATATTTCACCTTTGAGCATAACAGCCGAGTGTACTCAGTGTTGGATTTGCTCAAAGTAGCGTAATATCACAATGACACTGAAAGGCAAAATATTAGCCAATACTGTCAATGGGTTTATTAATCCATTGAGACACAGCGCGTTATTACCCCCCCCCAATTTAATAGAAATCGGTATCTATTATTGATATTTTACGGCACATTCCACACTCATGCGTGGAGTGTGCCGCTTTAGTTGTGCAAGAAATTCTAATAATCTAAATTTTAATACAGATGAATAAGTTGTTTATTTCTTTCGTGCTTTTATCTTTCTCCGTATCACTGATGGCTTGTGGAGGAAACGATGAACCAATACCTGAGAAAACTGATGAAATCACAAGGGTTCAAGATGGCAATGGCAAAGTATTCTTGGAAAATGGTGTTTTGGTGGCAGCCAATATCGACTTTACCGCTGCAGAACTGAACGAAGCCCTGACTGAGCATGAGTGGTACTTCGACTATCGCTTCATCTATGACAACCACAAAGTGTCACCAAAGATGGATTTAAGTAATAATTATCCTACCAACATTCATGTTGACGGCACTATTGAGTATCGAAATTTCCAAGTTGAGGAAGGTAAAATAAGGGATTATTCAATCAAGGGCAAGGAAATGACTGTGATTGCTCGCCATAATGTATATTCATCGCTTTATATCCCCAATTCCACATTTGTCATTATCGCGCTTGACATGATCAATGGAGAAGGTAGGATGATTATGGACAAGCCGTTGTCAGCGGAACCCATTGAGGGCTATGACGCAAATTCTACCTATGTGAGATCGATTTGGAGAACAACACCGAATAATTGATGATGAAAACGAAACTGATTCCGCTGTTTCTGCTCATTGTTGGCGCTCAGTCGCTGGCGGCAGCACCTTTAGATTCAACAAGGGTCGCCCCCGACACTCTGTCGCGTGGGGTAAATCTTGATAATCTTGTCGTATATGGCAGTCACAACAATTTCGGCGTGGCATCGTCGCAAATGAGTGCGGTGACAATAAGTAAAGAACAGATTTTGTCAGTTCCCGTATTTTTTGGTGAGCCTGATGTGCTAAAGTCTATTCAGAAACTGCCGGGAGTCCAGTCGGGCACCGAGGGCAGTGCCGGCATCTTTGTGCGTGGTGGCGACTATGACCAGAACTATATCACCCTCGACGGCTCAGCCATCTACAATGCTGAGCACTTGCGAGGGTATGTTAGCGCTATCAACCCCGATATGGTGAGCAGCATAAACTTCTATCGTGGCGCGTTTCCGGCTCGCTATGGTTCCCGCCTCTCGAGCGTGGTTGATGTGGGTATAAATGAAGGGAACTTTGAAAACTTTCACGGTCTTTTAAGTATAGGAACTTTGTCAAGCCGTGTGCAGGCCGAAGGTCCTATTTGGAAGGGGCACACATCTTTTAATGTAGCTGCTCGATTGTCCTATTTCGAGATGATTGCAGAACCTGTGCTGAAACATTTTTATGACCAGCCTTCGGCGTTGCAGCCGTACAGTAATATGCGCTACTTTGACATTACCGCTAAAGTTGTTCATAAGTTCAATGAGCGCAACCGTCTGTCAGCAGTGTTTTACTACGGCAAGGACACCGACAACGAATCACCTACCGAAAGCAATCGCAGTGAAAGCACTATCGGCAAGGCTGATGTGTTGACTGAGATGCAATACCGACAAGATGACTATCGTGCCAGTACTAACGAGAGCCAATGGAAAAACTTGCTCTCGAGCCTCTATTTCACTTCGTTTATCACGCCCAACCATCGATTGAATGTAAATCTCAATTTCAGCCAGTACGTTTATGATATGGCGAACAAGAACAGGATTGACAGCAAAATCACCGATCGCTACCGCCTGTTCTACACACACGACGAGTCGACCAGCATCACAACCCACTCAGGAATTAGGGATTTAGCACTTACTGTTGATGCTTCGTTAAAGGCGGGAAATGCCCACTGGCTGCGTTATGGTTTTAAAATGTCAAAGCAATGGTTGAATCCTAAATCTACAGTTTTCAAGGACGCTATAATAACTCGCTACCGTGGCGGTTTGAATTTTGCTGACGATGATTCCTACCTCAATCCTAAATACGAAGAATTCAGGGAATACATCAACTATAAGAGCGGCGAGGAAATGAGTGTCAACAACCTTGCGTTATATGCCGAAGACGATTTCACGGTCTTTACGCACCTAAAAATCAACTACGGTCTGAGATTGAGCTCTTATTTTGTCACCGACAAGTCATATATCGCCCTTGAGCCGCGCTTGTCTTTGCGGTATTTGATGAATGATAAACTTTCGGTTAAAGCCTCTTATTCTCATATGACACAGGGCATTCATCGCCTTGTGACTAACAACTTGATTATGCCAAGTGACATTTGGGTGCCGATTACCAACGACGTTCCCTTGATGAAAAGCGACCTCTATGGTTTTGGCGTTAACTATGACTGGCACGGTTTCAACCTTGCTGCCGAGGCTTATTATAAGACGATGGATAACGTGCTGGAGTACCGCAACGGTGCCACTTATTTCATAGCTGACCAAAATTGGCAAAATATCGTGGCGCTTGGCAAAGGTCGCAGTTATGGCGTTGAGCTGCTTCTGGAAAAGAAAGTGGGAAAAACAACGGGTTGGCTGAGTTACACATGGTCCAAGGCGTTGCGTAAGTTTGACAGGCCTGGCGATGAAATCAACGGCGGCAGGGAGTTCTATTCCGCAACCGACCATAGGCATAATTTCTCTGCAAATGTAACTCACCATTTCACTTTTTCGGAGAAAATGTCACTCGACCTCAGTGCATCGTGGACTTATCAGTCAGGACGTCGGGGTATGGTGCCTTACGCCATCACTTATGGGCAAGGCATTAGAGAATACAATTACAATATTCCAGTAACAGCCTATGGCGAAATCTTGTTTAAGGTCAATGCATTTGAAACCCCTTACAGTGATGACATTTATAACGTGGCATTTACCAGCGGTATCATCGGCGTGGCACAACCATTCCATACTTTCCGCGACATCAACGATTTCAAGTTGCCCGATTCACACCATCTTGACGTCAATGCCAATCTCTCAATCAAGCATCGCCTTGGCGAGAGCGTAATTGGACTTGGCATTTATAATGTGTATAATCACTACAACATTAGCCACGTGTACATTGGCTATAAGGACAACAAGGCGGTCTTGAAAGGCATTTGCCCTTTCCCGTTCATGCCTTCAATCAGTTTTACACAAAAGTTTTAAGCTATGAGCAAACTTAATCGATTCAACATATTCATTATTCTACTGATGGCGGTTCTCACGAGTTGTGAGAAGGAGATAGAATTCAGTGAACAATACGACAGTGGCATTGCGGTCTATGCGATTGCTGATCCAGGGCAGCCTTTTTCCATGAGAATCTCGCGGTCGTTTACTGTCAATGACAATCCCTCTGTAGTGTTTTCAAATTATAGTAAATACTACAGCGAATTGGATTCTCTTTATAAGGCTAAAATCGTTATCGCTGATGCTCACGTCGAGGTTACCGTAAATGGCGTTGACAAATATACCATGCAGTATAATCCGACAAATCCATATGCCTACACCTGTGACTATATGCCGAAGGTGGGCGACAACATTTCGGTCTATATTACAGCCCCAGGCTATAAAGACGTCAGCGCAAGTGCAACGATTGAACAACCAAAGAAGATCGAAATTCTCCGTACCGAGGTGGTGTATCAAGAAATCGGCGATAAGCAAGCCTATGTGGTTACAAATCCCCTTACTGGTGGTCTCGAGCCGTTTGGAGAGGACTCGGTTATGCGGCTAACACTAAAAATGACCGACCCCGTCGGTGAACACAACTTCTATCGTTTGAGGGTGTGTAGCATTTCCGAACGAACGCGAGTTTTCTTTGGTGACCACACAAGCACATTCTATTCTTTGACCGATGTATTTACATCAGATGATATCATATTCTCCGACAACATGCTCACGAAGCCCTTTGGTTACTGGAAAGAAGGCTTCAGCAATGTCTTCGATGACCACCTTTTCAATGGTCAGGAATACACGTTTACAGTTGAGACCCGCAAACCACTTGGTGAGAACCAGCATGTAATTGTCGAGTTGCAAACAATCAGTCAAGACCTTTACTATTTTCTAAAGTCCTATCTGCTTTTCCGCATTTCAACAGACGATGTTTACATGACACCGATTGGACTTTACAGCAACATTAGAGACGGGTGGGGTATAATGGGCGCTCTTAGTTACGACCGCCACATTATCTATTATTGATTTGGCTTTCTTTGCGTTGGCGCGCATCGCCGATGCCGACCAGCCACCAGTCGAGGGCAAGGGACGCTGGTTCAACGCCACGCTCACAAGATAATGCACAATTCACAATGCATGATGGGGGGCTCATTTGAGGAGCCCTCTTTTTTGTTGCTTGTGGGCGTGACTTTAACACTTTTCGAATGGTTGATTATTCGAATGCTCGAGTGCTCGTTTTCGCTATGGCATAATTAGCCAATTACAATCTCTGTCATTCACGATTTGGGTTTAATTGCAGAAAAGTGAAGAAAGTGACACCAAATCGATTTAAATGTCGCGAATTATGTAATTTTTTGCTAAATATTTGTTTGTTTTGTGAATAATGTGTAAATTTGCCGTGATACTATTTTGCTCAACTATGATATTAACAACTAAAGACACACTATTATGAAAAGATTTCTACTCTTGTTAGCACTGCCGTTGCTATGCGTAATTGCCGCGCAGGCCGAGGAATATGGCATCAACGTAGCCGGCGTGGAGGTTACCTCCAGCAACTACAACAACATCACTGGCGGCAACATCAACAGCGGCACGGTGACGTATTCGCCGACCTCGAGGACGTTGACGTTGACCAACGTTAAGGTCTCACGCACCGGCGGCGGCAACTACGCCATTCACAACCGCAAAGTGGGCGGCTTGACAATCAAGTTTGTTGGCGCCTGCGAGTTCTATACCGTGGGCACTGGCCTGAAGCTGGAGCATAACACCACTATAACCGTCGACGGCACCAGCTCTTTTGCCACTTTTGCCTGCTCTGGCACGAGCGACAACCAAAACGGAATGAACATCAGCAGCGACAAGGTAGTAACCATCAACGGCACCGGCAAGATTTATTTCTCGGCGAACGCCAGCAGCGGCAGCAAGGAGGCCGTTAAGGGCGGCAGTACGAACACGTTGTTGTATTTGATGGGCAGTGTCACCATGGAGGCCATGAGCACCAGCAACTATGTCTTGAGCACGCTTAAGGTCGTCAGTTACGACGGCACCAAACTCTTTGTCGCGGGCAACAGCAGCAAACAGAGTCTTTACAACTGCACCTGGTGGGCCGACAACCGCGCGGCGATTCTGGCCCCGGTCGGCGCCTATGCCAGCAATGGCACCATATACACCAGCTCTGGGTCGCCCGTAAAGAACCAGGATATTCTAATCAGCTCCGACTACGCGTTTATCATCAACTCCAGCAATTTCCCCGACGCCAAACTCCGGGAATATCTGCTCACGCTCTACAGCAAGGGTTACGTGACCAGCAGCGAGGTGAACTCTCGCACGAGCCTTACGTTCTCGGGCAAGCAAGTCTCAAGCATTACGGGCATCCACAGGTTTACAGCGCTCACTTATCTCGATTGCTCCACCAATTATCTCACGTCGCTGTCAACGCTGCCCAGCAACCTTAAGACACTGGACTGCCATTCCAACAACCTGTCGTCGTTGCCCACGCTGCCCACAGCGTTGGAGACGCTTAATTGCGGTTTCAACCAACTCACGTCGCTGCCTACACTGCCCAGCACCATTAAGCAACTTAAAATTAGAAGCAATAAATTCACATCACTGACAATCACAGGGAAAACGAATTTGACGTTTATCGATGTCGATAATAACGAAGATTTGACCTCGCTGGATTGCCATGGCAATGCTTTGACCAAGCTGGTGATTTCAGGTTGCCTCAAACTTGCTACGCTTAACTGCAGCAGCAACGCGATCAGCGAGATGGACGGCCTGATAAACCGTAGCGCGTTGACCTATTTGGATGTGAGCAACAACAGATATCTGACCGAGCTCATCTGCTACAACAATGGCTTGACCACCCTCAATGTGAGCGGCTGCTCGGCCATGACCGAGCTCTACTGCTACAGCAACAAGCTCGGCAACTTGGGCACGCTGCCCAGTGCGATAAAGACACTGAACTGCAAAAATAACAAACTCACCTCGTTGCCCACGTTGCCCACAGCGTTGGAGAAGCTTGATTGCAGTTCCAACCAGCTTGTGTCGTTGCCCACGTTGCCCAGCTCGATCCAGAGAATCGAAGCTTTCTCCAACAAGTTCACCTCGCTGACAATTACCAGCCGCAGCGCCTTGACGTATCTGGATGTGCACAACAACACCTCGCTGACGTCGCTCGTGTGCAGCGGTAACTCGCTGACGCGTCTCGATGTGACCCTCTGCCCGGCAATGACCACACTCGGTTGCTCGAGCAACAAGCTGACTGACTTAGGCACGCTGCCCACAGCACTCACTTACCTCGACTGCTCGAAGAACCAGCTGACATCATTGTCGACGCTGCCCAGCACGCTCAAGGAGCTTTACTGCCACAACAACCAACTCACCTGGTTGCCCACGCTGCCCAGCGCCATTCAGGGCGTGTGGGCTTACAGCAACAAGTTCACAACGCTGACTGTGAATGGTAAAAGCGCCTTGACGGCGCTCGACGTGAGCATCAATCCTAATTTGACCACGCTCGAATGCTATAGCAATGCGTTGACCGAATTAAGCGTGGAAAACTGCCCGGCAATGACCTCGCTCGACTGCCACAGCAACAAGGTCACCAGCCTCAATCTGGCGGCAAGCAGCAACTTGAAGACCCTGAGATGTTATCGGAATGAACTGACGTCGCTCGGTGTGTCGGGAAAAACCAAATTGGAGTTAATTAATTGCAGTTACAACAAACTGACCTCGCTCAACGTGTCGAACTGCAACTCGTTATCATCTATTCAATTCAACAACAACCAGATTAGTGGCAACGGCATGACCACTCTGGTCAACAGTCTGCGCACCATCCCCGATGGCAGCGTAGCCTATATTTATATTTACCATGAAGGAGATTCGGATGAGGGTAACGCCATCACCGACGACCAACTTGCCACCGTGTTCGACAAGAATTGGATTCCATATAAATATACCGACCATTGGGAGCAGATTGAAAAACCGGAGCCAACACCAACCTACAAGGTCGGCGACGTGAACGGCGACGGCGCAGTGAATGGTGACGACTTGAACACCCTAATCAACATCCTGCTCGGCAAGGACCATGACGACCACGGCGGCCGCGACAACGTCGACGGCGAGGGCGGTGTCGACGGCAACGACCTGAACATGCTCATCAGACCTTCACCGTTAATGGTGTGTCGTTCAAAATGATGCCTGTCGAGGGCGGCACCTTCACCATGGGCGCCACCGACGAGCAGGGTAGCGATGCACCCAATAACGAGAAACCTACTCATACAGTTACGCTGAACTCTTTCAGCATCGGTATGACCGAAGTGACTCAGGAACTGTGGGAAGCGGTAATGAACACTAACCCCAGTTATTATAATCAGTATGGCAATCTAAGTGTTGGTAGTAATCACTCAGAGAATTACGGCACTAACTTGCAACGTCCGGTGGAGTGTGTAAGTTGGGATCAGTGCCAACAGTTTATTACAATACTCAACACACTAACTGGTCAGAATTTTCGCCTTCCAACAGAGGCCGAGTGGGAGTATGCGGCTCGGGGCGGCAAAAAGAGCAAAGGATATAAGTACGCCGGCGGCAACACTCTCGGCAACGTAGCATGGTATAAGGAGAACAGCGATGATGTGACACATTCAGTTGCCACGAAAGCAGCCAATGAACTTGGCCTGTACGACATGAGCGGCAACGTGTGGGAATGGACTCAGGACTGGTTTGGTAACTATTCCAGTGATGCACAAACCAACCCGACAGGTCCAACTTCGGGCACCAACCGCGCGTATCGCGGCGGTGCCAGCAGCGATAATGATAGAAACTGTCGGGTGTCTCGCCGTCTCGGTGCCACAACTTCGTCCGCGTTCTTTGACTTAGGCTTGCGCCTGGCAAAGTGAGTTCAAGGGCAACGCTATTGAAAGATTATAGATTGGCGGCGCTCTCCGGACTGGGGGGCGCCGCTTGCGTTTCTTGCTGCCCCATTTGTCCTCAAAGGAACCGTCCCTTTGAGGACATTTTGCATTTGCGGGTGCGAGAAAGCCGCTTTAAGGTGTTTTTGGACGAGCGGGTTTTTAGATGCAACATTCAAGGACCGTCACCGATTGTTGCAAAATGTGCATTATGCATTGTTCAACCAAGGATCGTTCCGAAAGTTGCGGTCACGTCATAGTCCCCTTTTTGATAACGTGAATGACGAACTTTTTCATCAACAACCTCCTACTCTCCTCGTTTTCAGCATCTTATCTCCCGCCGATCTGTTAACTGTTAACTGTTATCTGTTATCTGTTATCTGTTATCTGTTATCTGTTAACTGTTATCTGTTATCTGTTATCTGTTAACTGTTATCTGTTATCTGTTATCTGCATTAGGTAGCGTTATGCGGTCGAGAATGCCGCGCAGGTGGGCGATGGCGAGGCCATAGTTGGTCATTGCCACGTGCTGCGCCTTGGCCTGCTCGATGCGCGAGCGCATCTGCCGGGTGTTAATCATGCATCCTCCGCAATGAATAATCAAGTCGTAAGCCGCCAGGTCGTCGGGCCAGTCGTGGCCAGCCTTCACGTCGACAGTCAGTTCGTTGCCTAACCGTGCGTGTAGCAAGCGCGGAATTTTCACCCGGCCGATGTCCTCGCTGAGCGGCGCATGCGTGCAGGCCTCGGCAATGAGTACGCGCGAGGCCGGTGTGAGGCGCTCGATGGCGCGTGCCCCGTCGGCCAGATAGCCGATGTCGCCCTTATAAGCCGCTAAGAGGACCGAGAATGAGGTGAGCCGGCTTGTCGCCGGTTTGACGGCGTCGACGGTGTCAAACACTTGCGAGTCGGTGATGATGAGTGCCGGGGGCTCGCGCAGTGCCGCCAATGCCTTGCTCAGGCCACTGGGCGTGCAGCCCACCACGGTGCACTCATGGTCGAGCAGGTCGCGGATGGTCTGCACCTGCGGCAAGATGAGTCGGCCCGCCGGGGCTTGCGCGTCTTGCGGCATGACCAGCAACACGGTGTCGCCGGCATGTACCAGGCCGCCGGTGAGCGATGCCACGTTGGCTTGCTGCGGCGCGGCGGCGCGCACGATGGCCTCGATCAGGCTGTCGATGCCGCGGCCCGTGCTGGCGCTCACCGCTATCGGCTCGACGCCGAGCGTGGCCTGCACGTGCTTGACGGCGGCTGTGGTGTCGTCCAGCAGGTCAACCTTGTTGAGGACCACGACGGTGGGCACTTTGCGCTCGCCGAGCAATTGCATCCATTGCTGCTCATCGCTCAGGTCGCTGCCGTCGGTCACCAGCAAGGCCAGGTCGGTGTGGTCGACCACCTGGCTGGTGCGGTGGGTGCGTTGCTCACCCAGCGAGCCCGTGTCGTCGAAGCCCGCCGTGTCGATGAGCAGGCACGGCCCCAGCGGCGCGATTTCCATGGCGCGCCGCACTGGGTCGGTCGTTGTGCCTGGCACATCGGCCACCAGCGCCACCGGTTGGCCCGTGATGGCGTTGATGAGCGATGACTTGCCCACGTTGCGGCGGCCGAACAGCGCAATGTGCAGACGGCTCGACTGCGGCGTGGCGTTAAAATCTGAAGTCACGTTTTCCATTCGCTATTTCATCGAGACGTTGCTTGGTGAGTGTGCGCATGCGCTCATTCTCCATCAGTTCCACTTCTCGGTTGATGAGTGCGTTACCCTTCAATAATGTGGCCGCGCTGGCATAGTCCTGCAGATACTCCTTCAGGGTGAGCAAGGCGTTCGCGCCGCAGAAGTAACTGATCTTGCCAGCCTTCACCATTGTCATAAAGCGGTCGCCGGTGCGGCCCTCGCGGTAGCAGGCGGTGCAGAAACTGGGCACATAACCCAGGTCGACCAGCCAGCCAATCACCTCGTCGAGGGTGCGCTGGTCGCTCACGTCGAATTGCGCCGTGTCGTCGTGGCGCTCCTCGGTGGTGTAGCCGCCCACGCTGGTGCGCGAGCCGCCGCTGATTTGCGAGATTCCCAACTCCAGCACGCGCTCGCGCACACGCTGGCTCTCGCGGGTAGAGATAATCATGCCCGTGTAGGGCGCCGAGAGGCGGATGATGGCCACGATGCGGCAAAACAGTTCGTCGGGCAGCACGTTGGGGAAGTCCTCCAGCGAGATGTCGTCGGCCGGGCAGATGCGCGGCACACTGATGGTGTGCGGCCCAACGCCGAAGCGGGCTTCCAGGTGCTCGGCGTGCATCAGCAGGCCCACCAGGTCGTAGCGGTAGGTCGTCAGGCCGTAGAGCACACCTATGCCCACATCGTCGCAGCCGCCCTGCATGGCGCGGTCCATGGCCTCGGTGTGGTAAGCGTAGTTGCTCTTCGGGCCCGTGGGGTGCAGCGATTCGTAGTTGGCCTTGTTGTAGGTCTCCTGGAACAGGATGTAGGTGCCGATGCCGGCCTCGTGAAGGCGGCGGTAACTGTCGACGTCGGTGGCGGCGATATTGACGTTCACGCGACGTATTGCGCCATTGCCCACGCGGGTGTCGTAGATGGTCTTAATCGACTCGATGATGTAGTCCAGCGGATTCATTGTGGGGTGCTCGCCGGCTTCCACAGCCAGGCGCTTGTGGCCCATGCGCTGCAGCGCGATGACCTCCTGGCGGATTTCGTCCTGGGTGAGGCGCTTGCGCGGAATGGTGTGGTTCTTGCCATGGTATGGGCAGTAAACGCAGCCGTTGATGCAGTAGTTCGACAGGTACAGCGGCGCGAAGAGCACGATGCGGTTGCCGTAGAGGCGGCGTTTAAGGTCGCGGGCGAGTTCCATATAACGCTCGGTGAGGTCGGGAAACTCACACTCGAGCAGTACGGCGGCCTCGCGGTGGGTGAGGCCCTTGCAGGTGGCAGCCTTGTTGATGATGTCCTCAATCAGGCTGCGGTTGGCGCGGTTGCGCTGTGCATAGTCGAGCGTTTCGAGAATCTCGGCATCGTTGATAAATTCCTCGGCATGAGCCGATTTAGGATTGTATGTCATAGTGTGTTTTTGTTAAAGGTTGGTTCTATAAATTATCATGTGATGATTCTGAGTTTATATCGGGCAGATGTGAGGTTAACGGTGAAGCAGCGTTGCAGGCTATGCAAACCGTTAACGCAGCAGGTGCCGATAGAAACCAAAAGCAGCCAAGCATTTATTTTTCTCTTTTTTTAATTTATAGAACCAACCGAAAGTCTTTAATCCTGTTTCCTATGGTGGTACGGCTACCTGAATTGCTTGTGGTCGCCGCGACCCCAGTCTATGTGGTAGCCTATTGTGGCCAGTTGGCGCTCCAGGGCGGCGATGCCCTCGGCGGCCTCGGCGCCGCTGCTGGCCTTGCCGGCATAGATGGCATATTGCTCGCGGCGCTGCGTGGGCGAGAGGTTGGGCATCACCACATTGGCGCCCGCCAAGATGCCGTCCAGGCGTCCGCTCGGCGTCAGCGTGGCCAGGGCCGTGGTCGACGGTATCAGCGCTTGTGGGAACATCAGGCGGAAGATGGAGTAGAGCCGAAGCGTGAGGTCGACACTGCCGGCGCGGTGATGGCCCAGCGGCGTGTCGGGGTGGGGGATGAAGGGCCCCAGGCCAATCATCTCGGGGCGTACCTCGGCGATGTACTCGATGTCCTCGACCAGGTGGTCAACCGTCTGCCCCGGGCTGCCAATCATCATGCCGGTGCCCGTCTGGTAGCCAAGTTCTTTGAGCCAGGCCAGGCATTGCAGGCGATGGTCGCGCGACATGTCGGCCGGATGCAGAGTGGCGTAGTGGCTGGCGTTGTGCGTCTCGTGGCGCAGCAGGTAGCGGTTGGCACCGCACTCGCGCCACAGGGCGTAACTGTCGCGCGTGCGGCGCTCGCCCAGCGACAGCGTGATGGCGCAGTGTGGCCAGCGCTGGCGTATCGCAGTCACCAGGTCGGCAATCCATTGGTCGCGGGACTCGTCCCACTCGCCGCCTTGCAGCACAAAGGTGCGAAACCCCGCTGCCTCGCCCTGATGGCAACACTGCAGCACCTCGTCGGCACTGAGCGTGTAGCGCGCCACGTCGTGGTTGCTGCGACGGATGCCGCAATAGTAGCAGTCGTTGCGGCACACATTCGACAACTCAATCAGGCCGCGCACAAATATGCCGCGTCCCCACGTGGCCTGGCTCACCGCACGGGCGCGCTCGTGAAGGAGCGCCACCGCGGAGGCATCGCCGGTGGTGAGGAGTTGGCGATAACCATCGGCCGACAAGTGGCCATGCGCCTGCAGTTGATCGATGAGGTTGTGCATAGCCACTTGTCGGTCGGGGGGTTAAGGTTGTCGGTAAATACGGTGCGGTTACTTGATGGTGCCCAGTTCCTTGCCCACCTTGATGAAAGCGTTGATGGCTTTGTCGAGGTGCTCACGCTCGTGGCCGGCGCTCAGTTGCACGCGGATGCGAGCCTGGCCCTTAGGCACGACGGGATAGTAGAAACCGGTCACATAGATGCCCTCTTCCTGCATGCGTGCGGCGAAGTCCTGCGACAACTTGGCGTCGTAGAGCATCACGGCGCAGATGGCGCTCTGCGTGGGCTTGATGTCGAAGCCGGCAGCCAGCATCTTGTCGCGGAAGTAGTTCACGTTGTCCACCAACTTGTCGTGCAGGGCGTTGCTCTCCTCGAGCATCTTGAACATCTCGATCGATGCACCCACGATGCCGGGGGCGATGGAGTTGCTGAACAGATAGGGGCGCGAACGCTGGCGAAGCATGTCGATAATCTCCTTGCGGCCAGTGGTGAAGCCACCCATGGCGCCGCCGAAGGCCTTGCCCAGCGTGCCAGTGAAGATGTCGATGCGGCCGTAGAGGTCGAATTGCTCGGCCACGCCATGGCCCGTGGGGCCTACCACGCCGGCCGAGTGGCTCTCGTCGACCATCACCAGGGCGTCGTATTTCTCGGCGAGTTCACAAATCTTGTCCATCGGGGCAACATTGCCGTCCATCGAGAACACGCCGTCGGTGGCGATCACGCGGAAGCGTTGCTCTTGGGCTTGCTGCAGGCATTGCTCCAACTCTTCCATGTTGGCGTTGGCATAGCGATAGCGTTTTGCCTTGCACAGGCGCACACCGTCGATAATCGACGCGTGGTTCAGGGCATCGCTGATGATGGCATCCTGGTCGGTCAGCAGGGCCTCAAACAAGCCACCGTTGGCATCGAAGCACGAACCGTAGAGGATGGCGTCCTCGGTCTTGAAATAGCGTGCGATGCTGGCTTCCAACTCCTTGTGAATGTCCTGGGTGCCGCAAATGAAGCGCACGCTCGACATGCCGTAGCCATGAGTGCGCATAGCCTCGGTGGCGGCTCCTATCAGGCGCTGGTTGTTCGACAGGCCCAGGTAGTTGTTGGCGCAGAAGTTCAGCACGTCGCTCGACGGACGAACCTTGATGTCGGCGCGCTGCTCGGTGGTGATAATACGCTCGTTCTTGTAGAGGCCGGCTTCCTTGATGCCGGCAAGTTCCTGTGTGAGGAACTCTTGCATTTTTCCGTACATAATAAAATCAGTCAGTAATGTTATATGTCAGTTAATTAGATAATGTCAGTTGACACGCAAGTGCAAAGTTACGCATTTTTGGCCATATGAGAGGCCATAAAATATGTTTTTTTTCGCTTTGCGACATTTTTTCGCGCAATGGTTTTCTCGTTTCGGTGAATTGTTGTAACTTTGCCCTTACTATTAACCACTAACTGCACCATTACAGAATGAAAAACGTGCTAATTATTGGCTCTACTGGCCAAATAGGCAGTGAGCTGACTATGAAACTGAGAAGCATTTACAAAAGCGGCAACATCGTGGCCGGTTACATCCCCGGAGCAGAGCCGAAGGGCGAACTCGCCGAGAGCGGACCGTCGATGATTGTCGACATCACCAATGCTCAGCAAATTGCCGATGCAGTGAAAAAATACAACATCGACACCATCTACAATCTTGCCGCCCTGCTTAGCGCTGTGGCCGAGAACAAGCCTCAACTGGCGTGGAAAATCGGCATCGGCGGCTTGATGAACACCCTGGAAGTCGCGCGCGAATATGGCTGCGCCGTCTTCACGCCGAGTTCCATCGGCTCTTTCGGCCCCAACGCTCCTAAGGACGGCACTCCGCAAGACACCATCCAGCAACCACGCACCATGTACGGCGTTACAAAGGTGAGCGGCGAGTTGCTCAGCAACTACTATGCACTGAAGTTTGGCGTCGACACACGCTCGGTGCGCTTCCCGGGACTCATCTCCTACGTCACACCGCCGGGTGGCGGAACCACCGACTATGCCGTCGACATCTACTACTACGCCGTGCAGGGCAAGAAATTCATCTGCCCCATCAAGGCTGGCACGTTCATGGACATGATGTACATGCCCGACGCACTGCGAGCAGCCATCGAGATTATGGAGGCCGACCCCTCGCATCTCGTGCACCGCAACTCGTTTAACATCGCATCGATGAGTTTCGACCCCGAGATTATCTACAACAAAATCAAGGAGTACGTGCCCGACTTCGAGATGGAGTATCAGGTCGACCCGCTGCGCCAGTCTATTGCCGACAGTTGGCCCAACCGCCTCGACGACACCTGCGCACGCATGGAGTGGGGATGGAATCCCGAGTATGACCTCGACGCCATGACGCGCGACATGCTCGAGAAACTCCGCGTGAAATTCGGCATGTAATTCGTAGCACTAACCATAATGGCCACCGGCAGCAACCCCGTCGGTGGCCATCATTGTATCCGTCCAAAACCTCCCATTCGTTGGAAAAAGTGTATCGACCCCGCCATTATTCGTTGGAAAAAGTGTATCAGTGTAGCCATTATTCGTTGGAAAAAGTGTATCGAAATCCAATTATTCGTTGGAAAAAGTGTGTCAATATAGTGATTATTCGTTGGAAAAAGTGTATCTTTGCGGCGTAAATTCGTAATAACTATGCTGAAAAGAAAAATACAAGACACTCTTAACCAGTGGAAAAGCACCGCAGGGCATAAGCCGTTGGTGATTATGGGCATCCGCCAATGTGGTAAAACGTTCATTGCACAGCATTTTGCTGCGGCAAATTACAAGAACGTTATATACATCAATTTTGTCAAACAGCCTGAGATGGTTAACGCGTTTTTGGGCTCAAAAGATGTTGACTCGATTTTGCTTAATCTTTCCGCGCAAATTACAGGTGTAACATTCACTCCAGGCAACACATGCTTCATCTTTGATGAGATTCAAGAATGCCTTGAGGCGCGGACTTCGCTTAAGTTTTTCAATGAGGATGGTCGTTTCGATGTGATTGCCACTGGCTCGCTGCTGGGTGTGCAGGGATATGGTAATTACCTTAGAAAACAGCATCGGAAAATGATTGGGGAAAAGGAGGCTGAAATCACCTCGATTCCAGTTGGTTCTGAATACATTATAGAAATGTATCCTTTGGATTTTGAGGAATTTCTTTGGGCAAATGGCATAAATACAGAGGTCATAGATGCTCTTTCGAAGTGCTTTAACGAGGAAACACCTGTGCCTGCTGGCATACACGATGCAATGAAGAGACTCTTAAACCTTTATGTTGCCGTTGGTGGGTTGCCTGAGGCCGTCAATACGTTCCTCAAAACCAAAAATATGAATGAAGTCAGCAAGACTTATCAGCCGATTTTGGCAGAGTATTGTGATGATATGGTGAAATATGCCCCCGACAAAGATAAACCATATATCCGCGAGTGCTTCAATTCTATACCTAAGCAGTTGGCCAAAGAAAACAAGAAGTTCCAGTACAGCAAGGTTAAAACAACCGGCCGTAGCGGTATGTATGCTGGCTCGCTCCAATGGCTGGAGGATGCAGGTGTGATTTGCCGTTGTTACAACACCGACATCACAGGGCTTCCGATTGAGGGCAATGCAAAAGATAATGTGTTTAAGGTGTATATGGCCGACATTGGACTGCTTACCCAGATGCTTGGAGAAGGCACTCGTGCCGATATTCTGCAAGGGAATCTTGGTGGCTTCAAAGGCGCCATTTACGAAAATCTGATGGCGGATACGCTTCACAAGAAAGGCCAAAAGTTGTATTATTTCCAAAAGGATTCTGGATTGGAGTTGGACTTCATTGTACGCATGAATGGTGAGTGTGTGCCAATTGAGGTAAAGGCAAAGTCTGCAAAGGCTAAAAGTGCGAAAACTGTATTGAATCATCCTGAAAAATATAATGTAAGGCAAATTATCAAGTTCGGCGACTATAACATAGGGCGGGAAGGCAAGTTGCTGACACTCCCAAACTATATGCAGTTTCTTCTTAATTTTGATCCTGAAGAGATAATCTTGGAACCGATTGATCCTGACTCGATAAACTCAATGGCAAGGGAGTTTTTAACCCAAATCGGTCATTAGAAATTAAGTCAGAACAGAATTAGTTTTGAGGGTATTGCTGTTACTGAAATCGAAGGCATAGCCGACTATGGCGAGATTTCAATAGCGGCAAGACTCCAAAACAAAACTGTTATGGTATAATTAGGAAATAAAAATAACATAATACCGTTCTAATGACCGATTTGGGTTTAAAACAATAACTCCGCAACTATGTTTGCAGCGGGATTTTGGCTATGCAATAATTATGGCGCTGATTTGGTGGCGTGGCGTTTTCTTTATAACTTTGCAGGCAGGTGCGATGCGTGCACATCATCGTGTCGTGCGCCACTAAACTGAAAATTCTATAAATATGGATATTAAAGAGTTATACGACTTCTATAAGCAACATCCTGTCGTCACTACCGACAGCCGCGACTGCCCGGAGGGCAGCATTTTCATCGCCTTGAAGGGCGAGTCGTTCGACGGCAACCAGTTTGCCGCCCAGGCACTCGACAAGGGGTGCGCTCTGGCCGTGGTCAGCGACCGCGCCGTGATCGACACCTATGTGGCAGGCGGTGGCGATGCGGCGCGCATGATGCTCGTCGACGACACGCTGCAGACGTTCAAAGACCTGGCGCGGGAACACCGCCGACAGTTCAACATCCCCGTGGTGGGCATCACCGGCACCAATGGCAAGACGACCACCAAGGAACTGGTGCTCGCCGTGCTCAGCCAGCGCTACCGCGTGATGGCTACCGAGGGCAACTTCAACAACGACGTGGGCGTGCCAAAGACACTGTTGCGACTCAACGGCGACCATGAGATTGCCGTGGTGGAGATGGGAGCCAGCCATCCGGGCGACATCAAGACGCTCGCCGAGACGGCCGAGCCCACCTGCGGCTTGATCACCAATGTGGGCAAGGCGCACCTGCTGGGATTCGGCTCATTAGAGGGCGTAATACATACCAAGGGCGAACTCTACGACAACCTGGCTTCGCGCCCCGACTCGGTGATTTTCGTCAACATCGACAATGAGCATCTGCGCGGCATCGTGCCGCCGGGCACCGACACGGTGGCTTACAGCCATGTGGCCGACAATCCGCAGGCTGCCGTGCAAGGCGAGGTGGTGGCCTGTGACCCCTTCTTGCGTCTGCGCTGGCGCCGCGCCGGCGGTGAGTGGCACGAGGTGGCCACGCAACTCATTGGCAGTTACAACATCGACAATGCGCTGGCAGCCGTTACCGTGGGCCTGCACTTCGATGTGGCACCCGCCGACATCGATGCAGCACTGTGCAATTACACGCCGCGCAACAATCGCTCGCAACTCACCGACACCGAGCATAACCACCTCATCGTCGACGCGTATAACGCCAATCCCACCTCGATGCGTGCCGCACTCGACAATTTCAGCCTGATGCAGGTGAGTCCCAAGATGGCGATCATAGGCGAGATGCGCGAGTTGGGCGACAGCAGCGCACTCGAGCATCGCCAACTGGTGGAGTTGCTGCAGCAATGTGCCTTCGACGTGGTGTGGCTTGTGGGCGAGGAGTTTGACGGCATCGAGTGCCCGTTCCGCAAGTTCCGCGACGTGGACCAGGTGAAGGCGGCCATCACCGCCCAGGCACCTCAGGGCTACTACATCCTCATCAAGGGCTCCAACGGCAACCGCCTCTTCCAACTCCCCGAACTGCTGTAGAAATAACATCTCTGTCCGGTTAAAGTCTAAGGGATATTGCAGTTTTGTTTTTGGCGCACATCGATAGCCGCCTGTAGGGACGCGCCATGGCGCGTCGTGCGTGATGAAAATGATGAAAAAAGGACCGTCCCCTTTTCATCAGTCAACTGCTACACTTGGAATCCGAAAAAGATTGGACAAAGGTGCTGCAAGACGCCGAGCCCCCCGAGAACCATCGCTTTTCGACTGAGGGGACTTACTTTTTCAAAAAAACATCCGCAACGCCTGTTTATCGGAATTGCGGACGCCTAATTCACGCAATTTCAACTTTTAGCGTACAGTAAGTAATATAAAATAACTATAGCCGCTATATGCTATAAGGGCATAAAAAAAGCAAGCAACCATCACGGTTGCTTGCTTTTTTGTGGAGCACAGCGGACTCGAACCGCTTACCTCAACACTGCCAGTGTTGCGCTCTACCAGATGAGCTAGTGCCCCAATAGCGGCTGCAAAGTTACAACGAAATTTTGAATGCACAAGCGTTTTGTCCATTTTTTTTGAAAAAAGTGAATCAAACAACTCGTCAAACAACTCATCCAAGTCTTCGCTGCCGCTAACAATAGCCTTAATGGCCCGCACCGCCGCAGTCCGGACAAGTCATTTTGCCAGAGCCTTTCTTTCCGCCCATCGGAGGATAGTTAGGCAGGCTTATATATCCGCTTCCACCACAACGGCCGCACCCTACTGGCATGTCGCCTCCGAAGTAGAATCCACGTCCGCCGCACTTGCTGCATGTCACTTTTCCGGTGCCCTTGCAACGTGGGCAGATTGAACCTTCTATGGTTGCCGTGATTACGTTGGTGATTTCATCGCAAGTAAGTTTTATGGCGCCATTCTTGCTGCCGCCGTCGTTTGCGGGGCAGTTGACCATCAACTTGTTGCCTT
>CACYRK010000034.1 GCA_902776835.1 uncultured Bacteroidales bacterium
GGGCGAAATGTACATGGTTGAACAGCTTCAGGGTTGGGTTTATTCAGCCGCCGATGTCTGCGCTCCGTTGCCACTTGGATATCCGTTCTATTATTATGAGTTCAGCTATTTTGCCGATGACGAAGGCAACGTGTTGTACAAGGGGCCAGCCTATACCAAAATGTGTGACAACAATTATGACAGGAAGGTCGACGGCGACGACCTAAACAGATTAATCAACTTCGTGCTTAATGGTGATAAACCATGGGAGTCCTATAAATACGACGCAAACGGCGATGGGGAGGTTGACGGGGCTGACATCAACGAGGTAATCAACTTTATCTTGAAAAAGTGATAAGGCATGCAGAAATTGTCAACTTCGTCATAGGCAATGAAATTAGTGACCATTCTACACGCGAAATCGGAGATGACGTGGCGGGTATCCATCAGGGTACCCGCCTATTTTAACCGCCTCATTCAACGCGAATTTCGCTAATTGATATTAATTATTCTGTTTGTTTGTTGATTAACACGTATTTACCATTAATTAACCATTAATTATTTGATATTAAAATAATTATCAAAGAAAATTCATGAATAATTCATGGATAATTCATGTTCATAATCTCCCGCGGTTCTGTTATCTGTAATCTATAATCTATAATCTATAATCTACAAACTTATCAATATAATCCGGCAATTTATTTGCCGAGGATTATATTGATAAGTTTGTTAAGGTCGTTGCCGTCGATGGGGTCTTGGCCGTCGACGTTGGGCTCGCCTTTCACCTCGGGATCGGTGACGCTGACCTTGCCCAGCAGGATGTTGATGAGCAGGTTCAGGTCGTTGCCGTCGACCACACCGTCGCCGTTCACATCGCCCTGCAGAGCGGGTGTCTCATCGGCTTTCTGCACCACGCGCAGCGTGATGGTCGTGGCGTGGATACGGTCCTGGAAGGTAAACGTGGCCGTGCGGCTCTCGATGCCGGCGGGCAGCGCGTCGTAGGCGATGGTGAGCGTGTCGCTGGTGAGTTCGTTAGGCGTGCTGGTGATGCGGCACCAGTCGGCATCGCACTGCGGCGTGTCGTAGCCGTAGAGTGCGAAAATCTGCTGCTCCACCGTGCCAGCCGCTGCCGGCACTTCGATCTCCTCGGTGCCGAGGGGCAACAAGGTGATCACCGAGTGGGCGATGAGCGGCATGATGTAGAACGACGTCTGGCTGCCGGCGGCGTCGAAGTAGCCGGTGAGCGGACGCCACTGGCCGTCGCGCATCATGTAGGCTGTGTTGTCGTGGTTGCGCAGGTGGGCCATGGCAAACGACACGTTGCACGAGTCGTTCGACTCGGGAATGCCGTCGACGGTGATGAAAAACTCGTCGTTGACCAGTTGCGGCTCAAACTCGAAGAGCGTGCCTCGCATCGTGGTGCTGGTGCTGGTGGCCAACTCAAACACCTGCCACCAGAACGAGTCGAGGCGCTCGCCGGGCAGACCGTTCTCGCTCTTGCACAGGTGTACACCCACGTTGGTGATTTGGTCGGCAATCGCCTGGGCCTCGGCCGTCTCGAAGAACACCAGCGCGCCGTAAACCATGATGGGCGCCGACGGCTTAGAAAACTTCTCGCCGTAGGCGGTGATGCGCCAGCGGTTCGAGCCCGGGAATGTGCCGTTGCCGTCGAGGTCGTAGGTCACGGGGTAGTCCTCGGGCAGGATGTTGCTGATATAGCCCTCATACTCGGCGCTAACCTGGATTTCGTCGCTCGACGCGCCGTGCTGGTTCTGCACGTCGAGTTTCACCGTCTGCTCGTGCATGAAGTCGTAGTTTACGATGGGGCTTTCGAGCGTGCTCGTGGCGGGAGTGGCACCCGTGAAGGTCCAGTTCCACTGCGTGGGGAATCCCGTCGACGCGTCGGCATACTGCACCGGGGCCAGCGGGGCCACCATGGGCAGGTGCGTGTCGTCGTAGCGGAAGGTGGCCGGCGGCAAAATCTTCGCCACCGGGGCCGTGCCGGTGACGCGCACAAAGTCGGTGCGGGTGACCGTGCTGGTGGCGCCCTGCGCGTCGGTCACGGTGAGCGTGACATCGTAGTTGCCGTCCTCCTTATAATATACTGTGGGGCATGCGTCGGTGCTCTCGGCGGGCGTTCCGCCGGGGAAGGTCCACTGCCAAGCAGCCACCTCGCCGCCGCTCACATCCACAAAGTTGATTTCCTCGCCAGTGCTAACGTCGACATGGTCAATCTCGTCGACACCCGTAAGGTTCAGGCCGTCGATGTAGAAGTCGGCCATATATCCGCCCGTCATGAACAGTTGGTCCTTCAGGCCGGGGCCATAGGTGAAGCGCAACTGCACGCTCGTGCCGGCATAAGGCGTCATGTCGACTTCGACCTGGTGCCACCGCCATGAGCCGGAGCCGGTCTCCTGGTCGCTGCTCCACAGCGTGTCGGCGCTCGCAAAGGCGTCGGCGCTCGCTGTGAGCGAGAGGATGGCGTAGTCGTTCATATTCTGGCTATAGCCCACTGCCATGTGCAGCACACCGTTGGCCGGCACATCCATGGCCGGACTGGTGGCATAGCCGATGGCGCGGTTATACACTCGATAATCGCCCTCGACAAAGAGCGACCTGATATCTTTCGGGTCGATAGCGCTATAAGCATGGTCGCCTGTCGATTGTTTGAGTTGCCAAGTGACGTAGCCATTGTCGGAATTGGAAAAAGTCCAGCCGATAGGCGCTTCATCAAAATACTCAAACCACACTGTTTTCTGTGCCTCGGCACCTTGCACGGTGAAGGCGGCCTGCAGACCGTCCTGTGCGGCGCGTCGCGCCTTGTGAGGCGCAGCGATGTGCTGTGCCGATTTCACTGTGGGCAAGGCCGCCTCAGGAGCCTGCCCGGTGGTGAGCAACTGCGTGCCGTGCCATTGGGCGATGCCCATAGCGGTCACCGCCAGGGCACTCATCAAGAATAAGATTTTTTTCATATACAATTTAAAGTTTATAAGCGCACAAAAATATTAAAAAATGGCATTCTAACCAAAAGGCATCAACCACTTCTCAAAATTATTCAGCCAACCGAGCCATAAAGCGGTCGCGGTCGACGATGAAGCGTGTGTGCGAGCCTTCGCCCAGCAGCGTTTCGCCACAATGTGCCGCGACGGCAAACTCGATTTTGCGACCATCGACGGCGGTGACCGTGGCGGTGGCGGTGACCGTGTTTCCCACCGCCGTGGGCTTGACGTGCGAGGCGGCGATGTGACCGCCCACGGTGGTGCTGCCCTGTGGCAGATGCGGCGCCACTGCGAGCATGGCGGCATTCTCCATCAGGGCCATCATGACCGGCGTGGCCAGCACGGGCAGGTCGCCCGACCCCATCGCTATCGCTGTTACATCGTCACCAACAACAAGTTGGCTGGTGTGTGTGAGTCCAATCTCTATCATAGCAATCATTTTTTCTGCAAAATTAGTAAAAAACGCCCGAAAAACCGTAAATTTGTGCTCTGACAATAAAACGACATTATTATGAAATCAAGGATTGAGGATGCTGTCGCCAAGAAGAGTTGCGGCAGCCACAGTTGTTCGCAGGCCATCGTTTCGGCGTATGCCGACGTTGCCGGCCTCGACGAGGACACCGCGCGCAACGTAGCGTGCGCCTTCTCGGCCGGAATGGGAAACATGGAAGGCACGTGCGGCGCGCTCACCGGGGCCGCCATCGTGCTGGGCCTGGTGCGTCGCGACAAGGCACGCGCCATGGGCGACATGCGCCAAATCATGACGCGCTTCAAGCAGCGCAACGGCGCCACACAGTGCCGGCTGCTCAAGGGGGCCGACAGTAAGTTGCCGCTGCGTGCCTGCAACGACTGCGTGGCCGACGCCGCCGAGTTCTTAGACGAAGTGCTCAACGACGTGAAGTAAAGGCTGAATGCTAGAACACTCGAGTGCTCGAGTTAATGCGGGAGTGTTACTCCTGCTTGTAGTAGAGCGTGCCGTCGATGTAGAGTGCGTTCTCGGCTTCAATCCATGCGATTGACAGATAGGTGGGGATGTCAACGGTCTCATACAGGTCGGTAACCAAATCACCATCAGTGTCATAGGCTGGCTCGTCATAGCCATGTTCATCGGAAACGCTCCAACTCTCCTCTATGAATCCCACCACGTAAGGCCGATAACGCAAAGTGCCCTTAACATCGTTGCAGTAATGCAAATCGGTGCCATTCATGTATAACTTGATGCAGCCATTCTCCACTTCCAGCGGTTGTTGGAAGAAGAGACCTTCATCGCTGGTCGCAACCATCGCATAGAACTCCTGGTGAGCACGCGTTTCCTCAGCATTGTAGACCATCTCAAAATCCGTTCTGCTTAAGGTAAAGAAACGGTGTCCGTTGGCATGCGCCTTAAAAATGCACACCTCACAGCCATCGGTCGAGCGGAACATGGCCTTATCGCCAATTTTTTCGACTGGGAGCGGCGACATCTTATACTCCTTGACCGTCACCTGCGATTTCGGTATAAGCCATGAGTAATCCTCCCCAGTGTTGTCGCCCTCAAATTTATATTTTGTCTTATTGTAGTTCACTATGCGGTTCATGGGGTCATTGGTGTCGACAATCAACTGACCCTTCTCGTATCTGTCGTTAGTGACGTTGGAATAATAAGCGGTGAGCGTGCCTTGCGCGCTGAGCAGCATGGGAAGGCACAGAGCCAATGTGGCGATAAATAACTTCTTCATAGCATTTATAAAATTAATTATACGCAAAGGTAAGCATAATCTGAGAAAAAGCCACTTTTTTCCGAAGATATTTGACAAAATCACCAAAAAAACGTAAATTTGCGTCTCACATTTTTTACCACACACGATTATGATTAGTTCACCCGACTTCGACCGGTTTAAGGACACGATGGAGTATCTGCGCAAAGTGCCTTACGATGTCACGCGGCCATCGCTGTACTCGCTTAAGGACCTGTATGCCGGCTATATCCAAGGCGACGACACGAGTTTCACGCAGTGCTACGACACACGCGTGTACCAACACTTCCTGGCCACGGGCAAGACGCCCGACAATGCCAACGAATCGCTGGCGCGGGCCATCCACGACCAAAAGATGCACGCCGCCCTCGACGAGTTTTTCCGGCGTCACGACCGCATGCTGTGTCTGGGCCTGATGGGCGGCCATGCCCTGCTGCGCACCGACGAAATGTATGCACGAATCACGCGGCTTAGCAAGCGCCTCACCGAGCAAGGCTTCATCATGCTCAGCGGCGGCGGGCCCGGCGCCATGGAGGCCACCCACCTGGGTGCCTGGATGGCTGGGCGCAGCGATGACGAGGTTGACGACGCGCTCGCCATCCTGGCCGACGCACCAAAGTTTGGCGATGTTACATGGCTGTCGACCGCCATCGAGGTAATAAAGAAATATCCGCAGGACACCTACGTGAGCCTGGGCATGCCCACCTGGCTCTACGGGCACGAGCCCTCAACGCCCTTCGCCACCCACATCGCCAAGTTTTTCGAGAACAGCGTTCGCGAGGACAGCATCCTCACGCTGGCCTGCGGCGGCATCATCTTCACGCCCGGCAGCGCGGGCACCATGCAGGAAATCTTCCAGGAGGCCGTGCAGAACCACTATCTGTCGTTCGGCTTCGCCAGCCCCATGGTGTTTCTCGGCATCGACTTCTGGACGCACGAGATGCCGGTGTATCCCATGCTGGAGAGCCTGATGGCGACAGGCCGCTACAAGAACCTGCTGCTCACGCTCACCGACGACATGCAAGAGGTCATCGACGTCTTGACCGAGTTCAAACGCACCCACAGCAATGAGCACGATTGAGATTCACACCTTTCAGGACTTGCTGTCGGCGATATCGCAGACGGGCTTTCTGCCGCTGCTCGACAGTGGTGTGCGCGGCTTTTCGGCCGAAGAACTTGCCGACAGCGACTGCCGCTACGTCGTTTTCGCCGACGGTGGCTGGGACTGGCCGCTGTGGAAGTGGAAAGGCCCGGCGCTGGCCGACGGCAACTGCGTGTACGGCAAGTTTTTCAACAAGAAAGCGGGATTCATCGCGCGCGAGTGGTGGCCCGACTTCTACAACTATCGTCGCAGCCGCGCTCCGCATCCCGCCCCCGACAGTGTCGAGGAGGCCATCCTCGCCGTGCTGGGCGAGCATGGCAGCATGATCACGCGGCAACTGCGCTCGGCCTGCGGCTTTGTGGGCGCAAAGATGCGCAGCCGCTTCGACGCCTATGTCACGCGGCTGCAGATGCAGTGCTACCTCGTCACCGAGGACTTCGTCTACCCTCGCGACCGCCACAACCGCGAGTACGGCTGGGGCTGGGCGCTGCTCACCACGCCCGAGGCCTTGCTGGGCAAGGAAGCCTGCCAGTGCGAGCGTACGCCCGAAGAGTCGCTGCAGCGCATGCTCAACCACCTGCGCACCATCCTCCCCACAGCCACCGAAGCCCAACTGCGCACCCTACTGGGATAATTACGCCGATGCGGGTTAAACCTTTCAATAACAACAGAGTCACAGAGTAAACTTTAAATAAGACGATTATGAAAAAACTGATTCTTCTTTTTGTGGCATTGCTTGGTACAGTGGCGGCAAATGCACAAAGCATGAAAATGGTGGTCGACAGCGATGGCGAAGCCGTGGGCCGCTACGTGAAGACCAAAAGCAACTCGTACACTGTTGAAGTTCAAGACGTTTACGATGTGCCAAAGGCAGGACACAGGGTGGTAACCTTCAGTGCCGCAAATGGCCAGGGCGTGGTATACCGCGACCAATCGCGATCGGGCAACATCAACGTGCGCAAAGGCCCGTCGACCAAAACCGCCGTCATCGCCAAAATCCCCGACACATTAGCAATGGGTTGCGTGCCCGACTGCTACGACTGCCTGGGCAAAACCAACGGCTGGTACAAACTCCGCATCGACGGCAAAGTGGGCTACGTGCGCGCCGACCTGATGGAATGGGACGGCATGTGCACATTCTGACACAATCGCCCCCCCATATAGCCTCTATAGCAACTATAGCAATTATAGCAACTATAGAGGCTATCGCTTTTTAGATTTTGATGTGGCTGGTGCCGGTGTTGCCATTTTTCTCCACGCGGATTTGCGTGGTGATTTGATCAGCCATGGTGTCGGAGGTGTGTCATAATTATGGTAAAACATCAAGATAAATTATGCAAAAAATTTTGCAGATTGGGAAAAAGCCTGTAATTTTGTCCAAATATTCAGTCAAACTATAAATTTGTCCGTTTTATGACTAATAAATTGATAGCAAGAGACATGTCATCAACACTTGACGACATTTTCACTTATCTTCCGATTATAACGGTGACAGGGCCACGCCAATCAGGGAAGACAACTCTTTGCCGCAATCTGTTTGCCGATTTACCGTATGTAAATCTTGAAGACTTGGCACTGCTCGCCGAGGTAAGGTCGGATCCTAAAGCATTTATCGAACGGCACCACTCGGGGGTTATCATTGATGAGGCCCAGAACTATCCTGAGATTTTTTCCCACCTTCAAGTTGCGGTTGACGAGGATCGCTTTTCCGGCAAGCCGCCTCGGCATTATGTTGTAAGCGGCAGCAATAACTATTCGCTGATGGAAAAAGTCACTCAATCGATGGCCGGCAGGACAGCCGTGTTATCGTTGCTGCCGTTGTCCACCGATGAAATCTTGCGTTATCGCCCTGACGCCACGACTTCCGAACTTATTATAAATGGCGGTTTTCCCGCCGTTTGGGTCGCCGGCGAGCCAGGCCGCAGGTTGCTACTATCAAGTTATTATACAACTTATATCGAACGCGACGTGAGAAAAATGCTCAATGTTACCAACATGAACTCCTTTCAGCTCTTTGTACGACTTTGCGCCGGCCGGATTGGCCAAGAGTTCAACAAGTTGTCGATGTCAAACGAGGTTGGTGTCTCCGTTAACACAATAACTCACTGGCTCAGTATCTTAAATGCCTCGTATATCACTTACACACTCAGCCCTTATTACGCCAACATCGGCAAGCGCCTGACCAAAACTCCAAAACTTTACTTTTACGACACTGGTCTGGCAGCATACCTTCTCGGCATAAACACCACCGAGCAACTTGATGTGAACCCGCTGCGGGGTAATCTGTTTGAGAACCTGGTGGTTAACGATTTTATGAAATACAGTGCTAACAAGGGCATCGACCAACAACTATACTTCTACCGCGACAAGAGTCAGCATGAGGTGGACGTTATTCGCATGGCGCCAAACGGCATTGAGGCATACGAAATCAAATCGTCAAAAACCTGGACATCAAGTTTTTTTAACAACCTCGATTATTTGAGAAAAGTTGTGGGCGAAAGGCTGATTCGCTCGACGGTGCTTTATGATGGCGAGCAAGAGAATCCCATGGCCGAAAACAGTTACATCAATTTCCGGCACCTGAGCGCGTGTCTTAACACTTGAACGGGGATTAATGGACAGATTTGCAGTTGGATTGCAAATTTGTCCATTTTAGCCATTGCTTTGTCGTTTAAATAGCGACGAAAATCAATTATGATACAGCCTCATGGGAAAGCCCGGGTATTCACGACCTTGATTCCACGACGCGCCATGACGCGTCACTACAGGTTTATGGCGGATTTTCACTAATTGTGGATTTTGACACAACCTCGCCTTTATCGAACTCTAGTTAGATTTCGATGTGGCTGGTGCCGGAGTTGCCGTTTTTCACCACGCGGATTTGCGTGGTGATTTTTTCGACCATGGTGTCGGTGTGTGAGATTACGCACACCTTTTTGCCCTTGGCCATCTGCATCATCGACAGTGCGTTGATGACCTCGGAGAGCGTCGACGGGTCGAGCGAGCCAAAGCCCTCGTCGATAAAGAGATGCGAGAACGAGGTGTTTTGCGTTGAGAGCGACGACAAGCCCAACGCAAGGCCAAGACTCACGATAAACGTCTCGCCGCCTGAGAGCGACGTCGTGTCGCGGCGGTCGTTGAAGCGATCATGGTCAATCACGCGAATGCCCAGCGAGTTACGCACCTGCTCCAGTTCGTAGCGGTTGTTGAAGCGACGTATCTCGACATTGGCATGCTCGACGAGGAATCGCAGCGTGTAGCACTGCGCGATTTTTCGCAGGTTGCCGCCTTCCTTGTTTCCGATGGCATGGTAGATGGCCTCCCAATCGTCGAGGTTGGTCTTGGCTTGCTGCAATTGGTCCGACAGTGCGCCAAGTTGCTCCAAGGCCTGGTCATGCTTCGTCTTTTTTACACGTTTTTCAATCAGTTCGCCTTCCTTGTCGTCCTCGGTGAGTTTTTGCTGCTGCGCGGCAAGCGTGGCCTTGTCGTGCTCGGGCTTCGAGGCCTGGTGGTCGTCGTGCGCCTGGACGGCATTGTCGAGCGTGGTCTTGGCGCGCGTCACGGCAGTGTCGAGGCGCTGCATGGTGGCGCGTTGCGATTCCCAATCGTCATTGGCATTGAACAACTCGGCAACCATATCGACCGTCACCGGCACGTGAGCCGCATTGTACGCCTCGAGCCATTGCTCCAGTTTTTGCTTATGCTCGCCATGCTTTTCAACGCATTGGTCGTGCTGTTGCTTGACCGTCTGCTTCTGTCCGTCGAGCGTTTTCAGGTTGCCATCCACCTTGTCGACCTGCTTTTTCTGCTGCTCCAAGGCATCATTGGCATCGGCCAAGGCCTTGGTCAGTTGCCGCTCCACCTCCTCTGGGTCATGGCCCTGCAACTCGGCATTGAAGGCCTCTTGCTTGCCCTTGCGCTCATCCACGGCATTTTGCCAAGCCTGGGAGGCGTCGCTGAACGCCGATTTCTTCTCGGCCTGCTGCTCATTGAGCGTGGGCACCAGCGAATTTAGTTCGGCGAGCGACCGCTCGGCACCATTCACACCATCCCGCAAGTCGTCCAATTTTTTGTCGGACTGCGCCTTGTAGTCGGTAAGCGTCTTGTTGGCAGCCTGACTTTTTTGTTGGGCATCAATCAAGGCTGCCTGCTTGTTGTTGTAGTCCTGCATGGCGGCTTCGGTCTTCTCTTGTTCTTTGCCGGCCAGCACTTTGTGCTCTTTGAGCCAGGCTTCCGACGCCTGCCAGGTGGGATACATTGCTATAATCTCGCTCCACTGCTGCTTTAAGCCGTCGATTTCGGCGCGCAGGCTGTTTATTTGGCCGTTGAAGATGTCAATCTTGCCCTTGTTGGAGGAGAATTCGCTGTCGAGCGCCTGCTTGCGCTCGGTGTCTTGCTTCAATTTCTCTTCAGCCTCCCTTAGTTGCACGTCGACAGCCTCAACGGCAGGCCTGAACACCTCATGCGAGGCGTAAGGGTGGTGAGTTGCGCCGCACAGTGGGCACGGCTCATTCTCGCGCAACTTAGGCCGCAACTTGGTTAAGTCCTTGCTGGAGAGTATGGTTTTGGTTTCTTTGATTGTTTCCACCGCAACTTTAGCGGCCTCCACATCGATTTTCTCAAGTTCAGCCGTGATTGCAGTGTTGCGCTTACCGAGGCGGTCGACCTCGTCGTTGCAATTCTTGAGATTTGTGGCATTTTTTGCCAAGCGCTGCTGAATATCCAAGGCTTTGTCGGCATGTTTTGCCACCTGCACGGCAGTTGCCACCGCGGCTTGCAACTTGCCCAAGTCGAGGCGGTCGAGTTCGCCCTTGGCTGCCACAGCAAGTTTCTCGGCCTCGGCGGCCTTCTTGCCAAGTTCGTCGCGGCGCTTATTCACCTCGCCGGTTTTCTGTTCCAACTTCTTTTTGGCATCTTCGAGGGCGGTTTTGGCTTTTTCGATTTGCGTGGTGTTCTGCTCGATGGCCGTGTTGGCCGCCTGCAGCAAATTCTCGGCTTGACGCTTAAATTCGTCGGCCTCACGCTCGCGCTTGCTGGCCACGCCGAGTTCCACCTTGAGAGTGCGCGCTGTGGCGATGTGTGTCTGCTGCTCCTCGAGGGTGGTCTTGGCGGCAGCCACTGCATCGGCTTTTTGCTGTTGCAGCGTCCTCTGCTTTTTGAGTTCGGTGGTTTGCGCCTCGATTCTGCCCTCGATGTCGGCGGCAGTCTTTTGCGCCTGTTCAGCGTCACGTTTGGCGCCGTCCATGTCGTGATAGATGGTTATTGCTGGCGCCAAGGCATCGCGCAGCATCAGGCGCTGGCACATGGTGTCGTGGGCCCGGCGCGCTTCCAAGGCGTCGTCATGGGCCTGGCGATACTGCTCGATGTCGCGCTGCTGCTTCTCATCGGCGGTGTACCATTTCAGGGCATCGTCAATTGCCTGCGCACGTTCTTTCAGCGCAGCCTGATGCTCGGTGAGGGTGGCGATTTCTTGATTCAGTTGCTCGACCTCCTCAGGCTGAAGCATATTCACCGCATGCTCATCGCACTGCCTTTTGATAATCTCAAACTGTTGCGAGGCCTCGTCCTTGCCCGCGACAATGTGCTGCACGATGCGCATATACAGTGGGCCGTTGCCCACGAGTTTTTCGAGCAAGCGGCAGCGGTCGTCCTCGTCGGCGGCGAGAAACTTGGCAAAATCGCCCTGCGCGATGAGCACCGTGCGCTGAAACTGCTCGAAGTCCAGCCCGATGAGCCGGTCGAGCAACGACGGTTCGCACGGCTCCTCATTGAGGCCGTCGAGGCGCACCAGATCCATCACAGCATCGCCATAATTCTTGGTCTTGAAACTGGTCGACCACTGCGAGCGGTAGGTGTTGCCGTCGTTACCCACGAAGGTGAGGCGCGAATAGCACGACTTGCGGCCTCGAGTGAGGATGTTGCGGGGGTCGGTGGTGGCGAGGCGGTTCTTCTCTTCATTGTCGCTCTCGCCCATAATCTTATATTTGTTGCCACGGTCGCCCTTCTTGCGCGTGTAGCGCGGCGTGCGGCCATAGAGCGCCAGGCTGATGGCGTCGAGGATGGTCGACTTGCCGCTGCCCATCACGCCGGTGATGCTGAAAATCTGAGCGTCGCGCAACTTGTCGCCCTCAAAGTCAATCACGTTCTCGCCCTCGAGCGAGGCGAGGTTGTTCATTTCAAGTCGTAGGAGTTTCATAGTTCAGAATCGTCGTTGGTTACATTTTTGACTACTTCGGCAAGGAGTTGCTGCTGGTGCTCATTGACCGTCGCCCCATTAATTACCTCGAAACACTCCTTCAGGGCCTCCATGGGGTCGCGATTGAGCACGTCGTCGAGGCTGGCAAATGTGTCGCTGGCCGCCATCGCCTCGACCTGCAGTTGAGGCAGCACCTGCATCAGCCGTGAGATGATGGCGTCTTTGCCGTCGAGAGCGCGCTCGATGGTGGCGCGGTCGTCGGCCTTGACGGCGGCCGACTCGAATTTCAGTTCCAGATAGCAGGCATGGTCGCTGAGCGCGTCGGCCTCGCGGTCAGGCAGTTGGCCGATGAGTTTCAGCAACTCGCGCATCTTGGCCGCCCCCTCGGCCGGCAGGCTGACGAGCGGGTGCTGGGGGTGATACTCCAAAAACTCCACCTTGGGCCGGCTGCCCGCCGACAGGGTCACCAGGTCGACGCCGTGGTGATAGTTGCGCTCGGCAAACGACATGGGCAGCACACTGCCCGTGTAGCGCGCCCAGTCGGTGTCCCAGATGTGCTGGCGACGGTGGATGTGACCGCAAGTTAGGTAGTGCGGGCGCACGCCCCAATCCTCAAGGTTGACCTGCTCCTGGCCGCCGACGACGATGCGCTCCGACGAGTCCTTGGCAATCGCCGCCCCCGTGGCATACATGTGCGCCATCATCACGAGTATGCAGCCCGGGAACTTCGCGCTTGCACGCTGGGTGAGCGTGCGCAGCAGGTCGTTGACGCCCTGGGAATAAGAGTCGCAAGTGATGATGTCGCTGCGCAGGTAAGGCACGGCAAGCACTACGGCGTGCTCGGTGCCGTCGGCGCTGTCGATGGGAATCATCAGATCGTCGTAGTCGATGACGTAATGGCCGCTCACGTCGGGGGTGGCGGGCACCCAGGTGCGGCGCACCCATCCGCGCACGTCGACGCGGTGCTGCTCGAGCAGCGGTCGCGGTGCCTCAAGGCGGTTGGCCGAGTCGTGGTTTCCGGCGGTGATGATTATATGCATCTTTGGACATTTTTGGCTTGCCGTGGCCAGAAATCTGTAATAAGCGGCCTGCGCGGCAGCCGAGGGGTTGCCGTTGTCGAAGATGTCGCCCGCGATGAGCAGCGCGTCGGGCTGCTCGGCTTCGAGGTGTGCCAGCAGCCAGTCCATAAAGTGTAGGTGCTCGGGCAGGCGATCTGTGCCATGGAACAGATTACCCAAGTGCCAATCGCTGGTAGTTAAAATTCTCATAAAATTCTGTTAATCAGTTTGTTGCTTGAGTTGTATTTGGGCTAAACTACTACTATAGCACTTATGGCATGATGTGGTTGCACATTGCCATAAGTGCTATAATAGTACGCGGATGTGTGCGGTGATTACTTGGTGAGTTCGAAGCCTACGCGGGCGCCGTCCTTGCTCTTGGCGAGTTGGCTCACGGCGTTCACGGCCTGCGTGTCGCTCACTTTAGCCACCTTCTGCAGCATGGTTGCCATCTGCTTGGCGTCGAACATCAGCGCCATACCCCGCTCGGTGGGCGTCACGTTGCCTTTGAGGGTCTGCGATGCGCTCTTGAGAGTAATCTCGCCATTCTGCTGATTGTAGGTGTAAGTGCCGTTGAAGGGGATGCCGTGCACCTGAGCGGCAAACTGGTTGCCGGGCTTGAAGGCGAACGACGTGTTGGTGCTGTTGATGCCCATGGCCTTGTAGTTCGAGGCCAGCGACGAGGCCAGTTGGTTGATGGCGGTGGCGCCACCAGCGTTGACAAAGGCTTGCTCGGTGGTGAACGACGCGTTAGGGGCTGCGTAAGTCCAATTGCCCAGCAGACTCGACTGGTCGAGCGTCATGCCGCCCAGCAGGATGTTGCCAAGTACGCTGCCCAGCACGCTACCCAGCACATTGCCGGTGCCCATGTTACCCATACCACCCATGTTGCCATAGCCGGTGTTGCCATAGCCGGTGGAGAAACAACTCGTCATCACAAGCGACAAAGCCGCGATCACTGTCATTACAATCTTTTTCATAAAATACTATATAATTTAAATTAATGGTTTTTCTTTTTTGAGCCGGAGTGCAACATCCTTCCGACCTTCTCACTGGTGGACTGGGGGGAATCATTTTTTGAGGGTTTATCTCTCCTAACCATGCCCGCCAACCGTCTGGTCCGTGGCGAAGCCACGGCCGTGTCGCCCGGCTCGATGACGCTGATTGAGTCGAGTGGCTCGACGACGTCGGTTGAGTCGACTGGCTCGACGGTGTCGCATAGCATATTTGGCACCGCCACCACATCACCCTCGAGTCGCCGCTCGGGCACGTTGGTTTGCTTTGTCGGGGCCATTTTGCCGCTGGGGTGGAAGATTTGTGTGCAGCCCGTGAGCGTGCTCACGCCCAGACTGAGGCCGGCAATGGTCACCGCCTTGCCCAGTTGCTGTCGTAGCCGCAACTGGCGCTCCAGCCAGCGCACCTCGCTCTCGCAGGCCGGGCAGGTGCCGGCGCAGTCGCCCTTGTGGTCGCACTCGGTGGGATGGTACTCGATGTCGTTGGCACGGGCGATATCCAAGCGTATGCCCTTCAACGTTTCGCAAATATGCTTTCCTGGTCTCATAATAAAAAAGAAAAATACGTCACCGCAAAATTAAACATTTACATTCAAATATCAAAATTTTGAGCCCAATTCGGTCATTAGAAATTATGACATAACAGAATTTGTTTTGAGAGTATTGCTGTTATTGAAATCGAAGGCATAGCGGGCTATGGCGAGATTTCAATGGCAGCAAGACGCCAAAACAAAACTGTTATGGTATAATTAGGAACAAAGAAAATAACATAATACCGATGTAATGACCGATTTGGGTTGAACACTTCGTTTGCCATTCAAAGGCCAAAATGGGGCAAAATTGGTCGGCAAAAACGGGTGATTGGTCGGCAAAAACGCGGCAAATTTCCTGGAACTGTGGGGTTTACGAAAAAATGGATTTAAACTTCGATTTACCTCCCACGTCTAAAAGACACAGAGAGAAACAAAACACTATTTGTTACACACATTAAAACTATAAAGTGATGAAAACAACTGCTACAAAAATCATGATGAGCCTCGTGCTTAGCGTAAGCATGATGATGGCAGTCACTGCCAGCGCTCAAACGATGACCGGCCGCACTCGCCCCGGCACCACATCGGCCAACACCAGCGCCGCCGTGTCATCACAACGCAATACGGGCAACACCAGCAGGGTGACCAGCGCCGCCAGCAGCGGAACAACTCGCACGACAGTGTCGAGCACGAATAGCAGCGGCAAGAGCAGCACCACGGTTGCCACAAGAACCAGCGGCACGGGCAAAGTGTCGAGCAGCAGCACCAGCGCTGTGAGCACCACCCGTCCGTCGATCAGCGCCAGCAAGGCCAGCCAGGGCAGCGGCACTACCAGCAGCGTTACTACCCGCAGCGGCAACAACACTGGCAAGTCATCCACCACCGTCGGCAGCACCACGGGCAGTCTTCGCAACAGCCGCAGCGGCGGCAGCGGCACCACCACAGTGAGCAGCAACAACAGCGGCAAGGGTGGCAGCAAGGATAACGGAAAGAATGGCGGCAAGGACAACGGAAAGGGCAAGGGCAACGACCGCCCCAGCGTGGGAGGAAAAGGCTCGGGCTACGGACCTGGAAACGCCCACAACTACAACGGGCACCCCAACGCCAACCACTTCAACTGGAACTATTCGCACCGCGACTGGAGCCGTCCCATCGCTCCTCCCGCACGCGACTTCCGCCCCGTCTTCCGCACCTGGAGGCGTCCGGCAATCCCCAGCGGATACATCTACTATAGCAACGCTCCGGTCATCGACCGTATCTTCGGCATCACCTTCGGGTCACGAATGAGCATCTCGCTCGACTTCCTCTACGGCAACGGTTACTTCATCGACGGCTACACCGACAAGGTGGTGTACCTGAGAGACATCGAAATGTACGACTTGCTCTGGGACGACGCAATGCTCAGTTACGATGGAGGATTGCTCAAGGGAGTCCAACTGAGTTCTTCGACAAGTGTGATCGACCGCACCCGCTTCAACCTGGTCTACCACCGTCTCACCGCCCTCTACGGGTCGCCCGTGAGAATGAGCGAGAGCGAACTGACCTGGTTTGGCAGCCGCGGCGCCGGATACATCACCCTGAGCGCAGAATACAGCGCCGGACGTTACTACACCACCCTGTGGATTAGCAACTGACTACGAAACAAGAGAGTAAAGATTTTTTCATAAGCACATATCCAACTATATACACACGCCAACTGGGGGTGACTCGCGAGAGCCGCCTCCAGTTCACTTTTGCCCCCACGCCCCGCAAGAGCAACTACAGTGGCTAAAGGAGCGGGGCCTAATCCACCCGGTTGAGGTCGAGTGTGAGGCCTTCGTGGGCAAGGATGGTGTTGGGGAAGACTTCGCGGGCTTGGTCGAGCAGCACGGTGTCGTCGGTGTAACGGTTGGAGAAATGGCCGAGCACGAGCCGCCTCACGCCCGCTTCCTGGGCCACCGTGGCGGCCTCGCGCGCCGTGCTGTGGAAGCGCTTGCGGGCCTGCACGGCGCACTCATCGCCGTAGGTGGCCTCGTGGTATAGCCAGTCGGCACCCTTCACGGCCTCGATGACGCGCGGCGAGTACATCGTGTCGCTGCAATAGGCATAGGAGATGGCGCGATCGGCAGCGCTGGTCAGTTTGGCATTAGGCACCACGGTGCCGTCGGGCGCCACGTAGTCGAGTCCCTGGCGCAGCGAGTGCATGAAGTGCTGTGGCACGCCGTGTGCCGCCACCGCCTCGGGGTCGATGTGACGCAGTTTGGGCTTCTCGGCCACCAGAAAACCCACGCAGGGCACGCGGTGCTTGAGCGCGATGGTTTTCACGGCAATCGAGTCGTCGTCGTAGATGAGAGCGGGCTGCGTGCCGATGATGTTGAACTGCAAGTCGTAGGGGCGCTCGCGGCAGAAAAAGTCGATGGTGCGCTGCACATAGTCGGCCCCATCTTTAAAGATGTGTATTGTCAGCGAGCCCGTCTTGCCCTGCAGCGCCAGTGTGGATAGCAGGCCAGGCAGGCCGAACACGTGGTCGCCGTGCAGATGCGAGATGAAGATGTGCGTCAGTCGCGAGAACTTGAGGCGCATGCGTCGCATCTCGAGTTGTGCTCCCTCGCCGCAATCAATCATCAGCAGATTGTCGCGCACGTTGAGCACCTGGCACGAAGGCATGTGCCTGAGTGTTGAAGTTGCCGAGCCGCAGCCCAGTATGTTTAGGTCGAATCGCGTCATAATGATGGTTGTGTCACGTGGCCGAGTTGTTGTGGCGCACGAAAACTGGCACGAAATTACACAAAAGAGTTGAGTAATGCAAATTTTACACTCCTAGACAGAATTTAACAGAGGCTTTGCGTTAAATTCTCATAAAATTGCTTAATTCAGGCTCGCAATTTGGGCCCGATGCCTAAAAAAGTGCAAATGGGTGCAATTTGTGGAAATTTTTCTTTAATAATTGAATCGAAAATATATATCTTTGCACCCTGATTTACGCAGAAAATTCATATTTAACAATTTAAAATTTAATATTATGTCTGAAATTGCTGAAAGAGTAAAATCGATTATCGTTGACAAACTGGGTGTTAGTGAAAGCGAAGTAACCGAGCAGGCAACGTTTGCTCAGGACCTTGGCGCCGATTCTCTCGACACCGTGGAGTTGATTATGGAATTTGAGAAGGAATTCGATATCACCATCCCCGAGGAGAAGGCCGAAGCCATCCAGACTGTTAAGGACGCTATCGACTACATCGAGAACGCAAAGGCTTAATCGCGTTACACAACGCGTTAAGCATCACCTTTTTACTACTATCTGAACTTTATTATGGAATTAAAGAGAGTAGTGGTAACAGGTCTTGGCGCAATCACCCCGATCGGCAACGACGTGAAGTCGACATGGCAACACGCCATCGACGGAGTGAGCGGCGCAGGGCCTATTACTCATTTTGATGCAACACTGTTCAAGACCAAGTTTGCCTGCGAGGTGAAGGACTTCGACCCGGCCAAATATCTCTTGAATCCCGACGACCGCAAGGAGTTGAAGGAGTTCAAGAAGACCGACCTGTACACACAGTACGCCCTGGCCTCGGCCAAGGAAGCGCTGGAGGACTCGAAGTTGCTTGATGGCGACACCGACCGCAACGAGGTGGGTGTGATTTTCGCCTCGGGCATCGGTGGCCTGCACACCTTTGAGGATCAGGCGGGCTACTATGCCCTCCACGAGGCCGATGGTCCACGCTATAGCCCCTTCTTCATCCCCACCATGATTGCCGACATCGCTGCCGGTCACATCTCGATGAAGTACGGCCTGCGCGGTCCCAACTATGGTGTGGTGTCGGCATGCGCCACAAGCACAAACGCCATGATCGACGCCTTCAACTACATCCGTCTGGGCAAAGCAGTGGCTATCGTCACCGGCGGCTCGGAAGCCCCGATTTTCCCGGCTGGTGTGGGTGGCTTCAACTCGATGCACGCCATCAGCACGCGCAACGACGACCCGCAGGGTGCCTCGCGCCCCTTCAGCGCGTCGCGCGACGGATTCGTCATGGGCGAGGGCGGTGTGTGCCTCATCTTTGAGGAACTGGAGCACGCCCTGGCACGCGGAGCCAAAATTTATGGCGAGGTGATAGGCGGTGGCATGAGCGCCGACGCTTACCACATCACCGCCTCGCACCCCGAGGGACTGGGCGCCACCCTGGTGATGCAACGCGCGCTTGACGATGCCGGCATACGTGCCGACGAGGTGGACTACGTGAACGTTCACGGCACATCCACCCCGGTGGGCGACCTGAGCGAGGCCAAGGCTATCAAGGACGTCTTTGGCGACCACGCCTACAAGATGAACATCAGTTCCACCAAGTCGATGACCGGACACATGCTCGGAGCCACCGGCGCCATGGAAGCCCTGTTCTGCATCTTGGCATGCGTCAACGACATCGTGCCCCCGACAATCAACCATGCCGATGGCGACGACGACGAGAACCTGGACTACCGCATGAACTTCACCTTCAACAAGGCGCAGAAGCGCACTGTAAACATCGCCCTGTCGAACACCTTCGGCTTCGGCGGTCATAACGCCAGCATCATCGTCAAGAAGTACAACGGTTAATACCTAACATGGTATTTTCCAATCTCATATCACTCATAAGGCTCCTTTTCGTAAAGGATAAGGAGCTTTATGTTTTTATACACAAGATTACCGGCTACTACCCGCGCGACATCAGCATTTACCAACTCGCGCTGGTGCACCGCAGTAAGCCCGTGCGCATGCCCGACGGACGCTGGGCCAACAACGAGCGCCTGGAGTTTCTTGGCGACGCCGTGCTCGACTGCGTAGTGGCCGAATACCTCTACACCAACTACCCCAAAAAGCACGAGGGCTTCCTGACCTCGACACGCGCCAAGATTGTGCAGCGCGAGAGCCTGAACCGCGTGGGCAACGTGTTTCACATCGACACCCACGTGCGCGCCTCGGCGCACTCCACCTCACACAACAGTTACATCAGCGGCAACGCCGTCGAAGCGCTCGTGGGCGCCGTGTATCTCGACCAGGGCTACAAGCGCTGCCGCCGATTCATCATCAAGCGCATCATCCAGGACAACTTCGACCTCAACGACCTGGTTCGCACCGAGTTGAACTTCAAGTCGCGCCTCATCGAATGGACGCAGAAATACCGCGTCAGCATCGAGTTTGAACTCATCGACACCTACACTGACAGCGACAACAACCCCATCTTCAAGACCGCCGTAATGCTCGGAGGCATCTTTGCCGCCGACGCCACCGGCTACAGCAAGAAGGAGTCGCACCAAGGTGCCTCAAAGCGCGTGCTCGACCGCCTGAACAGCGACCCCATCTTCAAAGAGCAAGTCCTCAGCACCGCCACCGCCCCACCCGCCGAAGGATAATACTATAGATGCTATCATTGCTATTGTTGTTATAAAACCATCGCTGTCCAGTAAAACCATTCAAGGGTATGAGATAATACAATTGGGTTAGAGCAAAAGAGGGTGTGTCATAATTCAAAAAGATTGGGACAGAAGTTCCTCCCCTAAGTTAGGGGAGGTGGCCCAATGGGCCAGAGGAGTGTGTCCTGACTTCGTCACTTTTTTCTTCCAGTGGTTGATTGGTTTTCTTGCTGATAGATCAGTTCAGCAGATGAAATTTCCAATAAGGTTCATAATTGGGACCATTTTGTCCAGAGCAAGCCCTGTGCGCCCACATAACAAAACAACCGGCCACTTACGCGGTCGGTTGCTCAAAGGCGAAGCGGAGAAAAAAAAGTCTTTTGAATGCAAAGTCACCGTGCTGGTTGTAAGGTCACAACCAGTCCCATAGCAGCAGCGATTTTGTAAAGTGTAGAAACAGTTGGTATGGTCAATCCACGTTCAACGCGTGAAATATAACCTTTGTCCGCACCAATTCTTGCGGCAAGCTCAGCCTGGGTCAATCCAGCATTTTTCCTCGCATCTAGAAGAATTTGTGCATTATATTCTTCCCAAGCATGAGCAATTGCCTGTTTGCGGCTTTCGCTGCCCACTTCACCAAACTCACGTGCGAGTTCGGCGCTTACGTCATAAATTTGATTGTCCTTTTTGTGCATAGTATTCTCCTTTCAATCTTAATGCTTTGTCAATTTCTTTCTTTGGCGTTTTCTGCGATTTCTTACGAAAGCAGTTAAACAAGACTACGATTGTCTCACCATCATAAATAAAAAACAGTCGGAATTCATTGTTGCCATATGTGACACGGAACTCATATAGGCCATCACGAATATATTTAATATAATGATGGGGAATTTTCTCCTCAGACTCAAATAGCAATAACGCTCGCATTATCTTTTTACGCTCATTGTCCGAAAGCGATGACATGAACTCTTGATAGTAGCCTTTATATGCGATTATCCTTCTCATGCTGCAAAGGTAAGTAAAGTTGTACAATTATACAACTTTTCGGCTGAAATTTTCGTTTTTTTTAAATCTTTTAACACCCACATGGCTTACGATTCGGGAAATATGTTGTATATTTGCTAATGGTTTGGAAACAATCCACCGACATTTTGAAAAAGAAGCGACATGCTTATTCTAGTAATTTGAAAACATAGGAAATTTTCAAGATTCGAACACAAGAGGACGAGTTGACTGGAATAGTCCAATTCCTATAATACAGATGCCCATAGGCTTATTCGAATCTTGTAATATCCTGTACAACTATCAATTAACAACTAGCAAAAGTAAACACAAATAAAGTATAAACAATGAAAAAGATAATTCTAATTGCAGTATCGATTGTTGTAACTTTCAATGCTAATGCCTACGATTTTATAGTCAAAGGCTTGTGCTACAATAAAAACGCAGACGACACGACAGTCACCGTTGAATCATCAACTATGGGCAAATCCCTCAACAATAATGTTATTATTCCTCCAACCGTTAAGAACAAACGTAAGTCATATTCGGTTACTTCAATAGGTGAAAATGCGTTCAATTGTTGCGAAAACTTGACAAGCGTGTCCATACCCAACTCCGTCACTTCAATCGGCAACAAAGCGTTCGGGGGTTGCAAAGGCTTGACAAGCGTAATTATTCCTAACTCCGTCACTTCAATCGGAGACCGAGCGTTTGAGGGTTGCCAAAATTTGACGAGCGTGACCATTGGCAACTCCGTCACTTCAATTGGTATACTAGCATTCTGGAGTTGCAATTTAAAGAGTTTGACCATACCCAACTCCGTCACTTCAATCGGTGAAAATGCATTCAAGAGTTGCGAAAACTTGACGAACGTAAACATACCAAACTCCGTCACCGAAATCGGAAACAACGCGTTCTGGGGTTGCAAAGGTTTGACGAGCGTGACTATACCCAACTCTGTCACTTCAATCGGTGCAGAAGCGTTCCATTATTGCGAAAACTTAACAAGCGTAATAATCCCCAACTCAGTCTCCGAAATCGGTAAAGAGGCATTCCAAGGTTGCGATAACTTGAAGAGCGTAATAATCCCCAACTCAGTCACTTCAATCGCAGATAACGCATTCGACACTTGGAATACAGAGATTATTGGCAATTCAGATGAGATTAAAAGACTTAGAAAATTGGATGATGAGATTGAGGAAAGTATTGCTCAAGAACAAGAGTATAATGAATCATTATTAAACTCAATATCGCAAAAAATAGGTGCAAGTACTTATAACGCCCTGTCTTCTGGTCGCATAACTCAAGGTATGCGCTTGAGCAGCATTAAATATTACAAAGGTGAAATCGGAAGATATGAGAGTGAGAATAATCGTGGGATATTCTATATTCTATTTCTAAATCCTCTTCGTGAGACGAATGGATACACACTTTATGAAGCCCAATTCGTGTCTGCTCATTACACACAGAATAGACCTTATTACAAGTTCTGGGTTAATAATGATGTGGTGACTAGTTACCAAAGGTAACCTTTATACATATGGCAAAAGATCGAACATTGGAATCCAATCTTGGCTCATAACAGCATGACTGATTGGGCTCCCGTCGTTGGTTTTGACAATGAAGACCAAAATGGAACCTTCACGAGGACAAGATTTGTCGTCATATTATCAAGGTAACAGCCATTTTGTTTTTCAAATAGTTACATTTTCAAATTTCAGATTTTGCCCTATTTTTTACATATTACCCTCCCTATATCGTCCCGACATGGTGCCACGCTAAGGCTCTGACAGATAGTTAATAAACCCTGATTAATAAGTTAAAATATATTAGTTATATTAGTTTCATTTGCTGTTTCTACGGAAAAAGACAAGAGGAATTGTGCTAATTGAGGGCGTGTCATAATTCAAAAAGGTTGGGACAGAAGTTGCCCCCCCCTAAGTTAGGGGAGGTGGCCCAATGGGCCAGAGGAGTGTGTGATAACGCACTGGTTGTAAATTATTTACTCCTTAACACACGCCCCCGCCCAATGTTGGGTCGAGTGGCAATGCCTTCGGCACCACACGCTGAGCTTCGCTCAACACGTGCTTTGCCATCGCCCCGAGCACTGCTCTTGAGCAAACTCAATCTCTGCATTCGGCTCGCTCCATTGGTCTAACTTAGAGGGGGAGTTTTCAGCCATAACCGAATTATGACACACCTACTTGCTAACGAATTGATCCTGTGGCTATTTTATGCCGAACTTACGTTATATTACCCTGCCAACCGTGCTGCCTGCTGTCGATTATTAAGGAAGAAAACGGGATTACATATCCCCCTTCTTTACATGACGTCGCTGCTGTAACGCAGCCAACACAACCATCTGCAATCTAAACTAAATGAGGCGCTTGCAGGCGCCTCATTTAGTTTATTGCTGGACTTCCTTGACCAGGTAAATCATTGTTGGGAAGTGGTCGCTGTAGCCGTTTAGGAAGACACCGCCGGAATAAGTACGCAGCGGGTAGCCTTGCCTGTCGCCTTCGCGAGTCTTCAGGAACTCACGATTGAGGACCTCGGCGCGCAGGAATGTCAACTGTGGCTTATCCGATGATTTGGTCGAAGAGGTTCCACTGTCCGCGATAGCCCAGCGTGCCGATACCGCGGTCGAGCAACTTCCAGAAGGGGTTGTACAGGTCGCCCAAGTGGCGCACATCCTTGATTTCGCGCTTGGCACCCAGGTTGACGGCGCAACTGCGATTCTGCGGGTCGTCGTTAAGGTCACCCATGAAGATGATGCCCTGATTGGGGTCGTCGAGCAACAGCGAGTCGATGGTGTGGCGCGCCATGTCGGCCGTGGCCTCACGCAGGTAACTCGACTGCTCCTCGCCGCCCAGTCGCGACGGCCAGTGGTTAACGATGACGCTGACCTTGTCGCCGGCGAGCATACCGGTGACGCACAACTGGTCGCGGGTGCGGAAGGTGGGATAACTCTCGATATACAGGCGCTGGTTGGTTACATTGAGCACCTGGAAATAACGCGGGTTGTAGAGCAGGCCCACGTCCACGCCACGGCGGTCGGGACCATCGTGGTGAACGATTTGATAGCGCTGGCTCTTGAGTTCGGGCTCACGCACCAAGTCTTGCAGCACAGTGATGTTTTCAATCTCACTCACGCCGATGAGCACAGGCAGCGTTGGGTTGCCCGTGATGGTCATCTGACTGATGGCGTAAGCCATGTTGTGCTGTTTCTGCCAGTACTTTTGATTATTCCACTGTCGAGCACCCACAGGCGAGAATTCCAGATCGTACTGTCCATTATTGTTAATGGTGTCAAACAGGTTCTCCAAGTTGTAGAACATAACGCCATATTGGTTATAGCGCTTGTCCTGAGCCATTGCTGGCAAGATCATGATCAATGCCAGGGCAAACAAAGCAAGTCGTTTCATATCGTAAGGAGTTTTGTTTCGATTTTGGGCAAAGTTACAACTAATTTTGCGAAGTAGCAAACAAAAACGCATAAGTAAATAAAAAAAGTGCTATCTTTGCACAATATTCACGAGAATAAGAAAAAACGACACAATGTCAAGATTAAGTTATACCACCATACGCCGCGACTGGCTCATCCACATCTTGTGCTGGGGCATAGTCGTGTTTCTGCCTCTGCTGCTGTTCACCCCCAGCGACTCTGTAGAGGTGACCTTGCTGCGCTGGCTGCGCAGCCTGGGCAGCCCGTTGTGCTACATGGCACTGTTCTACCTCAACTACTTCTGGCTCATTCCGCGGTTCTACTTAGGCAACCGCAAGAAAGTGTTTTTTGCCATTAATGTTGTGGCCATCATTGTGATGGTGCTGGTGATGACGCAGTGGTGGCACGTGTTCAACCAGTTGCTTGCCAGCAGCGAGCCCAGCCGTCCACCTCGCGCCCCCCAGCCGATGCACTACATGCGCTACTTCTACAATGCCGTGTCGCTGGTGCTGGTGGTGGGCTTGAGCCTGGCGGTGCGCATGACGCAGCGCTGGCAGCACATCGAGCAGGCCCGCAAGGAAGCCGAGCGCAGCCGCACCGAGGCCGAACTGAGCAACCTGCGCAACCAACTCAACCCGCACTTCCTGCTCAACACGCTCAACAACATCTACGCCCTCATCGCCTTTGACACCGAGAAGGCGCAGATGGCCGTCGACGAGTTGAGCAAACTGCTGCGACACGTGCTCTACGACAATCAGGAGAACTTTGTGCCGCTTTACAAGGAAGTGGCTTTCATGCAGAACTATGTGGAACTGATGAAGATACGCGTCACCAAGGGCGTGAAAATCACCACCGACATCGACATCGCGCCCGACAACGCCACACCCATCGCGCCGCTGATTTTCATCTCGCTCATCGAGAACGCCTTCAAGCACGGCATCGCACCCGACGGCACCGGCACCATCCACATCGCCATGCACGAGAACGACGGCCACATCACCTGCGAGATTGTCAACAGCAACCATCCCAAGCGCGCCAACGACAAGAGCGGCAGCGGAATAGGGCTGGAGCAGGTTGCCAAACGCCTGCAGTTGCTCTACGATGGCCACTACGACTGGCAGCGCGGCACGCGCAACAACAACAGCGAGTACTTCTCGCGCATCGAACTCGACGTTAACCACATAAATCCACTTACCGATGAACAACGATAACACTCCCCTCACCACCATAGCATGCGCCATCGTCGACGATGAGCCCCTGGCCGTGGAATTGCTGGCCAGTTACGTAGCGAAAATCCCCTTCATGGACCTGCAGGGCAAGTATTCCAATGCCACCGACGCGCTGCGCGGCATCAGCGAGCGCCCCGTCGACGTGCTGTTTCTCGACATCCAGATGCCCGAACTCAACGGCCTGGAGTTGTCGCACATGCTGCCCGAGTCGACGCGCGTGGTGTTTACCACGGCCTTCGAGCAATATGCCCTCGACGGCTTCCGCATCAACGCGCTGGACTACCTGCTCAAGCCCATCACTTTTGCTCGCTTCCTCGAGGCGTGCAACAAGGCGCTGCAGTGGTTCAAGATGGTGCGCGCCAACGAGGCCGCGCCGGCACCCGCCGAGGCCACAGCGGCCTCCGAGCCCGAGCCACAGTCGATTTTTGTCAAGAGCGAGTACAAACTGCTGCAAATACAACTCGACTCAATACGCTACATCGAAGGTCTCAAGGACTACGTGAAAATATATACCGACGACGCTCCGCGACCCATCCTGTCGCTGATGAACATGAAGACCATGGAGCAAATGCTGCCCGCGTCGCGATTCATACGCGTGCACCGCAGTTTCATCGTCGCCAAGTCGAAGATTCGCGAAATCGATCGCAACCGCATCGTCTTTGGTGACGTCTACATCCCCATTGGCGACAGTTACAAGCAGGCGTTCCAAGAGTTTATCAACCGCTAAATGTCACTGCAATGGAAAATGCCGAAATAACCTATACCGTCACTCAAAAAGAGGCCATCGTGAGCCTGATTATCGAGATGGTCAACAGCAACGAGTTGATTACCATCGAAGAATTGCACACGTCGAACATTATCAACCATGAGTTGAGAATCACCGACGAAATGTTCGAAGTGGGGCGCGCGCTCGATGTGGAGTACGCCATCGAGATTGTGCGCCACATGAACGACGAGCAGAAGTTGCACGTAGGCTACCTGCTCACGCGCATCATCGACGCCGACGAGCCCGGGGTGCGCGAGTTCCGCCTGTTCAACGAAATTTGCCGCCGGTCGGGCATCGACGTGGTGATTGAGGGGCAGGCCTCGAAAAAAACGCCCAAAAAACAATAACCCGCGTGGGCGCTACGTTATTCTATGTGATGAAACGACTTAAAAGACTATTATACCTCACATTGCTGGCTGCGATGGCTCTTGCTGTCGCCGTGCCCGTCACGTCGTGCAAGGGTGCCAAACTCAAGGATGCCGACGAGGCGTATGACCGCGGCGAGTACTACGATGCGGCAGTAATCTACCGCAAGGTATACAACCGGCTCACCAAAAAAGACGACCGCTGGCTGCGCGGCGAAGTGGCTTTCTTGATGGGACAATGCTACGCGAAACTCAACCAGAGCAACCGCGCCAGCGCGGCGTTCCAGAGCGCCATCCGATACGAATATGAGGACTCCACGGCAATCCTGTATCTCGCGCAGGCTCTGCACCGCGAGGGAAAATATGCCGAGGCCATCCAGCGCTATAAGGAGTTCCTGGTCATCGTGCCCGACTGCTGGGAGGCGCGGCAAGGCATCTTGGCATGCCAGCAGGCACCCAAGTGGAAACAGGAGGGCTCGCGCTACATCGTGAAGCCCGCCAAACTCTTCAACTCGCGACGCGCCGACTACTGCCCGATGTTCCTCGACAAGGACGCCGACAAACTCTACTTCACCTCGTCGACCGAAAAAGCCACCGGCGACGCCCACAGCGAGATTACCGGAACCAAGAAGGGCGACATCTTCTTCAGCAAGAAGGACGATAAAGGCCACTGGACACGACCAGTGCAGGTGGAGGGCGGCCTTAACACCGAGCACGACGAGGGAATGACCAGTTTCACCCCCGACGGCTCGATGATGTATCTGGCCAAGGGCATCCGCAAGAATGCGCCGAGCAACATCGAGATTTACACCAGCACACGCAGCGAGGCCCAGTGGGCCGACGCGCACCGCTTCGAGATTACCGCCGACACCCTGAGTTCGTATAGCGACCCGGCGGTGAGTTTCGACGGCACCTACCTGTACTTCACCAGCGACATGCCCGGCGGCTTTGGCGGTCTGGACCTGTGGCGCATCAACCTGAAGGACAAGCGCGGCACGCTGGAGAACCTGGGCGACCAAATCAACACGCCCGGCAACGAGCGTTTCCCCTATAGCCGCAGCGACAGCCTGCTGTACTTTGCCAGCGACGGCCATCCCGGCATGGGCGGCCTGGACCTGTTCCGCGCCACACTGCAGCCCTCGGGCAAGTGGTTTATCGAAAACATGGGCTCACCTATGAACTCGCCGGCCGACGACTTCGGCATCACCTACGGTGCGGGCGAGAGCGGCTTCTTCAGTTCGAACCGCGGCGATGCGCGCGGCTACGACAACATCTACAGTTTTGAGAAACCCGACCTTAAGGTGTGGATTAGCGGTTACGTGCTCGATAAGGACGATGAGCCCGTGCCCAACGCGGTAATACGCATTGTGGGCGACGACGGCAGCAACCAGAAGACCGCCGGCAAGCCCGACGGCTCGTTCCGCTTCGACCTGCAACGCGGCGTGAAATACGTGATGATGGCCGGTGCCAAGGGCTACCTGAACAACAAGCAGGAGTTTATGAGCGACACCGCCGAGGTCGACGCCGAGTACTACGTCGACTTCATCCTCGCCGCCACCACCAAGCCCCAGGTTATCGAGCACATCTTCTACGACTACAACAAGGCCACACTGCGCCCCGAGTCGAAGGAGGCTCTCGACGAGATGGTGCAGGTGCTCAAGGACAACCCCAACGTCACCATCGAGATGGGCGCTCACACCGACCGCATCGGCAGCGACAACTTCAACAACAAACTCTCGCAGCAACGCGCGCAGAGCGTCATCGACTACCTGGTGGCCCACGGCATAGCCCGCGAGCGACTCATCCCGCACGGCTACGGCAAGACGCAGCCCAAGACGGTGACCAAGCGCATCGAGAAGCAATACCCGCAATTCCACGAGGGCGACGTGCTGAACGAGGAATTCATCTCCAACCTGAGCGACGAGGACAAGGCCGCGGCCGACCAAATCAACCGCCGCACCGAGTTCCAGGTGATCTCCAACGAGTACTAAGCCGCGATGGCTGTGGCACAATATTTGCCGCCACCGTCGTTGTTAGCACCCGAGGTGGGTTCTACTTATTAACTTACTATTGCGATGAAATACACCTGCCCGAAATGTGGCAAAATATTGGAATTGAGCCAAGAAGCGCTCATCAACTCGGAATACAAGACAGTGTGCCCGCAATGCCTGTCGAATCTCGAGATTGTGGGCGACTATGCCTATATTCCGCTCGACGACGGCTCGCTGCAACTGGCGCCCGACCGCACCGAGCCCACTCCGCAGTCAAGCGACCCGGTAGTGGCCTCACAGACGATGGTCGAGGACGTCGAGGCGCAAGACGTCACTCCCCCACCCCTAAAAGCCACCCCGCCGCCGTTCAAGGGCACGCCAGCCACACCCGGCGAGGGCCTGGACCCGCTTTTTGGCGACGCCGTGCGATTGTTGTCCACACTCAACTCGGTCACGCCCATGACGTTGCGCGACAATCTCAACATCCCGCTCGAGCGGGCGCAGAACCTTATATACCAACTGGAGCGCGCCGGCATCATCGGGCCGTACAACAACGGCGGGCCTCGCGCCATCCTCATTCCACACAACACCAACTTCATGGGTGCGCAGCCCGTCGAGGGCACGCCGATTGAAGATATTCAGCCACAACGCAAGTCCTTCACGATGAATTGCGGCGGCTGCGTGATGTGGCTCTTGCTCATCATGCTGCTGGCGGCAATAATAAAAAGTTGCATGTAGGATTATTACAATACAATGAAAAAAAACCGCCGCCATTGGGTCATCGCGCTGCTACTGCTTGCTGCTGTAGTGGCCGTTTTAGTGATTACATGCCCCTCGCACGACGAGCATTGCGCCGCCGTGACGGCACGGCTCACGGCACTGCACCAGCAGGGCGGCCTCGACGACAATGCCGTGGTGTGCTGGGACTTTAGCGGCGTGAACGCACAGGCGCAGAGCCGCCTGCACCTGTCGCCCGAGATTATGCAGACGCTGATAGGTGCCGATGTGAAAGACGCGCTCCGCATCACCAACCTGGGCGTGTGCTCGGTGGGAAGCATGGGGCGCGGCGACAGTGCGCAGCACATGTCGCTGGGCATTGGCGGGCATGTTTTTTGCACGCTTTAGCCATCACGGCCTGAAAGGCCGCAGTTCACACACGTTTAACCTCAAAATTGTGACGAAGAATGGAATTTTATGTCATTGTTAATGGTAACCAGGAGGGACCGTTCACCATCGAGCAACTCGCCGAGATGAACATCACCCCCGAGACCGAGGTATGGGCCGAAGGCATGGACGACTGGCAGCAAGCCGGCGACGTGCCAGCACTGACACGCTTGCTCCAGCAGCAGCAATTCCGCGCCTCGCAAGCGGTGTCGCCTACCCCCGCGACTGTTCCCCCCGCCCCGGCGGCCATCCCCCCGGTGCCGGCCACGCAGCAGCCCCAAGCGGCCGCGCCACAGCCTGCGCAGCAACCCGTGCAACAATATGCGCCACCGGCAGCCGCCGCTCCCGCAGCACCACGCTCCAACCGTGGGCTGAAGTGGCTCATCGTGCTGCTGATTCTCGTTGTCATCACAGGTGTGATGATTGTCACCTGCCCCGACCGCGATGCTCATCGCACGGCAATCATGGGGTCGACCAAGGAGTGGGTGAACCAAACCGTGGAGCAGCGTAATCTCAACGTCGTCATCAGCGAGGTGCTCAAGTGGCTGGGCAGCGAGGGCTCCGACCTGCTGGTCGACCAATATCTCGACGTCGACAACTACCTGGTGTGCTCGGTGGGCCGCTTCGACAACGGCGCAAAGAGCCAGGTGGTGTCGTTAGGAATGTTCAACCACGTGTTCACCTTTGGTGCCGACGACATACGCAACGCCATGCAGAACGCGCTGAAGAACCAACTGGGCATCGGCGCTCCCGAACCGCGCGTCACCGTGCCCGACGTCGATAACACCCAGCCGAGCCAAGAAGAGGAAGAATTCTACCCATTTGATTTTGATGAGGAAGACAACCAGCCCGACGAAAACCAGCAGCAGGCCACGCCCGGCGACGAGGATGACGACCTGCTCGACGCGCTGGTCGACTCGATGGCCAAGCGTGCCAAGGAGCGTGCCATCAAGGAGGCAAAAGATTGGGCAAAACGACAAATCGACAAATTATGATTGCACGGCGATAACACATGGCAAAAAGGATAAAATACCAGGGACTCTCTCCACAACAGGTCGAAGCCAACAGGCAGCGCTACGGCACCAACGTGCTCACGCCGCCTGAGCGCGAGTCGCTATGGAAGCGGTTCTTCGAGAAATTCACCGGCCCGCTGGGCCATCACATTCGTGGCTGGAACGACGGCGACCCGCTGATTTTTATCCTCGAGATTGCCGCCGTGCTGTCAATCGCAATCTCTTTTGCCGAGTATCGCGGATGGGTGGGCGACGACCGTGGCTGGGGCGTGTTTCTCGACCCGCTGGGCATCCTCATCGCCATTATGCTCGCCACTGGCATCGCATTCATCTTTGAACTGAAGGCCGACCGCGAATTCGCCCTGCTCAACACCGTCGACGACGACGAGCCAGTGAAGGTGGTGCGCGACGGGCACACCACCAAGGTGCCCAAGCGCGACATCGTGCACGACGACATCGTGCTGCTCTCGACGGGCGACGAGGTGCCGGCCGACGGCGAACTGCTCGAAGCCACCTTACTAACCGTCGACGAGTCGTCGCTCACCGGCGAACCGCTGTGCCGCAAGAGCGCCGACCCCGCCATGGCCGACCCGAACGCCACCTTCGCCACCAACCACGTGATGCGCGGCACAAAGGTGATGGAGGGCCATGCCGTGATGCGCGTCACCGCCGTGGGCGACAAAACCGAGAACGGCAAGGTGATGGTGGCGGCGCAAATCGACAACAGCGTGAAGACTCCGCTCAACGAGCAACTCGACCGGCTGGGACGCGTAATCAGTTGGGGCAGTTACGCTGTGGCGGCGTTAATCGTAGTGGGGCGCATAATATCGTATTCCATCGACACCGGAGGAGTTTTTGGCATTGACTTCCTGCCCTACCTGCTGCAGACCGTGATGATTGCGGTCACGCTAATTGTGGTGTCGGTGCCCGAGGGCCTGCCGATGGCGGTGACGCTGAGTCTGGCCTACTCGATGCGCCGCATGCTCAAGAGCAACAACCTGGTGCGTCGCATGCACGCCTGCGAAACGATGGGTGCCGCCACGGTGATTTGCACCGACAAGACGGGCACGCTCACCCAAAACCAAATGCAGGTGTACCAAGCGCTGTTCTACGGTTTGGGCGACGACCAGCGCTTGGGCGACGATGAGTTGAGCCAGCACATAGCCCGCGGCATCGCCGTGAACTCCACCGCACAACTCGACACCAGCCACGAGGGCTCGACATCAGTGGTGGGCAACCCCACCGAGGGCGCCACGCTGCTGTGGCTGCTCGATAACGGCATCGACTACAACGAGTTGCGCGACCAGGCGACCACCATTGCCGAAATCCCGTTCTCAACCGAATATAAGTATATGGCCACTGTGGTCGAGGCACCCGATGGCCAACGAGCGCTCTACGTGAAAGGTGCGCCCGAGATTGTGATTGCCATGTGCTCGCGATGCGTCACTGGCGACATCGACCGCGACGCCCTGCGCTCGCAACTGGCACAATATCAGAGCCAGGCACTGCGCACCCTGGCATTTGCCTACCAGCCGCTCGACAAGGGCGACCTGCCCATCGACAACAACCGCATCACAACCACACAAATGACACTGCTCGGCGTGGTCGCCATCAGCGACCCCGTGCGTGACGATGTGCCGCCAGCCATCGAGCAATGCACCGATGCGGGCATCAAGGTGAAGGTGGTAACGGGCGACACGCCGGGCACCGCCATCGAGGTGGCCAAAGAAATAGGGCTGTGGCACGACGACAGCGACGATAAGGCAATCATCACCGGGCCGGAGTTTGCCGAACTCAGCGACGCCGATCTGCGTGAGCGTGTCGACGACCTGAAGGTGATTGCCCGCGCACGCCCCATGGACAAAAAACGCCTCGTCGAGGCCCTGCAGGAGCGGGGACATGTGGTGGCCGTCACCGGTGATGGCACCAACGACGCGCCGGCACTGAAAGTGGCTCACGTGGGCCTCTCGATGGGCGACGGCACTTCGGTGGCCAAGCAGGTGAGCGACATCACCATCATCGACAACTCGTTCTCAAGCATCACCAAGGCGGTGATGTGGGGACGCTCGCTGTATCAGAACATCCAGCGATTCATCCTGTTCCAACTCACGGTCAACGTGGCGGCGTGCCTGCTGGTGCTGGCCGGCGCCTTTATGGGTACCGAGACGTCGCTTACCGTCACGCAGATGCTGTGGGTAAACCTGATTATGGACACCTTTGCCGCTATGGCACTGGCTTCGCTGCCTCCCAACCAGGCCGTGATGCAAGCCAAGCCGCGCAACCGCTACGGCTTTATTATCAACCGCTCGATGCAACTCTTTGTGGCGGCTGTGGGCGGTGTGTTCTCAATCATCATGCTGGCATTATTGTGGGTGCTTGAGCACAGCGACGTCACCAGCATGACCGACCTCCTGCACCCAGCCATCGGGCCTAAGGGTCACCTCACGATTTACGAGCAAAGCCTCCTGTTCACCATATTTGTGATGATGCAGTTCTGGAACATGTTCAACGCCAAGGGCTTCCTTACCAGCCACTCGGCGCTGAGAGGGCTGCGCCACTGCCGCTTCTTCAATCTGATTATGGTTATTATCTTCATCGGCCAGATTCTGATTGTAAGTTTTGGCGGCAAGATGTTCAGCGTCACGCCACTGCCAGTGAGCGACTGGGTAATGATCACCATCATCACCTTGCCCACCCTGCTCATTGGCGAACTGTGGCGCCTGCGGCGCAAAAAACGTGGAGAACATGGCAAGTAGGCTACAAAAGTTTCGCGACTCGACGCTGTGGGCCAACCTGAGTTGGCGCCTGTGGCTCGTAGCGTGGCTTGCCGCAATAGTGCTGGTGGCGGTAATAATGCTGTGGCGCCATGGCGGCACCCCGCAGCGCCACATCAGCGACGCGCTGCGCGACAGCCTGCTGTGCGTCGGCCTGACGGCCGGGCAGCCCGCGCAACTCGTTCGCTACGAGGGATACGACGCCTATTTCGACTCGGCGTGGCACATCCCGGCATGTGTCGTCTATGAGTTAACGCGCCTCGAAGTGACCACCGACAGCGCCGCCCGCACCGACGACTTCATGCAGGACACGCAGGTGGACGGCTGCCCCACGCCAAAGGCCTACGCCGGTAGCAACTACAACCGCGGGCACATGGCCCCGGCAGGCGACATGCGCTGGAGCGCCCGCGCCATGCGCGAGTCGTTCTACATGACCAACATCTGCCCGCAGAGCCGCTCGCTCAACGAGGGCGCCTGGGCGCGCCTGGAGCAGAAGTGCCGCGAGTGGACCATACGCGACAGCGCACTCATCATCGCCGCCGGGCCCATCGTCACGGGCGACACCACAATTCTGGCCAGTGAGCAGGTGGTGGTGCCACAACGCTTCTACAAGGTGATTCTCGCGCCGTTCTGCTCGCCCATGCGCATGGCGGCCTTCATCTTCGACAACGCGGCGTGCAACGCGCCTCTCAAGCATTATGCCACCACGGTGGCACACATCGAGCAACTCACCGGCATCGACTTTTTCGCCGCCCTGCCCGACGACGTGGAGCGCGACCTGGAATCGCGCAACGACTGGGATCAATGGTTTATTTTAAACGAATGATATGAAACGACTTCTCACCATATTACTCATCTTCGCCCTGGGGCTGCAACCGGCCTTGGAAGGCATCGTGATTGACACCGATGTGGCACAATTCTCGCTCAGCACGGCCTTTACCGCACAGGCCAAGAGCAAGAAGAAAAAAAGCAAGAAAAACAAGAAAAAGAGCAACAAGAAGAGCAAGCAGGCCAAGAAAGACAAGGGCAAGCAGGGTAAAAAGGGCAACAACGCCGCCGCCTCCAAGTCAAACACGCCGGCTCCCACGCCTCTTATCGGCAACACCTCGCAGCATGGCTCCGCGGGCCGCAACAGCGACCTCGTGAAGGTTGACATCCCCCGCGGCATGGTCAACCAAACGGTGCGCTACAAGGCCATCACCGTGTATTTCAACAAGCAACTGCACATCCCCAACTGCGTGGCCTACGAACTGACCAACACCATGGTGGCGATGGCCGACGCTCCCGATGCCGAGAAGCGCAAAAACTACAATTTCAGCCGCGACAACAACGTGCCCGGCTGCCCCGACTGGGGCGACTACCGCGGCAGCGGATATACACGCGGACACATGGCACCCGCCATGGACATGCGCTGGGACAAGCAGGTGATGAAGGAGTGCTTCTACATGACCAACATGTGCCCACAAGAGGCAAAACTCAATAATGAGGGATGGCGCAAACTCGAGGAGAGCGTGCACCGCTGGGCACGCCGCGACGGCCGCATCATCGTCTTCACCGGGCCCATCATGGGCAGCAAGCCCGCCACCATAGGCAAGTCCACCAAGGGCATCGCCGTACCCAGCGCATTCTACAAGGTGCTGTACGCACCACAGCAGGGACGCGCCATAGCGTTTATCTACAACAACCAGCCCTGCTCAGGAAGCATCGACCGCTACGCCGTCAGCATCGAGGAGGTGCAGCGGCGCACGGGTCTGCAGTTCCTAACCACGCTGCCCAGCGCCACACGCAACAGCCTGCTCAAGCAGTGCAAAATCAATGATTGGAAATAACTCAACACACGATACACACATCGCTATGAAACGCTACATCTACCTTGCCGCCACGCTGCTGGCCGCCATCGCTACCATGGCCAGTTGCGATTCTGGCAACAAACAGCCGGCCAACGACACGCAGAACACCACCGACACATTCTACTCGGCTGGCAACAACAAGAGAACCAACAACACCGGTGAGTATCAGTCGACGGGCGAAGCCGCCCTGCTCGATGTGGCCCTGCCGGCACATCTCGACAATGCCACGGTGCGCTACAAGGCCATCACCGTTTATTACAACAAGCGGCTGCGGATCCCCAACTGCGTGGCTTATGAGTTGACCAACACGCAGGTGGCCATGGCCGACGCCCCCGACGCCGAGAAGCGCAACAACTACAACTTTAACCGCGACAACAAGGTGGCTGGCTGCCCCGACTGGTGGGAGTATAAGGACACGGGCTATGACCGCGGGCACATGGCTCCGGCCATGGACATGCGCTGGAACCGCACCGCCATGGAACAGTGCTTCCTGATGACCAACATCTGCCCGCAAAATCACGACCTTAACGACGGTGAGTGGCGCCACATGGAGGAGGCCATTCACACGTGGGCTCGCAGCGCGGGTCGCCTGGTAATCTTCACTGGGCCCATCGTGGGGCAAAACGACACCAAGCGCACGGGCAAGCATCACGACATCGCCGTGCCACAGGCATTCTACAAGGTGGTGTACGCTCCCAAGCACGACAAGGCCATAGCCTTTATCTTCGACAACAAGAAGGCGCCCAACTCCTGGACCAACTATGCCACCACGATTCACGAGGTGGAGCGCCGCACCGGCATCAACTTCCTCGCCAGCCTGCCCGACGACGTGGAAACTGCCGTCGAGACGAAACAAAATATCAAAAACTGGCCAGCCTACTACCCCCGCCGCTGACCATCAATCAGCCAATAATCATTGCTTTTGATTCTATGGAACTGGAATGGGATGACGGATTTGAGATTAGGGTGACTGCCGAGCATGGCGAGGTGGTGCTCAGCGCCAACCGTGCCGGCCTGCTGTCGCTGGCAAATCACCTCACGGCGCTGGCACGCGACAACACACCCGGAGCGCACATACACCTCGACGAGCACAATTCGCTCGAGGACGGCTCAACCGACCTGATAATCCAACGCATCGACTAACAAGCAATTCGCAGCCACACCAAACAGGCTGTGGCTTTGCAACATCTGGCGATGGTGTGAATCATTGGCTATGGGTGAGACAACATAAATCATCCACGAATTATCCATAATTCTTTTATGTGTAATTCTTTGAATCAGAAGAATTAGCAAGTTATTATTAATCAAAAAACACAAAACAATGAGAAAGTATTTTTATCTTTTTTTCTTGACTCTATTTACCACAATGTCATTTACCCTTACTTCATGTGGCGACGATAATGATGAACCTAATGGAGATGACAACGGAAATATCGTTGGCACTTGGAAAGTGGAAGTAATTGAAATTGACAACGATTGGTGGCAAGTGGATTATATTCGTTTTAATGAAAGTGGCACATATGAATCAGTTAGTGTTGTTAGTTACATGGGGGAGATTGACACCGAGAAAGATTATGGAACGTGGTCTAAAAAAGGAAATAAACTTACCATAGATGGAAAAACTGGTACAATAAAGGAATTAAGTGGTAATAAACTGGTCCTGTATTATGAAAGCATAACTATCACTTATAAGAAGTGCGCCGACTCAGAACTGGACAGATACCTAAACTAAAATGTATTACACTAAAAACTGAAGTCCTGCAACATCCAGGGTGACCTTCGAATGATGCAATGTATTTGGTAATAAGGAGTTATAATGGGGATAAGGTATTGAGGCCGAGGAGAGTCGAAGATTGTTGATGAAGAAGTTCGTCTTCGACGCACTTCAATCTTGCTCCATCGACCAAGCGGCGAGGGTCTTCGACCCTCTTGCATGGTCCTATATATAAAGTCGGGGCTCCGCCCCAACTGCATGTTCCAAGCAATTCGCTACAGAATATCCCCACTCCAAAAAGGGATTATGAAGTGACTGAACATCTGAGGGTGTTATGATTTTAACACGAATAGCCACGAATTATCCATTAATTATTTGATTTTAAAACAATTACCATATAATTAATGGATAATTCGTGGATGATTTATGTTTACCCCCATAGACATTGCAAAATTCAAGGACCATCCTGGGGCGCCAGCGCCTGGAGCGCAGTGGCTTAACGGATGAAGTGGGTGCCTTGCCACGGCTCTCGGGCCGGGTACTGGGGCTCGCCGTCGGCGTGGATTTTGCGCAGCAGGAAGGCCATGTTGTCGGCCAGGGTGCGCATCGTCTGCATACCCTCGGCGTCGAGCGTGGCCTCGCCAGGCTGAAGTCCGTAGACGATGTTCCAGTACTGGCTGGTGACGATGGGCATATTGACCATCTGGAACGGCATGGTAAGTGTCTGGAAGGCCGACGTGCCGCCACCGCGACGACACACCGCCACCGCGGCTGCCGGCTTGTTCTCAAACAGCGCAGTTGCCGAGTAGAGCATGCGCTGCACCAGCGACAGCGCCGCGCCCGTTGGCTCGCCATAATAAACAGGCGACCCGATGACAAAGGCGTCGGCCGTAGCCATCTTCTCAATCACGCGGTTGCAGATGTCATCGTCAAAGATGCAGCGGCCCAGGTTACGGATGGCGCACTGATTGCACGCTATGCAACTGCGCACGGGCTTTGCGCCAACCTGCACTAGTTCGGCCTCGATGCCGTTTTTCTCGAGTTGGCGCGCCATCTCATTAAGCGCCGCCGTCGTGTTGCCATCGACGCGCGGTCCAGCATTCACAAGTAAAACTTTCATAACAATACCTATTTAATAAGTGTTCAAATCGCTACATATTCTCCCCCATAGCGTTACGGTTACATGATAGCCAAGGCTATGGCGGCACAGGCTTCGGCGTCGGCCAGCGCGTGGTGGTGGTTGCGCAGGTCGAAACCGCAGGCTGCCGCCACGGTGTGCAGTTTGCAATTGGGCAGCGTGCGCCGAAAGTGGCGGCGCGCCGCAGCCAGCGTGTCGAGGAAGATATAGTCGGGATAGTCCATCTGGTACACACGGAACACCGAGCGCAGACAGCCCTCGTCGAAACGCGCGTTGTGTGCCACCAGCGGCACCGCGGCGGGATGCTCGTAGGTAGCCGCGATGAGGCGCTCTACCTCGGCCCACACCGTGGGGAACACCGGCGAGTTGCAGGTGTCGCGCGACGACAGGCCATGTATGCGCCGGTTCCAAAAACTGTAGTACTCAGGCTCGGGGTGGATTAGGCTGTAGTACGAGTCCACCACCTCGCCGTCGCGCACCAGCACCACGCCCACCGAGCACACGCTGCTCAAGTGTTGGTTGGCCGTCTCAAAATCAATGGCAACAAAGTCATTCAGCATAATCTACAGCCAGTTGAGCCAATGTGGCATCACTTCAGTTGGTTACCGTCGGCGAAGGCGTGGCCCACGCTGTTGCCCAGGGCCATGTAGCCGTGGTGCACCGGGTCGTAGGTGATGATGCCCATCTTCTCCACGTCGGGGTTGCCGTCCTCGGCAAGATATTCCTCGCGGCACAGGATGTTCACGATTTCAGCCACCAGGTAGTAGCCGCTCGAGTCCTTGTCGATTTCGCGCTTCACGCGGCACTCCAGCGTCATGGGGAAGTCGGTGAACAGCGGTGCGTTGACGCTTGGTGCCTTCTCGATGGCCCAGCCAGTGCGCTCCATCTTGTCGGGCGTGGTACGCCCGCTGGTGATGCCCACATAGTCGGCAGCCACCATGGTGTCACGGGTGGCAAAGGTGACGGTAAACTCAGGATTTGCGGCAAGGTTGTCGGTCGTGGCGTGCGAGCCCAGCGAGATGACGATTTCTTTCATGTCCCACTGGCCGCCCCAGGCGGCGTTCATGGCGTTGGCCTTACCATCCTTGTCGTAGGTGCCGATGATGAGCACCGGTTGTGGAAGCATCCACGGATTTGCTTTAAAACTCTTCATTGTGTTGTATTTTTAGTCGTTAATAACTTCGATATAGAAACTCACGGGCCTGAAGCCGTCGTTGCAACTGATCATGGCGCTCATGGGATTGCGCATCCAGCCATCGAAGAAGTTGCCCTCGCCACGTGCCAATGCCTCGACAAATTCGCGCATCACCCCCCATGCCGACGGGCACATGCCCTCGGGCCGACGGCCGTCCTCCGAAATCCATTGCTGCCCCATCGTCACGTCGCAGGTGTGCTCGATGGCGTTCTCGTATTGCGCCATCAGGTCGGGGTACTCGGTCTGCCGCACGGCAGTGATTCGCACGCGATTCATGACTCAGGCTGTTTTTCGGTGGACACCTCGGCCTTGGCGGCCTCCTCGGCGGCGGCCTTCGCGGCCTTTTGGCGTTTCTTTTTCTTCATCTCGTAAAACAGCGATATTACCCCCAGCAGCACGCCCAGCACGGCCACCAGCAGCGTAATCAAGTCGTAATTGTGCTTGGCAAAATCAATGAGTGAGTCCATAATTGTGCGTCGCCGTTTGTCAGTTGATTTCCTCCAGTTCACCGGTAACGGTGTCGATAATAAAGCCGCGCACGGTCACATCGGCGGGCACGAGCGGGTGGTTGCGTATTGTTGCCACCGTTTTTCGCACCGACTCGGGCGTGTCCTTGAACCCCTCCAGCCAGTGGTCGAGGTCGATGCCGCAGTGACGCATGGTCTCGAGCGTGTCCTTGCTTATGCCTCGCTGCGTCATCTCGCCATAGAAGTGGTCGAAACTCATGTGGCAGGCTCCGCACTGCGTGTGCGCCACCACCATCACCTCATTGACGTGAAGTTCATAGATCGCCACGATGAGGCTGCGCATCGCCGAGTCGAACGGCGAAATCACCAGCGCTCCGGCATTTTTGATAATCTTCGCGTCGCCATTTCGCAACCCCAGGGCGGCCGGCAGCAGTTCGGTCAGCCGCGTGTCCATGCAGGCGAGCACCGCCAGTTGCTTGGCGGGGTATTTGTCGGCGCGATACTTCTCGTAGCCACGCTGGGCCACAAACTCCTTGTTATACTCAATAATCTGGTCAATCATGTGTTATGTTGTGTTTTCGCGTTAATTCGATGGCTTGTTTTCCCGTAAGATGCTCGATACTGAACTCGACGACATGCATGTGTGCCAACCCCTTGTCGAGTTCACGCTCCAGGGCAGGCTCGTCGTCTGGGTTATAGCGCGCCCCGAGCCACCGGGCTGCCTCGCGCTTCTCGGCGGGGTCGTCGACGATGCGCACGCGCCCGAAGGCTATCACGCTGCGGAAGTAGGTGGTAAACTCGTCGGGGTGCACCTCGTCGGTATCGACGACGCAAAACGACGCCTTGTCGCACTGCCTGATAGCGTCAACCTTGTGGCCCGCCAGCGCGCTGTGGAAAAACAGTTTGCCGTCGGCATAGACGTAACTCAGCGGCACAGCGTAGGGGTAGCCGTCGTCGCCCAGCACGGCCAGTGTGCCCGACGTGGCGCGCTCAAGCACCGCCACACTGTCGGCCTGGCTCAGTTGCTGAGCCTTGCGTCGCATCTCACGAAATTGTGTCATAATTATAACAATCTTTCAGTATGCAAAGTTACGATTAAGCGAGCGAAAAGCCAAATTTATTTGGACTTTTCCGAGCGTGAGTAACTTAGACCGAAGGTCAACGTTACGATTAAGCGAGCGGAAAAACAGCAGGTACAATATTAGGGCTTCCGCTGGTTATAGGACCAAAAGTGGCTATAACCAGCGGAAACCTGTTTTTTTGTATGCCGAGTGGCGTTAGAGTTGCTTTCTGAAAATTTGCTTCATCATGGCAGCGTCGAGGGGCTGCATGGTGGGCAGGCTCAGGCTCTTGACCATGTGCAGCGTGCCCTGCTTGTATTTCTGGAAATGGTCGGTAGCCAAATGCTGCTGATACGCGTCCTGCGAGGCGTAAATCTCGAGGATGCGAATCTGGGTGGGGGCTTCGGCGCTCTGCATGGGGAACAGGCAGATCACGCCCGGCTCCCGCTCTACGCTCAGGCGGTCGACCTCGTTGGCATACTCCAGATACTCCTTCAAATACTCGGGGTAGACCTCGATTTCGGCGATGCGCACTATCATTGTTGCCGCATCGGGGGTTGCCGCCGTAGGCTTTTCGCCCGCCTGGTGAAACAGCCACTGAGCATTCTTGTGAAGTATCATCTCGCGATAGGGTGCGAGGTCGGGCTCCGTGGTGAGGTACTGCTGCATCCTTGCGAGGCTCTGCGTGAGCACCTGCGGGGCGACGTAGGGATAGTCCGAGCCGTAGAGCAAATGGTCGGGCGTGGTGATGGTGAGCATCATGCGAATGACCTCGGGGCTGTGTGCGCCAGCAAGGTCGTAATACAGCGCTGCCAGGTTTGCCTCCCAGTCGATGTCGCCCACCATCTTATTGGCCTGCATGACCGGGGTCAGCGACTGCATGCGAGGCACAGCCAAAGGCAGATAGGCGCCGCAATGTGGCACTACGACCTTAACGCCGGGGTAGCGGGCCAGCACGTTGCGGCTGATCATATTAGCCACGGCGCGGGTGGTCTCCGACAGGTATTCCTGCATGGCCAGCGGCGTCTGTGTCATCACCTCGCGGTTGACTGGCTCGGGACGGTGGGGATGCAGAATCACCACAGCCCGCCGCTGGGCGAGCACGGCGAACAGCGTGTCGAGTTCGGGTGCGCCAAGATACTGTCCGGCGACGTTTGTCGCCAGTTTGATGCCGTCGGCACCCAGCGTATCGAGCGCATATTTCACCTCGCGGATAGCCGCATCCACATCGGGCAGCGGCAGCGCGGCGCAAAACATAAATCGGCCGGGGTGCTCACGCTTGATGCGCGCAGCAGCCTCGTTGGCCTGTCGCACCACGAGGGCCGAGGTGGGCTGCGGAGCCGCCAAAGTCAGCACCGAGGTCTCAACGCCAGTCTCGTCCATCCATTTCAAATGCGAAGTCACGTCGTATTTTGGCAATGGGAAGCCCTCGTCCATCAACCGATTCTCGCACTCCAGCGAAGACACAAACTCAGGCGTGATGATGTGACTGTGCACGTCTATCACGTCCTGAGCCCATGCCGTTGCGGCAAACATTGCCGCGAAAAATATAAGCAGTCTCACTGTTTACTTATTTTTGCTTGCCGTGACCCACACAGGGTCCTCGCTCATTGTGGGCTTGTTCACCGCCATCACGCCCGATAAGTTGTGGGGCACATAAGGCTCCTCAAGATAGCGGATATCATCGGCCGTCAACTGGACGTCGAACGCCTTCACGGCACCCTCGATATGGTGCAGTTTTGTGGCGCCCACGATTGGCGACTCGACCTTTGTCAGCAGCCAAGCGAGTGCAATTTGCGTCATCTCCACGCCATAACGGTCGGCCAACTCGACGACGCGCTCCACGATGCGGTTGTCCTGCTCGGCCGTGGCATCGTATTTAAAGTGCATAAACGAGTCGCGGGCCTGTCGTAGCGAGGTCTCGCCGGGGCGTTTTGCCAACTTGCCCGAAGCCAGCGCGCTATACGGTGTCTGTGCGATGTTGTCCTCGCGGCATAGCGGCTGCATCTCGCGCTCTTCCTCGCGCATAATCAGGTTGTAGTGGTTCTGCACGCTCACAAACTTTGCCCAGCCACGCTTCTCGGCCAAGGCGTTCATCTTTGCCAACTGGTAAGCGTAGGCATTGGCGATGCCGATGTAGCGCGCCTTGCCTGAGCGCACAGCCTCGTTCATGCCAGCCAGAATCTCCTCGGCGGGCGTCTTGTAGTCCCAGATGTGGTAGATGTAGAGGTCGACATAGTCCATGCCGAGGTTCCGCAGGCTGGTGTCTATGCAGTTGAGCACATGCTGGCGGCCATCGATGCCACGGGCGATTTCCTCGTCGGTGCGCGGCAGAAATTTTGTGGCGACGACCACCTGGCTGCGCATCGACATGTCGCGCAGGGCACGCCCGACGTACTGCTCCGATGTGCCCAGTTGATAGGCAATGGCCGTATCGAAGAAGTTCACGCCGAGGTCGAGCGAACGACGGATAATCTCACGCGTAGGTTCCTCGCCCACAGTCCACGAGTGCTGTCCGATGGTGGGGTCGCCGAAGCCCATGCAGCCCAAACAGATGCGCGACACGCGCAGTTCCGAGTTACCGAGAAGAACGTATTCCATCACTTCAACTTATTATACCATTCATCCGACACTGGCTCGAGCCACTCGTTGGAGGCTCCGGCCTGCACATCCTTGTTGTAGGTAAGATGCTGGAACCAAGAGTCTTTGGCGGCGCCATGCCAATGCTTGGCCTCGGCGGGGATGGCAATCACGGTGCCGGGGGTCATCTCCACGGCCTCTTTGCCCCACTCCTGGTACCATCCGCGACCACCGACGCACACCAGCACTTGCACTGCACCGTGGTGCACGTGCCAGTTGTTGCGGCAACGCGGCTCGAAGGTGACGTTAAACAGGCCCTTCTCCATCTCAGCCAGATAACTGTTGCCGATGAAGAACTCGCCGTAAGGATTAATCTCGCCCTTGGGCCAAACGGTGAAATCCACCGTCTGCACGGGGCTATACTCCTCGCCGAAGACGGCGGCCAGCGCACCACGCAGTCTCTCGGCCTCGGCAGCACCCACCTTGCTGTCGAGCAACGCGGGCATCGCCTTAAGCACCTCGTCGGTCACGCCCATGTTTCTTGAGCCCGCCACATGTGCCTGCAGTTGCGGCTCGCAGCCGGGCAATGCCGAGATGGCCGACACGGTGACGATTTCGCGCTCGGCAAATGTGAGGTTGTTTCGCGCGAAGATGTCGCCAAAGAGGTGGGCCTTGAGGTAGTAGTCGGTCTGTGGGGCAAAGCCGTAAGTGAACGGCTGTCCGCCCACGAGTTGCGTCTGCACCTCGGTGCCCTGCTTCAGCGCGTCGTAGTCGTCGGGCAGGGGGTCGGCCTCGCGGCCCTCTTCCACGGCAAGGCCGGCGGCGGCGCGCTCCTTGATGACTTGCTGCAGCGCGCCAAGCGCATTCAGCGAGCGAGGGAAGCCCGTGTAAGCATAGAGTTGCGACAGCGCCTCCTTGGCCTCGCTCACGGTGAGACCCTGCTCAAAACCCTCGTTCAGGGCCACCTTAAGTTCCTCGATGTTTCCTTTCGCCTCATTGGCTGCTATTGCCATGAGTGCCTGTTGTTTCGGTGTGAGTATCATATTGTCCTGTGCAAATATTGTGGTGGACGCCATCAGCAGCATGGCCGCAAGCATCCAGCGATAAACGTTTGTTTTCATTGTATTATTGGTGTTACACCTGTTTGCCCATTTCGTAGGCTTGCTGCAACTTGGGGTTGTCGGCAATGTCGCGGGGGCCGTTTACCCCGCCACAGAACAGATGGCCCTTCAGGCTGCACTTGCCATAGCAGTCGATCCAGCCCTGCAAGCCGCTCTCGGCACGCGCGGGGGTCGCATCCTCGGCCTCGGCAGCCGTGGTCAGCAGATAGATGTCGCGGAAATGGTAATCCTTTGGATACATGGCGTTCATGCGGTCGATGAGCGTCTTCATCTGGCCCGACATCTCGTAGTAATAAATCGGCGTTGCCCAGCACACCACATCGGCGTTGAGGACGCTGTCCATAATCGCCGGCACGTCGTCCTTGAAGACGCAGGCGCCAGTCCGTTGGCACGAAAGGCATCCGATGCAGAACTTGATGTCCTTGCCTCGCAACGTGATGAGTTCCACTTGATGGCCAGCGGCTTCGGCGCCTTTGGCAAACTGCTCGGCCATGGCCTGGCTGTTGGAACCTGGGCGCAGGCTCGTAGAAATTACTTTTACTTTTTTCATAATGTCGTGCTTTACTTCAAGTTATTTTTGAAAAATTCGGCCAACTCATCCCAGGGGATAAGGTTCTTGGGCTGCCCTTTACCCGCGGGCTCGGTAAAACCGCCGTCGTAGAGGTCGCAATGCGAAGCCCCGGGGATGATGAGCAGTTTCTTGTTCTCGGGCACCGGATTGGGCTTCCCGACGACGTTGTAGCCCTCGGCCTTGCCCTCGACCATGTAGTTATATGCCGCCTCGCCAAAGTAGCGCGAATGGGCCTTCTCGCCGTGCATCACCATGACGGCCGAGCGAATCTCGTTGATGTAGTAGAGGAAGCGGCTGTTGGCATAAGCCTGGGTGCCGACGACACGCCAGCCGTCGTTGGAGTTGCCGCTGCGCGCGTGATAGCCTCGCTCGGTTTTGTAGTAGTCGTGGTAGTCCTTCACAAACTGTGGTGCATCATCGGGCAGAGGGTCGACGACACCGCCAGCCATCGCCAAGGGGTCGGCGACACGCTGTTTGGCGAGTGCCTCGCGTGCGGCATGGCGCGACTCCTCCTTGTCGTCGCTGTCGAAGTAGCCGTTGCCGCTCACGCGCGTCATGTCGTACATCGTGCTGGCCACAGTGGCCTTGATGCGAACGTCGGCGGCGGCAGCGTTAAGGGCGATGCCGCCCCAGCCGCAGATGCCGATGATGCCAATCTTCTCGGCATCGACATTGTCCTGCTTCGAGAGGAAATCGACAGCGGCCATAAAGTCCTCGGTGTTGATGTCGGGCGATGCCGTGCGACGCGGCTCACCACTGCTCTCGCCAGTGTACGAGGGGTCGAAGGCCAGCGCCACAAAGCCGCGCTCGGCCATGCGCATGGCATATAATCCGCTCGACTGCTCTTTTGTGGCGCCAAAAGGACCCGAGACGGCGATGGCCGCCAACTTGCCCTGGGCGTCCTTCGGCGTATACAAATCGGCCGCCAAAGTCAGCCCGTATTGCGTTTCAAACGTCACCTTGCGATGGTTCACTTTCTCGCTCAGGGTGAACACCTTGTCCCACTCCTGAGTCAACGTCAGCGTTGTCTTCATATCTTCTTCTTTTTCAACTTGTTGATTTCCTGTGCAGCCTGCGAGAATCACACTCAACAATGCTGCAACCAATACTATTTGTTTCATAACTCTAAAAGGTTTTACAGACTGTCGTTCAACACCTTAACCACCTCGTCGCGATTCAGGATGTAGTAGCCGCCTTGGCAAATGGGGCAAGCATCGGCCATGCCTTCGATTTGCTCAGGCTTAGCGCCACAGTCGGTGATGTTCATGGCCAGGCCCAACTCGCGCATCCATTGCTCCATAGTCTCCAGGCCTTCCAGAGCCACTTGCTTGTCGTCCTTGCCGTTAGCATCCACGCCCCACACATTCATGGCCAGGCGTTTGAACTTCATCACAGCGTCGGCCGAGTTGTTGATGAGCAGGCGGTAATAAGCGCCGCTGACTGCTGCGAGTGTGTGGCCGTGGGTGGCGTCGGTGAAGGCTGCGACGGCCTGTCCGAGCATGTGCACCATCCAGTCGGTGGCTTTGCCGCGGTCGATGAGGGTGTTGAGTGCCCAGGTTGCCGTCCACATGATGTTAGAGCGGGCCTCGTAATCCTCGGCGTTCACCAGTGCCTTGCGCGAACTCACGATGAGCGAGCGCATCAGTCCCTCGGCGATATAGTCGCTGGTATTGTCGTCGGTACCCGAGAGGTACTGCTCCAGAATGTGGCTCATAATGTCGTAGATGCCGGCCACCATCTGATACTTGGGCACCGTGAACGTGAAGCGCGGGTTGAGGATGGCAAAGTCGGGATTGCGGAAGTTGTAGAACAGTTTGCGGTTCTCGGTGTGGCTAGAGACTACCGAGCAACTGTCCATCTCCGAGCCGGTGCCAGCCATGGTGAGCACGCAGCCCACGGGAATCCAGCGGCACGTCATGGGCTGCCAGTTCTTGAAGTAGTACTCCCAGGGGTCGCCGTCGTACCAGGCGCTGCCGGCCACGGCCTTGCAATAGTCGATGGTCGAGCCGCCACCCACGCCCAGGATGAAGTCAACCTCCTCCTTGCGTGCCAGGTGGGCGCCCTCGAGCACCTTTTCGATTGTGGGATTGGGCATTACGCCAGGCATCTCCACAACCTCGCAACCAGCCTTTTTCAGTTCGGCCATCACCTGGTCGTAGATGCCGGTGCGCTTAATGCTGCCACCGCCGTAGCACAGCATCACACGCGAGCCGTAATTTTTCAGTTCTTCACTCAGTTTACTCAATGCATCCTCACCAAAGTGCAACTTCGTGGGATTGTGGAATGTAAAATTGCCTAACATAATTATTTATCGTTTTAAAGTTTTCTGGATGCAAAATTACACTCAATAATCAAGGATGGCATTACACATATTGGCTGGATATATACCAATTTTGCAGAAAATGATATTTTTAGCATTAATGTAATACCATTTTTGGCTTATTTTGGCCAAAAATTGGGTATCTTTGTAGTGTCGTTTCACCACAAAAATGCCGCAGAAATGAAAAAGATTTTGAAAGTTGACAATCCTAACGACTATGCACAGTTTGTGGATGCCCCAGTGCTGCATCCGCTGTTGAGCATCATCCACTACGATGAGTTGCAGCCATTCCGCCACAGCCTGAACAACTATGGCGTGTACGGGCTCTTCATCCAGCGCCAGTTTCCAAACACCCTATCTTACGGCATGAAAACTTTGCAGGTGAGCGACGCGTCGATTATCGCTGTTGAGCCTGGGCAAATTGGCGGCTTGGAAGACAATGGCGAGCGCATCTCGCTGAGCGGATGGGTAGTCATGTGGTCGCCCGAACTGCTGCACGGCTCGGAATTAGAACAGACCATCGACCACTACCAGTTTTTCTCGTATTTCTTTGCCAGTTCGCTGCTCATGGAGCCTGATGAATGGCTCAGCATAACGCAGTTGGTCACCCAGATGCGGCAAGAGGCAGTCAGCAACGACGACTCACCCGCGCTGCGACGCATCCTGCTGGCCTATCTGCACCTGCTGCTGGAATACTGCAACCGCATCTACCAACGCCAAATCTTGGAGGAGGATACGGGCAGCGACGACCTGCTGAAGCGATTTCGCGACCTGCTGCAGCGATACTTTCGCGAGAACCGGCAACTGACGCTCGGCCTGCCCACCGTCGCATATTGTGCCTCGGAGTTAGCCTACTCGCCGAGTTACTTTGGCGACATCGTACATAAGGCCACCGGAGGCACGGCCATCGGCTACATCCACAACTATGTGATTAACCAGTCGAAGAGCCTGCTGATGAAAGGTCACAACATCAGCGAGACCTCGCGGCTGCTCGGCTTTGATTTCCCGCACCACTTCACGCGCCTATTCAAAAAGACAACCGGCATCACGCCCAGCGAATTCCTCGGGAAATAATTCTCACCAACATCGATACAAAAGTCGATTACTCGAACATTCAATCATTCGAGTAATCGAACATTATATTATTCACATAGGCCCAGGCTCCTGAGCGTTCAGCAATCTTAACCGTAGTTTTCAATTAGGTACTTTACAAACTGCGGGTCGCCGAAGTTGATGGTGCCGGTGTCGTGCTGGTTCATAGTTGCAATCTGCGCCATCTCGTCGGCCGTCAGCGTGAAGTCGAAGATATCAGCATTCTGGGCCATGCGCTCCTTGTGGCTCGACTTGGGAATGGCCACGATGCCGCGCTGGGTAAGCCAGCGAAGCGCCACTTGTGCGGCACTCTTGCCGTACTTCGCGCCGATGGCAGCCAACGCCTCGCTCTTCACCACGCCGTCGACGCCCTGTCCGCCGAGCGGGCCCCATGCCATCATCTTTGTGCCAAACTCGGCATGAATCGCCTCGATGCCCGTCTGCTGGATGAGCGTGTTGCACTGCAGTTGGTTCACCATGGGCTTCAATTCCACATAATGTGCGAAGTCGAAGAAGCGGCCCGCTTGGAAGTTGCTCACGCCGATGGCGCGCACCTTACCGTCGCGATAAGCCTTCTCCATGGCCCGCCAGGTGCCGAACACGTCGCCGTAGGCCTGGTGGATAAGCAGCAGGTCGATATACTCTGTCTGCAAGCGGCGCAGACTCTCGTCGATGCTCTTGGCGGCCTTTTCCTCGCCTGCATTAGAAATCCACACCTTCGTCACGAGGAACAGATCCTCGCGCTTGATGCCGCTCTTGCGCCACGCATTGCCCACGCCTTCCTCGTTCTGGTAGGCCTGCGCGGTGTCAATCAACCGGTAGCCCACGCTCAGCGCGTCGCTCACACAGCGCTCACACTCGTCGGGGCTCACAAGAAACACGCCATAGCCCAGTGCGGGCATCTCAACTCCGTTATATAACTTGATGTACTCCATATTTTCAGTATATATTATAATGATGCCACAAGAATTTCTTTGATATCCTGCTCGGTCAGAGGCACGTAGGCATTCTCCAAGCCTTCGTTCACGGCAATGTGATGTGCCATCTCGTCGATGCGGCTGTCGTCAATGCCCACCTCACGAAGGTGCATGGGGATGTTGATGCTCTCGAAGAAGGCATAGGTAGCATCGATGGCCTTTTCTGCAATTTCCTGTTTGGGAAGCGTAGCATCGATGCCGAAGACGTTGATACCATATTTTACGAAACGGTCGATGGTCTTTTCGCTGAGAATGTGGCGCATCCAACGCGGTGTGATGATGGCCAAGCCCTCACCGTGAGTGATGTCGTAGTAAGCACTCAAGGCATGCTCCATGCCGTGGCAAGGCCAACCGCTGGGGCTGTTGCCAAGAGCATAGATGCCGTTGCAACCGAGGGTGCAGGCAAACATCATTTCAGCACGTGCACGATAGTTCTCGGGGTTCTCCAGACAAGCCTTGGCGTTTACCATCAGACTCTTCAGGCCAGCCTCGCAAAAACCGTCGTTCAGGAGGGTCGCATCTTCGCAGAAGTATTGCTCCATGATGTGGTTCATGGCATCGGCACAGCCAGCAGCCGTCTGCTTCTTCGACACGGTGAATGTGTAACGAGGATCGAGGAACGAGCATACGGGGAAGAGCAGAGGGTCGACGTAGCCCACCTTGTCGTTGGTCTCGGTGCGAGAGATGACGCCACCACAGTCGTATTCGGAGCCCGTAGCCGCCAAGGTCAGGATGTCGACGATAGGCAGGGCAGCCTGCGCTTTCACTTTGTAGGAAATCAAATCCCAGGGGTCGCCGTCGTACTTGGCTCCCGCGGCGATGGCTTTCGAGCAGTCGAGCACCGAGCCGCCGCCCACCGCCAGAATCACATCGATGTTGTTCTCCTTGCACAGGCGCACACCGTCGAGCACGCTGGGGTTATACTTGGGATTGGGTTGAATGCCTGAGAGTTCGGTTATCTCAAAGTCTTTCAACAATTCCTTCACACGGTCGTAGAGGCCAATCTTCTTGATGCTGCCGCCACCGTAGGTGAGCAACACACGCTTGCCTATTGCCGCCATTACTTCGGGCAATTTCTCTATTACATTCTCGCCGAACACAAGGCGAGTCGGTGTCATATAATCAAAGTTCTGCATAGTATTTATTATTTTTATTGTTAATATCCTAAACCTTTAAGCCACTTATCGACTTTTGACTTGCCGCTGCGCACCTCGTGGCCGTAGATGCTGAAGCCCTTGGTGACGTTGGCGCCGGGGAAGGCCGCTTTCACGTCCTCGACGCAGTTGGCCAGGCCACTGCCCTCGTGGGTGGTGAAGGGGATGACCGTCTTGCCGCTCAGGTCGCCAGCATGCTTGGTGAAGAAGGTGAACATCACCTGCGGATAGGTGCCCCACCACACGGGCCCGCCAATGAAGATGGTGTCGTACTGGCTCAGGTCGATGTCGCCCTCGTACTCCGGCAGTTCGCCCTTGCGGGTCTCCTCCTGGGCAAGGTTGATAAGCGGCGTGTAGGCCATGTCGTCATACTTGTGGGTGACGATTTCAAACTGCTCGGCACCCGTCAATTCTGTGATATAGTCGGCCACAATCTTTGTGTTGCCCACCTCGATGTTTCCCACTGCGTAGTTGTCGCCCGCATGCGAGAAGAACACTACTAAAGTTTTGCTTTTATCCATGTCTTTTTCTTGTTTTACGTCGGCACTGCATGCTGTAGGGATGAGCAGTGCCAAGGCGGTGATGATGATACTCTTAAAGTGCATTTTCGTCTGTTTTTTATCCTAATTTATATTCCCCTGTGCGAATGGCGGCAATCACGCCACCGTCGATAAGCAGGTCGGTACCGGTTATGAAGCGGGCATGCTCGCCAAGCAGGAAAGCGGCAGCCTCGGCTATCTCGTCGCTCGTGCCGACGCGCTGTGCCGCCGAAGCGTCGATCATGCGCTGATAGCCCTCGCCGTTGGCATTGAACTCGTCGTAAGCCAATGGAGTGACGATGATGCCGGGCGAAATGGTGTTGATGCGCGCACGGCGCTTGCGCCAACTGGTGGCGGCGGCACGCTGTGCCTGCAAGTGATTCAAGCGCTTGGCTATCATGTAGGCAAAGCCGCTGTTCTGCATGGCCACTTCCTGAATGAACGGCACGGCCTTAAGTTCCTCGGTCGGCGTCTGCACCAGTTGCAACTCAATGTCGTTGGGGATGGGGTACATATAGGCGGCCTGGCTCGAAATGATGAGTCCGGCGCCGCCCTCGGCCATCACTTCGCCGAAAGCGTCAACAGCATAGCCCGTGCCCACCATGTCGAGGTCGACGATGTGCTCGGGGCTCGCCTGATTGGGCGATGCGCCGGCGGTGTCGATAAAGCACCTTACCGGGCCAAACTGGGCTGCCCAGTGTGCGAAGGCCCGCACACTGTCTTTGTGCAGAGCGTCCACAATGAGGGTTTCCACGTCGTAGCCACAGCGCCGAAAATCCTCGCTGACGCGCTCCAGCGCCTTCTCGCTGATGTCGCCCAGCAAGATTTTCTTGCCAGCGCCTATGCGACGCGCAATGGCGGTTCCCATACTGCCGGCACCCAACAGTGCCACCACTTCTTTTTGATTGTTTCTGTCGAAAATCATAGTCATTTATGTTTTGTATTTGTCGGTATGTTTTGTTTCGCACTGCAAAATTACTGCTGGATTTTGACGTTTGTATTTCACAAAAAGCGCTATAATTTTCACTTTTTGCCACAATCGTTCGTTTCAATGGAAAAATATGCGTAATTTTGCACCGATGAAGACTAATTTCCTGTATTCTACCGATTTCGGGGCGATGAACGCGCCCGAGTTGAGCCACACCTGCATGCACCTGCTGTGCCTGGGTGGCGAGGGCAGTTTTGTGTTTAACGAGCACTGCTATCACATCATGAAAAACGACCTGGTGGTGATTCCCATGCCCCATCGCGTCAGCAACCTTGCCGCGCATGCCGACTTGCAGGTGGAGTGGTTTGCCGCCGACTACAAGTTTCTTCAAAACCTGCTGCCGTCGAACAACTACAGCATCGGCGGCAGCATCTCGCTCAATCAAGACCCCGTGGTGCCGCTAACCGACGAGCAGGCCGACCATCTACGGGCCGACTTCCAGCGGATTCGCCAACGCATGGGTGAAACACACTTGCAGTTTTATCATGAACTCATGGGCAGCCTGTGCCTGACTATGATGTACGACATCTTCGAGGCCCACGCACAACGCGAGGCCACCGACACGCACACCGACCGCACCGCATACATCGTGAAGCAACTCATGGCACTGCTCGCCACAGGCATCAGCGGCACCGAGCGCAGCGTGAGTTACTATGCCGAGCGCCTCAACGTGTCGCCAAAATACCTATCGGCAACCGTCAAACGCGTCACGGGACATAGCGTCACCTCGTATATCGACCGTCACGCCATACCTTTATTAAAAGACTTTCTCGACGACGAGCGCCTGTCGCTCACCCAGATCGCCGAGCGCATGAACTTCGCCTCGCTCTCCTACTTCAGCCGCTACTGCACCAAGCACCTCGGCCAGTCGCCCAGCAACTACCGCCAAAGCCTCCAACCCCAATAACCCCCATCGCCCCAAAAGCACTTGCTTGCGCAAATCGACAAAAAACATCAAAATGGTTGTAACGCTACAACCATTTTGTAAATATTTAACCCAAATCGGCCATAATTAGGAATAAAGAAAATGACATAATACCGACCTAATAATCGATTTAGGTTTAACGCTGAGAATCAGCGCCATCTGCCAACTTCATAGAAACGGTGTCATGTAAACTGGAAGCAGAAGAGTTTCTTCATCCTTTTTCAAATCTTTGGTGTAAATCAGATAACGTTTATCTATTATGTGGGAATACTTCTGGCTGAAGACATCAAGCGATTTGTGAGCCTTGTAACCCGAAGATTTTACCTCAATCGGGTGAAGTTTGGCACCTCGTGAGAGCAAAAAGTCAATTTCATATTTGTGGGTCTCGTCTTTAGGCCAAGTATAATAAAAGAGTTTGTTTCCTGTTGCTGCCAGCATTTGTGCAATGATATTCTCATATACATAACCCAAATTGGTACTCAGTTTGTCATTCAGCAATTTGTGGTAGATGACGTTCTCTGTATGGTCTATTTGCCGATGCAGGAAATCGAAAATATTGATTATCAGATATTTAGCCTTTAAACGGTAGAAAAGTGGGAAAATTGGGAGAAGTGGGAAAATTGCTCAAAATAATTTTCAAAAACCTCATTTTTAACGTATTTAACATTTGTTAAAGTGCAATATGCTTCAAGAAGGCCAAAAACAAGCAAAACATAGTGATTAAGCCAGTTTTGAAGGGATGTATAATCTTTGCTAATCTTTTTAATATATTCTTTCGTTCTATCATTCAGATGGATATTTCGTTAAATTTTGAGATTTTATGCTCAATATATTGCGGCAAAAAAAATAAGCGTTTTACACCCTTGGCATTATCTGCATGGATGAATCGAGTAGCGTGCACAGTTCACTTTGTTCCTTTTCACGTCCGATAATCATTGTGATATATGATTTTGGTTTTACGCTACAAAAGTAGCAAAAAAGTTTCTATAACCAGCGGAAAAGTGTGTTTTCTATATATTTCCGCTGACAATAAAGTGTTCTGGCAATAATAGAATGAGGAGTGGGTATTTTAGCATTGTTTTTTCTTTGGTAGCTTGATAATCGGCGTGTGGTAATTACTGCTAAAATATGAATAGTACTTTCTTGTGCAGAAGTGCGAAAAGATATTGCCGTGAATTTCTTGGGATGTGATGCGATATTGTGTCTCAGGGTATGCTTTTTATTCCAAAAGACGACTAGAATTGTTAAAAATGCCTTGAATAATCATATTTATTATTATAACACATCATAAAATATAGAAATTATTGTATCTTTGCACTTGTAAATATAAGTTGAGCATTAGTATGAGCAAGACAACAATGGGCAATAAGTTGCCCCGAAAACTGGAACAGAAGATGCAGACCGTAGGTGAGCAAATCAAACTGGCTCGTCTGCGTCGTAA
>CACYRK010000035.1 GCA_902776835.1 uncultured Bacteroidales bacterium
GGGCAAAGCGTCACGCGCCCACCATGCGAATAATGCGTCAAAAGGCCTTGAGAATCGAAAATCTCAAGGCCTTCAGCCACCACTGTACGATATACTGCATTCTCAACAGGTTGAGGAACTCCCATTGAAGCGCATTAACTGAATATCCCTAAGTATACTTTCATCGACGTAGGTAAATCACTGAGGCATAGAGAGGGTGTGCCAAAATGCGTAATATAATAATTTAAGTGCCCTGACGGGGAGAAATCTAACAAATCTCATCAAATCAAACAAATCTTTATTTTATTAATTTACAACAAATTATAATCTATTTGATTTGAATTTATTTGATTTACTGCGCTTCGCTTGCCCTGCGGGCTCCGTTCTTTCAGCATCAATGGGCTTCGCCTCAGCATAGCAAGAACAAGTTCTTACTCTGCATTCGGCTCGCGCCATTGGTCGGTCGTGAGCACTATTTTGAAACATCCTCCATGTACCTCTGCGACTCAGTTGCATTGTAAACTCGTTTTCTTATACCGAACTCACGTTAATAAATGAAGAAAAAATTCGGAATTATTTTGTCAAATAGAATGAAATAGCTACCTTTGCCAAATCTAAAGTAGTACTTTATATTTGTCAAACACAAAACTAATAACATGTATCGCAGGATATTAGAGACGGAATTGTTGCGTCTGAAAGGTCTTTTTAAGGTGGTTACCGTCACCGGACCTCGTCAATCAGGCAAGACAACCTTGTGCCGAATGGCATTCCCCAATTACCACTATGTCAATCTTGAGGACGAGGCGGCAATGAATGAATTGGAATTGGAACGTAAACTGTTCGTCGAGCGTCATTGCGAGGGGTTGATTATCGATGAAGTGCAGCGAATGCCGGAAATATTGAGTACGGTTCAAGTGGTAGTTGACAACCATCCTAATGCCAATATTGTACTCACAGGCAGCAATAACCTTCAATTGTCGAACAAGGTCACACAATCGCTCGCCGGACGAACTGCCATGCTGACCTTATTGCCGCTTGCTGTAGCTGAGTTGAACGACCAAGACCGAAATCTCGATGACTTTGAAATCATGTGCCGCGGTTTTTACCCAGCGGTGTGGGCGAATGGGATACCCGCCACCGACGTTTATCGCCAATATTACAACACCTATGTGCAGCGCGACATCCTTCAAGTGATGAATGTGCGCCACTTGAATGAGTTCCGAAAGTTTCTGGTCATCAGCGCGTCGCGAGTGGGTTGTGAGTTCAATGCCAGCAGCATCTCAAATGAGTTGGGGGTGTCACTCCCCACAATCACAGAGTGGATGAATGTGCTTGAGGCAACCTATGTGGCATTTCGGCTACAGCCTTTTTATCGTAACATCGGCAAACGATTGGTGAAAACTCCCAAGGTATATTTCTACGATGTGGGGCTCGTGTGCTATCTGTTGGGTATCAATAATGCGCAACAACTCGAAACGCACCCATTACGAGGACAAATCTTTGAGAATATGGTGGTTATTGAGTTCCTGAAACATCGGTTTAACCATGGTTTGGACAGTAATCTATTCTACTATCGTGACCGTAGCGGGCATGAGGTAGATGTGGTGCTGGACGAGGGCCTTCAATCGTTACGAGCGTTTGAGGTAAAACTATCGGCTACTATTCACCACGATTTTTATAAAAGCCTGAATTATTTCCGGTCGTTATTTGCCGAGGAGACTCTACAGACACAAGTCGTGAATACCGGAACCGAAAACTCCAAATTGCCTTTTGTCGGACATTTTAACTATCGAGATATCGAAACAATTTTAAACGAGAATTGACGATAAGCGAAAAGTTATTTGTAACTTTGCCCCACTAATTACGCAACAAACAAAGCAATAGAGTATGAAGACACGATTTATCATGACGTTGCTGGCCGGCCTGGTATGCCTGGGCCTGTCGGCACGCACCACGGCGCCTACCACCTATGCTGGCGACGCCACTGGTACCCAATGCTACACCTTGAGCAATGGCCTTAAGGTGTTTCTGAGTGTTAACCACCAGAGCCCGCGCATCGCGGCACACATCGCCGTGCGCACCGGTTCGCGCAACGACCCGAGCGAGACCACCGGTCTGGCCCACTACCTCGAGCACCTGATGTTTAAGGGCACTCAAGAGTATGGCACCAGCAATTATCAGGCTGAGATTCCTCTGCTGGCCGACATCGAGCGCCGCTACGAGGAATATCGCAAGGTTACCGACCCTGAGCGCCGCCGCGTGCTGTATCACGAGATTGACAGCGTGTCGCAACTGGCCGCCCAGTACAACATCCCCAACGAGTACGACAAACTGATGTCGGGCATCGGCGCCATCGGCACCAACGCCTACACCAGCACCGACGTCACCTGCTACACCGAGGACATCCCCGCCAACGAGGTCGACCGCTGGGCACGCATCCAAGCCGACCGTTTCCAGAACATGGTGATACGCGGCTTCCACACCGAACTTGAGGCCGTGTACGAGGAGTACAACATCGGTCTGGCCAAGGACGAGTGGCGCCTCTACGAGGCAATGTATGCCAAGGCATTCCCCACCCACCCCTACGGCACGCAGACCACCATCGGCACGCAGGAGCACCTGAAGAATCCGTCGATTACCAACATAAAGCAGTACTTCAATAACTACTACTGCCCCAACAACGTGGCAATATGTATGGCTGGCGACTTCGACCCCGATGAGGTGATTGCCATCCTGGAGCGCCACTTTGGCAAATGGGAGCCCAACTACAACCTCAACCGTCCGGAGTTCGCCCCCCTGGCCCCGCTGACGGCCCCCGCCGACACCACCGTGCTGGGCCAAGAGGCCGAGTTTGTGGCCCTGGCTTGGCGCTTTGACGGCGGCGCAACGCTGCAAAACGACACCATCCAACTCATCGCCGACATGCTGTCGAACGGCAGCGCCGGCCTGATTGACCTGAACCTCAACCAGCCGCTGCGCGTGATGCAGGCCGCAGCCTACACCGACGACATGACCGACTACTCACTGCTTCTGGCCTTGGGCTATCCCAACGAGGGACAGACGCTGGAGCAGGTGCGTGAGTTGCTGCTGGGCGAGATTGAGAAACTCAAAAACGGCGACTTCGACGACGACCTGCTGATGAGCGTGGTCAACAACAAGAAACTGCAATATTTCCGCGCACTCGACAACAACGGCTACCGCACGCGCCAACTGGTGAACGCCTTTATCAACGGACGCGACTGGAGCGTGGAGGTGGGCAAACTCGACCGCATGGCCGGCATGAACAAGGCACAGATCATTGACTTCGCCAAGCGTCATCTCAACGACGGCTTCGTGTGCGTGTACAAGCGCATGGGCGAGGACACCACCCTGCACAAGATCGACAAGCCCGCCATCACGCCTATTCCCACCAACCGCGACAAGCAGAGCGACTTCGTGAAGACAATCTTAGGCGAGACGGTGAAGCCCATCCAGCCACAATTTGTCGACTTCAACACCGAGATGAGCGTGGGCACCACCGGCAAGGGCCTGCCCCTGCTCTACAAGCAGAACACGCAGGACGGCCTGTTCTCGCTGACGTTTAAATTCGACTTCGGCACCACGGCCGACAACCGTCTGCAGACGGCCTTCGACTACATGGACTTCCTTGGCACCAATACCCTGACTCCGACTCAGTTTAAGCAGCGCATGTACAAACTCGCTTGCAACATCTCGTTCAGCGTCAACGACAACGAGACCTACGTCACCCTGTCGGGCCTCACCGAGAACATGGTCGAGGCTCTGGCACTGCTCGAAGACCTGGTGCAAAACGCCAAGCCCGACGCCACGGCCTACAACAACCTGGTCGACGTCCTCATCAAGGCTCGCAACGACGCAAAGACCAACCAAGAGGCCTGCTTCAACAACCTGAGCGAATACGGCATGTACGGCCCGCGCAACTCCAGCACCAACATCATGAGCGCCGAGCAACTGCGCAACACCAAGCCCGAGGTGCTCACCGCTCTGGTCAAGAGTCTGCTTGGCCTGCAGCACACCGTGGTTTACTACGGCCCGATGAGCCAGCAGGAATTCACTGCCACCATCGACCGCCAGCACCACATCGTCACACCGCTTGCCGCAGTGCCCAAGGGTGAGGACTACATGGAGGAAGCCACCACTCAAACCGAGGTTCTGCTGGCTCCCTACGATGCCAAGAACATCTATATGATCCAGTATAACAACGAGAACCGCCAGTGGACTCCCGACCGCGCCGCCATCATCGGCCTGTTCAATGAGTACTTTGGCGGAGGCATGAACAGCATCGTCTTCCAAGAGTTGCGTGAGGCACGCGGCCTGGCATACTCGGCAGCAGCCTATTATCGCCAGCCCTACGAGAAGAATCATCCTGAGTACGCGATGACCTACATCATCACCCAGAACGACAAGATGATGGACTGCGTGGGTGAGTTCAACAACATCATCACCAACATCCCGCAGAGCGAGAACGCCTTCCAACTGGCCAAGGACGCCATGACGAAGAAACTGGCCAGCCGCCGCACCACTCGCGGCAATGTGCTGTGGAGTTACCTCCACGCTAAGCGCTTAGGTCTGGACTACGACATCAACCAGATGGTTTACAACGCTTTGCCCAACCTCACGCTGCAAGACGTGGTGAACTTTGAGCAGAGCACGATGGCTGGCAAGCCTTATCGCTACATCATCCTGGGCAACGAGAGCGAACTCGACATGGAGGCCCTCGGTAAGATTGGCCCCATCCGTCGCCTCACCCTCGAGGACATCTTCGGTTATTAATAACCTGCAGGGTCGCGCCGTGGTCGCCACGACGTGCCACGGCGCGACTCTACACTATATTTTACGCAATTCAACGATTCTGAGATTCGAGCATGAACGAAATCACCTTGCACAACACGCTGCCGCGTGTGTTTGCCGGCCGCGATGCCGTGCCGAGCGATGTGTGGCAGCGCGAGTTGCGCTTTGAGCGCGGCAAGCACTACCTGGTCAGCGCCGAGAGCGGCACGGGCAAGTCGTCGCTGTGCAGTTACATCTATGGCTATCGCATCGACTTCGACGGCCGCATCGACTTCGACGGCCGCGACGTGCGCTCGCTGAGCGTAAAGGAGTGGTGCCAGGTTCGCCAGCGCCACATCGCCTATCTGCCGCAGGACATGCGGCTGTTCCCCGAAATCACCGCTCTGGAAAACATTCAGTTGAAGAACCGCCTCACCCAGCACAAGAGCGAGGCCGAGATTCTGAAACTCTTTGAGTTGCTGGGGATTGGCGACAAGGTTCACTCGCCGGCCGGCAAACTGTCGATTGGCCAGCAGCAGCGCGTGGCGCTGATACGCACACTGTGCCAGCCCGCCGACTTCATCATGCTTGACGAGCCGGTGAGCCACCTCGACGACACCAACAACCAACTCGTGGCGCGACTCGTCATGGAGCAGGCCGAGCAGATGGGCGCCGGAGTGATTGCCACCTCGGTGGGCAACCACCTGCGCTTTGACGCCGATGCCGTGTTACACCTTTAATCCACACACACAGTTATGAATTCAATAATTTGGAAACTTCTTCGCCAGCACGTCAGCCCTACGCAACTTGTGGGCTTTGCCATCGCCAACTTGGTGGGCCTGACGATCGTGATTCTGGCGGTGCAGTTCTATCGCGACGTGAAACCCGTTTTCGACGACGAGGAGAGTTTCATCAGCAAGGATTACCTGGTGATTACGCGCAACGTGACCAGCGCTGGCGCGATGATGGGCGGCACGACCGAGTTTACCGACGCCGACATTGCCGACCTGGAGTCGCAGCCGTGGTGCCGCCGTGTGGGCCGCTTCGCCAACAGCGAGTTTGCCACCTATGCCACAGTGGGTCTGGGCAGCAGCCGCGCCATGCGCACCGAGTTCTTCTTTGAGTCGATTCCCACGGCGTTTATCGACGTCGACCCGGCTCAGTGGGACTTCGACCCGGCTCACCCCAGCGTGCCTGTGATTGTGGCTCGCGACTACCTGTCGCTCTACAACTTCGGCTTTGCCTCGACTCAGGGCTTGCCGCGTGTCAGCGAGAACCAGATTGGCGCCATCCCACTGTCGTTCACCTTTATGGGCAACGGCCTGCATGAGGCTATGCCCGGACGCATCGTGGGCTTCAGCAACCGGCTGAACACGGTGATTGTCCCCGACACCTTCCTCACCTGGGCCAACCAGCGCTACGGCCACGGCGGCACAGCCAACCCGGTGCGCCTCATCGTGGAGGTGAACCGCCCCGGCGACGTGAAGATCGAGAACTACATGAAGGAGCATCGCTACGACGTGGCTGGCGACAAGATGACCTCAAGCAAGGCCAACTACTTCCTGACCATCATCATAGGCATTGTGATTACGGTGGGTATCATCATCAGCGCGCTGTCGTTCTTGGTGCTGATGCTCAGCATCTACTTGCTGCTGCAGAAAAACACGCGCCGCCTGCGCGACCTGCTGCTGCTTGGCTACTCGCCGAGCCAGGTGTCGTCGCCCTATAAGCGCATGGTGCTGCTCATCAACGCCGCCGTGTTTGTGCTGGCGCTGGTGGGCCTGTGGCTGGCGCGACGCTGGTATCTGCCCATGCTCGCCGCCATGGGCGTGAAGGGCTCGAGCATCACTATTGCCGCCCTGGTGGGACTCGCAATTATGGGCTGCATCACGCTGGGCAACCTGTGGGCCATCGACCGCAAGGTGCGCTCGTTGTGGATACAGGATTAACGGCCATTTTTGCGGTTTTTGCGGCTTTCACTTTGCCGTGTCACGAAAAATGTGTAAATTTGACGCTTGTTCAAAAAAACAACACCCTAAAGATGAACGATATCAACGATATTCAAGACCAGATTATCGCCGAATTTGAGGATTTTACCGATTGGCTCGACCGCTACAGCCTCATCATTGAGATGGGCAACGCGCTGCCGCCACTCGACGAGAAATACAAGACCGAGAGCAACCTGATTGACGGCTGCCAGAGCCGCGTGTGGCTGCACAGCGAACTCGACGACGAGGGTCGCCTGCACTTCACGGCCGACAGCGACGCCATCATCGTGAAGGGCATCATCGCCATGCTGCTGCGCGTGCTCAGCGACCGCCAGCCCCAGGAAATCCTCGATGCCGACCTATATTTTATTGAGCGCATCGGGCTGCAGGCCAACCTGTCGCCCACGCGCAGCAACGGCCTTCTGGCAATGGTGAAACGCATCCGCGCCACAGCCCTGGCGGCCAGCGCCAGCGACACCTTCCGCGCCGAGCACCAGCACCACTGCTCGTGCCGATGCAACGACAACGACACTGAGAAATAATTATTAACAATAAAAACACAATAACTCTATGTTTAAAAATCATCCTAAAGGCCTAATCCCCGCCGCATTGAGCAACATGGGCGAGCGATTTGGCTATTACATCATGAACGCAGTGCTACTGCTGTTCTTGTGTTCTAAATTTGGCCTGGACGAGGGCGTGGCAGGTGTAATCTACGCTGTGTTCTATGCCGGAATCTATGTGCTGAGCCTGGTGGGCGGTCTGATTGCCGACCGCACCCAGAACTACAAGAGCACCATCCAGTGGGGTCTTGTGGTGATGGCATTGGGCTATGTGCTGCTGTCGATTCCCGTGGTTCACTCGGCGGGCAACCACATGTGGCTGCTGGTGTTCACCTGTGTGGCACTGTTCTTGATTGCCTTCGGTAATGGCTTGTTCAAGGGCAACCTGCAGGCTATCGTGGGCCAGATGTACGACAACATGGAAGCCGATGCAGTTGCCGCTGGCGTCAAGGGTGACGAACTCAACGCCATCAAAGAGCGCCGCGACTCAGGCTTCCAGATTTTCTACGTCTTCATCAATATTGGCGGTCTGGTGGCTCCCTTTGTGGCTCCCCTGCTGCGCCAGTGGTGGCTGGGCGTAAAGGGCATGGTTTACGATGCTTCCCTCCCCGCTCTGTGTCACAAGTTCCTCGGTGGTGGCACGTTGACTGGCGACGAGTCGGCCAACCTGACCCAACTGATGACTAAGGCCAATCCCAACATGGTTGGCGACATGACTGCCGCTTGCAACAGTTACCTTGAGGTGTTCAACACCGGTGTTCACTACAGTTTCATCGCTTCGGTGGCCGCTATGGTTCTGTCGCTGGTAATCTTCATGGCTTACAAGAAACTCTTCCCGACACCCGCCAAGAAAGAGGCTGCCGCTGCCATCGACTATACTCCCGAGGAGCGCGCAAGCATGGCACGCGAAATCAAGCAGCGCATGTATGCCCTGTTTGCTGTGCTGGGCGTGTGCGTGTTCTTCTGGCTGTCGTTCCACCAGAATGGCCAGTCGCTCTCGGTATTTGCCCGTGACTATGTCATCACCGACACCGTGGCTCCTGAGATTTGGCAGGCTGTGAACCCATTCTTCGTGATTGTGCTCACCCCCATCATTATGGCCATCTTCGCCGCCTTCACCAAGGCCGGCCGCGCCATCAGCACACCGCGCAAGATTGTGATTGGTATGTTTATCACTGGCTTGGCTTATCTGTTCCTGATGCTGGTCAGCATGGGCAAGGGTTATCCTAACGGCGAGGAATTCCGCGCTATGGATATTGCCGCACAGACGGGTCTGAAATCGCAATGGTGGGTGCTCATTGTCACCTACTTCTTCCTCACGGTGGCCGAGTTGTTCATCTCGCCGCTGGGCCTGTCGTTCGTGTCGAAGATTGCGCCCAAGCACCTGCAGGGCATTTGCCAGGGCTTGTGGCTTGGCGCCACCGCTCTGGGTAACCTCTTCATCTGGATTGGTCCGGTTATGCTCAACAAGTTGCCGAGCCTGTGGATGTGCTGGGCTGTGTTCCTGATCATCTGCCTCATCGCCATGGGCGTGATGTGGGGCATGGTGAAATGGCTTGAACGAGTCACCGAATAACGGAAATCATTGTAAAAACTAAGGGATAACCGCGTTTACACGCATCACACTTGTGCCGTGTAACACGCGGTTCCCCTTTTTCACTTACCACCATGACACGCATAACCAGGATTTGCGCTCTGACACTCACTTTGCTGGCCACACTGCCGCAGAGTGTCGTGGTGTCGGCGACCTACAACACCGACTCGCTGATGCACGTCTTGGAATGCGTTATTGACAGCGGCGGCGCACGCACCAATGAGTTGCAAGCTAAAGTGGCTCGACACCGCGATCAACTTGCTAAGGCCACCGATGCCCACGAACGCATAGTGGCCGTGCAACAGCTTTACCACGACTTCTACCGACTTCAATTTGACTCTGCCCTGGTGTATGCACGCATGAGGGTGGACCTGGCACGTGAAATTGGCAACCCAGATACCATAGCACAGGCGCAAATCACCGTAGCCGAGGCACTTAAGTGTTTAGGATTCTATGACCAAGCACTCGCTGTGCTACATTCGATAGAACACACCCCACAATTGCTGCAAAACTCATCATATTACTATCAGTGTCACAGCACATTGCTATCGCTCAGCGAAATCACCGCTGACAAGCAAAAACGGCAATTGTACCAAGAGCGATTAAAGCTTTATCGCGACACGATAGCACACATCAGCCGTATCGACGGCATATCGTTGAGCATCAACAACAGCGAGATTCTTAAAGGGCAAGGGAAATGTGCCGAAGCCTTGGAAATACTCGAGTCATACATGCGTCTGCACCCCCATGAGCAAGACCGCAATCCCATCTTTTGGTTCACACTGGCCGACACCTACGAGAAACTGCAACGCACCGACGAGGCAAAGGCTTGCTACACAATGGCCGCAATAATCGACTTGCGGCGCAACAGCAAGACCTACACCTCATTGCAGCACTTGGCGATGCTGTTGTATGAAGAGGGTGACATGGACAGAGCTTTCCGCTTTATTACACTCTCGATGAACGATGTGGTCTCGTCGGGCGCACGACAGCGGCTAGATCTCGCCGCCGGTTACCTGCCCATCATCACCAGCGCCCACGAGCAGCAACATCGTGAGATTGAACAAAAGCGCAACATCATCATTGTTTTTGTGTCATTGTCGGCAATCGCACTTGCCATTCTTCTCTTCCTGCTATACCGCGACAACAAGCGTCTGGCCACCATGAGGGCAAAACTGGAGGCAACAAACAAGGAACTCAACTTGCTCAACGATGAGTTGAAATCACTTAACGGCAACCTAATTGAGAGCAACAAAGTAAAAGAAGTATATATCGCACAGCTTTTTAATCTTTGCGCCAACGACATTAACCGGATGGAGCAAATGCGGCTCTCGGTCTTGAATAAAATCAAAATTGGCATGTACAGGGATGTTGAGAAACAACTGAGTCAATCAACCTCATCTCCCTCTCTTAAGGAGTTTTTCCAAAATTTCGATAAGATATTCCTGCAACTGTTTCCCGACTTCGTGCACAAATTCAACAGCCTACTGCTGCCCGACCAGCAAATCAACGTCAAGCACGACGACCTGCTGACTCCTGAGCTGCGCATCTTCGCACTGGTACGCCTCGGCTTCAACGACAGCACAAAGATTGCACATTTCCTCCACTACTCGCCACAAACCGTCTACAACTACCGGCAGATAATTCGCAACAAGGCCCGAATCAGCAAAGACGAATTCAACGCCCGTGTGATGACACTGTGACCGCTCCGATGCATTTATTTGCTACAGAAAAGACGAAATAATCACACCTGAGGGTTTACCTATTTTTAACGTGACCCGCAGGCTTATCACACATATATTCAGTAAATTAAGTCAAACTTGTAGGCTAAAATCACTTACTTTTTTTCGCATAACTATTGCGCAACCATTAATGAGTTGCTAATTTTGCCATAAAACCAAGAATCTTATCATTATCATTAAACTTTAAATTCTTACATTATGACAAAACGATTACTTCTTTTTGCAACGTGCCTGCTGACAATGGCCGTCTACACCATGGCCATCACTCCCAGCGAGGCCGACAAGAAGCGTTGCTTCATCGATGACCCCGAGGCACGCACAATTACATTCCTGTATTGCTTGGACGAGGGATACTGGACTGGAACGGTCAACACGGGGTATGTGCGCGGCTCTTTCAACTCGTGGAAAGATGTCGAAGAAACCAAACTCGCCTACGACGAGGAGAGTAACTGCTGGTATGTCACCGTGTCGTACGACTACGTGAACGTACCGGGTAACTCAGGCCAGCCCGAGTACAAGTTCTACATCAACGGAAACTACATGCAGGCACCAAGTTGGCTCACCGAGGGCTACAAGTTCATGACTTCGGATCAAAACATGATTGTCGTCTTCTCAACCGACGACTTGGAGCAGATCAAGGCCAATAGCGAGCGGGCGGGTTACATACGCCCCCTGTCGGACTTCAACCTTGACGACCCTGTCGACCAAGCCGCAATCTCCAACTTCCGCCTGGTGCCCGGCACAACACAGCTATTCCGCTCGTACCACCCCTACAAGGCCTCGCGCGGCGACTCAAAGGGTGTCGACACAGAGTACTGGCGTCTGTACTATGTCAAAGAGCTCGCAACCGCAGCCGGCATCAAGTCCGACATCTGCCTGTCGGACAACGACGAGAACACACTGACGACCTACACCACCGGCGGGCAGACCTACCAGGAGGAGATTCCAGAGTACTATCAGAACATTATCGACAACCAAAACGTGCTCTACGTCAACGCCAACAACAAGGTGCCATCGTACAGCTATGTATACACCAAGCCCACATCGAAGTACTTTGGTGACTGGGTGAACCAAATCGTCACCTTCATCAACGATGAGAACCACGAAGGCCCATTCGAGATTCACTGCCGTCTGGGCACCGACCGCACTGGCGTGTTCTGCGCCGTACTGGCCGCACTGTGCGGTGCCAGCTGGGACGAAATCACTGCCGACTACCAAGCGTCGAACAATATGCAGATTCGCGAGTTCCGCGATTGGCACCTGCTGGCCTACACCTTCCGCCAGCTGCTTAACGTGTACGATGTGAGCACTGTCGAGAATCTTGAGGCCGAGTTGAGCAAATACTTTATCGACAATGGATATCTGACTCAAAAACAAATCGACAAGCTCAAGGCAAAACTCAATGGCGAGTCGTGCGTAACTTACAAAGTGGTTGTCCCCGAGGAGACCAAAGAGTGCTACATCGCCGGCGAAATGAACGGCTGGACTTTTGAGCAGATGACCAAAGTCGACGACACTCACTACACCATCGATATCTTCGGTGCCACGACCGAGCATAAATACAAATACACATCGGGCCCGTCGTGGGACTACGTCGAGCGCACCGCCGACAACAAGAGCGTTTCAAATCGCACCTATACCGAGAGTGATACCGTGGCTATGTGGAAGGCCGTATACGAGCCCAACCAGCCCGATGTGGAGAAGACCTATATCAACATCACCATCAAGGCTTACTCGCCCAACGGCGTGCCTACCATCTGGTGGTGGGACGGAGGCGACAAATGTCCTAACGCATCGAAGACCTACACTTGGGCTACGCGTCCCGAGATGCCCGCGCTCGAAGGATTCGAGGGCTGGTATTACTGGACTTTTGTCGATGTCGATGAGTCGACTGGTATAAGCTACATCCTGACATCGCCCGGAACGGGCACCAAGTCAGATGACTTGCACACCTACACCGACGAGTGCCGCGACGAGCACTACAACATTACCGAAGACCCACAATCGACCGGCGTGACCACCATCGCCAGCGACGATACCCGCGTGAGCGCCATTAACGGTGGACTGAGCATCAGTGCGGCGATCGTCACTCCGATTGCCGTCTACAACATCCACGGCCAGCTGATTAAGAGAGCCAACGCACGTCAACTCGATTGCTCGCTGAGCAATGGCGTGTATGTCGTTAGAATCGGCAGCACATATAGGAAGGTGATAGTGCGATAACCGCATTATTCCACCGTCATTCATACATTCAAGCCACACAGCCGCCAAACTGTGTGGCTTGATGTTTTTCGGGCTTAAATGGCGGCTCTTCCAAAATAGTTTAGTAAATTTGCAGCAACTAATATTAAAACCTCTTTATTCTTATGTTTGAAAACCAACCTAAAGGATTGTATGCCTTGGCGCTGGCCAATACTGGCGAGCGTTTTGGCTACTACACGATGATTGCTGTGTTCGCCCTGTTTTTGCGCGCCAACTTCGGGCTTGACCCGGGCAAGGCAGGCTTGATTTACAGCAGTTTCCTGATGCTCGTCTACTTCCTGCCAGTGCTTGGCGGCATTTTGGCCGACCTCTTCGGCTACGGCAAGATGGTGGCCACCGGCATCATTATCATGTTCTTCGGCTACGTGGCCCTGTCGGTGCCTCTGGGCGGCGACAATGTGGCGTTGTGGGCCATGATGGGCGCGCTTCTGCTCATCAGTCTTGGCACGGGCTTGTTTAAGGGCAACCTGCAAGTGATGGTGGGCAACCTCTACGACGACCCGCAGTACAGCGACCGCCGCGACGCGGCATTCAGCATCTTCTACATGGCCATCAACATCGGCGCCATGTTTGCCCCCACGGCCGCGGTGAAGATTATGGAATATGCCCAGACCCATCTGGGCGTGAGCGAGGCCGACAGTTACCACTTTGCCTTCGGCGTGGCCTGCGTGTCGCTCATCATTTCCATCGCCATCTACTATGCGTTCCGCTCGACATTTAAGCACACCGAGGTCAGTTCGATGGCTAAGAAAAAGACCGAAACTACGGCTGCCGACACCCTGCCTGCAGGCGAGACCGCGCGCCGTGTAGTGGCACTGATTCTGGTGTTCATCGTGGTGATTTTCTTCTGGATGGCATTCCATCAGAATGGCCTCACCCTCACCTTCTTTGCCAACGAGTTCACGGCCCACAGTTCGAGCGGCCTGCAGAGCATGGCCTTCGACGTGTGGAACCTGGTGCTGTGCATCCTCATCGTGTATGCCGGCTTTGCCATTTACGACGCCAAGACCAGCCGCACGCGCTACATCGCTGGCGGCGTGATTGTGGCGTGCATCGCCGTGCTGATTGCACGTTATTTCACCTTGCCCGAGAGCACCCCGGTAGCCGCTCCCATCTTCCAGCACTTCAACCCATGCTTTGTGGTGGCGCTCACTCCGGTGTCGATGGCGCTTTTCGGCTGGCTTGCCAAGCGCGGCAAGGAGCCCAGTGCTCCACGCAAGATTGCGCTGGGTATGCTCGTAGCCGCTTCGGCCTACCTGATCATGGTGGTCGGCTCGCTGGGCCTGGCCACTCCTAATGCTCAGGCTGCCGCCGGCGATGCCGCATCGCTGGTGTCGCCCAACTGGCTGATATCCACCTATCTAGTGCTTACCTTCGGCGAACTGCTGCTCTCGCCCATGGGCATCTCGTTTGTCACCAAGGTGGCTCCTCCCAAACTCAAGGGCCTGATGATGGGCGGCTGGTTTGCCAGCACGGCCATCGGCAACTTCCTCGTCAGCGTGGGTGGCTACTTGTGGGGCGACCTGCCACTGTGGCAAGTGTGGAGCGTGTTTATCGGCGTGTGCCTCGTCTCGGCAGCATTCATGTTCATCATGATGAAGCGCCTCGAGAAAGTGGCACGATAATCGCAACTTAATAACTATCAACCATATGGCAAGCGACAAAAGATTTGTATGGGTCGACCGTGAAACGGGCGGCTTCTTGAAAGAGGCAATCGTGATCGTTGACTCTCAAACCGGTGTGAACTATCTCTTAGTTAGTTACGGCTACACCGGCGGATTGACGCCACTGCTCGACGAAAACGGCCGACCAATAGTCACCAAAAGAATCATCAACGATTAACGTAGATATCACCTATTTGCGTTAAAACCACCAAGAGCGCTGACCACGGCCTAAAGCCCCAGTCAGCGCTCTTGATTTTTCGCGAAAAAGTTTAACGCCAATTTCGCGAAGGGTGAGTTTAACGCCAATTCCGCGAAGGGTGAGTTTAACGCGAATTTCGCGAATATTTTTCGCAGAAATACGAATTTCGCGAAATTCGCATTATAAAAACCTTGTGGGATGCGGTAAGGCGTGGTAGGTTAGAATTTCCAGTAGGCGCCGATGGTGCCGTAGATGGGATAGAGTGTCTGCTCCACGGTTTTGAAGTCGCCCTTGAAGATGCCCGTCAGGCCCCAGTTGAGGTCGGCCGAGAGGCCGAGGTGCTCATGCACTTGCCAGTCGGCACCCACCTCGAGGCCCATCTGGCAGTTGCGCAGGTCGTCGCTGAAGTCGTAGGTGGCCCACTCGCCCGGCTTGTCGCCCATGATGATTTTCGGGCCCACGGGGTCGCCTTGGCGCAGATAGCCGTCGGAGGCGATGCCGCTAAAGTCCTTGTTGAAGAGCACCGACACGTAAGGGCCGCCCTTCAAGGTCACCTTGTTGCTCAATTTGTAGGTTGCCAGCACCGGCAGGGTAAACATCCACTCGGTGACATCCTGGCTGACGTGGCCGGTAAAGAGGCCCTCGATTTTGCTGTCGCCTTTCACCACCTCCATGCGATAGCCCTTGGTGGTGACATCGACCTTCATGGCCTTGTTTTCAATTCTGAGTCCCGTCATCAGCCCCCACTGGTTTTGCAACGGAAACGACACGTCGGCTCCGGCCATCAGCGACGGCGTGAGGCTGAACTTGTCGATACTGCGTATGGTGGCGGGGATGCCCAGCGGTGCTGTGCCGCCTATGCTGTAGCCCACACGGGCTTTGATTGTCCACGACTCGGTGTCTTGTGCCATTGCCTGGCCACTAATCAGAGCCAAGGCGACAGCCATTATTATGATAAAATTTTTCTTCATGGTGTTTACGTTAATTAATTTTCGTCATTGTCAAACGATATCGCTACCTCGTCGATATACAACACACTGCCCACGGCGCCCTCAAACGACGCTCCGTCCTTGCTCGACGAGAACACGAGGGTCATGTTGTAGCCTTGCGCGGCGAGCAATGCCTCGTCGGCATCAGAGCCTTCGAAGAACATCTCGAAGCGCGTCCAATCGTTGGTGGGCGGCAGTGTAGCCACCTGTGCTTTCCTGACGATGTAGGGGCTTGAGAGCACGTCGTCGCCGTAGAGGTAGACGTCGTTGCCCTGCGCGTCCTTGTTGCGGTAGAACACGGCGTAGATGCTTGCCTCGTCGACTCGTCCCGGCACCTCTTGCATCTCCTTATTGGTGAACACGCTGCCTGGCTGATACTTGTAGTAGCCCGTCACACGCACAGGCACACGGTCGATGGGGCGACCGAACTGGGTGGCCTTGAGAGCGTCGATGAGCACATTCTCAAGGATGAAGCGGCCAATGAACAGGTTGCCGGCAGCGATGGGCTTGCCGAACGCCTTGCCAAGTTCGCCGGCATACTGCGTATTCAGGCACACGCCGCGGCCCTTGTAGCCGTCAGGGGTGGAGTAAGTGGGCTGGTCCTCGGCTTGAGAATTGTATTTGATCAGAATAGCACCCAGGTTGCCCGATGCCCAGATGTTCTGGCGCATGCCGGTCTGGTCGATTTCGTAGAACTCATGATAGTAATTGCTACTTGACTCCTTGGTCTCATAATTCTCGAAACTGAAGGTGAAAGTTGGCAGCGATGCCTCCTTGAACATCACGGTGTACTCACGCTTCCAACTGCCGTCCTGCGAAGTGACGGTGTAGGTTACCGGACCTTGCGTGAAGTCTTGCGGCGACCCATTGGCCGGCGAAATGGTGGCGCCCGGTGTGATGTTGAAATAAAGCGGCATGCTTTTGGGCAGCGAAATCAGCGAGCGCACGGTGAACACCAACTCATTCTCGGTGGTAGAGATATTTTCTAAGCGCATCTGCGACGGTTCGTAGAAATTTTCGGCATACTCATCGCCTTCGACCCAAGCGCTTGTGATGTCGCACTCGGTGTTTGGCAACTCGTCCTTAATACACGATGTGCACATCAGCACAAGTGCAAGCAAAAATAATGGATAACGATTCATATAAAATTATTTATTGTCTTGATTTACAGATTTTTTACTGCGTCGCACAACTGACTCATCGCCTTCTCAAGGATGCTGCGCGGCACGGCCACGTTGAGCCGCATGTGCTGCTCGCCTCCCTGGCCGAACATTGTGCCGTCGTTCAGCGCCAGGAGCGCCTTGTTAACGAAGAGGTCGACCACACGCTCGTGTGCCAGGCCCAATCCCGAGCAGTCGAGCCACACGAGGAACGATGCCTGCGGCTTCACAGCCACTATGCCGGGGATATGGTCGCGGCAGTAGTCGTGCACAAAGTCAATGTTGCCCTGGATATATGCCAGGCACTCATCGAGCCACTCGCTGCCGTGCTCATAGGCCGCCAGCGTGGCCGTCGACGCCACCAGGCTGGGGCTGCACAACTCATTGGTCTCCAACCAGGTGAAGAACGGGCGGCGCAACTCAGGATTCTTGACCACGCACCACGAACTCTTGATGCCGGCAATGTTGAACGTCTTGCTGGGCGCGCCCATGCTCACCGCCACAGCGGCAGCATCGTCGCTCACGCTGGCAAAGGGGTGATGTACATTGCCGTACACCGTAAGGTCGCAGTGAATCTCGTCGCTGAACACCGTCACGCCATATTTTCGGGCCAGACGCGCCACCTTGCGCAGTGTGTCGGCATCCCAGACGATGCCTATGGGGTTGTGCGGGTTGCACAGCACCATCATGCGTGGCTGCTCGGTGGCAAAGATGTGCTCCAAGCCCTCGAGGTCCATGGCGTAGAAGCCGTCGGCCGTAGTGAGCAGCGGGTTGTTGAGCACGCGGCGGCCATTGCCCTTGATAACGTTCTTGAACGGATGATACACCGGCTCTTGAATCACCACCTTGTCGCCCGGGCGGGTGAAGTGGCTCACCACCAGTCCAAAGCCAGTGACGATGCCGGGCACATAGGTCACCTCGTCGCGCGTGAAGTCAAAGCCGTGGCGCTTGTGGTTCCAGTCGATAATCGACTGCCAAAAGCGGTCGGTGGCCATCGTGTAGCCGTAGATGGCATGGGCCATGCGCTCGCCGAGCGCTTGCGTGACCGCCGGGCAGGCGGCAAAGTCCATGTCGGCCACCCACAGCGGAATCAGGTCGGGGCGGCCAAAATATTCGTTCAGCGCGTCGCACTTGACACTGTCGGTACCGGCACGGTCGATTATTTGGTCAAAATTATACTGCTGCATAACAAAATCACTAATCTAAATTTTCGTTTTTCGGGCCCAAAATTACTATGAAACGGCGAAAACACAAAAAAAACACTGCGTTTTTCGGGAAATTTCATCGGAAATTACTTACTTTGCAGTCGGGAACGAATAAGCATGTCCCCACAAAGCGAAATGAGCACAAGCAACAAGAGTACGCCCGAGCAGGAAGCGGCCCTGATCGAGGCGGCCTATCAACACTTGCTGATGGGCTATCTGAATAGCAACCACCGCAAGAAGATAGAGATAATAGAAAAAGCGTACCACTTTGCGCGCAATGCCCACGAGGGCATCCGCCGTCGCAGTGGCGAGCCTTATATCATGCATCCCATCGCCGTGGCCACCATCGTGAGCCGCGAGATGGGCTTGGGGTCGACGTCGATATGTGCCGCGCTGCTTCACGACGTTGTCGAGGACACCGAGTACACCATCGAGGACATCGAGGTGCAGTTCGGCCCGAAGATTGCGCGCATCGTCGAGGGTCTGACCAAGATTTCGGGCGGCATCTTCGGCAGCAACGCCTCGGCGCAAGCCGAAAACTTCCGCAAACTGCTGCTCACCATGAGCGACGACATCAGGGTGGTGCTCATCAAGATGGCCGACCGCCTGCACAACATGCGCACGCTCGACTCCATGCCACCGCAAAAGCAATTCAAGATTGCCGGCGAGACGCTCTACATCTACGCTCCGCTGGCTCACCGCCTGGGGCTCTTTGCCGTAAAGACCGAACTCGAGGACCTGAGTTTCAAATATGAGCACCCCGAGGCACACGCCGCTATCGCCGAGCAAATCATCACCAGCGAGGCCAAGCGTAACGAGATTTTCGACCGCTTTGCCGCGCCCATCCGCGAGCGCCTCGACAAGATGGGCCTCACTTACGAGTTTCGGGCACGCGTAAAGTCGTGCTACTCGATATGGAAAAAGATGCAGGCCAAGCGCATCCCCTTCGAGGAGGTCTACGACCTGTACGCCGCGCGCATCGTCTTTGAGTGCCCCAACGAGGCCGACGAGAAGCGCATCTGCTGGAACATCTACAGCGAAATCACCGACCTCTACCGCCTGCATCCCGACCGTGTGCGCGACTGGATCAGCACGCCCAAGGCCAACGGCTACCGCGCCCTGCACATCACCGTGATGGGCCCCGACGGCAACTGGATTGAGGTGCAGATTCGCAGCCGGCACATGGACGACGTGGCCGAGCGAGGCTTTGCCGCACACTGGAAGTACAAGATTGGCGAGGGCGACGAGGAAAACGAACTCGCCGCATGGCTGCAGACCATCGAGGACATCCTCAAGAATCCCGAGCCTAACGCCATCGACTTCCTCGACACCATAAAACTCAACCTCTTTGCCAGCGAAATCGTGGTGTTCACCCCCAAGGGCGAACTGATTACGCTGCCCAAGGATGCCAGCGTGCTCGACTTGGCCTTCACGCTGCACTCCCAATTGGGCACCCACTGCATCGCCGGCAAGGTGAACCACAAGTTGGTGCCGCTGTCGCACAAACTCAACAGCGGCGACCAGGTGGAGGTGCTCACCTCCTACTCGCAGGAGCCGAAGGCCGAGTGGGAGAAATTCCTCGTCACCGCCAAGGGCAAGACGCGACTGCGCGCCGCCCTGCGCCACAACCGCCGTGTGATTATCGACAAGGGCGAGAAGCGCCTGCAGTCGTGGCTCGTGGCTAACGGCATCGAGCAGACCAGCGACGTACTCACACGCATCATCAGCAACGAGGGCGTGCACAACAAGGAAGAGTTGTACTACATGATTGGCAACGACGAGATTGCCGTGAGCGACCAGTTGCTGCGCAAGGTCAAGCCGCAGAGCGAGGGCATCATCAACAAGTGGTTGCGAAACCCATTCGGCGGTGGCAAGCCCAAGGCCGATGCGCCCGAGGCGAAGGCCGGCGACCCCATCGACACCAAGCAGGTGTTTGTGCTCAAGACCGAGAATGGCGTGAGCAACTACGAGATTGCCAGTTGCTGCCGGCCCATCCCCGGCGACGACGTGGTGGGATACATCGACCAGAACAACCGCGTGATTGTGCATAAACTCGAGTGCCCCACCGCGATGCGCCTGAAGAGCAGTTACGGCAGCCGACTGGTGCAGACGCGATGGGAGAACCGCTCAGAGCGCTTCCAAGCCAACATGCACGTCGAGGGTATCGATCGACGGGGCATTCTGCAAGAAATCATCTACATCATCTCCACCAACATGTCGATTGACATGCGCACCCTCGACATCCAAGCCGATGGCGGCGTGTTCAAGTGCGACCTGGAGGTGCTCATTCAAGATGCCAACGTGGTGACCAACCTGTGCAAGCGACTCAAGAAAGTCAAGGGGGTCAACATGGCAACACGCATCAGTTAACCACACACTACGTCATGAAGAAAACCACAAGACATCACATCATTATCGCGCTCATGCTGCTGGCGGCCGTCATCGCGATGGCGCTGTCGCTGCCGCGGCAAAGTGGCGTGCCCGAATACAGTTACGAGGTGGGCAAGCCGTGGATTAACCCCACGCTCACGGCAATGTTCGACGTACCCATCGAGTACGACAGTGAGACCACCAAACGCATCACCGACAGCGTGAAGTCAGACTTCATCCCCATCTTTGACCGCGAGGAGAAGACCGGACAACGCCAGGTGGCGCTGCTGGCCAAAGCCCTCGACAGCACGCCGGGCATCTCGGGCAACAAGCAGGCGCTGCTCAGCATGCTCACTAAAATCTACGACGACGGCATCGTCGACAACGACACCTACGACGCCATGCGGAGCGGCGAGCGCCCGCAGGTGCGCATCCTCGAGGACAACAATGTGGCGCGCCTGGTCGACACGCAAAACATGCGCTCGGTGCGCGTGGCCTACGAGGCGATCGACAGCGTGCTCCATGTGTCGTCGACAATGGCGGCTATCCGGCTCAACGACTACCTCACGCCCAACGTGGTGCTCAACACCGAGGAGAACGACAAACTGCTGCGCGACGCACTCAGCAGCGCGCTAACTCCGAAGGGCGTGGTGCAGGCCGGCGAGGCAATCGTGTTCAACGGCACCGTGGTCACGCCGCAAAAGGATGCCATCATCCAAACCTACACGCGCATGCTGCAAGAGCGGCAGACGCTCGACGGCGACGACACATTCACCCTGCTGGGCGAGGTGGCCGTGGTGGCAATCCTCATGCTGGTGTTCGCCGTGTTCATGTACAAGATGCGGCCGCGCATCTATTGGCAGATGCGGCGCATGGTGTTCCTGATACTGTTTATGGCGCTCTTTGTGGTGGCCGTGTTCTGGCTCACCAAATTCCGCGTCAACTTCCTGTACATGATTCCGTTCGCCATGGTGCCCATCATCATCACCACGTTCTACGACGCGCGCACCTCGTTCTTCACCCACATGGTGGTGGTGCTCATCTGCTCGCTGGTGGCAACGCACCAGGCCGACTTCATCATCATGCAGTTCCTGGCGGGCGGCATCGCCATTGTGTCGATTCAAGAACTTACCAAGCGGTCGCAACTGGTGCTGTGCGCATTCTTCATCTTCCTGGCCTATGTCATCTCGCACACCGCGCTCACCTTTGTGCGCGGCGGCAGCCCGAGCAGCCTGGGCTGGTACTTCCCCATGTATTTCGCCATCAACAGCGTGGTGCTGTCGTTTGCCTACATCGTAATTTTCCTCGTCGAGAAAGCCTTCGGCTTCACCTCCACGGTGACACTGGTGGAACTCTGCGACATCAACACGCCGGTGCTGCGACAACTCGCTGAGAGTTGTCCGGGCACCTTCCAGCACTCGCTCCAGGTGGCCAACATCGCCAGCGAGGCGGCCCTGAAAATTCAGGCCAACATGCAGTTGGTGCGCGCCGGAGCGCTCTACCACGACATCGGCAAGATCGACAATCCCGCCTTCTTCACCGAGAACCAGAGCGGCGTGAATCCGCACAACGCGCTGGAGCCGCAGCAGAGCGCGCGCATCGTGATTCAGCACGTCACCGACGGCATCAAGCGCGCCGAGAAGGCCCGCCTGCCGCAAGTGTTGCGCGACCTCATCGCCCAGCATCACGGCAAGGGCATCACGCGCTACTTCTACGCCCAAGACTGCAAGGCACATCCAGGGCAGGAAATCGACCGAGGACCGTACTCCTATCCTGGGCCCAACCCGCAGACCAAGGAGGCCGCCATACTGATGATGGCCGATGCCTGCGAGGCCGCCGCCAAGAGTCTCAAGGAGCACGACGAGAACTCGCTGCGGGCCACGATTAACCGCGTGGTCGACAACCAGATTGCCGACGGACTGCTGCGCGAGTCGAACATCAGTTTCCGCGACGTGGAGACGGTGAAACGCATCTTCTTGCAGCGCCTCTGCGCGTTCTACTACACGCGCATCTCCTACCCCGACGACGTGAAGCCGGCAATCATCAACGACGAGCACGACGACACCGACGACTGATGTGGGTTAAAGTTTCATAACGGCACAATTACAAGCGCCACAAGTAAGTTTGTCTTATAGAACTTGCCTATAAGTTTATGATTGGTCAATACATACTCCTGGCACTGGGGTTTGCCGCCTGGGCGGCATCGCTGGTGTTTATCTTCAAGCCGCGATGGTGGGCTGCGCCGCTGGCGTGGCTGGCGCTGTTGCTGCTTCACCTGAGTTACTACATCGGCGTGCACACCGACACCTTCATCTTCTGGGGCATCGCCGCGGCGTTGGCTGCCGGCATGACCTATCTGCGACCTAACGTCGACGATGCCACGCTAAGCGCCAGCAAACTCTACATCGCCGTCTCGGCAATCGCCGGATGCCTGCTGGGCATGCTGCTGGGCGCGCGCATGATGGTGCTCGGCGTCATTGTGGGAGCATTCATCGGCCTGATGGCATTCACCCGAACGCCCGCCGGACGACCGCTCCGACTTGCCTATTCCGATTTTTTGTACTACTTTTGCGCCAAATGCCTGCCGGTGATCGTCACCGTGGCTATCGACGGCATAGCAATCGAGGGTTTTATCCTGTAAATTGACAATATGAAACAGAACATATTCACACTGCGCACACTACTCGTCACGCTCACCATAGCACTCACACTCACCGCCGCCGCTCAGCGGCCACAACCGCCGGCAAGCGGCAAATTTGAGGTGCACAAGGTCGACTTCAACCATGTGAAGGAGGTCATCGAGAACCCCAACTCGGTGTACTTCTACCCCAAACTCATGCAGTCGTTCCTGAGCAACGACACCACCATGTCGATTGAGGCCTACCGCAACCTCTACTACGGCTACACCTTCCAGGAGGACTACAACCCGTTCCGCATGAGCGTCTACAGCAACGTGGTGGAGCAACTCTACTACAAGCAGCCACACTCGCGCGAGGAGTGCGACAGCATCATGAAGTATGCCGGCCTGTCGCTCGACGACAACATCTTCGACCTTGACCAGATGCAATATTTCATCTTCGCCCTGAAGGAGAAAAAGCGCCATGCGCGCGCCGCCGTGCGCCAGTTCCGTCACGACCGCATTGTGGCAGCCATCATGAGCAGCGGAAAAGGCACTAAAGAAGAGCCCTGGGTGGTGATTATGCCCAGCCATGAGTACAACATTGTGAATATGCTGGGATATGTGGCCACCGAGCACCGCGACGAGGGCAACGGCCTGGAATACATCGCCGTGCAGCCCAAGGAGGGGAAAACCACGCAAGGCTTCTACTTCGACGTAAAGCGCATGATGGAAGTCGCCAATCTCAAGTTTCCCGACAAATAGCCCCCGTTTTCAACGCGAATTCCACGAATACTTTTTTGCAGAAATGCGAATTTCACGAATTAAACGAATTAATCCACTGATATTCAGTTAAATAATTCGCGAAATTCGCGAAATTCGCATTTAAAAATTATAGTTAGCGGAATTCGCGTTAAAAAATCGTGGGGTTAGGAGGATTTTGCGTTAAGGCGGCGCTGGTGGTAGATTTCGAGCGAGTTAATGGCGTTTTGCCACAGGATGTAGCAGCCGGGGCCCACCGAGCACAGCGGGTTCAAGTAAGTGTAGGCAATCCACACGGCAAACGCCGTGTTTTTCTGTCCCAGGCCCTGTCCGCTCTCGATGGTGGCGTGCGAGAAATGCCCCACATAGCGTCCTAAGGCAAACTGCACAATGCACAGCAGGAACGAGATCAGCGCGATGGCCAGCACAAAGCCCACCGTGGTGCCGGCGTGCGCGATGTACTTCACCGTGGAGCCGGTGACGATGCTCAGCGACATGCCCCACATGTAGAACGAGAGGTCCTCGATGCTCACTATCCAGGCGTGAAGGCGGTGCATGAAGTGCTTCACCACGTAGGCCGCCAGCATGGGCACCAGCAGCACCATGCACACCTTGTAGAGGATGGCCAGGAACGACTGCCAGAAACTGATGTCGACGCTCTGGTCGATGAGCGGGAACACCAATGGCACGGTGAACGCCGTAACAAAGTTCGACAGAAACGTGTAGGTGGTCATCGACTCCAGGTTGCCGCCCAGTTTGCCGGTCACCACGGCGGCCGCCGCGGCACCCGGCGCAATGATGCAGGTGAGGATGCCCTCCATCATAATCAGGTTGTTGCCCTCTAAACCCATCAGCACTATCGAGCCCGCCACCAGGGCCACCAGCAGCAACTGCAGCACGGTGAGCCACCAGTGCCACGACACCGGGCGCATGCGGTGGAAGTCAACACGGCAAAACGTGGTGAACAGTATCATGCCCATAAAGAATGGGTAGATAAACTCGAAAATCGGGTCGAAGAAGCGCGCCGCCGGGTCCAGGGCCGGCACATTGGCAAACACCAAATAAAGCACCGTGCCCGTGACGATGGCACTGGGCAAGGTCCAATCCTTAAGAAACTGTATTATAGCGCGAAACATGAGTTGTTCTCGATGTATAAAAAACTATTCTGTTAATATAAGACTCACCTGTATTAGCAGTGTGGTTTTTTGAAAGATGCTATTGTGCTTGCGAAATTACACAAAATCTTTCAACTAACGACACTTCTTACGCTAAAAATCGCTCATGTATCTTTAGGCGCCAAAAAAGTATTCTTGATGTTTTTTTAGGAAGTTTTTTTTTAAAAGCATCATTTCTTTTGCGTAACAAAAAAAATACTTATCTTTGCGGTCAGAACCAAGTTTATTATTAACATTTAAACTATTCAGTATGGAAGAAGTTTTTAATCTAACTCAGAGCGATGTCCAAGTCCGAGACTTAGATAACACGCTCACATTCCACGTGGTGTTGCACAATCGTGCAGCAACCTTTATACGCAGCCATTGTGTCGCAGAAACTCTTACGATGTCGATAACACATTATTAGACAGCGGAAACTCGTACATAGTTCGCCAAAACGCGAATCTTGTGTCGAGAATGTATAAAGTATTCAAAGATTTCAGAAACGCAAACAACCAACTATTATGAAACGTTTATTAGTTTTCGCCATTGTCTTTTTATCAATGGTTGCCAGTGCTCACGATTTTAATGATGGCACTTTTGCATACGATATAAAGGACAGCACATCAGTCATTATTTTTGCATTAGATAACAATGCTATTTCAGGTGATGTAATCATCCCTGATCATGTTACTTATAATGGCAAAGAATATATCGTAAAAAAAATCGGAAAAAAAGCATTCTATTATTCTCAAAATGTAACCAACATATATATACCTAACACTGTAACGACTATTGACAATTATGCGTTCTACGGCTGTGGTGCTATGAAGACTATCACAATTCCTGTTTCAGTACACACTGTTGGAAGTCAAGTATTCTCAAGTCTTCGCACAGTATACTGGAATGCCAAACACACATCAGGCGCTTTAGACGCATTTAGCTCTAACAGCAGAGTCGATAAAATTGTTTTCGGTAATACAGTAGAAGTGATACCAAGTTATATTTGCAATAATTTCAAAAATATAACAACCGTGACCATTCCAAATTCAGTAAAAACCATTGGGATGAACGCATTTAGCGGTTGCTCAAATCTAATGACCGTTGTGATTGGTAATTCCGTTACTACGATTAATGACTATGCGTTTCAAGATTGTAGATGTTTATACAATATAAAAATACCTAATTCTGTGACAAGCATTGGGCAATATGCTTTTAATAATTGTGGGGGGTTAAAAACTGTGACTCTTGGCAAATCATTAACATTTTTGGGTAATAATTGTTTTAATGGGTGTGAAAATTTAAAAACAATCATCTGTAAACCACAAACACCCCCTACTGCCACTGATTGTTTTATGCCAATTCATTCAGTAAGCGTAACATTGACAGTGCCAACTGGATGTTCTGACGCTTATAAGAATTCTGACGATTGGAAGCGATTGCTTTTTGTTGAAGAGAAAGAGTTCCTCTATTTAGAAGGCGACATCAATGATGATGAAAAAGTAGATGGCGTAGATTTAAATAATCTCATCAATCACATTCTTGGCAATGATTTGTGGCCTAATGCCGACCTTAATCATAACGGCAGCATCGACGGCACCGACCTCAACCAAATGATTAACACAATATTAGGACAATAAATTAACCCGGCACATCACGCCACGAAATCAAAAGGCGCGCCACCCACCCTGGGACGGCGCGCCTCGCTATTTCATAATATCTTGATTGCCTCGATGCTTACCTTGATGCCTCCTTTGATATGAAGTAAAACACGAATACTCACGAATTATCCATTAATTCTTTGATTACAAGACAATTATCAGAGAATAATTTACGAATAATTCATGGATAATTCATGTTTAACTTTACTCAAGTGGGTAATTCATGTTTAACGTGAGTTGGATATAAGAAAAACGCATGCTTGGCGCATGTAAGTGGCTGAGACACACCCTCATTTTCAGCCATCACTTCATTATGACACACCCGAACTTGCTAACGCATTGATTCTGTGGCTATATTATACCGAACTCACGTCGTATTACGGCCGGTCGCAGCGCATTTTCACGTGCAAGATGCCGCAGTCGTCGAAGGGCTCGCTGATGACGTTGAAGCCCAAACCCTGATAGAAGCCGATGACATAGCATTGGGCGTCGATGGTGATGTATTGCGCGCCCTGCCGCCAGGCGTCGGCCATGGCGGCGCGCATGATGCGCTTGCCCAGACCCACGCCGCGCCGTGAGTTCACCACGCGGCCGATGTGCATCTCGCCCGGCGCGTCGCCCCAGTAAAGGCGGGCGTGGCACACCACATGGTCGCCGTCCCAGATGGCGTAGTGCGTGGCATGGTAGTCGATGCGGTCAAACTCGTCGTAGAAGCACGACTGCTCGAGCACAAACACGTCGAAGCGCAACTTGAGGATTTCATAAAGTTCGCGCGGCGTGAGTTCGTCGAAGAGTTTCACAACCATGTCAGTGTTCTCCATCGTTCAGTGAGTTAATGTATTTATAAAGCCGGGCGTAGAAGGGGTGGCGCGTCATCGTCGCCACATCGCCCAGGATAATCAGTTTCATGCGTGCTCGTGTGATGGCCACATTCATGCGCCGCAGGTCGCGCAGGAAGCCTATCTGCCCCTCATCGTTGGCGCGCACGAGGCTGATGACCACCACGTCGCGCTCCTGACCCTGGAAGCCGTCGACGGTGTTCACCGTAAACTGGCCCAGCAAGGGCTTGAAATAGTTGCTGCGCCGCACCAGTTGGCGCAGATACTGCACCTGAGCGCGGTAAGGCGAGATGATGCCCACGTCGATCCGCTCGTCGATGATGCGCTGGCGCCCCACCCGCTCAAAGTAGCGCTGCAGCATCTCCAGCGTGAATTGCGCCTCGGCGCGGTTGATGCGGCCGTAGCCGTCGCCGACCATCTCCTCGTGGCCGTCGAGCGAGGCGGTGTCGATCCACGTGATGGGGATGTCCCAGTCGAGGATGCTGCGGTAGCGCACGCTGGGGTCGCTGCTCACCTGGCCGTTGTAGAACCACTGGCTCGAGAAGCGCATGATGTCGTCGTGCATGCGGTATTGCACCTGCAGCAGCGTCACGCACGACGGGTTGCTGGCCACGATGCGCTCCATGAGCGTCGTCCCCAGGCCGCCCTTCAGTGCCTCGTAGCACTTGACGGTGGGCGGCAACTGGCAGTGGTCGCCGGCGAAGATTACGCGGCCGGCCTTGCGGATGGCAATCCAGCAGGCTGCCTCGAGGGCCTGCGCCGCCTCGTCGATAAACAGTGTTGCGAAGCGCATCCCCTCGAGCACCCGGCTGGCACTGCCGGCCAGTGTGCACGCTATGACGCGCGCTTGGGCGAAGAGGTCGTTGTGGATGCGCAACTCGAGTTCGGTGATGCGGCTTTTCAGCCGCTCCACCTTTTGGTGGTAGGCGTCGGAGCCACGTCGCGCGCCGCGCACCTCACGCAGCGCCTTGCGCAGGCTCCACAGTTGCGGATAGTCGGGGTGTGCCTCGTAGCGCCGCTCGTAGGTCTGCGCCAGCATCTTGTCGGTCACACGCGTGGGGTTGCCCACACGCAGCACCTCCACGCCGCGCTCCATCAGGCGCTCGCTGATCCAGTCCACCGCCATATTGCTCTGGGCGCACACCAGCACCTGGCTCTCGCGCCGCAGCGTCTCGTAGATGGCCTCGACCAGCGTGGTCGTCTTGCCGGTGCCCGGCGGGCCGTGCACCACAGCCACGTCCTTGGCCCACAGCACCTCGTTCACGGCGCGCTCCTGCGTGGGGTTGAGCCACGGGAAGCGCATCGGCGCGAAGGTGAACTTGGCAGGATGGCCGGGGTTGTAAAACAGGTCGCGCAACTCGGCCAGACGGTTGCCCTTGGCACGGCTCACGCGGTCCAGCGCCTCGAACATCAGGCGGTAAGTCGTCTCGTCGAACGACAATTGCACGCCCAGCGCCTCGGCACCCTGCACATCGGCCACGGCAGTGGCGTCGGGCATGACGACCACCATGCGCTCGGCCTCGGCATAACTCACGGTGGCCGTGAAGTTGTAATAACTGATGCCGTCCAGGCCGCTCTGGCGGAAAAACACCACTTGGCGCCCGTATTCGAAGTTGTGCTCAATCTCCAGGTCGTCGGTGCGCATCACCTCCAGTACCAACTGGTTGAGCGAGTTGTAGTAACTGCGGCCCACGCGCAGCGGATACCAGCAGTCGCCACGCTTCACCTTACGGCCCACGCCCATCACCTCGGTGAGGCGACGGAACTCCTCGCGCTCGTGCTCATACTCGAGTTGCAAGAGGGCGCGCTGGCGTTGCAATTCCAATATCGGCGATACTACCGGCATAACACTACTGACAAAACTGCGACAAAATTACACCATTTTACCCAACCAACCATAATTTTACACAGAGAATTAAACCCGAATCAGTTATTGACAATTAGCGTAATTCGCATTTATGTCACTCACATACCACAGTGGCTGTAGTATGATATTTTACACGAATAATCACGAATTAACCATTAATTTTTTGATTACAAGATAATTATTTAAGAAAATTCATGGATAATTCATGAATAATTCATGTTTGCCCCCAATAGACATTGCAACATTCAACGACCGTCGCCAGATGTTGCAAAAATCCATAGTCCATTTCTCCAAAATGAAGAAAAAAGAACCGTCCCCTTTTATTCATTTTCGACACCGCTTTTCAATTTATTTGGTTGATATTTAGCATTTTATATCATAGAAATATACTGGTTCAAATTAGAATTTTGAACAAAAAGGGACGGTTCTATTTTATTCATTTTACCCAACCATAATTTTACCCAGAGAATTAAACCCGAATCAGTTATTGACAATTAACGTAGGGATATTCAGTTAATTCACAACAATTTGTTTGTCAGATAGATAAATTATTTGTACCTTTGCAAAAGCCCCCCGAACTACCCATCACGGGCCGTTT
>CACYRK010000036.1 GCA_902776835.1 uncultured Bacteroidales bacterium
TAAGAAAACAACCTGGCATTCTTCAAGTTATTTGAACATTTTTGTTTGCAGTTGCGGGCTGCGCCCGCAATCACGCTGCAAACTTAATGTTCTTTTGATTGTAAATTTAGGTTAATTTATTGTTAATAATAAGTTAACAGCAAGATTTGTGTCGCATTGTTAAACCTTGTGTATAAGAGGGATAGCCACCAAAATTTAAAACAATAAATAATCAAAAGAACCGTCACTTTGATTGTCCATTTGATTGTGCATTTTTGAGTTTTAGCGCGTTATTATCCATGCTCCGCGGCGGCGCATGTCGTAGTAGCGTGTGGTGTCGGTAATCTGCTCGGCAATTATGCGATATGTGTCGTCGTAGATGCTTCCTGGCACTAACACCGTGGCTTGGGTGTCGTACACCGAGTCGACGGCCTGCACCGTCCCTTTCCATTTCCTCGACATAATCACAATGTCCACATCCACCGGGTGCTCGCGCTCGGGGCGACGTGTCACGGCAATCGAGGTGCCGCACAGGTGGGCCAGCGGTGGGTCGATGTAACTTGTGGCGGTGTGAATGGTGTCGTTACACAGCGTGATGTGCCCGATGCGGTGATGAGCCAGAAAACCGGCGTGGCGGCTCTCGAACTCGTCGAGTTGAAGTGCCGTGCCATCAATCTCCCACAGCAGCGCCTCGCCATTGTCGTAACTCAGCACCGGCGTGGTGCGGAACTCGTTGAACACCACCAGTCCGCACTGCTCGGCGGTGTAGTCGTGGTAGGCCTTGTGAAATATGCCTATCACCACCACCCCCAGAGCCATGATGGCGTAGCGCACATGGCGGCGCTTGTAGCACAGCAGCAGTAGCACAAGCAGGGCATAGTAGAGGACCACATCGGTGCCGTCGACCCACACGCGGCTCTGGTGAGTCAGGCTCAGCGACGTCACGTGGCGAGCCACCCAGTCGATATAGTTGTACATCGTGTCGATGCACCAGTTGAGTGCGGGCAACTCGATGCCGGTCAGGCAAGTGACGGCGAGCAGGCCGCCGCAGGCCATCAGCGGCGGTATTACGGGCAGGGTGAACAGGTTGGTCAGCACGGCGGCGTACGACACGCTGTGGAAATGGTAAGCCGTGAGCACCACTGTGGCAAGCATCGCCACTGCCGAGGTGGCCACCAAAGCCGCGATGTAGCGGCTCATGCGGCGCTTGCGGCTGGGCAGCGGCAATTCGGGCAGCAACACCAAGAGCGAGGCCACCGTGGCAAAACTCAGTTGGAAACCGGCGTTATAGAGCGAGTTGGGCGAGAACAACAGGATGATGAGCGCGGCGAGCGCCAGCGAGTTGATTGACACCGTTTTGCGGTACGCAATCAGGCCCACCATGGCCAGCGACACCATGAGCGTGGCGCGCACCACCGACGCCGAGAGGCCCGTGAACAGCGCAAAGGCACCCAGCGTCGCGATGGTGAGCGCCAGTCGCAACCGCCGCAGCCTGAGGTAGTCGAGTGGCATAAGCAAGAACCACACAATGAGCGCTATGATGCCCACGTGCATACCGCTCAGCGCCAGCACATGGGCGATGCCCGCCATAGAGAAGTTGTGGCGCACCTCGCTGTCGATGAGGCTGTTGTCGCCAGTAACCAATGCTATTATCATGCGGCGCGAGTCGGCCTGCAGATGCGTGGCTAGCAGCCGGTTGCGCACGTGGTCGCGAAGTCGCTTCCAGTACGACAGCGTGAACACGCCCGGCGAGGCATCGCTCACTGGAACGACCGACTTGACCGACAGGTGCTGCGTGTACACAAGGCCTTGGCGGCGAAGCGCCAACTCGTAATCGTAGTCGTCGGGGTTGTGGAGGCCCTGTACGCGGTCGAGATGCGCCGTGAAGCCCACGCGGTCGCCACAACGCAGACTGTAATTGCAGCCGCGAGTGCTCAGCCGAACCGTGAGGCGCGGTATGGCGCGCTTCAGCCCCGACACCTCCTCAAGCGTGACATCCATCACCATCGACGACTCGCGAAGTGTGAGGTCCTGGATGCGGCCAATCACTGAGTGCCCGTTGATCTCGCTCAGGTGGATTGTGGCCGGGCGGTGAACCACTGCCGTGGCAATGCCTAAAGCCAGTGCCGCCAGGGCGATTGGCGCAACCCACCACGGTCGCAGTTGCATCACGCGGCGCGCGGTGGCAAGGCGACGAAGCGCCACATAGCCGAGCACCGCCGCGGCGAGCACGATGGCAGCTAGCGCGGCGGCATGGGCCGTGGCGTCGGCAACGACAATACCGGCCATCACGGGAATGAGCAGCCTTAGCAGGGGATACCGGGCAAGTGGACTTTGCCACATGGAACAATAGTTAATGTGTTAGCGACTTTACAATGCGGCGCGGGCAATTAGTCGGCGTTCCAGATCTCGTAGGACAGGAATGCTTGCAGCAACAGCATCTCGAGCCCGTTTTTCACCGTGGCTCCGCGTTTCTTGCATTGTTTCATAAACATCGTCTCGTCGGGATTGTATATCAAGTCGTAGCACAGGTGGCCGCTGCCAACGAAGCGGTAGGGGATGTCGGGACACTCGTTAACGTTGGGATATTTGCCCACCGGCGTGGCGTTGACAATGATTTTATGCGACGTGATGATGGCTTTGGTCAACTCCTCGTAAATCAGCGTTGTGGCCGATTTGCGCCTCGACACCTGCTGCACTTCCACACCCAGGTTGTGCAGCGCGTAAGTCACGGCCTTGGCAGCACCGCCCGTGCCCAGCACCAGGGCGCGGTCGAGCAACGGCGTCATCAGCGGCCGCATCGTCTGCTCAAACGCCGGTGCGTCGCTGTTGTAGCCTCGCAAATGCTCAAGTTCGCCGGTCTTTTTGTCGCGCAGAAACTTGATGACGTTAACGGCGCCTATGGCTTGGGCATGCTCGTCGAGCGACGCCAAGAAGGGTATCACCGCCTCCTTGTAGGGCGTCGTCACGTTCAACCCGTTAAGGTTCGGACGCTCGCTCACAACCTTCATCAACTGGTTGATGTCGTCCAGGTCAAAGTTGATATACTCCGCCGAGATGTCCTCGGTGTCAAATTTCTGGTTGAAATAGTCCATCGAGTACGAGTGCATAAGCGGATGGCCTATAAGGCCATAAAGCATTGCAGGGTGTCTTGGTGCCATAGTTCGTCGATTGCTTGTGATTGATAACTAAATTCCCTTGATTCCGATTCAGTTTTTACCCGAATCGGGTTAACGATTAGCAAAATTACACAAAATTTTTGAAAAAACAATACAAATTTTCCCGCAAAATGCAAAAATCCACTTTTTTTTCGCACAAGCCGTGTTTTTGGCACCTCTTTTGCTCAAAAATGTGGCGCAAGCCGCCTCTTGCCGCCTCTTGAGCCGCTTGCATTCGGAAAAAACAAAATAATTTTGCTTATTCACGCGTTTAATAGTAACTTTGCATCCGTTTAAAGGCAATTTATAATGAAAAAGAACATTCTCATAGCGGTCACCGTGATTGTCAGCCTCTGTTTGCTGTATTGGGGAATCGAGTTCCTCAAGGGCATCAACCTGTTCACCCCGGCAAACTTCTACATTGTTAAGTTTGATAAAGTCGACGGCCTTGTCGAGGCAGCGCCGGTAACCATCAAGGGCTTCCAGGTGGGCCAAATCAAGGAACTCAATTACGACTACGAAAATAACGAGGTGTCGATCATGCTCAGCATGAACAAGGACCTGAAAATCCCGGTGGGATCGGCGGTGCACATCGAGTCGAGCCTTACCGGTACGGCGACTCTTGCGCTCGAACTCAGCGACAGCAAGGCATTTTATAAGGTGGGCGACGAAATTCCCACGGTGCGCAAGCAAGGCCTGCTCGACCGTGTCAGCGGAGAAGTGGTGCCACAGGTGGAGCAAATCCTTCCGCAGGTCGACTCAATCCTGGCCAACGTCAACAACCTCACGGGCGACCCCGCGCTCTATGCCTCGGTGGCTCGCCTCGACGCCATCACGGCCGACCTTGCCGCCACGTCGCGCCAACTCAACGCGCTCATCGCGGTGCTCAACAAGCAGGTGCCCGGCGTGATGAACCAGGTCGACGGCATTGCCGGAAACCTCAACGGCACATCCAGCAACCTCAACCAAATGTCGTCGTCGCTGCTCGCACTGCCCATCGACTCTACCATGAACCGCCTCAACACCACGGTGGCCAACCTGCAACTGCTCAGCGAGCGACTCAACGACAAGAACTCCAGTTTGGGCTTGCTGCTCAACGACGCGTCGCTCTACAACAACGCCAATAGCGCAATTATGAATCTTGACTCGCTTTTCATCGATGTCAAACAGCACCCCAAACGTTATATCAATTTGAAAGTTTTTTAACGGTTTGGGTAGCATAACGTCAAAAATGGCTTGTTTGGACACAGTCTAAATAAGCCTTTTTTTTCAAAATACTTTTTACCAAAACAACATTCACAATTTTGCGCAATATTAGGCACTTGTCGCTTTCAGGCAATTGCACATGGCGTGAAACATTTGCGGCTAAAGCGCTGTTGACCAGTGCGAAAACATAATAACGGGCGGTTTTCATAAACCAATTTTTACCGCCATGCCTTAAACTGTTGTTTTGTAATATTTTACTCTATGATTGAGAAAAACAAATTTTTTGAGGGCTTTTTTTATAGATTTTTTTGTCGGAAATTTGTACTGCTAAAAATAGCGGATTAACCGTAAACCGTAACTTTAAGTAAAACGCTAATCGTATATTATTGAACAATGAGTAATGTAACGGAACAGTGGAATCGCTGCCTGCAGATTCTCCGCGACAACCTGCCTCTGGAGCAGTACAAGTCGTGGTTCGAACCGATTGTGGCAGTTGATTACGAGGGGAACAAACTTACCCTTCGGGTGCCGTCGCAATACTTCTGCGAGCAAATCGAGGAGCGTTACCTCTATCTGCTGTCGGTGACGCTGAAGCGCGTCTTCGGCGACGACGTCAAGTTGGCTTACAAGTGCAAGGTCGCCAAGGATGCCGAGGTGCTTATGGATGGCGCCGGCGAGAGCCCACGCCTCAAGGCCGGGCCACAACTGGCCATGCAGGCACCCAGCAATCCATTCGCCACCGTGCAGTACGACGACATCGACCCGCAACTCAATCCGCGATACACCTTCGACAACTACTGCACCTCCACGAGCAACCGCCTCGCTGTGAGCATCGCACAGGCTATAGCATCCAATCCGCGATGCCTCACCTATAACCCCATGTTTATCTTCGGAACAACCGGGGTGGGGAAGACGCATCTCATGCAGGCCATAGGCATAAAGATTAAAGAGGATAACCCGCACGCGCGCGTGGTTTACCTCACCGCACGCGTCTTCGAGTCGCAGTACACCGCCGCCGTACGCAATAACAAGGTAAACGATTTCATCGCCTTCTACCAGAGCCTCGACGTGCTGCTGCTCGACGACATCCAGGAGTTCGCCGGCAAGACCGCCACGCAGAACACCTTCTTCCACATCTTCAACCACCTGCACCAGAACCAGCGGCTGCTCATCATGTCGAGCGACTGCCGCCCGGCCGAGATGGACGGCATGATTCCGCGCCTCATCTCGCGATTCAAGTGGGGCGTCACAGCCGAACTCGAGAAGCCCGACTACGATCTGCGCCGCAAGGTGCTCGGCATGCGCGCCGCACAAGACGGCCTCAACATCGCGCCCGAAGTGATGGACTATATCGCCGAGCACGTCACCGAGAGCGTGCGCGAACTCGAGGGCATCGTCGTCTCGCTGATGGCGCACGCCACCATGCTCAACCAGGACATCTCGCTGCAACTCGCGCAGAGCGTCGTGGCCAACTCGGTGAAAATCACCCAGCGACAAATCAACTTCGAGATGATTGCCGAGACCGTCGCCGAGCACTACGACATCGACGTGGACCAACTCTACGGCAAGTCGCGCAAGCGTGAGATCAGCGACGCGCGCCAACTCCTCATGTATTTCGCCAAGAACGAGACCAACCTCTCGTCGACCAACATTGGCACCCGCCTGGCGCGCACCCATGCCACCGTGCTCCACGCCTGCAAGCAAATCGAGCAGCGCCTCTCAATCGACAAGGCCTTCCAGCGCGAGGTTGCCACCCTCACCCAAGCGCTACACAATTAGTTGCTAACCAGCAGAAAATTGCGAAGCGCAGATTGCGGATTACAGATAACAGATTACAGTTGACAGATAACAGATAGGCGGCGCGACCCCAAAAGGGCCGTGCCGCCGCATTGTCAAGCAAGTCGTTCACCTTGTTAACCAAGTCAATCTTCCCGCGCAACGCACGCATCTGCCTGTCTATGGCCGCAACTTCATTCGGCGAGTAAGCCGTGCCCACTTGGCGCGCGCCTGAGCGGACGAGCCTGCTGAGCCAACGCGTCATACTCGCTACGCAACGCCGCCTCACGCTCACCCCACCAACGCCGAGCACCACCATTCAACGAATAGTGCCTAACGCCATTTTCATCGACGTAGGGATAATCCTGTGAATGTGCCTTGCCTGTCACATCTTTATATTCCCCTGTCTTTATAAGGCTTTCTATTCCTGCCACCACTGCATTGGCGGCCTCAGCCGGAGAAATCTCACTCGGTTCATAAGTGATTTCGGTATATCCATTATGTGGACCAAAGTCTTTATGTTCTCCATTCTTGCGTATAACAACACTTACTTTATGGTCAGCATTAGCATTTCCCATGCGGAAGTTTGTTGCGGGGTGGTCCGAAACGCGCACATGGACAACGCTGCCATCATTCATCACAAAATCACCCTCGTAGAAATCGCCGTAATAACTTTGGCTACTCGCGGATTTTTCTAAATGTAATTCTTTCCCAATGGCACGAACGGCCTGCTCTTCCGTTTCTGTTTCCCCTTTTAAGCCACCTTGATTCTGTATTTTTTTCGCCGCTCGCAATGTGATTTCAGTATTTTTCTGTATCTTTGCGGCATCTTTTTGAGGCGCAAGTGCGTTATGGCTTAGGTGCCCACTGCCCTTAGAAAGTAGACTTCCAGATGATGAGTTGCCTGAAATCGCACCGCTCCTCTCGCTGGAAGTTGTTTTTTCTCCAGTCTGCGACTCACTCTCGCGTCTCACCGCATCAGCCGCCAGACGCTGCAACTCCGTAGCATCCGAGTCAAGCTCAACGTCCGCACTCACGTCCGCTGCAACATCCTTGCCGCTGCGCAACTTGTTCAACGAAAACCTAATATCGGGATTCTCACGCGAGAACTCGCCGTTGTTGTCGGTAGCCGACTTGATTTGTTCGGGACGGAAGGCAACCCATTCTTCATTCAAATCACCATTGTAATACACCCCATCATAGCCCTCTTCCTCAAGTTGCTCGCGAAATTGTTTAGACAACTCAGGGTCGTTAGCTTCAGCAAGTCGATCAAACTCTTCTACACTTGCATAGTATGGGTTCTTAATATCCAAATACACCTGCAACACTCTGCCGCTTTTGCCAGCATATTGGGATGCATATTCAGGAGCATTGCCATAGAAATAGAAACCTCTGCCAAGCCAACCGGCATCAGTCCCACTTCCTACCTTGTCCGAGTCGAAAGCAAAGAAATCTTTGTTGGGCGTACCGTGTAGAACGACTTTCGGTCTGCCATTCTCGTCAACCACCTTGCTGGCATTCTCCGGGTCGTTCTCCCAGTCACCGAACCACCGCTTGAAGTTCTCGGTGTGTGTCTGCGCACCCCCACTTAACGAATATTTCCTACCGTTTTCCGTAGTTTTTACGCTCTGAATGCTTGGATTCTCAAAATTATTTACTAAATTTGCAACACTATCCAAATCAAGATAGGCCACCTCAGCGGGATTGGTTCGCTGTTGGTCAATCAGGGTTTGGATTTTTTCTTTGTCCACATACAACAGCTTGCCTTGGTTTATCCAGTTAAGCCACTCGGCGTTGTCTTTGGGAAACAGGCCACGGATGTCAGACACTTCTACTCCCCGTCGTGTTTGGTTGAAATGCACTCCCACAACGAAGTTTTTGCCGTCGCGCACGATTTCCACGATGACGTTCTGAGCCTTGCCCTTGTCGCCGTAGGCGAACACCGCCACAGGGTCTTGCAATGCGGCGGCGAGGTTGCGCACATCGCCGATTGCGAAACCATGCTGGCGAGCCTTTTCCGCAAGTTTTGTGGCTGATAGCTCTATAGGGGCATCGGGGAATCCGGCACTGCGCAGGATGGATGCCGGTCGACCTATATTAAAGATATGACCATTGGGCAGCTCGCCGCGCTCCAGATTGTCAAGCTCCTCGTTGAAACGCCCGTTGTCAATGCGCACGCGCACGCGCTCGCCACCATTCAACGAGAACAGCGGCTGCCCCTGCATCACACTCTCCTTCATTTCGGGAGTCACATCCACGGCGTGCATGGTGCGACCTGCCTCTTCCACATTCGGCAGTTCCACAGTGCCTGTCTTCACGCCCCACTTCTTGCCGTACTTGTCCATGAACCTCGGCAACATCTGGTCATAGAAGCCTTTCATGCCCTCGCCACCAATGCGCAGACCTTCTCCCGTGAGTTGGTCGCCGTCGCTCAGGTTTTTCAATTTTTCAGCAGTTTCCTTACCAAAAATGTCGGCCATCGTCTTGTTGTTCAACAACGCGTCTGTGTCATCACGATAAACACCATCCTCGTCAAACTCCAGTTCCTGGTATGCAGAACCATCTTCAGGATATACAAGGAATGTGCTATCATCAAGTTTCTCGATGCGTTCAACAGCATTGCCGATGTCATACCTCTCAGCCTGCTGCTCGCCCGTCGTCCAGGCCACCTTGTCAAAGCCTTCCTCGGCGGCAAGCCGAAGCATGCGCTTCATAGCCACTTCATGCCAGTTCTTCTCAAAGGGTGCGGCGGGAACACCGCTAGCGAGCATGTCTTGCTGGATTAGTTTTTCCTTCTCATCCCTCAGGGCGTCCAATTTGGACTTGCCATCATTCCACTTGCTGACTTCCTCCTCAGTGAGAACATCCTCGTTAGGAACTAAACGATGCTTCCATCCCCATTCTTCACGCACACGGTCTGTCTTGGTCCAGTTGCTGACCGCACCATATTTTTTAAAGAGAAAGTCACTGAATTTAGAAAAGTCAGCCTGGGCTTGCTCAATCTCTTTATTAAGCTCTTTAATCCGTCGTCTTTGTTCTACTCCTTTATACCCCTTCTCTCTCGCATCCTGATGCCTATTGCTCTGTATCTCGTCAATCACAAGCACACGCTTGCCGTCAGCGTCCGTGGTCTCACCAAAGCGCACCCACATCACAGCGCGGCCTTCGTTTTCGGGGCCGAAGTGGATGGAGTCGTGTTTCTGGTAGGGCTCGACGTCGGGAACGACGAAGGCGATTTCGCGGTTGTTGTCGAGTCCGGGGGTGGTGTAGGCCAGGCGGGTGGAGTTGACAGGGAATCTCATTTGCTCGTCGCTCGTCAATGACCCATCTTCCGAAATCTCAAAACGGCCATCACGGTATTCTTGCAGCTTCGTGTCACCAAACTCCTTGTCCCATGCGCTAAGCACATCCTCAATGCTTTCTCCATTGGCGATGCCTCGCTTTATATCACCTTCAAGATTTTTTATGCTGTTATTTGAGAAAATGGCTTCACCATAGTTCACCTCCTCCATCTCGATGCTGTTATCCTTGATGAATTGCATTACCTCGTCCTTGGTGAGCAACTTGCCTTTGTGCTCGTCGAGCCATTGGCTCAGGCCCATCCACTTGTCCTCGCCTGCCTTGATGCCGCCAGCCTTGGTCAGCATCGCCTTCCACTGCTCAGCCTTCGCTTTCTCCTGCTTCACATTCTCCACGGCACGCTCCGCGTTAGAATAGAACGTCGGCGCTTTCGTCAACGAATACCTTCTGCTTCCTGAAGGAATGATGCCCTCGGTGAAATAGCGGTCAATGTCGCCTAACACACGGCTGGGCCAAGCGTCCTCGTATTCGGCGAAATGGTCGGAATGGTTGCCGTCACCGAAATCCACATCAACATTGTCGACCCCGGCGGCAAATCGCCGCAGCACTTTCATCTGCTCCGCGGTGGGCTCCATCGAGAGATTAATCCTGCTATAGTTGCCGCTCCTATGCACGCGGATAGCACCACGGTTGATGAAGTCCGACATGTCGGTCTTAAACCCAGTCTCGTTCTCGTCCTTGTCGTAGCCGACATCAGATATTTCCCTGTGGTCAACAGCCCGGCTGCCCGCCAAGTGCGACGTGTCTTGTCCTTCGTCCATCCAATGCCGTCCACTGAAGTCAAGCATCGTGCCGTCGGGCAAAATATATCCCGCCTCATTGATGTCTTTCGTCGTGCCAAACTTCTTCTTCGTCGCCTCAAACAACTTGCGGCTTTCCTCACTTTCGCGCAACGCCTTCCGCTCCTCGCGGTCACCAACCAACGATAGCCGCCTACCGTCGGCCGATGTCGTTTCGTTTTGCGAGGCATCGCCTCGTACACCCTCGCCACCATTCAACGCCCCACTACCATTTTCCGCAGTTTTTGCACTATAATCCAATAAAAGTTTGTCGGGTTCCATTGTTTTTCCGACATCTTTTATTAAATTTGCAACCGAAATAGAGGTGTCGGACTTGCGGGTAGGTTCGGATTTAACAGCCTCGTTATGACCATCCGACACATCTATTTCTTCAAGAGAGTAGACGTATGCGCTGTTTTTCCCGCGTCCTTTTGTTTCTTTCACCAGAGTCCTGACTGAATACTCCTTCCCATCAACCTTCACGCAACCATAAAGAACGTGCATCAGAGTTGTAAGCGAAACACCGTCTTTCACATCGCGCGTGCCACCTTGGCTTTTAACGTTACGGTCAGGGTATATTTCACAATCCACCGAATTTGATATTACATCATTTATTCGTAGTACAGTAGCGATATGAACATTTGGATCGACTCCATTGGTCGTTGATTTTTTTATATGTTTGTCATCGACAAAGTTACCTATGGATGTTCTACTTACATAAACAGCCCCATTTTCTACTGGCACTTCACCAATCAAGCCATTTTCTTCGGCATAAGCCTGAACTTGCCTTTTCCTTTTGGTCTCATTGAGAGTCAAGTCAAAAGGATGCAACTTGCCATCTTTTGTCTTTTTTACTTCAACAATTTCCACATTCTTATTCGCAAGTCCGGGCGCTACAATACCCTTCTCACGAACCGCGCGTTCTCTTGTTTGGTCAAACTCTTCCTTTGACCTTGAAAAACTATATCTACGTCCAGTGCCTTGCCCTTTCACCCGTTCCTCCAACTGCATCGTCTCGGCGTTGAACTCACCGCCTTTCTCTCTTCGCTCCTCTCGGTTCAGCACCGCGCGGGCTGCGGCACGCTGCATCTCCGTCGATGCCTCGTCGTCAGCAACCGACAGCACACTGTCGATGTCCAACTTGTCACGCATCACAATGTCGTCAGCCAGGCCCATGACTCCGCGCTGCTCCATCCTGTTGTAACTGCGCCACAGGATATAGCGAAGTTCGTTGTCAGAAAGCGGACGGTTCAGCGTTATGCCAGCCTTGCGAAGCAGGTCCATAAAAAAATTAATCACCTTCGACCACACCTTGCGGTTTCGGGCATCGTCGAAGTCGGTGCTCTGCGCCAGGAGAGCCAAGTACTCCTCGGTGGCCGTCAGGAAATCCCAGTCACGACGGTTCGCCATCTCGACAATCTCCTTGCGGATGTCCTCACTGACATTATTGAACACATTATTAAGGAAGGCGTCGAAATCCTTGCCGAACAACTCGCGCAACCCCTTGCGGGCAACAACCTCGTGAAGGAATTTTGCCACCACGTCATCACCGCGACTGTGACGCGACAGGTTGATATATACGCGACCGGTGCGTGGGTCGTACCATCCTTTCGCGCGCTGCTGGCGACGAGACAACTGGGCACGCTCGCGCGGACTCATCATGTCCACAAAGGTCACGCTGACACCTAAACGGCGCATCAACTCTAACACCTGGCGACCACCGGCACGCTGCTCCTGGCGGCGCCAACGCTCGCGACGTGCATCCTCGCGCTCACCACGACGGTTAACCATCGCTTCGTAGTTGTCGCCCTCGCCATACACCATGATGTCGCCGTCCTCGGTGACATGGAAGCGGTCGGCAGTCTTCGCAGGGTCAATCATATCGCCACGGAATCCCTCGCTGTCAATGGGCGTGATGTCCTGGTAGTTGCCTTCGCGGTCATACATCCTGCGGTCAATGAGCAATTTCCAATATCCGTCCTCATTGGTGAAATCACCCACCGAACGGCCGGCTGATCCGTCTTTCGTCTTCCAGTCGCCACTTCTGTTTTTGTTCTGCTGCTGTTGTTGAGCCATTGCTGTTGTTGTTCCGTTGCTGTTGCGTGGGGTTGTTGGCTGGGTTGTGAATTTTTTTGGGGGCGGGGTGGGGTGTGGGTTGATTTTTTGGTGTGGTGGGTGGTTGGGCTTATTTAGACAGATTATAAATTTGTTTCGGTTGCTGGATGTGCCAAAACATAATTGCCACAATGCTTTCGATTTTCTTTTTGGAAAACTTTGTGTCATGTGTGGATTTTTAAAACATTGATTTTCAGTAATGTAGAAAAAATATAAAGAATTTCACTTTTCTTGCCGCCTTGCTTGCTGGTTGCAAAAGTTTTGGTATATTTGCAAGGATTTTCGCAATTATTGTAGCATTAAGATATTCATAACATTTTAAAAGATTAAAAGTTGTGGAAAACAAAAAAAGTTATTCTTACCAAGAAGTTTATGACGCTTCTTTGAAGTATTTCGAAGGCGATGAACTCGCAGCGCGTGTGTGGGCCAGCAAGTATGCCCTGAAAGACTCTTATGGAAACATCTATGAGCGTACGCCCGACGATATGCATCACCGCATTGCTGGCGAGATTGCCCGCATCGAGCAGAAGTATCCCAACCCCTTGAGCGAGCAGGAATTGTTCGACTTGATGAGGCATTTCCGCTACATCGTGCCGCAGGGCAGCCCCATGGCAGGCATCGGCAACAACTTCCAGGTGGGTTCGCTGAGCAACTGCTTTGTGATTGGCATCGACGGTGAGCCCGACTCCTACGGTGGCATCATAAAGATCGACGAGGAGCAGGTGCAACTCATGAAACGCCGTGGTGGCGTGGGCCATGACCTGTCGCACATCCGCCCCAAGGGCTCGCCGGTGAAAAACTCCGCCCTCACCTCGACAGGCTTGGTGCCCTTCATGGAGCGCTACAGCAACAGCACGCGCGAGGTGGCGCAGGACGGTCGCCGTGGCGCCCTGATGCTCACCGTGAGCATTAAGCACCCCGACTCGGAGTCGTTTATCGACGCCAAACTCACCGAGGGCAAGGTGACCGGCGCCAACGTGAGTGTGCGCATCGACGATGAGTTTATGCAGGCTGCCGTCGACGGCAAGGAGTACACCCAGACTTATCCCGTCAACAGTGACAACCCGCTGTACAAGAAAAAAATCGACGCCTCGAAGTTGTGGAACAAAATCGTGCACAACGCGTGGAAAAGCGCCGAGCCGGGCGTCCTGTTCTGGGACACCATCATTCGCGAGTCGGTGCCCGACTGCTATGCCGACCTGGGCTTCCGCACCATCTCCACCAACCCCTGTGGCGAGATTCCACTGTGTCCCTACGACAGTTGCCGCCTGATAGCCATCAACCTCTACAGTTATGTGCGCGACCCGTTTACCGACCACGCCAGTTTCGACTTCGACCTCTTTGCCAAGCATGTGGCGTACGCACAGCGCATGATGGACGACATCATCGACCTGGAGATGGAGAAGATTGAGACCATCATAGCAAAAATCAAGAAAGACCCCGAGTCCGACGAGGTGAAGCGCACCGAGTTGGACCTGTGGAACAAAATCCGCACCAAGACTCTGAAGGGCCGCCGCACCGGCGTGGGCACCACTGCCGAGGGCGACATGGTTGCCGCTATGGGTCTGCGCTACGGCACCGATGAGGCCACCGCATTCTCTTTGTCGGTTCACAAGGCCCTGGCGTTGGCCGCCTACCGCTCGTCGGTCGTCATGGCCAAGGAGCGTGGCGCATTCGAGATTTTCGACGCCCAGCGCGAGAAGGACAATCCTTACATCAGCCGTCTGCGCGAGGCCGATCCCGAACTGTATGAGATGATGGTCAAGTACGGCCGTCGCAACATCGCTTGCCTCACCATCGCGCCCACCGGCACCACCAGCATCCTGACGCAGACCACCAGCGGCATCGAGCCCGTGTTCCTGCCCGTGTACAAGCGTCGCCGCAAGGTGAACCCGAGCGACAAGGACGTGCACGTCGACCTCGTGGACGAGAACGGCGACTCGTTTGAGGAGTTCATCGTTTATCACCCCAAGTTCATCACCTGGATGAACACCCGCGGCATCGAGGTGCGCCGCGACTACTCCAACGAGCAACTCAACGCCATCGTCGAGCAGTCGCCTTACTACAAGGCCACCAGCAACGACGTCGACTGGGTCAAGAAGGTGGAGATGCAGGGCGCTGTTCAGAAGTGGGTCGACCACTCGATTAGCGTCACTATCAACCTGCCCAACGACATCAGCGAGGAGATGGTGGGCAAACTGTATGTGGCGGCTTGGCGCTGCGGCTGCAAGGGCTGCACCGTCTACCGCGACGGCTCGCGCACCGGCGTGCTCGTCTCGCTCTCGAACGACGACAAGAAGAAGGAGAAAGCCAAACAAGGTCACTACATGGCCGATGTGGAGCACATCCTCAAACGCCCCGTCGAACTTGATGCCGACGTGGTCCGCTTCCAGAACAACAAGGAGAAGTGGATTGCCTTCATCGGACTCATCGACAATCGTCCTTACGAAATCTTCACCGGTATTGCCGACGACGACGAGGGCATCTTCTGCCCCAAGTCGGTGACCAAGGGCAAGATTATCAAGGCCGTCGACGAGAATGGCGTGAAGCGCTACGACTTCCAGTTCATCAACAAGCGCGGCTTCAAAACCACTATCGAGGGCCTTTCGGAGAAGTTCAACCCCGAGTTCTGGAACTATGCCAAACTTATTTCTGGCGTGCTGCGCTACGGCATGCCCATCGAGCAAGTGCTTAAACTCGTGGCCAGCCTTGAACTCGACAACAAGTCGATCAACACCTGGAAGATGGGTGTGGAGCGCGCGCTCAAGAAATATCTGCCCAACGGCACACAGGCCAAGGGCCAGACGTGCCCCAACTGCGGACAGGAGTCGCTCGTGTATCAAGAGGGCTGCCTGATTTGCACCAACTGTGGCACCAGCCGTTGCGGTTAACCACCCATCGGCAACAACGACTAAGGGGGCGAGACACATCTTGCCCCCTTTTTTAGTTCGCCTGATTCATGGCAAATGGTGCTACGACATTGCTTTTTGTGCCATTTTTTTACCTATGTGGTTTTTTTCAGAGAAAAGTATGTAAAAAAATTGTTTTTCTGTGTGAAACCCCATACATTTGCATTTTGAAAAGTATAATCTAAAACTTACAACAATGAAGAAGTTCTTATTAACTTTGTTTGCCATTTTTGCGTCGATGGTAAGCGCCGGCGCTTACGACTTCATGGTCGACGGCATTTACTACGATATTAATGAAGACGGAACCACGTTGGCCATCGTGCCCGATGAGAGTTATAAAGATTTCACCGGCGACCTTGTCCTGCCCGACACTGTGACTTATAACGGCACCAAGTACACCGTGACATCAATCAAAAACGAGGCATTCAAAAATTGTAATGGCCTGACCAGCGTCACCCTTCCAAACACTGTAACAGTTGTGGGTATGATGGCATTTCAACATTGCGATAGTTTGGAAACATTGACCATCGGCACGTCGTTGTATATGAGTGGCTCCGGAGCCTTCACCAATTGCAAACATGTGAAGACTGTCAACTGGAATGCCCGAAAGATACATCCATTCTCGAGTTATCTTGCATCGCCTTTGCTTGGCTACTCAAATGTGACCACATTTAATGTGGGGCCGGATGTAGAGGAAATTCCCGAGGCTCTCCTGTATTCTTTCTTCAGCCTGAACACCATCAACTGGAATGCCCGCAACTGTGCCAACTCGCCGTTTGCCACGCTGCGCGACGACATCAAGGCGTTGGTCAAGACGGTAAACATCGGCGACAGCGTGCGCTCGATTCCTCATTCGTTCATCGCAGGCATGAAAAACGTGGAGAACCTTTCCATTGGTAAGTCGGTAACGAGTATAGGCGACAGTGCTTTTATTCATTGTGCCAATATCACCAGTGCGGTTTTCAACAATAATCTCAAAGAAATAGGTGGTTTGGCTTTTGCTTATTGTGTTCGTTTATCCGATGTCTATATCGGCGATTCGGTGAAATCGATAGGGCAGTTCGCTTTCGGGGCGTGCCATGAATTGCGGAGCATTGCTTTGCCGGAAACATTAACCGAGATTAGTTTTCAATTGTTCGGCTACTGTGCTAAACTCTCTAAGGTTAACATCCCATCTAATGTGACTTCAATTGGAGCATACGCATTTGATGAATGTTCTAGTCTCAGCGTTATTGAAATACCAGAAACAGTTTCTTATATTGGTCGCTATGCTTTTTCTGGCACAAGAATTGAGTCGTTTGTCGTCCCTGAATTGGTGACAACTATTGAGTCTGGGACATTTAGTTACAATGGTCATTTGAAAAATATAAGTCTCCATAAAAATATTACTGCAATAAAGGATGATGCCTTTTCGAGTTGTACTGGGCTAATTCACTTTTCATTACCGGTCAAAGTGGAAATTATCGAGCATGAAACTTTTGCCTACTGTGAATCGCTTGAGAGCATTTCTATCCCGGATGGGGTTACTTCTATTGGCTGGGCTGCTTTTAGCGCATGTTGGAAATTAAAGAACATATATTGTTATGCAGCAACACCTCCTGTTGTGAGCGATGGCAGCGATTGCGACTTAGACGCCTTCTGGCGTGATTATTACCAATATTGGTATGGAGATTTCTCTGCTTTTCACGGTGTTAATATGCAAAATTGCACCGTGTATGTACCAAAAGGCTCGGGCGAGAGTTATCGCAATGCGCGTTATTGGGGCTACTTCAACATTGTTGAGGCCGACATGAGCGGCGTCGACGAAATCAACTGCGTGAAGCCCGCCGATGGCCCCGCGCAGCGCTACAATGTGCTTGGCCAGCCCGTCGGCGACGACTATCACGGCATCGTAATCGAAAACGGCAAAAAAATCCTTGTGCCGTAACTGCTGCTTTGCATCATAAAACGATGTGCCGCAACCCTTTGCTGGGCTGCGGCACATCGTTTATATTACACGATTACTCGAATGCTCGAAAACACGATTACTCAAAAACTTCACGCAAGATTATCTGTAATCTGTAATCTGTAATCTGTAATCTGTAATCTGTAATCTATTTCATGTTAGGGGTTTCCAGGCCGTAGCCGTAGCGGCGATCGGCGGCGCGAAGGACTACAGATACCACGCTTGACGGCTCGCCATAATGCGCTGCGCTACATGGTTTAAAGTTTATAGTTTAGAGATTAGAGAAATGCGGCTTTGCCGCTCACTACTCACGAAGTTAAAATGCCGTTCATCCAACTCACGCTCCTCTGTGAACACGAGGACGCAAAATGCGTAAGCATTCGAGCAAGTTCACAGCAAGAGTCGCCGCATAGCGGCGGTGTGCGGTCAGTGAACCTTGCTCAACCAAGTAACCATAAACTGCAACGGCTTGTTGCAGTTTTGAAATAATGTTGCTCAATTTTTGTTGAAGGGTGCTGCGGTGCAAGTCGCAGTGCCCTTTTTGGTCGTTTTTAGGCAATTTCGGGCAATTCGGCTTGGTTTTGGCCGTTATATAAGAAAATTTGATTACTTTTGCAGGTTGTAACGCAAAAGAAACGCATTATTGTTGTATGGCAGACCGCATGACAAAGGAGCAACGGCACAATTGTATGAGCCACATTAAAGGCCGCAATACAAAGCCGGAACTCTTGGTTAGAAAGTTTTTGTGGCATCATGGGTTTAGATACAGACTTTATGACAAGAAACTACCCGGGAAGCCAGACATCATTATGCGGAAATGGAGAACGGTTATATTTGTTAATGGTTGCTTTTGGCATGGCCATGAATGCGATAATTTCAGACCACCAAAATCAAACACGCAATTTTGGAAAAACAAAATTGAAACAAATAAGAAGCGTGACCAACTTAACATTCAAAAGTTAGGATTTTTGGGTTATAGAGTAATAACGATTTGGGAGTGTGAACTGACAAAGAAAAAGAGAGATAAAACTCTTGATTCTCTTTTAATAACACTAAGTCAAATCGTCCTAAAAGAAACCAATACAAAAGCGTATCATATAGAAGAAAATGACTTATCAATTGCTGCTGAAACATCGATAAGTTATGGACTTAAAAAATAAAAACTTAGACTATTATAATGGCAAAAACGAAAGATTACTCTGAGGTAACGACATATTCAGACATTTTCGCTTCAGAACCTTACATCCCGATGTTGTTCAAGCGTGACCGCGAAGCCGATGGAGCATTGAAAGTTCTTTCACTCTTTTCGGGTTGCGGCGGCATGGATTTAGGCTTTGAGGGAAGTTTTATTTGTCACAAAAAGTCAGTACCAACTAATTCGGAATGGATTGAAAATGAGATAACCTCAAATTGGGTGATGCTGAAAGGCACACGCTTTAAGACGATTTTCGCAAATGACATTTTGAAAGAAGCACAACAAACATGGCTTCGCTACATGAGCCGTTTTGATGTTCCCGAAGAAATATATCATTTCGGTAGCATTGTGGATTATGTGAAAATGCACAAAAAAGGAATGACCGTTTTCCCCGATGATGTAGATGTGGTAACTGGCGGTTTCCCTTGTCAAGATTTCAGCGTGGCGGGGAAACGCAAAGGCTTTAATTCCTCAATGTCCCATAACGGCGAAAAGCGAGAAATCAATGCACCATCAGAGGAAACTCGCGGTAAATTATATTTTTGGATGAAACAAGTTATTGACATTGTTAAACCAAAAATATTTATCGCTGAGAATGTAAAGGGACTTGTCAGTTTAGGTGATGTAAAGGACATCATTCAACAAGATTTCGCTTCGGCCAATGGCGGAGGCTACATCGTCCTCAATCCTCGTGTTCTTGATGCAGGTAATTATGGTGTACCCGAAACGAGGGAAAGAGTAATATTTATTGGGATTAGACGTGACGCATTAAATGAAGAAGCAATAAAAGCACTTGAAGCTGAAACAATCCCATCGGATTACGATCCTTATCCCGAACCCACGCACAATCATTCTGCTAAAGATGAAACATTGCTTGCTCCTGTCACCTGCCGCGATGTATTTGAAGGACTGAAAGAACCAAATCAATCGAGCGACTTGTCACATAGAAATTACTCAATGGCTAAATATATGGGCAAGCATTGCCAGGGTCAAAGTGAAATTAAATTAGATGGATTAGGCCCGACAATTCGTTCAGAGCATCACGGAAATATCGAGTATCGCCGTTTATCAAAAGAGCATGGCGGTGTTTATGATGATGAACTTGATAGCGGAATGATTGAAAGGCGTTTAACTCCGCGTGAGTGTGCGCTAATTCAAACATTCCCGCCCGATTATCCTTTTGTTTTTTATCGCGGCTATACAAGAACTTACGGCGTTAGTCCTTCGGGGGCTTACAAAGTAATAGGTAACGCTGTGCCACCCCTTTTAGCTTATAATATCGCCCAACGCTTACAACAAGTGTGGCCAAAATACTTTGAATAAATCATGGAGAGTAAAATTATTGCAATACGCCGTGAAGATATTAGTTTGGCAAATGAGGCTTTTGCTGAACTAATGGCTAAAACGGAAAGTAGCATGAACCAACAATCTGTTTTACATCCCCAATATTTTAAGGGAATGAAAGCAGATAAATTAGAAGTTGAAACTTGCGATTTCGTACGAACAGCGTGCGAGGGCACACCATTTAATCCCGAAAATGTTATACTTGTTTCGGGACACACATTCCCGGATATTGTCGCGGAAAAGTATTATGGCGTTGAGGTCAAATCAACAAAAGCCAATCACTGGACTTCAACAGGCAGCAGTATTGTTGAATCAACAAGAAGCGAGCTTGTTGAAAATATCTACATGCTATTTGGGAAACTTGGCGGCAATCCTCCCGAATTTCGCTGCCGTCCATATCAAGACGTGTTATATGATATAGCGGTAACACACTCACCTCGTTACCTTATCAATATGGAATTGCAAGATGGCGAAACCATATTTGACAAGATGAACACGACTTATGACGAGTTTCGAACAACGGATAATAATATCGCCAAAGTTCGCGACTACTATAAGGAGAGAGCAAAAAAAGCAAAACGCCAAGAAATGCCATGGTGGATTTCGAGTGAAGATGACGAGAAACCTGTTAATTTCACTTTGCGCCTTTGGAATAGTGTTAACGCCGATGAGCGAAAAGTTCTAATATCATATTGCTTGATTCTGTTCCCCGAAATATGGATGCCTGGCGCAAGTGTAAGAACAAAGTACAATCAAGCAAGTTTGTGGCTATGCTCCTTTGCTCAAGTGGTTTTTCCTAATATTCGTGATGCTTTTACGGCTGGCGGTAAAGTAGCTTTGGAGAATGGCCGCCGTTTGTCAACTCGATACCCACAAGTTTATAAAACCATTATTGAGCATTTGCCTTATATCAAGCAAATTCTTGAAAAGCCATCAAGGGAAACGATGGAACTTGTAACAGAATTCAACCCAAGTTTGTTGAATGGAAAAAATCTTTATCAAACATGGGTGAAAATGTGCGGTGCTACGATTGGCGGGCCTATGGAAAGATGGCTAAAAGAACAACCGCGTTTAGATTGTGAGTAATGCTGAAAAGAAATAGAATATACTTAATCATGGCGACAATATTTGTTATTGTTGTCGGTTTATACCTTTGTAAATTCCATTTTGGATTAAGCGATAGCCATAGTAATTGGAGTGAGTTCGGTGATTATTTCAATGGTTTACTTTCACCAATTCTTACTGCAATAAATATCTACGTTTTCATTAGATTGACAAAAGTTATTGATGAGAATGACGATAAGAGACAACAGCGGGCTGAAGAACATGAAAAATCAATGAAACTCATGCAATTTAGAAAGTCCGAACTTGATTCTTTATCTAATCTGCTTCAGCAATCAATGCTTATAAAAGTGGAAAATAACAGATATACTATGGTAGAGCCTATGATGTTGGCGCTTACTTATATAGAAACCTTCCTTCAAACTAAACTTGAATTATTTGGTCTTACAGAAACATCGGCGACGACATTGAAAATTCAAGAACTACATAAATGTCTTAATGATATTTCTCAACTTATGCTGAATAATATCAAGGTTGACAAGCAAATAGTCCTTAAATTCTTAAATTTGAAAAATGAGATCATTTTATCCTTGCAGAAAATAACGTTAGGATAAGCAAGAAACCGTCTCAGAAATGGGTCGAGGTTTTTTTGTGTCTTTTACAGAAAAGACGATGCTGGGTACTTTTGCGGTGTAAATCGTAAAAGTATTTTTTATGGCAAGGATAATCAAACAGTCGATAATGACAAGGCAAGCCGAAATGGTTGCTTGGGCTTGTGAGGTCATTGAGCCTTTGCGACCGTTCAAGGTTGAGGACTTGAAGATAAAGCACAATGCCGATGCAGGGTGTTATGATTTCACTTATAACGGTGGTGTGGGCGTGTTTGCGAGTGGTAACGGTGTTCCCGTTGATGTTCAGTTGGTTCATGTCGGCAGTGTTGAGCGTTATTTGTTCGCTAAAGACTGCGATGAATTGTTGTCGCACAATGTCCGTGACCTGCATAGGTTTGATTACGGCATGGTGCAGTCGTTGTTTCATGCCTTGAAGATGAACAGCGAGGGCAAGAGGAAGTCCTTATTTCATCACATGGCATAGTTATTGAGAACGGCAAGAAAATCCTTGTGCCGTAATAAGGAATATATACCATAAAACGATGTGCCGCAGCCCTTAACGGGGTCGCGGCACATGGTTTGTTTTACTCGAATACTCGAATACTCGAAAAGATTATCTGTTATTATTTCATGTTAGGGGTTTCCAGGCCGTAGCCGTAACGGCGGTCGGCGGCGCGAAGGACTACCGACACCACGATGGCGGCGATGCCTATGGCGGTGAATATCCACATGGCCGTCGTGTAGTCGACATGGCCGTCGGCCGTGGTGTTGCTTTGCAGCACGATGCCGATGAGCGCCGGCACTATCATCAGGCCGATGTTTTGGATGTAGTAGATAATCGAGTAGGCCGTCCCTAACTGCGCCATGGGCACGATGCGCGGCACGGCGGGCCACAGCACGGCGGGCAGCAACGAGAAGGCGATGCCCAAAATCAGCATCAGCGTCACGGCCAGCCAACTCCACGTCATGGGCAGGGCAAACACCATAAGCACCACGGTGAGCATGATGGTGCCCACAATCATGATGGTGCCGCCACGGCCCATGCGGTCGTACATCGCGCCGAACAGCGGCGTGAGCACGATGCTCGTGAACGGCAAGATCGCCGGTATCGTGCCGGCAACGGCCGGGCTGATGCCGTACTTGGCAATCATCAACTTAGTGGCGAAGTCCAGGAAGGGGTACAGCGCCGAGTAGTAGAGCATGCACAGGATGGTGATAAGCCAAAAACCGGGGTTCTTGAACGTGATGGCCATGTCCTTGAAGTGGAATTTCTCGCTCTCATCGTCGGCCTGCTCGGTGTGCGTCTCGCGGTCGAGCCGTGCATCGAGCGAGCAGTACACCAGATATACTATCAGGCCCAGTCCCACGGCGAGCACGCCGATGAGGATGGGCATCGACAGCGAGAATCGCTCGGCCAGCAGCGGGCTGCCAGCCAGTGCCAGGGCGGTGCCCAAGCGTGCCAGCGCCACCTGGATGCCCATTGCCAGTGCCATCTCCTTGCCGGTGAACCATTTAACAATCACCTTCGACACCGTGATGCCGCACAACTCATAGCCGATGCCGAACAGCGCCAGGCCCAGGCACGACAGGAGCACCTGCTGCTTGACGTGGGTGCCGAACGGGCCGCCCATGGGCAGGGCCCAACTGGTGACAGGGGTGGGCGAGGTGTAGGCGATGGCGTAGTAGATCAGCCCCGCTCCGGCAAGCATCAGCACGCACGACAGCACGCCGGCAAAGCGCACGCCGGTCTTGTCGAGGATGATTCCGCCCACAAACAACATCAGCAAGAACACGTTGAAGAAGCCGCGCGAGCCGGCAAACAGGCCAAACTCGCTGCTCGACCAGCCCATGCCGCCCAGCCGTGTGGGCAACTCGAGAAAATATTGCAGCGGCGACATCTCCTTGGCCACTACGTAGCCCGTCATCATCGTGAACGCCACAATCATCAGCACTGCCCAGCGAGCCCAGCGGCTCCGCGACAGTGCACGTTGTACGGTTTGTTTCATATATCGTCAATATGTGGCTGTGACACGCCACGGCATTTGGCGGCGTGTCACAGTGTAATTGTTGAACCCTTATCGGGTGAATGATTTGATCTTTTGCTTAGAATGCGGCAATCAGTTCCTCGTTGCTGTAAGCCTCGGCGCCGTAGCACGTCTTCAGGTAGGCCAGGCCACCCTGATAGTCCTCCTCGGTAAACGAGTTGGTGGCTTCCTTGGCAACAACCACGTCGTAGCCCAGGCAGAATGCGTCGGCACTGGTGTGGCGGCAGCACATGTGAGTGTGGAGGCCGGTGATGATGACGGTCTTCACGCCCAGTTCCTTCAGCAGGATGTCGAGGTCGGTCTGGAAGAAGCCGCTGTAACGGCGTTTGGGCACCACATAGTCCTTGTCGCACAGGTTGAGTTCGGGAATCACGTCGGCACCCGGTGTGCCCTTGATGGCGTGGTCACCCCAAATGGTGAGTTCGCGGTCGATGCCCGGCAGGTGGCAGTCGTTGCAGAACACTACGGGAACGCCAGCGGCGCGTGCTGCGTCGAGCAGATTGGCGGTGGCGGGAACTATGGCGCGGGCGCGGTCGCAGCCCAGAGCACCGGTTACAAAGTCGTTGAGCATGTCCACGACTAAGATTGCAGGATGATCAAGTTTGTTCATTTTAATAGTTAGAGTATTAATTGTTTGAATTTTACTTTCGTACTTTCGCGGCGGCAAATTTCGCAAAAAACATTCACTTGTGCAAGCACACACTCATTTATTTGCTCCATTGCGCCGAAAAAGCGCGTTTATCGTTGTTTTATTGTTATTTTCATCGTGTTTTACTACCGTGAGCCGACGTTGTGTTCACGATTCGTGCAACGCTTCTTACAAATTCCGTGCCATGTTTTTGATAACGCACTCGGCGCGCTCTCCTGAATGGCCGATGTTGCATTGAAATGGTTTTGCTGTCGATTTGCACAAAAAAAAAGGAGTTACATGCGATACAAATTATTATTACTTTGGTTGCTAAAGTGATAGAATTGCAACCAAATTTGCGTATTAACAAAATTATTGATTCTAAGGCAATTTCTTTAACAATGTTTAGCAATGATGCACGACGCAAAACTACTGAAAATCGGGAAATTATTCGTACCTTTGCCGCGAATTTCAATAGATTAGAAAAAAGCAGAATGCTTGATTTATTTTTCGAAACAAGTTGGGAAGTGTGCAACAAGGTCGGTGGCATCTACGCGGTGCTTTCGACCAAAGCCAGAACCCTGCATAAATTGTACAAGGACAAGGTGATTTTCATCGGCCCCGATGTGTGGACACCCGAGAACGAGTCACCTTATTTCATTCAGAGTAAGACACTGTTTAAGCCGTGGTTGCGGCAAGCGCGTCTGCCCATGCCCGTGCGCGTGGGACGCTGGAACGTGCCCGGCAAGCCCATTGTGGTGCTCGTCGACTTCAAGCCGCTCTTTGAGCGCAAGAACGACCTGTACGCGCGCATGTGGGAAAAATATGGTGTCGATTCACTGCATGCCTATGGCGACTACGACGAGGCTTGCGCCTTTGGCTACGCCGCCGCGCTCGTGATTGAGAGTCTCGTGAGTTATCATGCCGACGCAAAGCGCGTCGTGGCTCACTTCGACGAGTGGACCACCGGAATGGGGCTGCTCCATGTCAAGGCTACGCTGCCGCATGTGGCTACCGTGTTCACCACACACGCCACGAGCATCGGCCGCAGCATCTGTGGCAACGGCAAGCCGCTCTACGATTACCTCACCGCCTACAATGGCGACCAGATGGCCATCGAACTCAACATGCAGTCGAAGCACTCGCTCGAGAAGGCTGCCGCCCATGCCGCCGATGCCTTTACCACCGTCAGCGAGGTCACTGCGCGCGAGTGCGAGCAATTGCTGGAGCGTCGGCCGCTGGTCACGCCCAACGCTTTTGAGCGCACCTTTGTGCCACAAGGCACACATTTCGCACAGGCTCGCCAAGCGGCGCGCAACCGTCTGCTGCAAGTGGCCTCAAGGCTTACAGGCAAACAACTGCCCCCCGACACCTTGCTCGTGGCCACATCGGGACGCTGTGAGTTCCGCAATAAGGGCATCGACCTGTATCTCGACTCGCTGAACGTGCTGCGAACAATGCTCGCCAATGGCGCGTCGAAGCGACAAGTGGTGGCGTTCGTTCTCGTGCCTGCGTGGGCCAAGGGACCCCGGGCCGACTTGCGTCACGCAATCATTACCGACAAGAAGTCGCTTCAGCGTCTGCCCGAGCCCTACATCACGCATGACCTTTACGATCCCGCCGGCGACGTGATTGCCACCAAGATTAGGCAAATCAACTTCAACAACGCGGCTAACGAGCGTGTGAACGTGGTGTACGTGCCCAGTTATCTCAACGGCAGCGACGGCATCTTCAACATGGCCTACTACGACCTGCTCATCGGCCTCGACGTAACCGTGTTCCCGTCGTACTATGAGCCGTGGGGCTACACGCCGCACGAGAGCACCGCTTTCAGCGTGCCCACCATCACCACCGACCTGTCGGGCTTCGGACAGTGGGTTAAACTCACTTATCCCGACCAGTCGATAGGCATCATGGTCGAGCATCGCGACGACTCGAACTACAGCGCTGCAGTGCATGCCATAGCGCGCGACCTGCAGGAGTTCTACGAGTTCGACGACAAGCGTGTGGGCAAACTCCGCCGCGCCGCCAAGGCTGTGGCTCACCAGGCCTTGTGGGAAAACTACATTACTTACTACCAGAAGGCCTATCAAGAGGCTCTCGAAAACTGCAAGAAATCAAATAAGAAATAAAGATTAATCATATAAGTTTTATGAAATTAAAAGTTAGCAACTCCAATGCTCCCGTGTGGAGAAACCTTACCGTAAAATCGGAACTTCCAGGTGGACTGAAAAAACTGGAAGAACTCAGCAAAAACCTGTGGTGGGTGTGGAACAGCGAGGGCAAATCGCTCTTCCATGACCTGGACCGCGAATTGTGGCGTGCAACCGGGCAAAACCCCGTCATGCTGCTCCAAAAGATGAAGGCCGAGCGTTTCGAAGAGATTCTGAACGACGTCACCATGATGTCGCGTATCGACCATGTATACGCCAATTTCCAGAAATATATGCAGCAGCCCATGCGCACCGACATCCCCTCGGTGTCATACTTCAGCATGGAGTACGGCTTGTGCAACGCGCTTAAGATTTATTCTGGCGGCTTGGGCATCCTGGCCGGCGACTACATCAAGGAGGCCAGCGACCGCCGTGTCGACATGACCGCCATCGGCTTCCTCTATCGTTATGGCTATTTCACCCAGACACTTTCGATGGACGGACAGCAAATCGCCAACTATGAGCCGCAGAACTTCAACCAACTGCCCATCGAGCCTGTCACCGACGAGACCGGCCACCAGATGGTGCTCGAGGTGCCTTATCCCGGCCACACCGTCTATGCCAACGTGTGGCGCGTGAACGTGGGCCGCATGAAACTCTATCTGCTCGACACCGACCTGGACCGCAACAGCGATTACGACCGCCCCATCACCCACAAACTCTATGGTGGCGACTGGGAGAACCGCATCAAGCAGGAGTACCTGCTGGGTATCGGTGGCGTGATGCTGCTCAAGCGACTGGGCATCAAGCACGACATTTACCACTGCAACGAGGGTCACGCAGCACTGCTCAACCTGCAGCGTCTCGTCGACTTTGTGCAAGACGACGGCCTCACATTCAACGAGGCTCTTGAGGTGGTGCGCGCTTCGTCGCTCTACACCGTGCACACCCCGGTGCCTGCCGGCCACGACTATTTCGACGAGGGTCTCTTCGGAAAATACATGGGCGAGTTCCCCGCCAAGTTGGGCATCTCATGGCAAGACCTTATGAACATGGGCCGCGAGAACCCCGACAGCGACGAGCGCTTCTCGATGAGCGTCTTCGCTCTTAACACCACGCAGGAGAGCAACGGTGTGAGTTGGCTCCACGGCGAGGTGTCGAAGAAGATGTTCCAGGGCGTGTGGAAGGGATATGCTCCCGAGGAGTCGCACGTGGGCTACGTCACCAATGGCGTGCACATGCCCACCTGGGCCGCCAGCGAGTGGAAGCAGTTCTACGCTCAGAAGTTTGGTGCCGACTATCTCGAGCACCAAGAGGACGAGAAGGTGTGGAGTCCCATCTTCGACGTGCCCGACGAGGAAATTTGGAACCTGCGCATGCAACTCAAGCACAAGTTTATCGACTTTGTGAAGCGTGACTTCACCGCCAACTGGCTGAAGAACCAGGGCGACCCCAGCCGCATCATGAGCATCGTCGACAAGATTAACCCCAACGCTCTGCTTATTGGCTTCGCTCGCCGCTTCGCCACCTACAAGCGTGCTTATCTGCTTTTCAACGACCTTGAGCGTCTGGAGAAGATTGTCAACAACGACCAGTTCCCCGTGCAGTTTATCTACGCCGGCAAGGCACACCCCGCCGACGGCGCCGGACAGGACCTCATCAAGCGCATCATCGAAATCTCCAAGATGCCGCAGTTCCTGGGCAAGATTATCTTCCTCGAGAATTACGACATGACGGTGTCGAAGCGACTCATCACCGGTGTCGACATCTGGCTCAATACGCCCACCCGTCCGCTCGAGGCTTCGGGTACATCGGGCGAGAAGGCTGAGATGAACGGTCTGCTCAACTTCTCGGTGCTCGACGGATGGTGGTACGAGGGTTATCGCAAGGGTGCCGGTTGGGCACTCACCAGCAAGCGCACTTACACCGAGCAGGCCCAGCAGGACAAACTCGACTCGGCAACCATCTATTCGATGCTCGAGAACGAAATTATTCCGCTGTACTTCGCCAAGAACTCTAAGGGATATTCGCCTGAATGGATTCAGTACATCAAGAACTCCATCGGTCACATCGCGCCCAACTACACCATGTCGCGCATGATGTATGACTACTTCCAGCGCTTCTACATTCCCGAGGCTGCCCGCGCATCGAAACTCAGCGCCGACAACTTCAGGCTGGCTCGTGAAATCGTCGAGTGGAAGGAGAACGTGGTAAAGAATTGGGACGACGTGAGTCTCGTGGGCGACGTGCAACTGAGCGACAACATGCACAGCGCATCGATTAACAACGAGCCCGTCGAGGTCACCGTCAAACTCAACACCGCCGGCATTGGCGACAGCCTGGGCGTGGAGATGGTGATTTACAAGGAAGTCGACGGCGAGAGCAAGTTCTTAAAGGTGTATCCGTTTAAGGTTGTGGAGAAGAAGGGCGACGTGTTCACCTATCGTCTCAACGAAACCTTCAAGCACTCAGGCATCTATCGCTATGCCTTCCGTGTCTTCCCCTGGAATGACAATCTGCCTCACCGCCAGGACTTCGCATACCTCAAGTGGATTTAAACACTAAAGCAATAAGGCTCCTTTAGAGCCTCACAAGCAGCCCCGCCGCCCTCCAGCAGCGGGGCTGGTTTTTTCAAGATTATAGATTATCATCTCTGTACGGTAAAAGTCCAAGGGATATTTAAGATTATTGGTGTCCGGTAAAAATTTTCAACAGTTCTACAACATGTTTATTCTAAACAAGATAACGGCCAATTTCAAAAAATGGCCTTGGGTTGATTGAGGCGGTTGCAAGTCGCAAGACTTGCAGTTGTGCGAACCTTTAGCTCACGACCGAACGGGAGTAAA
>CACYRK010000037.1 GCA_902776835.1 uncultured Bacteroidales bacterium
GATGGTACTGCGAAAGTGGGAGAGTAGGTAACCGCCCCCTAAGAGCCGCGAGCAATCGCGGCTCTTTTTCTATATAATAGCCCCTCTAGAACTTCTAGAATCTCTAGATTCTCTAGCGGTTATAGAAAAAGCCCCAGGGATTTGAGTCCCTGGGGCTTTTGGTGATTATTCCCATTCGATGGTTGCGGGTGGCTTGGAACTGATGTCGTAGCACACACGGTTCACGCCGCGCACTCGGTTGATGATCTCACTGCTCACCTGGGCCATGAAGTCATAGGGCAGGTGAGCCCAGTCGGCGGTCATGGCATCGGTGCTGGTGACTGCACGTAGCGCCACAGGATGCTCGTAGGTGCGCTCGTCGCCCATGACACCCACGCTGCGCACGGTGCTGAGCAATATTGCTCCGGCTTGCCACACCTTATTATATAGTGTCTCGCCATCGTCGCACACATAACGTTGCATGGCGCTGATGTAGATGTCGTCGGCATCTTGGAGGATGCGCACACGCTCTGGCGTGATGTCGCCGAGGATGCGCACTGCCAGGCCCGGGCCCGGGAAGGGGTGCCGCATGATGAGTTTGTCGGGCATGCCGAGTTCGCGTCCCACGCGCCGCACCTCGTCTTTGAATAGCCACTTCAGCGGTTCACACAATTTGAGGTGCATTTTCTCGGGCAATCCACCCACGTTATGGTGGCTCTTGATTACTTTTCCGGTGATATTCAGACTCTCGATGCGGTCGGGGTAGATGGTGCCTTGAGCCAGCCAACGAGCGTCGGTGATTTTCTCTGCCTCGGCGTTGAACACCTCCACGAAGTCGCGGCCAATGATTTTGCGTTTCTGCTCAGGGTCGGTAACACCTGCAAGGTCGTCGAAGAACTTCTTGCTTGCGTCGATGCCTCTCACGTTCAGGCCCATGCCACGATAGTCGTTGAGCACGTTGTTGAACTCATTTTTCCGCAGCATGCCGTGGTCTACAAAGATGCACGTCAGTCTGTCGCCGATGGCTCGGTGCAGCAGCACTGCGCACACGCTCGAGTCGACGCCTCCGCTGAGTCCTAAAATCACGCGGTCGTCGCCCAGTTGTTGCTTTAGTTCCTCAACCGTGGTGCTCACCCAGGCCGCCGGGCTCCACTGCTGCTTGCTGCCGCAGATGTCCACCACGAAGTTGGCAAGCAGTTGTTTTCCCTGTGCGGTGTGGTACACCTCGGGGTGGAACTGCACGGCCCACACGGGCTGCTTGTCGCAGCGATAGGCTGCGTAGCGCACCTGTGCCGTTGAGGCGATAGCGTGGCAGCCGTTGGGGATGCTGGTGATGGTGTCGCCGTGGCTCATCCACACCTGCGAACCGTCGTCGATGCCGTGCAGTAGCGGGTCGTCGGTCAGCACCTGTGTGAGGTGTGCTCGGCCGTACTCTCGCGTGTCGGCCTTCTCGACGCTGCCCCCCAGCGTGTGCGCAATCAGTTGCGCGCCGTAGCAAATGCCCAGCACGGGCAGTTTGCCCAGCAGCGGAGCGAGGTCGGGCTTAAACGCTTGCGGGTCGTGTACCGAGAACGGTGACCCGCTCAGAATCACGCCGATAACGCTGTCGTCGCCGACGGGGAATTTGTTATAAGGAAGGATTTCGCAGAAGGTGTTTAACTCTCTCACGCGCCGTGCGATTAGTTGTGTGGTCTGTGAGCCAAAGTCGAGGATAATGATTTTTTGTTGCATGTTGCCCAAATTTTTTGCAAAATTAGTGCAAGGCGAGTGAAAAACCAAGGCTTGCTTTAGGTTTTTCCGAGCCGCCGCCTAATTTCGCTCGCTCAGCCAGCAACATTAGTGCAAGGCGAGTGAAAGATGTGGGTGCAAATTTCTTTTGCAATTGCTATAGGGATAAAAACAATGGGCAGCCCGCTAAAGCGTGACTACCCATTTCCTCTCTCCACTATGGCGGTGCGTACAGGACTCGAACCAGCGACCTCCTGCGTGACAGGCAGGCATTCTAACCAACTGAACTAACGCACCAGTTATTGGAGTTGCAAGCCCTCATCGGGCGTTTGCGGGTGCAAAGGTACGACGGTTTTTTTGACTGGCAAAATTTTTTCGCACATTTTTTCAAAATATTTTTCACCGACCCTTTGTTTGACATCCCTAAGTCCCTTTGACACTGTGATTTCGGCCCGTTTGGCTGGCCTAGAATCAGGCTAAAAAAATGAGTGCGATTTTTCACAAAACCGCACCCCGGAGTTTTAGAGTATGAGAAAATTTACTTTTACCTTAGAACGATAAAATAGATACCGTATGATTCTATGCTGCAAAGATAATGCTTTTTTTGAAAATATGCACAATTAATTGACAAAATGACAAAGTTTTTCCATGTTTGTTTGCATTTTTTATACCAAATGCCTTTTTTTTAAAAAGAATACTCAAATTCGAGGCGTAAGGTTGAGATTTCAATAATTCCGATAGCGTGTTATTTCAAAAATCGTTGCTCACATATTACCGAATTCAGTAGTTTTGCGCTGAAATTCAAAATTTTATGCCAAATTATTTTGAACTATTTGCGTTTTGGTGTTACATTTGCAACCTATATTTATTAACCACTAATTAATCAAAAAATAATCATGAGCAACCCCATCGTTGAGCTTACTGCAAGGGAGCATGAGGTGCTGCAATTGTTATCACACGGATTAAATAGCGGTGAAATTGCTCAGAAGCTGTTTATTTCAGTAAATACTGTTGAATATCACCGTAAGCAGTTGTTGCGTAAGTTGAGTGCCAATAATGCTGCACACCTCGTTGGCAACGCATTCCGTATGCGATTGCTGAAAGGATGAGCCGTAAAAAGCCTCCTTTGTTAACCTATAAATGTGCTCGCGCAAGCAGGGCACTTTTTTTGATATTTACCGGTTGCAAAATACCTAAAAATGATTTAACCCAAATCGGTCATTAGAACGGAGTTATGTTATTTTTTTATTCCTAATTATACTATAACAGTTTTGTTTTGGCGTCTTGCTGCCACTGAAATCTCGCCATAGCCCGCTATGCCTTCGATTTCACTAACAGCAATACTTTCAAAACAAATTCTGTTCTGACATAATTTCTAATGACCGATTTGGGTTTATCGTGCTGAAAAATGGTTATCTGGTGCGGGTGTTTTTTCAGACGAATATTTGTCGTTTTTACCTAAAAGGATGTCGACACGTATTTTGGTGTCGACTTTTCTTGTTTTATATCAAATAAAGTTTGTAACTTTGTGGCATAATTCAGAAATTTAAACAAAAAGAGTAATTTTTTACCATTCGGGCATGTCAACGCTTACTACGGCAATCATAATAGTGTTTGTTCTTGGCTATATGTGCATTGCACTCGAGTCATTTACAAAGATTAACAAAGCCGCCATCGCTTTGTTGATGTTTGTGTTCTGCTGGACGATTTTCATGATTAATCCTGGGGCTTATGTCACAGGACTGGCCGGCATGGATCTCTTCAACGAGGTGACACGACACCTCGAGCACCACCTGGGCGAGACGTCGACAACGCTGTTCTTCCTTATGGGTGCGATGACGATTGTTGAGATTGTCGACCAGAACGGAGGCTTCAACTTTGTGCGGCGTGTGCTCAACACCACCAGCAAGCGATCGCTTCTGTGGCGCATAGCGATTATCACCTTTGTGCTGAGTTCCGTACTCGACAACCTTACCACGAGCATCGTCATGGTGATGGTTCTGCGCAAACTCGTCAAGGAGCGTGCCGACCGCCTGATTTACGCGTCGGCCATTGTGATTGCCGCCAATGCTGGTGGTGCATTCTCGCCAATTGGCGACGTGACCACCATCATGCTGTGGAACAGCCACATGGTTACCGCCAGCGGCGTGATTGTCGAGATTTTCCTGCCCTCGGTGGTGGCAATGGCGATTCCCACGTTGATAATGCAATACATGCTTCATGGCAAACTCGACGAGACGTCGATAACGCCTATCGACGAAGAGAATGAGTTCACGCGCCGCGAGCGTCACACGATATTCATCCTGGGTGTTGGCGGCCTGATGTTTGTCCCCGTGTTCCATTCTGTGACCCATCTGCCGCCCTTTGTTGGCATCCTGCTGGTGCTGGGCTTGTTGTGGCTCATGTCGGAGGTGTTTTATGGCAACAAGAGCAAGCAGGCGAGCAAGACCAAGCGCGTGACGCGTCTGCTGTCGCGCATCGACATGTCGACCATCCTCTTCTTCTTGGGCATCCTCATGGCTGTGAGTTGCCTGCAGGAGATTGGCGTGCTGCACGATTTGGGCCGCTGGCTCGACGGTGTGAGCGGAGGCAACCACTACATGGTCACTGGCTCGATTGGTGTGCTGTCGAGTATTGTCGACAATGTGCCGCTGGTGGCAGGTTGTATGGGTATGTACCCAGTCGCTCCGACGGGCGATATGGCCGTGGACGGCATCTTCTGGCAACTGCTGGCCTACTGTGCCGGCGTTGGTGGCTCAATCCTGATTATCGGTAGCGCCGCAGGCGTGGTGGTGATGGGACTGGAGAAAATCACCTTCGGCTGGTATCTCAAGCGTGTGTCGCTGGTGGCTCTGGCTGGCTATCTGGCCGGCATGGGCACTTACTGGCTGTGGCGCACCTTCGTGATGACGCCCCCGGTATAAATTCAAGTTTGGCTAAACAAAATCTCTGTTTTCATAATTGTAACAACCCAGAATTGACAATTTAACAATACTGGGTTGTTAATTTTTGTAATGTTTTTCAAGAATTGCTGTTTTGCGGCATTTTTTCCGCTATTCTTGTTGCAAGGCGGTTTTTCTGCATTACCTTTGTCAAAACAAATCTAAAGGGAATAGAAGATTATGATTAAAAAGTTACTTTGTATTGCGACATTGTCGATTCTCTCCATGCCGGTGGCATTTGCCGGCGGTTTGCTCCACAACACCAACCAGCACATCGATTTCGTGCGCATGATGGCGCGTGGTGCCAGTTTCGATATTGACGGCGTGTACACCAATCCGGCAGGATCGGTTTTCAATGAGCACCAGGGATGGACCCTCTCGCTCAATATCCAGAGCGCCTACCAAGAGCGTGACGTCAATGCCACGTTCCCCCTCTACATGAATCCCACTCACACCAAACTTTACGAGGGTAATGCTTCGGCACCGATTATCCCCAGCCTCTACGGTGTTTATCACAAGGATAAACTTGCCGTCTCGGGCTTCCTTGGCGTTGTGGGTGGCGGAGGCAAGTGCTCGTTTGACGACGGCCTGCCCATGTTCGACGCCGCTGTGATGGCCGGTGTGTATGGCCAAACGGCAGCATTGCTGAATCAGTATCCCGCTCTGGGAGCCGTCTTCTCGGGTCCTGTGACCCCCGACCAGTATGACATCAGCACGGCAATGAAGGGCCGCCAGTTTATCTATGGCGCGCAACTCGGTGCTGCTTACCGCTTCCTGCCGTGGCTCAGCGGTTACGCCGGTTTCCGCATGGACTATTTCACTGGCAACTATTCGGGCCATGTGATTGCCACGGCCGGCCCGGAACTCACTGGCAAAGTCACTCAATTGGCAATGGCTTATCCCGAAATGGCTCAACTGCTCGGCTCATTCGCTGGCCCTGGCGGCCTGGCTTCGATCAAACTTGACTGCGACCAGACGGGTTGGGGTATCACTCCCATCGTGGGTGTCGACCTGAAGTTTGGCGACCTCACCCTGGCAGCCAAGTATGAGTTCCCCACCGAACTTAACATCGAGAACGACACCAAGCAACTCGAGGTGTCGCCCGCGGCTTTTGAGGGCGCACTCAACTCGTTCAAGGACGGCGTGAACACGCCCAACGACCTGCCTTCGGTATTCTATTTTGCTGCCGGTTATGAGTTTATCCCCAAGAAACTCCGCGGCACACTGGAGTATCACTACTACGACGACAAGCATGCCGAGATGGCCGGCGACAAGCAGAAAGCGCTGCGCCACGGCACTCATGAGGTGCTTGCCGGTGTGGAATGGGACATCAACGAGCGCTTCACCGTGAGTTGCGGTGCCCAGAACACCGACTATGGCCTGAGCGACGAGTATCAGAGCCACACCTCATTCTCGTGCGACAGTTACTCGATTGGCTTCGGTGGTGCTGTCAACATCAACGAGAACATGAAACTCAACGTAGGTTACTTCTGGACCACCTACCACGACTACACCAAGGACGTGCCTGCTGGCAACCCCGGTTACTGTGGCACCACGATGGCCGGTAAGGATGTGTACAGCCGCTCGAACAAGGTGTTCGGCGTAGGCCTCGACTACAAGTTCTGATTCAGGCTTAACCAGGAAAGAATAACGTCACCCCCGAAGCCTCTGTGTCGTGGGGGTGACGTTGTTGTTGCATACCACAGACGATGCTGTAGACGATGAGATTGATACCATAAAGTTTTGGATAAAGGAGCCGTATTTTTGTTTTTCAAGATTATTTTGTATTTTTGCAAATGAAAAAATAATGAGAACTATGCAAGCAGTATCACCAGTTGAAAACGTAACGCTCTCGGTGCCGATTAACGACATGAGTTTGCTACGCAGCCTGTCCAAAAAAATGGGCTGGACGATGCGTCGTCATCGCAAAAGTGGAATAGAGAAGGGGCTTGATGATGTCAGAAATGGCAATGTTTATCACGCTGAGAATTCCGAAGATCTCGTAAAGCAAATCTTGGGATAATCAATGTATGAGATAATCTATACTGGCCAATTTCGTCGTTCGTTGAAGCGTTGTGCAAGCCGTGGGCTCAATATTAAAGAATTCATGACAGTTTTATTTTGACACTATTAGTGTAGGGTAAAATAGATAAGAAACCCAAAAGCAAACTTCGAATCGTGTGGTTTGCTTTTGGGTTTCTTGTGTCTTTTCTTGTGCTATTGCTGTTACTCGGCGGGGTGGAAGGTGAGGCGTGTGCCGCTGGCGTCGACGTTGAGTGTGACGGGGCAGCCCTCAATCAAGGGGTAGTTCCACGACTCGTCGTGGCCGGTGGCAAAGTCGTAGCAGATGGGGATGTCGTAGCCCTGAAGGTACTCGTCGAGCAACTCAGGCATGTCCTTGTAGCCGTAGGCGGGCTTATCATAGTCGGTGAAGCGTCCCACCACGATGCCCTTGACGCGGTTGATAACGCCCTTGAGTTTGAGCAGATACAGCATGCTCATAACGCGTGGCATGCTCTCGCTCACGTCTTCAAAGAAGAGTATCACGGGCTTGCGCATCCATCGGTGGGGCATCAAGAAGTCGTATTTGCTGCCCGAGAGCAGTGAGAACACCGACATGTTGCCACCCAGCAGTATGCCGTCGGCCTGGCCGTAGTGGTTGAGCGGATGTGCCGGCACGGTGTAGTCGGGATACTTGCCCATGAGCACGTCGCGCAGCATGATGTTCACGGGGTCGTTGGCACCCTTTTCGTTCAGCGCGCCGCCCATGTTGGCATGCAGGCTCATGTTTCCAGCGCACACCTGCGCGCTGTGCATCGAGGTGATGTCGCTATATCCGATAATCCACTTGGGGTACTTCCGCAGCGTGTCGAGCGGCAACTCGCTGAGCAGCAGCGACGAGCCGTAGCCACCACGCGTCGAGAGGATGGCTTTCACTTTGGGGTTGCGCAGCGCAGTCAGCAGGTCGCTCAAGCGCTCCTCCACAGTGCCGGCATACATGGCGTGGTTGGCCGTCACATTCTTGCCAATGATGGTGTTGAAACCCCATTGCTGCAGCACCTTTGCGGCACCTTCGGCAATTCCATCCTTAGGCGTGCTGCCCAACGACACGATGGCGATGGTGTCGCCTGCCTGAAGGAAGGGTGGTGCTACTGGGTTGAGGTGATTTTGACCAAATGAAACAAGCGCCATGACGGCGAGTAATGTGCTGGTGATAAACTTTTTCATAACAGAATAACGTTTTATTGTACCCTTGCTGAGAATCGAACTCAGATCTACGCTTTAGGAGAGCGTTGTTCTATCCATTGAACTACAGGGGCAAAATCTTGTGTCGCGTGTGCTGCGGTGTGATTTGTGGCTGCAAAGTTAGCACATTTCGCCGAAATGAAAAAATCTGTCGCCCCAATTATCCACACAATTGTTGTCTGGGCTGCGTGTTTCGTCATTTAATCGCCGCACTTGGTGAGTGAGGCGCGCCAATATTTTGTGAGCATGATTTTTTGTAGTACATTTGCAGCGAGCGTTGTTGCGGCGACCATGTGACCGCATCGCGCCTAATTTCTTGCTATTATGGAACGAGGAAAAGAAATCTGCAAGACGTTGAAAGGCATCCGCGCCGACATTGCGCGCAGTAACGATATTGACTACACTCCCGCCGAGTGCCACCACGAGGGTGACTGTGCCGGCACCTGTCCGCAGTGCGACCGTGAGGTGCGCTGGCTCGAGAGCCAGTTGCGCCTGCGGCAGCGACTGGGCAAGGCGGTGACCATCGCCGGCTTGAGTCTGGCGGTGGGCGCTGTCGGCACCGCGTGCTCGTCGCACGAGCGGTTGGCCGGCATGGTTGAGAATCCTAACCCAGTCAACGTTGCAAACGACACGACCCAAGAGGAACTCGACGGCTACATAATGGACGACAAAGGCGAGGTGTGCCCCACCGACACCACAAAATCCACCAAACTCGTGCCGCAGAAATGAGTGCCGAACTCAGTGCGCCGCTCATCGGCACCGATCGTCACCGCCTGTCCACCGACGGCCACGGGGTGACCACGCTGGTGGCCTTTCATGGCTGCCCGCTGCGTTGCCGCTATTGCCTTAACCCACAGTGTTTCGACACCTCGCGCTCGTGGCGCACCGTCACGCCGCAGCAACTGCTGGCCGAGGTGGCCATCGACAACCTGTATTTTCAAGCCACTGGCGGCGGGGTGACCTTCGGCGGCGGCGAGCCGTTGTTACGCAGCGAGTTTATTGCCGAGTTTGGCAAGATAATGCCACCACAGTGGCGCATCACCGTGGAGACTTCGCTCAACGTGCCGCGACACCACCTGGAGCGCGCATTTCCTGTGGTGGGTGGCTATATAATTGATATAAAGGATACTAACCCCGATATTTACCGCCGATACACCACGCAAGACAATGCACAAGTTCTCGACAACCTGCGCTGGCTTATGAGCCACGACGGCATGGCCGATCGCGTGGTTGTGCGTCTGCCGCTCATCAAAGACTACAACACCCCTGACGACGTGGCACGCAGCCGTGCCAGCCTCGAAACCCTCGGCATCACCAACTTCGACCAATTCACCTACGTCACCAGGTGACCCCATCTTCACACGGCCTTTATTCGATTGTTCGAATGTTCGATTGTTCGAGCATTCGAATGCTTGGTTTTAATGTGGTGATGGCTATCCGGCCACTTTTGGGGCGTTATAATTTGCGGATAATTGTCTATTGGTATTCGGGGCGGAGGGAGTAGGTGTTGCGCAGGTGCTCGAAGCGGTCGGGCATGGCTTTGAGGGTGGCGGTGTCGGCCAGCGGGTTGTAACTGCCCATGATACCCGGCAGGGTGGGGCGCACGGCGCCACAAGCCGGAGCGGCGACGATGAGCGGCTCAATGTCCCAGCCAAAGTGGCGATTCAGTGCGTCAATCATCATGGCCGCGCCACGCATTTTCCCCTCGAGCGAGTATCCGGCGATATGCGGAGTGGCTATCAGGCTCTTTTCGAGCAACTCACGGCTGATGTGTGGCTCGTTTTCCCAGCAATCGATGGCGGTGTGTCCTTGCCAGGTGAGCAAGGCCGCGGTATCGCACACCGCTCCACGTGCCGCGTTCATCAGCAGGCGGCAGTGTTGCGCGTGACGCAAGAAATCGCTGTCGCACATGTGCCAGGTGGGCCATTGCCCTTGCTTGGTGAGTGGTGTGTGGAAGGTGATGATGTCGCTCTGGCCGACTAATTGTGCCAGTTCAACGAATGATTCCTCATCGCCGCGCGCCTGGCGGGGTGGGTCGTTGAGCAGCACCGAGAAGCCTAACTGTCGCGCCCAGCGCGCCACGATGCTTCCCACATGGCCCACGCCCACGATGCCTAAGGTGGGCATCTCGGCGCTCTGCCAATGCCTCATCATCCATTGTCCGATGCTCGCCAGCACCCATTGTGCCACGGCCGGCGCGTTGCAGCCCGGCGCGTTGCATACCGTAATGCCGTGACGCGTGCAGTATTCCAGGTCGATGTGGTCGGTGCCGATGGTGGCACTTCCGATAAATCGCACCTTGCTGCCGCCGAGCAATGCCTCGTCGCAACGGGTGCGGGTGCGCACCAGCAGCACACTGGCGTCGCGCACGTCGTCGGCAGTGATGTTGTCGACGTAACTAACCGTGCCGTATGGCTCAAGGCGGCCACGCAGGTAGGGAATATGGCTCTCAACTACTATTTTCATCCCACTAACAGGCTTATGCCAAATTCAATCAAGCATAGCGCGGCAAGTCCCACCACGATAAAGTAGCGTTTGGTGAACGGGGCCACGGTAAACGCGTGAGCCACCTGCACCGAGAGGCACAGGTTCAAGATGGGCACATAGGTGGCCATGTCTTGATAGTCGATGCACATGGCCAGGATGATGATGATTGTGACCATGGCGAAAAACGCGTTGTACACGCGCAGTTGCAGCCGGTAGTTGTAGATGGTGAACAGGTTGACCACTGTAAGCACCAGTGTGGCCAGCGCGATGATTGCCGTCCACACACCCAGCATCATCGTCTGCTTGAATTCCAGCGAGTCCCACATGGTGATGAGGTCGGGAAGCGTGAAGTCGGCGGGCTTCACCACGCCCATGCCCAGCAAAATCCAGAATGGCGTCAGCAGGCCGATACACATGGCGAGAGCGCTTCTCAGGTTCATGGCGCGCATATAGAAGAAGCCCAGCACAAAGCAGGGAATCAGCACGATAAACATCCAGTGGAACATCGTGCAGAACGACAGGATGACCATCACCAGCAGGATGCTGTACTGTGCGCGCTTGTCTTGGTAGGTGTTGAAGAGGATAAAGGTGCCCGCCACAAGCGTGAGGCATAGAGCGGTGCCGATGTTGAACACGCTGCTGGTCAGTGGGTTCGACATCTCAAGCAGGAAGAACGCCGACACGAAGACAAAGGTGAATGCGCGCACAAAATTGTAGGTCTTGTTGAGCGCATTCATCATCAGGCCGATGCCCAGCACGCACGCCACATTCACCAGCATCGAGCCGAGGGCGTGGTTGATAAACACCCCCTCGATGTTGAAGAAGATGCCGTTACCCACGTCGGCAGGCGGGTTTTTGCCTGTGGCGACGAAGAGCAAGGCGGCAATGATCAGCAAGATGCCCGATATGATGGCAAATGGCCGGCCGTTAAGAAATTCGTTGATTTTCTCTTCCTGCATGGCGGCGCTTATGCGTTGTTGGTCAAATCGAAGCCTATGTCGTGGCGGTAGTAGCAGCCATCGAAGTGGATGCGCGCGGCATTCTTGTAACTGGTGGCCAAGGCCTCTTCGACGCTTTCGCCGCGGCTGGTGACGGCAAGCACACGGCCTCCGCTGGTCACCAGTGTGTCGCCGTTAATGGCTGTGCCGGCATGGAACACGATGCTGCCCTCCACCTGGTCAAGGCCAGTGATGGGCTTGCCTTTCTCGTATTGGCCGGGGTAGCCTCCCGAGGTAAGGATGACGGTGGCGGTGGCAAGCGGGTCGTTATCGAGTGTGGTCGAGCCTAAGGTGCCTTGGGCGGTGGCCTCGAGCAGGTCCACCAAGTCGCTGGCGATGCGTGGCATCACGCTCTGCGTCTCCGGGTCGCCCATGCGCACGTTATATTCAATGACGTAAGGGTCGCCACCCGCGTTCATCAGCCCCAGGAAGATGAAACCGCGGTAGCGCAGGCCCTCGGCGCGCAGGCCTTCAATGGTGGGGCGGATGATGCGCTGGTCGACCTTGGCCATAAACTCTGCGTCGGCAAAGCGCACGGGCGAAACCGAGCCCATGCCGCCGGTGTTGGGGCCTGTGTCGCCCTCGCCCACACGCTTGTAGTCTTTGGCTACGGGGAGCACGTGATAGTCGTTGCCGTCGGTAAGGACAAACACTGAGCACTCGATGCCGTGGAGAAACTCCTCGATGACCACCGTGTGGCTTGCCGTGCCGAACATGCCGCCGAGCATGTCGCGCAACTGCTGCTGCGCTTGCTCGAGCGTGTCGACAATCAGCACGCCCTTGCCGGCTGCCAGGCCGTCGGCCTTGAGCACATAGGGCGCTTGCAGGGTCGACAGGTAGGCCAGGCCATCGTCGAGGTTCTCGGCGGTGACGCTCATGTGGCGAGCCGTGGGGATGCTGTGGCGCAGCATGAAGGCCTTGGCGAAGTCTTTGCTGCCCTCGAGGCGGGCGGCACCCTGACTTGGGCCGATAGCCATCACCTGCGGGTGATGCTGCTCAAGATAGTCGACGATGCCCGCAACCAGCGGGTCCTCGCTGCCAACCACCACCATGTGGATGTCGTGTGACTCAATGGCGCGGCCTACGGCGGCAAAGTCCATAGGCGAGAGGTCGCACAGATTGGTGCCATAAGCAGTTGTGCCGGCATTGCCCGGTGCGATGTACAGGTGGTCGAGACGAGGACTCTGGCTGAGTTTCCACGCTATGGCGCACTCGCGCCCTCCCGACCCAAGCAGTAGTATGTTCATGATTATGTGGTGTTTATTCTAAGTCTTTGCGTTTCCAACTCTTGCGGCGGCCGTGGATGATGGGCACCTCCTTGTCGGCCCCGAGGCTCGGCTCGCGACTGCGCAGCACGCGGTTGGCGTAGCGCTCGCTGTGGCGGTCCTCTTCGTGGCGCGGACGGTCATCGTCGCGGCGCGGGCGGTCCTCACGGTTGAATGGCGGGCGCTGACGGTCATCGTCACGGCGCTGACGGTCCTCGCGGTTGAATGGCGGGCGCTGACGGTCGTCGTCACGGCGTGGGCGGTCCTCGCGGTTGAATAGCGGGCGCTGACGGTCATCGTCACGGCGCTGACGGTCCTCACGGTTGAAAGGCGGGCGCTGACGGTCGTCGTCGCGGCGCGGGCGACGTGCCGAACTGCTGGCGCGGAAGTCGTCGTTCTTGATGTCCTCGCCGCGGCCGCGCATTTCGTTATACTTGCCCTCGAAAATCTTGTATTGGCGAAGTTCGCACTCCAGCGCGCCGTTGAACAGCGGGTAGCGCACCGACGCCTTCAAGCCGATGAGGTCGGTCAGGTCGCGGTCGTAGCCTATCACCCAGGCGTCGTAGCCGACAAACACGTGCTTGAGTTTGTCGCCCAGGGCCTCGTAGAGTGCCTCGATGTTGTCATATTTCAAGCGCTGGCCGTAGGGCGGGTTGGTGATGAGCATGCCACCGGCGGGGGCTTCGGTCCAGTCGCGAAGGTCGCGCTGCTGGAGTTCCACCATCTTTGCCACGCTGGCATTCTTCACGTTGCGCCCGGCGATGTCAATGGCCTGGTGTGCGATGTCGTAGCCGTAGATTTTGTGTGTGAACTCACGCTCTTGCGAGTCGTCGTTATAGATTTCGCTGAACAGTTCCTCGTCGTAGTCGGGCCACTGCTGGAAGGCATATTCCTTGCGGTAGACGCCCGGCGCGATGTTGGCGGCAATCAGCGCTGCCTCCACCAGGAAGGTGCCCGAGCCGCACATCGGGTCGATAAGGTCGCACTGGCCGTCCCAGCCGCTGAGTTTGATGATGCCGGCGGCCAGCACCTCGTTGATGGGTGCATCGGTCTGCGCCACGCGCCATCCGCGCTTGTACAGCGGCTCGCCGCTCGAGTCGAGCGACAGAATCACATCGCGGCCGCTGATGTGCACGTCGAGTTGAAGATGCGGGTTGGTAAGGCGTATCGACGGACGGCGTCCTTCGCGCTCCATGAAGAAGTCGGCTATGGCGTCCTTAACACGATAAGTAACAAAGCGTGAGTGCTTGAATTCCTCGCCAAAGGCCGTCACGTCGATGGCAAAAGTCTTGTCGGGCGACATGATTTGCGACCAGTCGTACTGCTTCACCTTCTCGTAAAGGTCGTCGGCATCGGTCGATTGGAATTTATAGAACGGCTTGAGAATGCGCAATGCCGTGCGGCAAGCAAAATTGGCGCGGTAAAGCATCTGCTTGTCGCCGCTGAACGCCACCATGCGGCGACCGGGTGTCACATCCTCGGCTCCAAGAGCGCGCAACTCGTCGGCCAATACTTCCTCCAAGCCCTGGAACGTCTTGGCAACCATGTCAAATCTCTCGTTGATTGTCTCGGTACTCATCGTGTCAAATAGATATCGTTACAAATTTTGCCGCAAAATTACTCAAAATTATTGGTTTTTATGTACCTTTGCCCCCACAATTCTTTGCACAATCGATTATGGATAAGATTAATTTTGGAAAATACGTAGAATTAGCCTATGAAATTCTGGTCGTGGACAACCAGGGCGAGGCACAAGTGTTTAAATTTGACCGCGAGCAACCCGACTGCTTCGTGTTCGGCCAGGACCTGAGCATGATCGAGGGTTTTGCCCGCCACATCGAGGGCCTCGAGCAGGGCTCGGCCTTTGATTTCACACTCGCTCCCGCCGAGGCTTTCGGTGAGCGCAACGACGATATGATTCTCGAACTCGAGAAGAGCATCTTCAACGTCGACGGCGAGTTCGACAGCGAGAAGGTGTACGAGGGCGCGTGGGTTCCCATGCAGACCGACGAGGGCTATCGCATCAACGGCCTGGTCACCAAGATTACCGACGACAATGTGACCCTCGACTTCAACCACCAGTTGGCTGGCGAGACGGTGCGCTACCGCGGCGAGGTGATCCTGGTGCGTGATGCCACGCCCGAGGAACTCAACCCCAAGCACCACTGTGGCTGCGGCTGCGACCACGACCATGGTCACGACTGCGGATGCGGCCATGATCACGGCCACGACTGCAACTGCGAGGGCTGCAACGGCTGCGAGTAACCCCGCTGAGGGGCGTGTGAGATATCGAATGCTCGAACACTCGAATGCTCGAGTATTCGATTTATTTTAATGGAAGTTACACATGCCGGGGCCGTCCTTACTTACGCCAGAAGGCCGGCGTGAGCAGGGCGATGATGGTGATAATTTCGAGACGCCCGGCAAGCATCATAAACGACATGACCCACTTGCCCGTGGCCGGCAGGAAGTCGTAAGAGCCCGTCGTGCCCGTCACGCCGGCGCCAAGACCATTGTTGGCCACACACGAGAACGACGAGAAGAAGGCGTCAACAATGGGGAAGCCCTGCGCCACCAAAACCACGCCTCCGGTGACAATGAGCAGGGTGAAGATGAATATGAAGGCCGAAATCTCGTTGCTGCGCTCAGGTTCAACGCTTTGGTCGTTGATGTTGATGGCTGTGATGAGGCGCGGGCGCACATAACGCCGCACGACAAACAATAAGTTCTTGATGAGATAAAGTAGCCGGTCGACTTTCAGTCCTCCGGTAGTCGAGCCGGCGCATGCACCTACATACATCATAAAGAATGTGAGAGTAAGCACAAGGATGCCCCAGCCCTCCCAGTTGCCGGCGCTGAATCCTGTGGATGTCATGGCCGACACGATGTGGAACAGCGGGTCGACCGTAACGCTCTCCCAGCCAGTGAAATGCCCGCCACGCACAATCTCAATGACCATGAGCACATAAAATATCACGATTATTAGCACATAGGCCCGGAACACGTCGTTGCGCCAAAACGCTTTCCAGCCATTCTTCAGCGATAAGATAATCAGGCCGAAACTCACACCGCCCACAAACATGAATACGGTCAGCACCGACTTGGTGTAGGGCGAGTTGAAGCCTGCGATGCTCTCGTTGTGGGTCGAAAATCCCCCCGTGGAGATGGCGGTGAACGCATGGCACAGGCTGTCGAAGAAATTCATCGGCCCGGCCAGCAGCAACAGCACGAGCGCTATCGTGAGCAGCGTGTAAAGCCCCCACAGGCGCTTTGCCGTGCGCGAGATGCGGGCTCCGAGTTTGTCGTGCGTGATTCCGGTAGCCTCGGCATGAAACATCATCAGGCTACCGCTATTGTTGAGCGACGGAATAAACGTGAGTGTGAACAGGATAATTCCCAAGCCGCCAATCCATTGCATGAGTGCGCGCCACAGCAGGATGCCGTGGCTGCAACTTTCCACGTCGCGAATGACGGTGGCGCCGGTGGTCGTGAACCCCGACATCGCCTCAAAGAACGCCTCGCTCACATTGAGCGCCGTGCCACAAAACAAAAACGGCAGCATACCGAATATCGAGAACACCACCCAGGCCACCGAGGCAAGCAACAGGCCATCGCGGCGACCAAGCAGATGGTTTGACGGCCTGATGCCGAAGTTCAATGCGCAACCGGTGACTGTGGTAAGCGCGACGGTGTAGGCAAAGGCTTTCCAGTCGCCCTCGTTCATCGCCAGGCACACCACAAGCGGCAGCAGCATGAACGCTGCCTCGACAAGCATCAGTTGGCCCATCACTTTGAGTACTAGGCCGAAGTTTATAACGTTGCTGCGCAGGGTTTTACCGCGTGGTTCAATAGAGGCTCTCATTTGAATAAATTCTTGGCTTTTTGTAGCGAACCCTGCAGGCACACCACCAGCACCTGGTCGCCGGCCTGCAGATGTGTCTTACCGGTCACCAACTCGGTGCGGTTGTCGCGAATATATCCGGCAAACGTGATCTCTTCGGGAATCCTCAGTTCTTTGACGGTGGCTGTGGTCACCTTCGCTCCGGCTTTGATGTCGAGTTTCACCACTTCGGCGTCGGGCAGGGCCAGGCGCTTCGACTGCGACGAGCCCTCGTCGATTAGCAACTGGAACACCGCGTTGGCAAAGAGCATCTGCTTGTTCAGCAGCGTGCCGATGTGGAACGACTCGGCCATGTTGAAGAACTGCTGGCGTTCGACCTCGGCGATAGTCTTTTTTACACCAAAATCGCGGGCATTCAGGCACGAGAGGATATTGCCCTCCGACGTGTTGCCCAGGGCCACGAAGGCGTCGGCCTTGGCGATGTCGGCCTCTTCAAGCACTTCAAATTCGCTGGCTTCGCCATTGATCACATCCACGCCATGGCACACGCGCACCAATTCACGCGCGCGTTCCACGTCGTTCTCGATAATTGTGAAATTGAAGTTCTTGGGTGCGTGGGCTACCGTCATCTCGGTGATTTTTCCGCTGCCGGCAATTACCACGCGCTTGATGTCGAAGGGGTGATTGCCGGTCAACTGGGCGACATCCTTCAGTTTGTCGGTTGAGGTGGTGACATATATGATGTCGTCGGGCATCAGTTGGTGGTTGCCGTTGGGGATAAGCGTGACAAACTGGCGACGGATGACCGCGATGTGGAAGGTCTCGTGATACTCGGCCAGGTCGCGCAGCCGCTTGCCGGCAATGGGGGCGTCGGCGGCAAGCCGCAACCCGGTCATGATCAGTTGCCCCTTGTTAAACTCGTACCAGTCGCGCGACCATGAGTGCTGAAGCGACTCGATGATGCCTTGTGCGATAAGGAATTCGGGGAAGATGGTGTGATCTACGCCTATGCGGTTTATCACCTCCTGATTGGCGGCCTCAAGGTAGTCGTAGCGGTCGACGCGGGCCAGCGTCATGCGCGCACCCATCGACTTGGCGATGCCGCATGCCACAATGTTGCGCTCGGCCACATCGGTCACTGCGACGAAGAGGTCGCAATTCTCCACCTCGGCCTGGCGCAGCGTCGAGAACACCGTGCCGTCGCCTACGATGGTCATCAGGTTATACTCAGCATTGAGCGACATCAACTTGTTGGCATTGATGTCGACAATGAAAATGTCCATATGTTCGCCCGACAGGTATTTTGCCAAATGCGTACCCACTGAGCCGGCTCCAATAATTGTAATCTTCATAAATGTAAAAAGTTACGAATTATGGCGGCAAAGATACAATAATTATGATAATAATGTACCCAAAAAACGCATTAAGTTGCATCCGCCCCTAAAATCTTGGTTTAAATCCTCACTTTGCCCAACCACTCGATTGTTCGATCACTCGAGAGCACACCAAAAATCAGCGGCACGCCAAACGACGTGCCGCCAATCTATAATCTGTGTTCTATAATCAGAAATCTATAATCTATAATCTCTAATCTATAATCTATCAACATACTCCGGGCAAATTTATTTGCCAAGGAGTATGTTGATAAGAGCGTTCAGGTCGTTGCCGTCGACACCGCCCAGGCCATCAACGTTGGCACGGCCACCGTAGTTGGCGGCATCATCGTTACCTAAGATGATGTTGATGAGCAGGTTCAGGTCGTTGCCGTCGACTGTGCCGTCGCCATTCACGTCGCCCGTGATGTCCATGTGGGTGATGAGGTCGCCCAGGTGGAGGAAGGTGATGTCATCGATGTAGCACGGGGTGTTTTTGTTGCCCGCGGTCATATTCAGGCGGTAGCGCACTGGGCCGCTGGTCTGTAAACGCCACGTGAGCGTCTCGGTCTCGTTCTTTTCGACGCTCTGTGTGGCATCGGGAGCGTCGGACCATGTTGCGCCCTGGTCGGTAGAGTAATAGAGTTTAAACTTGGCCGTGGTGCTGGTGGGGTTGTTGATGCGCATGCTTATCGAGTAGATTTCGCCCTCGATGTCGCTGTCGGTGCGCAGCAGGCTCGGCGACACCATGGCTGCGGCGTGCTGCCCGTTGCCCTGGCTGGCATCGGTGATGTCGGCCACGTTGCACTGGATGAAACTCCACTTGGCGAAGTTGCCCGGAACGTCAGTCGCCATCTTGTTGGTAGTCGAGGGCATTGCCTCGAAGTCCTCGACGCTCGTCTGGCGCTCATTGTCCTCCTGAATCGAGAAGGTGATCACTCCGTTGGTCTCAGTGATATTGCGCAGGCAGTAGTCGTTGGGAGTACCGTTCCAGGTGACCAGCGCCGGGCTCGACAGCGAGGTGATGCTTGTCACATGCTTGCTGCCGGGGAACGGGTCGCTGTCGCTGGCTGAACTGCCGTTGCCGGCGCGAACAATCTCATAGTAGTTGTGCTTCGGGTCGGCATTCACGCGGTTGCGGTCCCACACGTTTTGGTTGGTGGAATCGACGCGAGCAATGAGCATGCCGTGGCCCGGCAGGTATTGGTCCCACTTGTTTTTCTGGCGGTTCTCCAGCATAAAGAACTCTTTGTTCACCGGAGTGCGCAGGATATAGCCGTGGTTGCTCTTGTCGACCGATGTGAGTGAGTATTCGCCAACGCCGCTGATTTCCTCGGGCTGGGCAAAACCTAAGGCGTAGCGCTCCCAGATGCTGTAGCCTGCCGGAACGCGGCCATAGTTGAATGTTCCGCCGGCCATCACGTCCCACTCGCCTGGGTCGTTGCTCTGACCGCCACCACTGCCATAGTCGGTGTCGTAAAGGTCGGGCAGACCCAGCACATGGCTGAACTCGTGGGTCATCGTACCGATGCCCAGCGGCATGGGTGTCGAGTAGTTCTCCCAGCCGTACATCTCGGTGGAACTGGCATAACGGCCGATTGACACGCCGTCGAATTCGTATAAGAACCAACCCTGCTCCTCATCGTAGCCGTAGAGATACGACATGTGGGGCCACAGGTAGTTCTGGTTGTTGCCGCTGTAGTTCGCGCTGTAGCCGGCCACGATAAAGTACACCATGTCGACCATGCCGTCGCCGTCCAGGTCGTAGTCGGCAAAGTTCACCTGCTCATCGGCAGCGGTAACTGCGGCAGCAAATACCTCGTCGGCATAGGAGGTGCCCTGCGGGTACTCAACCGAGTAGTCGACATCGACCTCAACGATGTCGAAGTGCGGGTCGAACTGGCCCATCGAGTTGTCGTAGTAGTAGTCGCGCATACTGCCCACGCACTGCGCATTGGTTCTGCGCCCGTTGACGTACAGTGGGAAGCCGGTGTAGTTAGGCTTGTTCACCATGTCCTGATAGAAGTCGAGCGTCGACATGCCAGTGAGATCGTTGATGCGGAACGGCATGTCGTTGTAATTGATGAGGATAATCAGGCCACGGAAAGCGCTGTAGTCGAAGAGCGGCTCGCGGGCGATGCGCTGGTTGCGCTGCGCACGCTTCTGCTCGGCGCGCGTTGTGCTGGCGGGCTCGGTGAGGTGAGTCTTCAGCGTCGACAGCAAGTTGCGCTCGCCGCCGCTGCGCTGATCCACGTTGTGCGCCAGAACGCCGCTGCCAACTAATTGCTTGCCTTGAAGTTGGGCATACTCATAGCCGCCGGCTGCGTTACGTACCACGGTATAACCGTCGGTTGTGGTGTAGTAGTGGAAAAACTCATCACCAATGAGCCGAAGCGTCAACTTGGTGCCGTCGCTCTGTACGACGGTGCCCGGAGTGGGGTCGGCAGGAATGGCACTTGCAGCGATGCACATCAGCATGGCGGCAAGGGTAAAAAGTAATTTTTTCATTGATTAGTGCTTGTTTTGATTATGTGTTTTATTAATTATTTGCCCAGGATGATGTTGATGAGCGCGTTCAGGTCGTTGCCGTCGATGCCGCCCTGGCCGTCGACGTTGGGGTTGCCCTTCACGCTGGCGTCGGTGGCGCTGAGTTTGCCCAGCAAGATGTTGATGAGCATGTTCAGGTCGTCGCCCGTAATAGCGCCGTCGCCGTTCACGTCGCCCTTCTTGGTGGCCTCACCCTCGTTGTTGTAGAAGATGGTGAAGTCGTCGATGTACACCGGGTTGTTCTTGTTGCCAGCGCTCATGGCCAAGCGCAACTTCAGCGGCTGGATGCCGTCGAGCGTGATGGGCCAACTCATGGTCAGCGTCTCGTTTTTGTGAACGGTGATGGTGCTTGTTCCGGCAGCGTTAGGCACCTTGCGTGCCTGTGCCCAGTTGGTGTTGTCGCCCTCGAGGCACGACAGCGTAAACTTGGCGTCGGTGCTGGTGGGGTTGCGAAGCGTGATGTTCACCTGATAAGCGTCGCTCACAAAGGGCGTCGTCATCATGAACGCGCTGGGATTCTTCATGGCCATCGAGCGTGTGGAACTGCCCTCGGTCACGGCGTTAACGTTGCACTTGGTGAAGGTCCACTTGGCAAACTTGCCCTCCACGTCCACCTGCTGGGTGACCGTGCTGGGCTCGATATTTTCGAAGTCCTCAATCACGCACACCACATTCTCAGGCTTAATCACGTTGAAGGAAATGACGCCGTCGGTCTCGCGGATGTTAATCAGTGACAGCGCGTTGTTGGTCTTGTTCCACGTCTGCAGGCTCGGGGTAGTAACGTTGTTGAGCGTCATGTTGCTGGCCGTGCCGGGGAATGGATCGCTGGGCGACTCATCGACGGTGTTGTTGCCGGCGCGCAGCAACTCGTAGTAGTTGCGGCTGGGCTTGTTATTAACGGCATTGTTGCTCCACACGTTCACGTTCGACGAGTCGACGCGGGCGATAATCATGCCGTGGCCCGGCAGATAGGTGTCCCAACCAGTCTTCTGGCGGTTCTCGAGCATAAAGAATTCTTTGGCAAGCGGGGTCTTGATTATGTAGCCCTCGTTGCTGGTGTTCAGCGCGTTGAGCGAGTAGTTGCCCTCGGCGGTGAGCACCGGCGGGTTGGCCCAGCCCATGTAGTAGCGCTCGAAGATGCTGTAAGCGCATGGTGTGCGCGAGATATTGTAACTGCCGCCGCCGGCCATCACGTCCCAGCCGCCCGGGTGGTGGCTCTGGCCGCCAGTCGCATAGTCAGCGTCGTATAAGTCGGGGAGACCCAGCACGTGGCTGAACTCGTGGCAGATGGTGCCGATGCCCTCGGTCTGGAACGTCTCGGGATTGGTCTCAAAGCCGTAGACCTCGGTCGAGCAGGCGTAGGTGCGGATGTACTTGCCGTCGTAGCGCGTGTAGTCGGTCAGGGTCGACTTGTGCGGCCACAGCCAGCCAGAGTTGTTGCCCGAGTAACTCGACGACTTGCCGGCGCACAGGAAGAACACCATGTCTACAGCGCCGTTGTTGTCGAGGTCGTACTGGGCATAGTCCACATCGTTGTTGGCGGCGCGCACGGCGGCCAAGAAGATGGCTTGGGCATATTGGTTGCCTTTGTTGACCGAGAAGTTCACCTGGTACGGGCCCACGATGTCGAAGTGGGGCTTGAACTTGCCCATCGAACTGGCGTCGAAGTAGTCGCGCACGCTGCCCGTGCAGTTCACCTGACGGCCGTTGTCGTCGACGTAGCCGGTAAAGCCCTCGTCGTTGACCATGTGGTCGTAGAATGCGTTGGGGTTGCTCATCTCGAAGGCGCAGTCGTTGAACTCAATCAGGATGATCAGGCCGCGGAACTGCGTGTAGTCGACGGCGGGAGTGTGCATGGCTCCTGCGTCGCGGCGGACGCGCTGCAACTTGCCATTGTTCACACGGGCACTCTCAATCAGGTGCTTCGGCGTGACGGCCAGCAGGGCAGTCTCGGTGGCACCGCGATGACCAGCGTCGTGAGCCAGCACGCTCGTCTCGGCTAAGACGTCACCGGCCTTGACGGCGTAAACCCAGGCACCGGACTCGGTGCGCAGAACGGTGTAGCCGTCGAGGGTGGTAGTGTAGTTAAAGAATTCGTCACCATGCAGTTTGATGGTCACTTGTGTGCCGTCGGGCTGAGTGACGGTAGCGGGTTGGGGATGAGCCGGAATGGCCCAAGCGCCAACACTGATTGCCAGCATAGCCAGCAGGATAAGGAATTTTCTCATATCTTGTGTTTTATGCCCTGTCGAGGGCTGTTCATGTTAAGGTTTCACAATGTGTGGTGAGCCTCGGCAAGCCGCGCAGACAGCGCCTTTGGCCTGTATAAACCGCAAATTTCGTAAAAAATCGTCACCCACGCAAGCGCGCGCATTCAAAATTAACCTCTTTTGTGATTTCAGAATGGCGAATGGCGAATGGTATTAATGGTATTAATGGGTCGAATAGTCATCGTATTTGACCCATCACTCCCATTTGACCCATTACTCCCATTCAGTTGATTAAAAAAATGCGCAATTTGCTTGCGTGGCTTTAAAATTTTTTATAATTTTGCGATTGAATGTAAAAACACTAAAAAATAACAACTAAAAAATAACAACTATGAGAAAACTAATACTTGCATTAACGCTAATGCTTAGCGTGGTGGCCGTTCAGGCCGCGAACTACGGCATCAACGTTGGCGGTGTGGAGGTCAGCACCAGCAACTACAACAACGTTACCGGCGGCCAAATAAAACGTGGCACGGTGTCGTACAATCCCAGTACGAACACGCTGACACTGAATAACGTTGATATCTCTCGCACCGGCAGTGGTAATTTCGCTCTCCACAATAGGGGTGTTTCAGGCTTAAAGGTGGTTTTCAACTCATATTGCTATTTAGAGTCCGAAGCCGACCATGCAATTAAATTGGAGAAGAATACCACATTCGAGATAAACACCTATGTGAGTCTCACCAGTTGTAAGAATCAGCCGATTCAATTGGGCTCCATAAACTTAACCGTTCATGGTAAAGGCAAGATGGAAGTAGAGACAACTCAGTTAACTGCTTCAGGCAACACATCTCCTGTTTTCCTCGCATCGTCGGGAGCATCGGTGAATTTATATGGAACTAATGCGAACAACCGACTCGAAGTGTCTTTTTACAGTCTACATAGTTACGCCGTGAATAACATCTCAATGTATTGCGGAAATTATTGCGACATTAAGATCAAGTCCAATAGTACTGCGCAGAATGTTTACAACACCACCTTTGCGCGCAGCAGCCGCGTGGAACTCTTGGAGCCCTATCAGGCTTATTTCAGCAACGGAAGTGTTTACTCGTCGGAGGGCTCTCCAATTTCCAACCGTGATATCTTAATCAGCGACAATTATGCGCTGCTTATCAATGCCGCCAATTTCCCCGATGCAAATTTCCGCAGTGGATTATACTCCATATTTGGAAAAGGCTATCTTACAAACACAATGCTTGAAAAATCAGTATTGAATCTTTCAGGCCGCAACATCCAAGATTTCACAGGACTGAAATATTTTACAAAAGTGAGAAGGCTGGAAATCAGCAATAATCCCATCACTTCCATTGACTTGTCGAGCAACAACCTGATTGACACGCTGTTTGTCGATCGAACCAAACTCACCATTTTAAACTTGACCAACATAACGCCGAATCTGAAATTTCTTTTTGCCGCCAACAACCCGGAGTTGACGACACTCTTCTGCTCGAATTGTCAATTGACCGGAGAACTGAATTTGCGTAACTGTCCGAAACTGTCGGTGGTGACTTGTTCCAACAATCAAATTACTCAATTCGACTTAAGTGACTCCAAGAATATCACCGAGATGAACTTCAACGACAACCAAGTGACTTCATTTATCAGTTGGTTGAATAATCTGCCTAAGTTAAAAAGGCTTTACGCTAAAAACAACAAACTCAGTTATCTATTTAACGCCTACTACGGCCAAGAGGATTTCTCGCACCCCGAACTGTTTGAACTATATTTGGACGGCAACCCATTGGGTTACAATGGCACAGCCTATTTCACAATAAAAAATTGCCCCAAACTGGGTCATCTCGGACTGTCAAACACCAATATCTCGCGCTTGGAATGCAATGATAATGCGTTGCTTTCTCTTAATGTGTCTAACTGTCCGTATCTTAAAGTGCTTGACGCACAGAACAACCAACTCTCGTCGGTGGATGTCGCTCTATGCACCGCATTAACACATATATACTTGCAAAACAATAATCTTGTCAGTTTCAATTTTGGCGGACAACTGCCAAGTTTGCAAATGTTGTTTCTCCAGAAAAACAAACTGACCTCGGTCAACCTGGTGAATTGCACCGCCTTGACATATCTGGATGTCAGTCAAAACCAACTCAATCTCGGCGGTTTGGTTGGGTCCTTGCAGGGGCTTGACTGGCAACTCCAAGGTGTGGGAACGTTATTGGCGTGTAACAAGTTCGACCCCAGTTATCCGGAGGGCAACAAACTGTATGTGGGTGATGGCGACATAGCCCGACGAAAAAATTGGATTCCCAAGAGGTATAACGGCACCGAATGGGTGGCCTACCGTGGCATGGTGCCTCTCGTCTTGGGCTATATCCCCGACGATAATTTCCGCACCGCTGTAAGCGTTTACGACACCGATCACGACACTTACATCGACGATCCCGAGTCGGATATTGTGACTGAAATGAATGTGAGTGGCAAATATATTAACGACCTCACAGGCTTAAAATATTTCCCAAACCTGGTCAACCTGAATTGCAGCAACAATAATCTCACATCGCTCAATGTGCAGCAAAACTACCACCTCCAGAAGTTGAACTGCTCCTATAACAAGATTCCCGACCTCTTTGTAGGGTCTAACTACGACTTGGTTGAGGTACTATGTTACCAGAACGAACTGACCTCACTCTATGTGCGTTACCTGCGGAAATTGCGAAAACTCGAAGCCTACAGCAACAATCTCACCAATCTTGATGTGACCGGTTGCGACACGCTCAGTTACCTGAACATTCGCGCCAACCAAATCGGCGAAGAAGCGATGGGCGCACTCGTCGGCTCCATGCGGTCTATCCCGTCGAACGAGATTGAAGGTTCGTTCAAAGTGTATGGCGAGAACACCTCGTACGACAAGCCCGAAGGCAACGTTATCACCGACAGCCAGATAAGTGACGCCCGCGCCAAGCGCTGGATACCATCGCACAAAGTGGGCAACGACTGGGTGGAACTGGAATCTACGACACCAACCTACCTGATTGGCGACGTGAACGGCGACGGCTCCGTCACGGGCGAAGACCTGAACATGCTCATCAACATCCTGCTGAACAAGATTACCGCCAACGATCCCAGCGTACTGGGCAATCCCAACGTCAATGGCGAGGGTGGAGTCGAC
>CACYRK010000038.1 GCA_902776835.1 uncultured Bacteroidales bacterium
ACCAACGCTCATCGATCCACCAGCTTTGATGTTGTTGATGTCGTAGGTCACTATGCCGGGAGTCCATCCGAGCATGTCATAAAGAGTGCCCGCCTCTCCAATATGAGTGCCCGACAGATTGCTGATTGAATAGTTTAATCCGTCTCTTGTCACTGTGGCTTTCTTCGCGGTCACCACCACCTCATTGAGACGTGTCGCTTCGGGCTGCAAGGTGATTACGCCCAAATCGGCACTCATTGCAGTAAGCCATTTCGTTTGAAACCCGATGTTTGAGACCTTCAATAACAATGGTCGCTGTTCTGCGTCAAACGAGAACTGCCCCATTTCATCAGTCATGGCTCCAGTAACGTATGTGCTGTCATTCGGAGATAGCGCCACAATAGTAACAAACGGAATTGGGTTGCCTGTCTCATCAATAACCTTGCCATGATAATTGGCGGCTAAAGATGATGAGGCGAACAATAATTGAAGAATGATGGTGCTGACTATCAGCATTATAATTCGTGGTTTCATATAATTTGATGTTAAAAAATTAGACGTAGTTATGGCTGTTTACATGTTTTTGGTCACATAAACGGTGTTAAAGAATTGTATGGTTTATGGTGCTACTTATTCAGTCGCGCTTCAAGTATCTCTATGACCTGCTGCAGCAAGAGAATGCTCGATGCGTCCTTGTGCTTTCGCTCAAATTCTGCTTTTGATAGTTTGATTTGACCGATAGCGACCTGTAGGTCGTCATGGTCGAGCATATCACACTCTTTCGCCAATGAGTAAAGTCCGGATAGATACAGAGATTCGCCATCTTTGAGCTTGTCAAGATAAAAGAACAGTTTTCTCATCCACATTTTGTTATCGTTCTTTGGCTCTGAAGGTGGGGTAACTGTGGGAGATTCTATTTGTGGTTTTATGGGTGCGTATGTGGTGATCAGCCTACCTGTGACTCCGCCATCTGACGTTTCGCTCCACTCTATGGTGTAAGTAGTTCTGAACTGTGTGTCATCCTCGTTGATCAATCCTACTGTGTAGCAGTTGTCGGATTCAGTTCCCACAAGTGTGAACTCGCTTTTATTATGATACAAGCGATACCCAGTATAAGAACGGTCTTTATTGCCGGTGATGCTCCAAAGAGTGTAGATGCCGCTTCTGGGAATCTTGCCATCGTCCATCGCTTGGCTGATGGCTTCATACAGCACTCTCACGCTGTCAATGTAACTGACGTCAGATTTAGGCAATACAAATTTATAGATTGTGAGCTCGCCTTCTTTCTCTCCGTTCTCGAGGTTGGTGAAGGTGTTGTGAACCTTCAGCGTGTTCTGCTTCTGGACGATAGGCGAATTATCTCCAAAGTAATATCTCAACTTGGCGAAACTTGGCGCAAGGTGAGAGCAATGGGAAGCTTGCTTGCACATTGCCGAACCGCCGCCCAAGTCGCGCTTTGCGAAATAGTCTTGTGCCATAGCCGCAGGTGCGATGAATATCGCCAGCGCAAGGATAATATACTTTGTTTTCATAATCCAGGTATGTTAGTTGATTGGTTGTTGAATTGATTATCTATTTCTTGTTGCATATCCACATAAATTATTGAGCCGTTCTCGTCCTTCACGGCTTGGTAGCCCATGGCTTCCATGTCGATGATGATGGCTCGCTGGTTCAGTTCTTCAAGTTCTCGTTGGAGCCGCCCGTTCTCTTGCAAAAGCCGTTCGTTTTGTGCAATCAGATTGGTCTGCGCCTCATGATGTGAGACAGTCAAAGAATGCTTTTGCTTTCTCGATTGTTGCTTGATTGCAACGACGTCTGCTTTAGTAGGTGCAGAAATGTTTTTGTCAGCTGATTCGTTCTCAGCCTCATGAGGATTGCCGGTTTTCTGGTCAATCGTCTCATCTTTTGATTCTGCCTTTTGAGCGATTATCGGCGATGAAATAGGCTGTGTGGTTTCGGGTTTGTTTAAAACTTTAAAGCCGAAAACGAGTGCCACGATTGCCGCTGCCGCTGCGGGAATCCACCAAAGCCACTTGCGATGTGATGGTGAGGAAGCAAGTCTCCTTCCAGCCCACGGTCGATGTAGCCGAACAAAGCCTGATAGTCTTTCCATTCGGCTGGCACGTCGTGAGCCGTACTGAAATATTGGCTCAGCAACGACTCCTCCTCAATGGTGGTCTTGCCCACCATGAATTTGTCGAGCAAAGTCTCTATCTGATGTCGTGAATATGGTTTCATTGTCGTTCTCTGCGTAGTTGCTTGATTTGTTCCATAAGTTGCCTTCGTGCCCTTGCGAGCAATGTGCTCACGCTGTCTTCCTTTATTCCGAGCAGAGATGCAATCTGCTCGTTAGAGTATCGCTCATCCTGGCGCATTTTCAACACTGCGTGCAGGGTGGATGGCAGCTCCTTGATTTTCTGTTCGAGCCACTGTACGTCCTCTTGCTGAATGATTTCGTCCAACGGCGATGGATTGGTCTGACTTGCGGACTCCTCGCTCTCTAACGGAAGCGGAGGCTTGCGACGCAAGTGGTTCAGCGATAATCGGTGTGCAATCACCGATGTCTTGCGACTCGTCATAGTCGAGGCCCATTGCCGCAGCCTTGTTCAAGGCGGCAGACCTCAGCCGTGGAGCTATCAGTTCAAATGCGTCAATAGTCATTTACAAATCACGTAATTTGCTGACAAAATTACTAACTTTACATCTATATAACACATCACCCCCCACTTTTCAAACAAAAGTAACAAACTTTTTTTGAAAAAATGAGAGCGCATAGAATTATTCGCAACTATCTGCGTGAGCTTAATAAAGCTGAAGTTTTTCAGAAAATCAACAATATAGTGAGCGGCAACGCCCACTATACCGATGAGTAAACCACCGCCTCACAGCGGTTGGTATGCGACAAAAAAGCCCCGGCATTGCAATTTAGCGTTCCGAGGCTCTCAAGGTTACTATGTAGCTGAATTATTTGTGTTGCTCAAACAACCAGTCGCGAACTGGAGCAAGTTTATAAGCATAGTCGAATGATGCCATGTGCTCCATGCCCTTGCCAGACTCAGGAAGTACAGTCCCGGCTTCCCAACGAATGAAATTGATATTTCCACCCTTATCGATGAGTTGCTGTGCCAGGCGGTCTTGCTCAGCAGATGGCAGTTTTGCGCTCCACGAAGCCGAGTCGATACGGGCACCATTGTCGACGAGAACTTTTGTAAGGTCGTTCATGCCGCCGGATGCTTTCTTGTCGCCTGCCGCCACGATGTAGAAAAACTTCTTGTTTCCGAAATTCTGCATCTTGCTTGTGTCCCACTGGCTGCTGACGAAAAGCGAGGCGGCAAAGAGGTCGGGATGTGTGATGTTGAAGTAGAACGACATCATGCCGCCCATCGACTGCCCTGTGGTGTAAAGGCGGTTGGCGTCGATATTGTATTCCTTTACAAGTTTGTCAAGCAAACGGATGGTCATCTCCACCTCGGCCGAAGTGCTCCAATCGTCTTTCACCGCCCAATCGGTGTACTGCGGCACAAGCACGAAAGCGGGATGCTTCTCTTGGTCACGATTGCTTGCAAACTCCAGTGCGCCATAACCCTGCGTAAGAGGTGTGGTCACTTCTTTGCCAACGGTGCTTGCGTCGGCAATGAAAAGCAGCAATGGATAACTGCATGAGCCATCGTAGCCTGCAGGAATAAGCAAGTTGTATTCAAGTTTTCCGCCAGTTTCTGTGTCTTCAAACGTGAATTGCTTGAATTTGTCCAGCGTTTCATTTTTCAGAGCGACAAAAACGGAATCATCGTCTTTGTTCATTTCAACCATTCCGCCTGGTCCTCGATGACCGCGGTCGTTGCCTGTTTGGTCTTGTTGTTTTTGCGCACAAGCAGAAAGGCATAAAATCATAAGCGCAATAAAAAATGAATGTTTGTTATCGATGGGCGACCTTTTTCATGTCGACGCCGTCATGTTCGGTGATGGGGATACATGCAACAGCCTCGGTTTGTGGCTTTATACTGGGATTCAGTATTTTGTCCTTTCGGGGTGGAAGAAGTGCATGTATTCGGCGATGGTGATGCCGGCTTTTGCGGTGGCGGCCTCTATGGTATCACCCTTGATGAGGAAGTCAAACTTGGCTTGCCAATAATTTCCGTCTTCGGGGTCGTCAATCAGGAAATCCCATGCCGCGCCCTCATCACCATTGACCTTGTGAATGATTTGCCGGGCTGCGGTGTGCTTGGCCACCTGACGCAAATGGTCGCCCTTGCGGCCTCGCTCCAGGTTGTGGTCCAGGTCGTTGCTTTTCACATTGATGGCTATATGATTGCCCGAGTCGGCGATTCGCCGCACGTAGTCAAGATATTCAACGCTCTTATCGTGCGTCAACAACCGAAGCGCGTCGACCACTCTTGCCGAAATGCCGGCAGCGAGCAGGTCGTCGAACGTCCAGTCGGTATCCTCCACCACATCATGCAGCAAGCCGGCAACAATCTCGTCCTCATTATTGCCTTTCAGGGCAACGGTGAGGGGATGCAGAATGACGGGGTGCCCGTCAAGGTCGCGTTGCCCCTTATGGGCCTTCAGCGCAATCTCAAGCGCAAGTTCCACTTGATTTTGCACTACACTTTTACTTTGTTCACTCATGGTCAATATTTGTTTGCTAATAGATTGGCACCTACTTCTCATACATCTCTATCGGCAGGCCGTCAGGGTCTTGGAAGAAGACGAAGTGCTTGCCGGTAAATTCATCGATACGGACCTCCTCGTGCTCGATGCCCATAGCGTCCAGGTCGAGCAGGGCCTCGGCAATGTTGTCAACCTCAAAGGCCAGATGCCGCAGCCCGGCGGCTTCGGGACGCGACACACGCGGCGGCGGCGCGACAAACGAGAAAAGTTCAACCACATAATCATCGCCCAGGGCAAGGTCGGTCTTGTAAGACTGGCGCTCGGCACGGTAATGCTCGGCAAGAACTTTCAGACCGAGCACGCGCGTGTAGAAATCGAGGCTCCGCTGGTAGTCAGAGCAGATGATGGCGATATGATGCACTTTGTTCAGATGTAACATGGCTATAAAAATAATCTTGTTCGACAGGTCTAAGCCGCAACACAATGGGGGTGTGTCATAATTCGGTTATGGCTGGAAAATCCCCCTCTAAGTTAGAGCGGGTGCCCCGTAGGGATGGGGGCGTGTGTCAATAACAAACAATTACCAACCAGGCTGTTATCACACACTCCTCCGACCCGTTGGGCCACCTCCCCTAACTTAGGGGAGGAACTATTGTCCCAACCACTTTGAATTTTGACACACCCTCACAGCGTGCTACTTCTTAAGTTTTTCTAAGAGGTCGGTCATAAATCCAGTTGGCGGCCACATGTCGGATAATATGAAACGAATGCGTGTTAAGCCTGTTGCAGCGTTCACTTCGTCGCTGAATACCACCTCGGCACAATAACCCATGAATTCCCCCTCCGGTTTGTTGAACGTTATGGTGCCTTGATACTGTCCGTCGGCACCGGTTAGTCGGCAAGAGATAGTACCGTCGACCTCGTTCTTTAGCCCCTTGTGGGAACTTCCGTCAGGCAGAAGTTTGTAAAACTCGGTCAAAGCGTCATCCTCGGTTTGGATAGGACGGTTCAGCACTTCGGTGTTTTCACCCAGGAAAACGCCATAGACAAATTCGCCTTCAGGGGCAATACGCTGTTTTAAAAAGGCCAAATCGTCGGTTGCCACCGGCTCGTCGTCATCGCCACAAGCAGTGAGTGCCATCATTGCCACACAGCAAACACACAGAGTGACAGTCCATTTGCATGCAGCAGTAATCAATGTAAATGCCTTCTTCATAATAATTTATATTTTCAATATTCATAAATATTTCACTATCAGCATCGGCAACCCTCCCACAAGATACATCATCACCAGCATAAGTGCGAATGTGAGCACGGTGCGCCAGATGGTTGGCCACAGGCGCAGGTCGTAGAGTTGCAAATAGTCGTAGCACAGCAGTGGTATGCCGATAACAGAAGGTACAGCGAATGGCGGCATGTTGTAGTAGGCCACGCTGCCTGTGATCAACACCCAAATGGCGCCCACAATCTGCATCTGACTGGATATGTAGAGTTGCGAAATAAACACTTCTACAAACGACATGCGCCGCCGGAACACCAGCCATGATGCGATAATGTAGAATATTCCAGCCGAGATTGCAGAGTATGCGGGGTTTCGACTCAGCCAGATAAGCATGGCATCAATCTTTCCGAAAAGGCTTATAACCCATGGCGCGGCTCCGTAGCGCTGGAAAAAGTCGCCATAGATGAATGTGTCGTCTGGCGACATGTCCACACCACGAATCGAAGCGACAACAGCAAAGATCAGCGTCATGATGATAAGCATCTTGAACGGAGGGAAGTAGAGAGGCCGATGACCGTGCAGATAGTCGCGAATCATGTAGCCTGGACGCCAGAACAGTTCATGGATGGTACGCAACATCGGCCGCGAACCGAAGCCCCAAACGTCAAGGAAGCCCCGCACGACGGTTTTGAAAGTCGCCTTTTGATTGTCGGCTGACAGGCCACATTGCGGACAGAAACGTCCGACAAAGGCCGTTTCGCAGTTGGCACACACGTGCTGTTCATCGGTTTTAACCGTTTGCATCGTTGACTTTCGCTGGCGCTTGTCCAGCATTGTCAACCACAACCTTACCTTTTGTATGACACTCCTTTGTTTACTCATGTCGTTAGCACATGGCAAAAAACAAAACATCAACGACAACCATCTGACTGTCAGCAATTTGCCGCAAAAGTGGCTGATAATCAGCGCCTCCGCAAGAAAAAAATCTACTAATTTCTATGGGCGCTAATTACAACCCACCGACAAATTTATATAAAATCTGTGAGATTTCACACCGGCAGAACAAAAAAAGTCATTTCTCTACTTGCGTTTACTTGTGCTTGTTGCAAGTCGATTTGTTCGTCGGCTTTTGGCGGTCGTCCTGCGGGACGTTTCGCTTTACCGCAGAAACAAAGCGGTTATCATACCTGTAAAAAGTACGGTAACCGCTCTCAATACGTAAAAGCGCTGATTATCTTACAATCATGTTGTGTTTCGCTCTAACTCGTTTGCGTTCGGCAATGCTCATGCAAGCATGGCATTGCTCTCACTTTATCACTCGTTTCTTGCCGTTCTCGATAACGATGCCCTTGTAGTCATTGCCCACGGGCTGGCCCATCACATTGTAGCGCTGGCCGCTCTTAGGCTGGGTGGCATTGACGTCGACGATGCCGGTGATGGTGCCAATCTCGTCAACGGTCACTGCCACATTCACTCCATTGGCCGGCATGTTGAAGACGTAGGTGTTGGCTGTTTCGCCAGCGGTCACTGCCACCTCATCGCCAGCGGCGCGGCGGGGAGCGCCGTCACCAGTAACGGGCTCGGTGGCCACTTCGGTCACCTTTACCGTAGTCACTTCGTAACCCTCGTCAGGGACGATGGTCATCACCACCTGAGCGCCTTCTTCAACCTCGGTCTCACCCGCCACCACAGGTGTGCCGTCGGCCAGAGCCACGCTCATCTCACAGTTTTCGGGAACTGTATAGTTGACCACATTCTTCACCACGGGTTCTACGCCCCAAGTGATGGTTATGCTCTTCACATAGGCGCGCTTGGTGGCGCTGAGTGTGAGCGAAGCGAGTTCGTCTACATCCTCCATGATGGTGTAGTCGGCATATTCGCCGGTGAGTTCTACGCCATTAATCTTGGCGGCGTCCATGTTGCCTGAGGTGTTGACCCATGCCTTTGCTTTGACATCCACCTTGGTCACGTTGGGGAACGCCTCGGTGAAGTTGAGCGTGAGCGTGCCGTTGACTGAACTGGAACTGAACTTGAGGCCGGTAATGCCCTTGTAAACCTTGTTGATGTCGGTGGCGTCGGCCACATACTGGGCGCCTTCGGTGATATAGTTCAGGAGGTCGTCGGAGGTGACCGTTGCATTGCTGTCGGTGCCATAGTCACCGAACACGATGGTTGCCGTGCCGCTGTCGGGCAGCGGTTCGGGCAGGTTGATAACATACTCAGCGGTGAACTCCTGTGTCGTGTTGCGCGCATCGGTCACAGCCACTTTGAGCGTGGCGCTCTCGGTCACGTCGATGCCATTGTCGGTGTAGTCATTCCACTGTGCACCGTCGTTCAGGGTGTAGCGAACCGTCACATCGCCAAAGGCGTTGGTGATGTTCAACTTCACGTTCTGCGCTGTGGTGTAGGTGCCGGCGGCAGGCGTGAAGGTCACATCCATGTCGGGCAAATCAATGGTGTAAGTCTGGGTGGCCTCGGCAATAGCGCCATTGTCGGCATTGGCAATGGCTTTCACAGTGGCGCTCTCATAGATGGTGAAGGGCTCGGTGTAAGGCTGCATGACGTCGTCGATCATGTAGGAAACCTGCGCATTGTCTCTGTTGCAGGTGATGGTCACTTGCACAGGCTCGGTGAAGACCTGCCCCTCGGTGGGCACGGGTGAAATGGCCACAGAGAGAATGGGTTGAGGCGACACATCGACATACTGCAGCGGCATGAACTGCGCTTTGTTGTAATAACCAACCACACCATAGATGTCGAAAACGGTTCCCGTTGAGGGGATATCGACGCCGAAACGGTTATACAAGGTCACCGTTTCGCCACTGGCCGTGATGGTGGTGCCATCGATGGTGGCGCCACGGATAGCGGCATAGCGGCCAAAGTTTTCGAGTTTAACCTCCGATGGGGTGAGTTCAAGAGGCATCGGGGGCTCATTCTGGGTGGCTTCTTGCAAACCGGATGGATTGATCATCTCGGGCGCCCCCTTGTAGGTGGTCTTCGTGCCGGTGAAGCCAGCGGGGATGATGTCGCCTAACTGGTAGGTGGGTTGGCCCGCCCCATAGATGAGAATACCCTTTTCAGCGTCTTGGGCATAGAGGTAAGCATCCATTTGTCCCACGACGGTGAGGTTTTCACCGAAAGTCACTTCCGTGTTATCGGCCAGGCCGTTGAATTCTGCCACACTGCTGATGACCGGAGTCGGTTCTTTCAAGATGAAAGTGATAGAGCCCCAGGGCGAAACAGTCTCATCTTCGTAAAGCCAGTTGAGAACCTCACGCACACTGAGTTTGTTGGAGCCATACTTCAGGTCAAGTGTCGCGTCGTTGCCCAGGTTGAGTTCGAAATCATAAGCCACGTTAGAGAATCCCTCGTTGTCGGGATCTTCCATCAGCGAGTATTGCCCGGTGGGGATTTCCGTACCGTTGTTACTCACAAAGGAAAGCACCAGCGGCAGATCATCGGTCGTGTACACGGGCTTAGGCGGCGCGTCGTTCAGCAGCACGTTGGGAGCATACAAAGCGTCGGGGTCGCCAGCGAATGTGACAGCCACTTTCTGTATTTTCACGTGCCCCGAAGTGCCTCCTTGCGTAAAGACAATGCTGTTGGCACTGCCAGTCCAGACACCGCTCTCATAGGTGCCCGCATTGGCACTCAAGTTGCTGTCGCCATTAAAGGTGAATTCCACCTTGCTGATGCCGGCGGCTTCAATGGTAAGCGTGCTACCGGCATACAAGCGCACGGCCGAGCCATTGTTGTACCACCTGGGAGGGTTGGTGTTGGTACCCTTGCCAAAGGTTAGGGTCACCCCGTTTTTTGTGACCGTGGTGATTTCTTGCTGGTCGGTATAACCAGTGGTGAAATCAAGTTCCACGGTTGTTCCAGCCCACGCAGTTGTCGTGAGCAGGGTCATCATAAATAGAGATAAAAATGTCTTCATATTGAATCGTTCTTTATTGATTAATAGACATGTAATTATTGAACCTTTTTAAGGACTTTGCCACAAAGATAATACATACAAGAAAAACGGCAAAATAATAAACCGGCTTTTTTCTTCCATCAACCTTAATCACTCAACCCCGCTATCCTCACCAGTCAAGCATGCGTTTTCTTATACCGAACTCACGTTATGTTAGGCCAATGGGATTGGGGGTGAAAAAAGCGGTTGAGATAGTTGCTTATCTCAACCGCTGATGTGGTGTCAAATGACCAAATGACCGATTTGGTCTTATTTCGCCATAACCTTTTGACCGTTGTCGATGTAGAAGCCCTGCTCGGTTTTATAGTTGAGCGGGCGACCCAACAGGTTCAATTCCAACGCTTTAATTGACTCAGTGGAGTTCAAAAAACTGCAGCGACCATTTCCTTGCCCAATTTATGGATATGGGCAAGAATCGCTTGCTCACGTTCAGCAGAAGGCTTTTTGAAGCCATTTATATAGTTTCTGAGCAAAGTGGCGTTCATGCCTAATGACCGAGCAAACTCGGCGACGTTGATTTCCTTGTGAGTAAGGAAAAATTTCTGCAAAGCCGATGGTTCAGCATCATCATATTTGAAACTCTCGAAACTGATGTCTTCGTCGATGTTGCGCCAATGTATGCCGCCAAGTCCAATCCGATAATCTTTGCGTTGCTCATCGGTTGCGGCTTTTAAACGTGGATACCACAACAATGACTGGCGAAGAACGGTGCCTTTATCGTCCTTGCCATAAATATAATCAGTATCAAACCATATTTCAACAATTTTCATCTTCCTATCTTCCTCATTTGTTAAAGTATTCATTCCAACGATTGGCAATAATATCAGTATTTTCGTCAACAACTGATTTTATTTTCTTGAAATCAGAGGTTTTTATATTAGCCTTTTCTCGCAAAACAAATTTATTGTCGATAAGGTCAAAGATTGCATATCCGCCGTTACCCTCTACGTGGACATGAATAGGTTCATGCTCGCGACTATAGAAAAAAATGAAAACCCGAAAAATCTGAAAATCTCTGGCATAATGCTTTCTTTTTATATCAAGTGCAAAGATAGGTATTATTTTCAATACCACAAAATGATTGAGTGATTATTTATCCACTTGCGTTCTTCACCATGTTCTTGATGAAGCAGAGGCTTGGAATCTTATGAATCACAGCGTAACAGCCCCTTCTTAGGTTAAATCTATGTAGCGAGCCGACTTCATCAGATTAAAGCCTTGCCTCGGTTAAATCATTGGTGTTTAGAAAAAAACGCCAAAATCAGGTTCAAATAACGAAATTTGTGTACCTTTGCGACTAATTATTTTATTGCAGTTTTTTTTGAAAAGAGATATGACCACGAAAAAAGGGAAATTTAGTGAGTTCTGTGAACGTGTGAGAAAATGGCAGGAAAAGCCGTTTGACTATGAGTTCACATCCAATGAGGAGCAGCATTGCGTCAACTGCGGGCACACGTTCAAGGGCAACTACTGCCCGTATTGCTCGCAGAAAGCCGGCGATGGCCACATCGGCTGGAAGAGTGTGCGACAGAGCGTGTTGGACGTGTGGGGCTTGGGCTCACGCTCGATGCCCAACACAATATGGCAACTGCTGTTTCGACCCGGCCACTTAATCAGCGATTACATCAACGGCAAGCGCCAAGTGAGTTTTCCGCCGGTGAAGATGCTGTTTATCGTTTCGGTGATTGCCGTCTTCTGGACTTATTATTTGATGCCGTCGTTAATAGGCGACAAGTTTGACGTGTACGCAGGAACAACTAAAATGATGAGCGGATTAGACACCTGGATTAGGGACCATTTCGTGTGGACCTATTTTATCCTGGCTATCTTATATGTGCTGCCCACATGGCTCATGTTCCGCTATTCGCCACGCAACCCACGCCACACATTGCCCCAGGGGTTCTTCATCCAAATATTCATACTGTCAATCAATATTGTCATCTCATTTATAATACTGTCGCCATTGGACTACTTTGGCCACAAAATATACTATGGCATAAGTTATACTCTCCTCCTGGTTTTCTATGTATTTGTTTACCGGCAATTGTTTGGTTTTGGGGTTTGGGGGTCGCTGTGGCGCATATTATATATCTTCTTTCTCGCAGGTCTAATAGGAGGTGCATTATTGCTCGCCATGTTTCCTCTCGACACCACAACGATTGGTGTCCCAGAACAGCAGCAGTTATCTAAAGAACAAGGTGTTATCGTTTCAAAAATATATTTTGTATTAGCCGTGATTTCAATTCTTATTGGCTGGGGCATCAACATGATTGCCACGCGCAAACTGCGTCGCACCCTGGCCAGCAACAAGCAATAATAATTATTGGTGTCCGGTAAAACCATTCAAGGAGGCAAGTCGGTAGACTTGCAACCGCCTCAATCAGCCCATGCGACAACAAGCAAAAAAAGCCGCCACGGAAAGTGCTCCATGGCGGCTTTTCTTATGATTTGTCAAATTATTACTTGAACATCTGCTTTGTGGAGACGACGCTGCCGTCGCTGAAGCGGGTCACGACAATGGTCATGCCCTGGGGCGAGGCGAGCCGGCGGCCGGTCACGTCGTAGTATTCCACCCCAGCCACGGTGCGATTGTCGGCGTCGATTGACTTCAAGCCGGTGACCACCGTGTGGCTGCCGAGATCCCATCTGATGGGAACAATCTGTGAAGCGACAGGATAGTAGAGGTCTTCGACAGTGTCGTGGACGTAGAGCACGGCGTGGTAATCCACATCGAGGATAAAGTTCTCGAATTCCTCGGTGTCGGCGGGCACCTCGTTGAGGAAGGTGTCGCTAATCTTGATATCCTCGCCGGTAAACTCCTGCAAGCCGGCATAGTCGGTTGCCCAATAGTAAAACACGTCGACAGTAATCAGATTCTCATCAAATTCTGATGCTGTGTTGAGCAGGACGCGGCTCGACGCGCCGTCGGTGTTGGCCCTACGAGGCGCGGCGTTGCTGCCGTTGTCGCCATCGTCGCTCGGCTTCACTTCGCGCCACACGCGATACAGGTAGCGCTCCTCGGGGTTGGCATTTTCCGAGATCTCCTGTCGGCTCCAAAGCCGCAGACTGGTGTGGAAGTAGCGATAGTGAGCGTCGTTTTCGTCGGTCAACTCCAAACTGGATATGCCCAGTTGGGTGTTGGGAGAGGTCACGTCGCGTTCGAGAGACACGTATGCCCGGTTGATGGTTTCCTTATAGCACCCGTAGGTGTTGCCGTTGTGGTCCGATTCGATTTCGGGAACAAACCAAAGTCCATCCCAGCCAATCAAGCCGCTGTTCTCATGCTGGTCGTAGTGCTCATAACCGTCGTAAGCATTGGCCTCGTGCGAGTTGGGGTCGTGGTTGGGGTGATTGGCGTCGATATGGTCAACCTCATGCTCCTCGTTACTGCCGTGGCCTTCCAGGAGGTGGTAAGTGAGCACGTGATGGTCGGTGTTCGACGAGAATTTTATATGCAGGTCTTCGGTCAGGGCGAGAGCGCCATCAAGGTCGGCATCGACCTCCTCCTTGGTCAGGCTGGCGCGCCACACCTCGTTGTAAGGTATAAGATACACGGGCACATGGCTAAGAATCGCGTGGATTTCGGCCCCGTGGATTTCTTCCCCGTTGCCTTCTGCGTACAGGCGATAAGTGTAGTCAGCATTCATCTGCGCAATGCTGGACCGGGTAAGCATCTGCTCGCTCAGGAAGCAGTCGCTGAAAGAGATTGAGACAGGAGTTTGATTGTCACCATCGGTGGATTGCGCGTAAATGTCGAACACCTGGTTGTCGGCAACCGGGAGACCAAGCACCTGGCCGTTTTCAATCAGCATCTCGTCAACATCGCCGTCGTTGATGGCTGTTTGCGAGGCAGTGTTGTAGATGACCTTATACTGTCCAGGCGAGAGCCACTTGAGTGTGGCCACCTTTGCAAGTGGGTGGCCGGCATAGTCACAACGCATCAAGTCTATGTCGCCGTAAGCATCCAAATGATTTTGGTTCTCGTGGGGGTGCTCGATGACGTTGATGTGCATGTCGTTCTTGTACACGTTCACATCGCGATGCCAGTCGTAGCGGCTGTAGTAATCCGAGTAGCCCACAAAGAAGTCCTCGTCATAATCGCCACTGGGGTCACAATGGGTGTCGCCCGTGCCCATCAAGCCGAACAGAATGGCTGGTTGGTCCTGGTCGTAGTATGAGTTAGGCGTGTCGAGCGGATAAGCGTGGTGAGTGTCGTTGAGTTGGACGTTTGAGAAACATATCGCAATCAGGTTGGTGAAGTCGAACAACTTGAAATAGGAGCGCCAAGCGAATTGTGTCGGCACGTCCCACGTGTGCTCGCAGTACTCCTGGTCGACGTCCTTATAAGCATAAATCTTGTCTGGATAAGATCCATAAGGGCCGTAAGGAGGTGTGCCGATGCCGTAGCCATTGAAGAACGCCGTTCCGCCCTCGATTTGGTCTTCGACGAAGTCTTCATTGCCGTCGGGCGTGATGGCATTGGCGGTGGGCACGAGAATCACATCGTTTCCGGTGCGCATCGCCTCCACAACGTTACAGACTTCGCAGGGGCGCGGTTCCAGGAAGAAGTAATGTTGGTCGTCTTGTTCCGAGAAGTTTGCCACGCAATAGGTGTTTGGCGTAGTTTCGATGCCCGACTCCAAAATCTCAGGTGTCGAAACCACTTCCATGTTGGGGTTGAGCCAACCGAAATAATTACCTTTTTCACGGCCAGTCTCGGCACAATAGTGGCCGCGAACGTTGTTGAATCGCTTGCCCACGTACTGCTCGGGGTCGGCAACTTTCAGGGCAATCCAGGCATATTGCACAGTTGCGGGGTCGGCATACGCAGGAACGACGCCATCGCGCTCCCAGAGTTCTTGGCCAGGTTGCAGGCCGTGCTTGTGATTGGCGCTGATAGGCTGCGCGCTGCGGCAGAACAGCAACTCTCCTACCCCGCCTGTGACAGTCTCCACCATCACGCCCACCAGGTCGTCGGTGATCGTGTGGTAAAAGTCTTTCACCGCATGGTCGGCAAAGGTAAGATCCTCAAGGGTGATACGCTCGTCGCGCACGACAAACGTCGGGCCAACCCACACCTCGAAGCAGTCCTCATAACTGGTGAAGGCCGAGTACATCTCCGTTTTGTCGCCTCGGTTCTTTAAGTTGAAGTGGTTGAGCGCCGTCGCCTTCTCTTCGTCACCGTTAGGAATGTAGTCCATTATTCGGGTGATTCGGTCGGGGCTGATATGCGCATCCCTGAAAATAAAGTTCTCGCCTGTGGCGGCATTGGTCCATTCACCGAGTTCAACGAAGTTAAGGTTGCGGCCCATATTCTGAGTGGCACGCACCGACGCACCGTTGCCCCAAATGATTTTGAGGCGGCCTGTTTCGCTATCATACACACAATCACTCATTGAGTAAGTGTGCGAAGGATCGGTTCGCTCGTTGGCGGGGATCGTTATGGTGAAGGTGACTTCTCCATCATCGCTGGTCATCACGAGCGTATTGCCCGTGGTAGGAATCGTGGCCTCGCGCAGGTCAAACACATACTCTTTAGCAGTGCCCAGCAGAACCATACACGAAAGAATCGCACTAAGGAAATATTTATTCATTATCTATGTTGGTTATAAAGTGTTTGATTATAATTACTTTTTAATTTGCATAATTGGCTTATCGACATGACTCCTTGTTTTTTAAGGTGCCGAGGTGCGCTTATTACAAATCGGTTACAAAGGTAAAAAAACAACTCAAATAAAAAAATAATAATTAACAACATGTTATTAATGTTTTACAATTTTGGCAATTTTTCACCCCTGATTATCAACTACTTAAGTGCTTACACTTACTCAAACGGGTAGTTGTTAATAAAGTATAAAAAGTGCAAAAATACAAAGATTGTGTGGTATAAACCCCAAATAAATAAAAATTACTCACAAATAATGTATTTTATTACAGTTTATAACTCCTCAAAACTTATCGAAAACAGTAAGGCCACATATCACCAGCCCGGCTTCTGGTGCCGCGAGGCGTCGATCGTTGCCGGCGCTTACATTGTCCCCATTGCGAGGCCCGCGAGTGTTCGATTTATCGGGGAATCTTTCCTATAACCTCCCATTATAAGATATTTTAAATATTTTTAGGTGAAAGAGTGTGGCCATGTCGTGTATTAGTACTAATTTTGCAGCTTATTGATTGATTATAGTTTTTTAATCAACGCATCATACTTTGTGACTGATTTCATGATTGAAAACAAATTTAAACTGCTGGCAGGTCCCTGCGTCATCGAGTCGGAGGACAGCGTGATGTTACATGCCGAGGCATTGAAGCGCATCGTCGAGAAATTTGACATCGACTTCTATTTCAAGGCGTCGTGGGACAAGGCAAACCGCACCAAGGCAACCAATTACCGCGGGCCGGGCCTCGACGAGGGATTGCGCATCCTCGACAAGGCAAAGACACAGGTGGGCGTGAAAATCGTGACCGACATTCACTTACCCGAGCAGGCCGCAAGTGTGGCCCAGGTGGCCGACATCATTCAAATACCGGCTTTCCTATGCCGGCAGACCGACCTGCTCAAGGCGGCCGCCGACACTGGCAAGATTGTGAACATCAAGAAGGCGCAGTTCTCGAGCCCCGAAGAGATGGCCAACGTGGTGAGCAAGATGGAATACTTTGGCTGCAAGCAGTTTATGCTGTGCGAGCGCGGCAGTTGCTTTGGCTACAACAATCTGGTTGTCGACATGACAGGCCTCGTGCGACTGGCGCGACTGGGCTACCCGGTGCTGTTTGACGCCACACACAGTGTGCAGATTAGCGGCGGCGCCATTGACCATGGCAACAGCGGCAAGAGCGAGTTTGTGCCTTACCTGGCCAAGGCGGCCGTGGCAACCGGGGTGCTTTCGGGCCTGTTTATGGAAGTGCACAACGACCCGGCCTCGGCACTGTGCGACGGCAGTTGCATGCTGCGGCTCGACCGCACAGAGGCTTTGCTGGCACAACTCATGAGAATACGTGAAATCGCACAAGAATCATAGCACGACCTCGTTATGCTCATTCTGAAACGCATCACTCACAACACCATCTGGGGTGGCCCCAAAATCAGCCGTTACGCTGGCGTCGAGGGCGACAGCATCGGCCATCTGTACTCGCTGTATTGCCGCGAGGGCATCTCTAACGAGATTCTCAACGGCCAGTGGAAGGGCCGCTGCCTGAACGAGGTGTTTCCGCTCTTCAAGGGCGAGTTTGGGCTTTCGCAGTATGAATTTTTCCCGCTCACCCTGGCGTTGACCGAGGCCAATGAAAACCTGAGCATTCAGGTGCACCCCGACGACGAGGCCGCAAATGCCCTCGAGCACAAAGCGCGCGGCAAGCGCGAGTCGTGGTACTTCATCGAGGCTCCCACATCGGGCACCATCATCAACGGATGTACTTGCCGCGACCAAGAGCAACAAGCGCACATGATAGCGCGAGGCGAGTTTTTGGCCATGGCCGACACGCTGCCCGTGAAGGTGGGCGACTATGTGTTTGTCGAGCCGGGCACCCTACATGCCATCACGGCGGGGAGCCTGGTGTTTGAGATTGAAGAGGGCGCCGACTTCACCTATCGTTTTTACGACTATGACCGGGTGGACTCGCAAGGCAACCGGCGCGAATTGCATATCGAGAAGGCCACCGAGGCTCTGCGACTGGGGCTGAAGTCGGTGGTCAAGAACTACGACGGAAAAGAAATTAAAGAAAAAACATATACCACAAAACTGATTAACGACACACCGTCTTACACCAACCAAGCGGGCACGCTTGAGTGCTTCACTCTTGTGAAAGGTGCCTTGAACTGCGACGGCATCGACGTGGCTCCGGGGTCCACCATTTTGCTGTGGCCTGGCGAGCAATTGCACACGCAAGGCGTGGAACTGGCTTTTGTGTCAAAAATGCGGGAGGACTGATTATGATATATTCACCATCATTAATGTGTGGAAATTTTGACAACCTCAAGGAAGAGGTGACTAATCTGGAGGCTGCCGGGGCCAACCGGCTGCACCTGGACCTGATGGACGGGCAATATGTGCCCAATTTCGCTCTGGGACTGGGCGATGTGAAATCGATATGCAAGAACACCGTTCTGCCTACCGAACTTCACATGATGATTCAGGAACCGGGACGATACATCAAACTCTTTGCCGACGCAGGTGTCGACATCATATATTTCCACCCCAACACCGACAGCGACCCCATGGGCGTGGTGCAGATGATTCGAGACCATGGCAAGAGCCCGGGCATCGTCATCAACCCCGAGACGGCCATCGAGAGCCTGCGCGAGTTCTATTTTCTGGTCGACCATGTGCTGGTGATGGGCGTAAAGCCCGGCAATGCCGGCAGCATTTACCTGTCGCATGTCGACAACAAGATTGAGCGCCTCATTAAACTGCGCGGCGACAACAAGTGGGAAATCATGGTCGATGGCGCATGCTCGATCGAGCGCATGAAGCGCTGGAGCAAGCAGGGCGTCGACGGTTTTGTGCTGGGCACTTCGGCACTCTTTGGCCGCAACGAGTCTTACAAGACCATTATGGACCGCATACGCAAGGAGTGCGAGCAGTAATGTCATGGGCAACGTGATCAAACTCCTGGTAATGGATGTCGACGGCACGCTCACCGACGGCCGCATCAACATGGGACCCAATGGTGAACTGTTCAAGTCGTTCAACATTCGCGACGGATATGGCATCAACGAGATGCTGCCGGCCAACGGCATAGTCCCGGCCATCATCACCGGGCGCACCTCGCAAATTGTCGCCAACCGGGCCGCCGAACTGCACATCACAGAACTGTATCAGGGCAAGCACGACAAACTCGATACGCTCCTCGCCCTGCTCGACAAATACAACTGCACCCGCGACAATGTGGCTTACATCGGCGACGACATCCTGGACATCGTGTGCATGAAAGAGTGCGCCATCGTGGGATGCCCGGCCGACGCCTGCCGCGAGGTGAAGAACATGGCACACTACATTTGCGAGGCCAAGGGTGGCGATGGCGCCGTGCGCGAATTCATCGAGCACATCATCGACCACAACAACAAGCAATAACCATCTCTAATTCAAAGCAAGTGGCGCGGGGGCAGTGTGCCACCAAGCCACGATAGCCAGGGTATTTACGACCTTGGCTTCACTACGCGCCACGGCGCGTCGTGCGTGATGAAAATGATGAAAAAAGGACCATCCCCTTTTCATCATTTTTGTTTTTGGCGCGCATCGATAGCCGCCTGTAGGGACGCGCCATGGCGCATCGTGCATGATGAAAATGATGAAAAAAAGGACCGTCCCCTTTTCATCATTTTATATGGCCTGTGATGATAACAGTGTGCTATAATTCAAGAAGGTTCGAACAAAGTTCCTCCCCTAAGTTAGGGGAGGTGGCCCAACGGGCCGGAGGAGTGTGTGATAGCACCCTGGCTGGCAATTGTTTGTTATTGACACACGCCCCCACCCCTTCGGGGCACCCGCTCTAAGAGGGGGATTTTTAGCCATAACCTCCTTATTGGGATTTAGACTCTTAAGTTTATTTCTGCTCCAGCGTTGCGAGCATTTCCACCAAGATGTCGATGGCCTCGTTGGCGCGCTCGATGGGGCACTGAATCGAACCGCTGAAGCACTCGGGCTCTTTGGTCATCATCAAGAACCACACCACAACTTGCTGCGTGCCGTCGTCCTCGTCGGTCTCAATCGAGCGCACAAGTGCGTAGTCGTCCTTCACCAGTTTCTGGTCCACCTTGTGGCCGTTGCTCACCTTCATATACTCCCAGTTGTCGGCAGCCTCCTGAATCTGGCTCTTCATTGGGCCACGATCGTTATAGGTGACGTCGAAGCGTATTTCGCCGTCTTCGGTAGCCACATTCAGGCACTCATCACCCACATAGGTCTCTTCCCAGTCCGACGGATAACCGATCTTGAATATCTCATTCTCAAAGGTTTTAAAATCGGTCGCTCCCATGCTGAAGCACATCATCAGTGCCATCAGCCACATTGTTAATGCTTTCTTCATAATAATCTATTAATTTGATTTTACGCAAAGGTATACTTTTTTCCCGACACCCGTACAAAACGCATGCCACATTTTCAATTTAGCCGCCCAGAATCGAAAAATTTTGGCTACCTTTGCAACTCCAAAAACCAATAGCAACATATGGACCGTAATACTCAAATTATCCGCACAAGCGTCATCGGCATCGTGGCCAATGTCCTCTTGGCGGCCTTCAAAGCCTTAGTGGGCATTCTGGCAAGCAGCATTGCCATCATCATGGATGCCGTGAACAACCTGAGCGACGCGCTGTCGAGCGTCATCACCATTGTGGGCACGAAACTCTCGGAGCGCCCGGCCGACCGCAAGCACCCGTTTGGCTTCGGCCGCATTGAGTATTTCAGCGCCATCATCATTGCGGTGATTGTGCTGTCGACGGGCGTCACCTCGCTCATCGAGTCGGTGAAGAAGATTTTCAACCCCACCGAGCCGACTTACACCACCACAACCTTGATTGTGATTGTGGTGGCCATCGTGGTCAAATTGGTGCTTGGGCAATACGTCAAGCGCAAGGGGCAGCAACTCAAGAGCGACGCGCTCATCGCCTCGGGGGCCGACGCCCTGTTCGACGCGGTAATCACCCTCGCCACCCTGGTGTCGGCCGGAGTGATGCTGCTGTGGCATGTGTCGCTCGACGGCGTGCTGGGCGCGCTAATCTCGCTGGTCATCATCAAGGCCGGCGTGGAGATGCTCGCGTCGCCGGTCAACGAGTTGCTCGGCGCAAAGGTGTCGCCCGAACTCGTGAGCGACGTAAAGCGCGAAGTGATGGCCTTTGACGGCGTGCACGGCGTGTACGACATCATCCTCCACAACTATGGCCCAAATGTGATGATCGGCTCGCTGCACATCAGTGTGCCCGACACCATGACGGCTTACGACATTCACGGCCTCACACGCAAAATCTCCACCCAGATTTTCGACAAGCACGGCATTATCCTGACCGTGGGCGTTTACTCGCTGGCAACCGGCGACAACCGCCGCGCCGACCTGCAGAAAAAGGTCTTGCAGACCTTGGCAGCCAAGAACGAAATCGTTCAGGTGCACGGCTTCTACTACAACGAGAACGACCGCAGGCTCTCGGTCGACGTCGTGCCCGACATCACGGTCCACGACGATGCCGCCCTAATCGCCCAACTCACCGCCGACATCCAGCCCATAGTGCCCGACATGACCGTAACCATCATAGTCGACCACAACTACAGCGAATAACCCCAACTAAGCGGTGGCTTGTCGCATGCCGCAGTTGGGGCAAGATTCCGTTGTTCATCCTATATTCAAGTTGCATACCTTAGTCACTTGCGAAGACAACACTGGCACAAAGCCTTGCAGGCCACACTTGGAATACGCAGTTTTGAGATACCGCACTTACTGCAATCCACTTATGCCGATATGCCGCCTAATTTCTCCGCTTTAGCGGCAACATTAGTGCAAGGCGGGCGAAATGACAAGAAAACGCAAAACAAAAAGCAAATATATAAAATTCGTGTCCCTAAAATTGTGAGATTATTTTTAAAAATTTGCTTGTTTCTAAAAAAACACATACCTTTGCAGTGACATTTATCTGGGGAAAAATCATGAAATCAATGATTTTTCCATACGTAACAATCAAATTTAGCCAAAATGAGACGAAAAATCATGACTGAGTTGCAGCGTTGGCGCACCAAGTCAAATCGCATGCCGTTGTTGCTTAATGGCGCGCGCCAAGTAGGCAAGACTTATGTGTTGAAGAAGTTTGGTGAAGAATGCTACAACCATGTTGCATACTTCAACATGGAGAACAACCCACGGGCACGCAATCTGTTCGATGGCGACTTAAATCCGAATACGCTCGTACAATATCTCGAGGCGCTGAGCCAAGTGCGCATCTTGCCGAATGAGACGCTTATCATTTTTGATGAGATTCAGGTATGCGAGCGAGCACTGACATCACTTAAAGCATTCTGCGAGGAAGCGCCACAATATCATGTGGTGGCCGCCGGCAGTCTGCTGGGCGTGGCGGTCAACCGCGAACTTTACTCATTCCCTGTTGGAAAAGTTGATGAGTTGACACTCTGGCCGATGGACTTCGAGGAGTTTCTTTGGGCATTGGGGCAAGAAGGGCTCAGCACGATGATTCGCGACCATTTTCAGCGTGATGAGAAGTTAGTAAATGCCATGCATGACACAGCGTTAGAACTCTACCGGCAGTATCTGGTGGTGGGTGGAATGCCCGCTGCCGTCAAGGAGTTTCGCGATTCACACAGTTATATCAACGTGGCCGACCTACAGCAGCGCATCATCAACGAGTATGTGGCTGATATGGCCAAGTATGCAACACCGACAACCACGGTCAAGATACGGGCGTGTTACAATTCTATTCCGGCTCAGTTGGCCAAGGAGAACCACAAGTTCCAGTATAAGGTCGTGCAGCGTGGAGGCTCTGCTGCCATGTTCGGCGAGTCAATCGAGTGGCTCAAGTGTGCCGGGACAATAATCAAATGCGAGAAGGTAGAACACGGGACACTACCCATCGCAGCGTATACCGATTTGTCGGATTTCAAGATATATATGAGCGATGTGGGACTGCTGACGCTCAAAAGCGGGATGCCCTCTGCATTGTTGCTGTCGCCACTTAACGAGGACAACACCTTTATGGGAGCAGTGATTGAGAACTATGTGGCGCAGACCCTTGTAGCGAGTGGGCATCACCCATACTATTGGCGAAATGACAACTCAGCCAAACTTGACTTCATTATCCAGGATGAAACGCAGATTCTGCCCATCGAGGTCAAGAAAGGCCGTAACACACGAGCCAAGAGTCTTAGTGTATTCATGGCTAAATATCGGCCTGGACTGGCTCTGCGCATTTCTTTAAAAAACTTCGGGTGTGAGAATGGCATCAAGTCAGTCCCTCTCTATGCGGTCCATTGCATTTAATCCAGATCAAACTGCGAATACTGAGGGCGTGTCATAATTCAAAGTGGTTGGGGGATTAGAGGACGGCGAAACTGATGAGCAATAGGTCGTAAATTCTGAGGAGGCGGCCGTTAAGCCAGAGTGCCGAAAAATAGAGTGGCATGCCGTCGTCATCGTCATACAACTCTTGCGTGAGCGTGTACACGTCGTCGCCATAGGCCGCAACCTCGACGACACGGCCCGAGAAGTAATTCTCCTTGTCGGCTCCAACGACCAAATGTGTGGGCTTGCCGTCGCACCACAATGTGGGAACCGCTTTCTCGGCCTCATCATCCATATACTCGAAGCCACCGCAGTAAATATGGCCGTTGCAGAGCGCTATCGACTGCACTATTCCGAAGGGATAGTGCTGGCCCTCCTCGCCTGTGCAGTCGTAGAATCGTGGCAGGATGCGTAGTTCGCGGTCAACCCAGATGGCCGGCTCACGGCCTACATAGCCGCCGGCAATGAAGTGCTTTTTGTCGTAGGCATAGATTGCGAGGGCCTCGCCCGTGTCGATGCCATCAGGCATGTGCAACACCTCTTTTTCATACACGCCCTTATGCTCGGTGTACAGTATGGGGTAAGTGTTGGTGTTGGTGCTGGCACTGTCGATCAACTCATTACCCACGACGTAGCACTCGCCCTCCGACACCGAAATGCCATGATGTGCCGGCATAAACCGCTCGCTATTGTTGAGGCGGAATATTCCGCTGTTTTTCAGCACATGAGGGTAGTCGAGCAGAAAGATGTAAGAGTCCCACTTGCCGATGCCGAAGGCCCAATGGTCAATATCGTCGATAAAATCGACGTGCAGCGTGCTCCACTTGCCATTCTTCCAATAGCCCACGCGGTCTTTTGTCGACACGCCCGACACGAAATAGTCGCCCTTGTCGACGATAATCTGGGTGACGCCGCCACAATTGGGCAGCGTCTTGACGAGTTCGCCCTCAAAACTGTAAATCTCGCCGTTTTCCTTAAGCAGAAGCACGGTGCGCTCCTCCAAGGGCTTGATGCCGTCGTCAGGGCTGTTGTCGTCGCACGCCGTGAGCGACCACAAGGCGCAAATGGCGACCAGCGATGCTATGAAATATTTCATCTTGCTACAGCGGTCTATGCATCGGCGAAAACCTTACCGTCGTCAAGGGTGATTTGCAGTTTGGCGTACTCGCAATGGAAATCGTTCTTGAGGCGGTCGAGATATCGTGCGCATTCCCACTTGCACATCGGCAGGTCGTGCAGCAAGTAGTTGCCACAGGCCTCGGGGCGTGTTGCCGGCACCTCGGTTTGCGTAAGAATCCACTCGAGGCACTCGATGGTGAGGCGTCGCATGGCCTCCACATCGTATTGCCCGGTCATTATGACGTACATGCCGGTGAGACATCCCATAGGGCCAACGTACACCACGTCGTCTTTCACGGCCGAGTTGCGGAACCATGTGGCCATAAGGTGCTCGATGCTGTGCATGGCGGCAGGTGCCACTGCCGGCTCCTGGTTGGGCGTGGTGATGCGCAAATCGTAGGTTGTGAACCCTTTATCCTCGCGCGAGACGTAGATGCCTGGTTTTAACCGTGTGTGGTCGATAGTGAAACTTTGTATTACTTCCATAATTGCCTTCGTAATGTGGTTTTATTTTGCGCAAAGGTAAGAATTTTTCCCTATATATCCACCCCGATTTAAACCCAAATCGGTCATTAGAACGGTATTATGTTATTATTTTTATTCCTGATTATGCCATAACAGTTTTGTTTTGGCGTCTTCCAGCACCTTAGCCCAATCTTTTAAAACGCCATGCGACTTGAAAAAATATCGGCAAAAAAACACAAAAGCAAGGGCGCCAAGCCAAAAAAACCAAAATCAACCCAGGGCAGATGGGGCGGATGGGACTAATGGGAGTAATGGGAGTAATGGGACTAATGGGGCAACTGTCCCAAGGTGTCCCAGGGTGTCCCAGGCGTCCCAGGGGTTAGGCAAGTGGGACAGTTGGGACAGTTGGGACAGCCGGGGCTAATGGGCGATGCTGGCGAGAAATTCCAGCAGGCGGCCTTCGTAGAAGTGCGCGGCGACATTGATGGGGCATAGGGCCACCTGCATGGGGCTGTAATCGGGCCCGACCACATGCGGGGCGAGGTCGTGCACCTGAAATAGCCCGTCGTCAACCAGACAGCGCCCCAAGATGCCGCGATAGTGCGTGGTAATCGTTCTCCACTGGGCCACCTGGCGTGCCGTGGGATAGAAATAGCAGTCGCGACCCTGCAGTGCCTCGAGGTGGACGGGCAGCAACGTGGGCGACATCGTTGCCACCCACACGGGCACGGCGGCACCTCGGTAAGGCTGCACCCAGCGCATTTGGCACACTGCCGCCCACAGTGGCTGCTCGACGATGGCAACGGCACGCGACGGGTTGGCGTTCATGATGGTCTCGCCAAACAGGGTGACGTCGGTCAAAGCGCCCCAGTTGTAGTATTCGGCAACATGCTCGGCATAATGCTCGTTGCCGGGAGCCAAGGCATAAAGCAATTGTTTTTTGATAGTTACGGGTATCATGGTGGTTTAGTTTTTATGTGGGTGATTACTTGTTGATGATTCTTTGCACACGGCTCTTGCTCAAGCCGGTGCGTTCGGCAATCTGGCGGTACGAGAACCCCTTTTTTGCCAGAGCGCTGACCTCGGCCTGCTGTCGGTTACGCTCCTTTTCGGTGGATGTCCTCAGCAGATCCATCTCATTGGCTGTGCGGTTAAAATCGATGTCAAACGACAGGAAGTTGTCCTTCTCGCCGCGTGTGAGTTGGCACACCAGCACATTGTCGGAGTCATACTTGAAGTTGGTGCTGCGAGTCTTTATCTGCTTGATGTAGCGCAACTTGGGATTGCTTACGCACTTGCCTATTGCCAACGCCGCATCCAAGAAGTTGACGATGCGCTTGCTGCCGCTCAGGTCGTTTTGGGTGATGGGGCTGTTCATGGGGCGTTTGGGAGTGTGCGAGATGACTATCACCGTGAGGCCACATTGGCGTTTCAGGCCTATCAACTCCTGCATCAGCAATGCCGCTGCATCACCAAGTTCGGAGTTCGTGTCGAGCCAGGTGAGGTTGTCGATGATGACCACTTTTGCTCCCAGGCGAATGCACAGATTGCGGATGTCGGCAATAGCCGAGGCCTCGTCGAAAGCGTTGTACTGAGGCACCGTGCAGCGATAGAAGGTGTCGGCAAATGCGTAGGTCTCGCCACTGTCGTTGCGGTAACGCTTGTAGAACTGAACGTCGCTCAACTCAAAGTCGACATACACCACCGGCTTTCCCGTGCGCGAAATAGCGTCGCCAATTTGTACGGCAAGCACACTCTTGCCGGTGTTGGTGTCGCTGAACAGGCAGGTCACCTCGTTTTCGTAAATCAGTCCATCGCCCCACAGCGACACCGTGTCCTGCTGCACGCTGGCTCCCAGCAGCACATCGTTGACGCGTGCATATTGCAGTCGTCCGGCTTGCTGGTAGTATTCGCCGCCTGATGCCTGATAAAGCCTTTTCATACTCTCATCCCACGGCACGTCGGTGCCGTGATAAGTAACACTTTGGGCTGAGTGTTTGATAACCGAAGTCAATACCTCGGCCATGGCGGTATTGTCATGGTATACCGCCATCTTGTTTTCATCTTGTTTTGCCATAATGTGTTGTAGTTAAAGTTTTGTCGCCGCCTTGCCTTTAAAGAAATCTCGCGTAGGCAAATCGGCACGGCAAAAATACTCAGCCCCGTCCTCGCCGCGCAACCTTAATCAGTAACACCTCGCCAGAGGAGCGTGTCGAACACTCGAATGTTCGAATGTTCGAGTCTATTGGGAGACACACGCCATGCTGTCCCAGGTGTCCCAAGTGTCCCAACTGTCCCAGGACTTAAGCAAGTGGGACAGTGTGGGACAGTGTGGGACAGCCTGGGACAGTTTTGGGGGCGGGTGATATTTCAAAAAAACGTCCGCAACGCCTGTTGGTTGGCATTGCGGACGCATTTGGTTTATGCTGTTTCAATCCTCGGTCGCTTATTTCACAATCTTGTGGCCGTCGCTGCTGAAGTAGATGCCATGCGGGGCCTTCGCAAGCGAGGTGCCCACATAGCGGCCGTTGATGTCGTAGTAGCGCACCTCGCCGTTCACATTGGCGTTGATGCCCTCAATGCCAGTGACGACGTTCTCGGTGAAGACGGCGTTGACGGTCACCGGAGCGGCAGGCATCTTGAAGGTGTAGGTGCCCGGCTCATCGCCCTGAGCGACGTTGACAGCCACCTGGCGCGGTGCCAGCAGCGGAGCGCCCGACGGCTCGTTGACGTCATCGGTGGTGACGGTGAGCGACTCCAGTTTGTAGCCGCTGTCGGGAGTGACGGCGAGCGTTACCGTCTCGTTGGTATAGGCCCAGTCCTTCTCGCAGGTGACCGTGCCGTGATCAAAACTCGACGGGATGTTCAGCGCCCACTTGCCGGTGAAGTAACCCGTGGTGGGATTCGCCATGCTGCAGTCTTGGAAATTGCTGTTGTAACGCACGGCACCCACAAGTTTCGCGTCGTAGGTGAACATCGAAGTGCTGGTCCCTACATTCCACGTGTTGTCGCAGTAAATTGTAGTGAGCACATAGCAATCAAAGAACATATGGTTGACGTCGGTCACATTGGTCATGTCGAAGTTATTGACGTCGATCGTTTTCAACGACGAACATTCGCGGAACATCTCGGCCATGGAAGTGACATTAGAGGTGTTCAGGTATTCCAGACCCTCTAATTCCGCCAAATCAGAGCATTTATAGAACCAATAATGATACCAATGAGGCATGTAACCGCTGGTAGCCGCCACATCATCGCTGGCCCACACTCCGGACACCGAATGGCCATCGTAGGTGTCGCCCTCATGTGGTCTCACGCCGCTATCGAAATACAAGGTCTTGATGTCGTCGCACCATACCACAAATGGCTCGCTGGCCCATTGGAACAACGCGCCTACAGTGACTGCCTCGGAAGGCATCACAAAGGTGTAAGTGCTATCGTTGATCATGGTCATATCAACCACATTGCCTGTCCTATTGCCTGTCACGACGCAGGCATACAGGCCAAAACCGTCATCGGGCGTAAAGGTGAAGGTAACGGTGTCGTTGGTATAGGCCCAGCCCTTATCGCAAGTGACGATGCCGTGATCAATGCTGTCGATATTCACGTTCCATTTGCCGGTGAAGTAGCCGGTGGCGGGGTTGGCCATTGTTCCGTTAACCAGGGTATCATTATAGGCAACAGCACCTTTAAGTGATACACAGTCCTGGAACATGTTGTTGGCGTTGGGGTTGTTCCATGTCTTGTCGCAATAGATGGTGGTGAGATTTGTGCATTCTCGGAACATCGAAATGGTAAAGGGGAGTTTTCCGACATCAAAGCCATTGACATCAAGAGTGGTGAGTTTTGCACAACCGAAGAACATGCTGGCCATGTTGGTCACCTCACTGGTATTCAGGTTTTCAATGCCCTCAATCGTCTCCAATTCTGACATATTCCAGAACCAATAATAAAGGCTTTTGGGTCGCACCGTGCTGAAAGAGGTTTGGAACACGACTTTCTTAACGTCTCTTGCGTAACTTTGCCATCTAGGAACGTTCAATTCGGTGTTGGCAACACCGTCACCAGTCCACAATTTTGTGACTATCTGTCCGTCATAGATGCTACCCAGGGAAGGGGCATAGTCATAGTCGAAGTAAAGCGTTTGGTTGCCTTCACACCAGATGGCATTTGCCGTCGGACAGAAGAATTCCACATACAAGGTGACGTCTTCGGGTGGCATTACGAACGAGTAAGTTCCGTCGCCATTGTCGGTGAAATAATAGTCGAATCCGCTTGAGTCGCCAGTCAGCGTGAAAGTTTTCACGCGGTAGTCAGCATCGGGCGTCAAGGTTATTGTCACCAACTCGTGGGTAAAGGGCGTGGCTTCGCTGAGGAGAACAGTTCCGTGTTCTATATTGCCTACATTCAAAGTCCACTGCTTCATGAAGTAACCTGTCACGGGATTCGCCAATGCGCCATTGGTCCAGTTGCTATTATAGGCAATGGCACCTATAAGTTTGGTGCAGTCCAGGAACATGTTAGCCGAGTTGAGCGCTCTGAGGTCCCATGTCTTGTCGCAATAGATGGTGGTGAGGTTCTCACAACCTTCAAACATGCTGCTGGTGTTGATGCTGCTCATGACATCAAAGGTGTTGAGGTCAAGGGTCTGGATCGACTTGCAGCCAGCGAACATGTGGCTCATGTCCACCACCTGGCTGGTGCTCAGATACTCGAGGCCCACAATCTCACTCAGATTGGGCATATCTCGAAACCAATCACACAAACTCTCAGGATGAACATAATAGAAGTCGTGTTTAAAAACGACACTTGCGACATTGGATCTGTAATCACTCCATCCGGGCGCACCCGTGCCTGTATCGGTCAGGGCATCACCGCTCCACACAGCCGTCACCTCCTGGCCTTCAAAGGTCTCGCCCACTTGATACTGATGGACGGGATTGGTGAAGTAGAGCGTTGAATTGCCGCTGCACCAAATGGCTTGTGGCGTAGCGGCAGCGAACCAAGCATCCACATAAACCTCGTGGGGAGGCATCGTGAATGTGAAGGTGCCATTTCCGTTATCGGTGAAGGGAATCAACTCATTGCGGAGGTTGTCTTTAGCAATTAATATATCAAAAAAAGCATTACCCGTATCGGGGACAGGGGTCAATGTCACGGTCTGATTGGTGTAGGGGTTCTCGTCGCTTGCCACTATGGTACCACCGCCAATGAGGTTGAAGTTGATGGGCCAGCGTTTGGTGAAATAACCCGTGACGGGGTTTGCCATACTGCTGGTGACATAGGGCTCGTAATTTCTGTGACTGACAGCACCCTTGAGTTTGTAGCAATTCCAGAAAATATATTGCTCTTCTGAAAACATTTCGCTCCAGTCGTTGTCGCAATAGATGGTGGTGAGGTTCTCACAACTTCCAAACATAGCCAACGCATGAGTCACTTTATGAAGGTCGAAAGAATTGACATCGAGCGTGCCGAGCGACTTGCAGTTGTAGAACATGTCAACAGTCCTCGTCACCTGACTGGTGTTAAGATACTCAAGGCCTTCAACCGAAGTAAGGTATCGGAATTCTTCGAACCAAGATTCTGTGGTGACTGGTCTTACTTCGCTGAACGAAGGATCGAAACAAACGGTCAGGACATCGTTTCGAATATCATACCACTTCGGCATCCCATAACCGTCGGGAATGGCATTAGTGACAGAAACACCGCTCCACACGCTGGTAACGGTCTTGCCGTCGTAAGTGTCGCCAGCGGCATACAACGTATCGGAATTGGTGAAATACATGGT
>CACYRK010000039.1 GCA_902776835.1 uncultured Bacteroidales bacterium
GTAAGAAAACAACCTGGCATTCTTCAAGTTATTTGAACATTTTTGTTTGCAGTTGCGGGCTGCGCCCGCAATCACGCTGCAAACTTAATGTTCTTTTGAGGACAAATTATTCTGTTGACAAGGAGGGGTGTATTGATTTACAAATGCAATCATTAACCACATAAGCACTTGTTACACATTCAGTTAACAAGGGCACCTTGAAGTAAACGGCCGTTAAACCATAAAATTCTAATTGCTGAAATAAGGATTGAATATCTAATCAAAAATGTCCTCAAAAGAACCGTCCCTTTGAGGACACTTTGAGGACACTTTGAGGACAATTACCCTAACATCAAAAAAACCACAGCCCACAAAAAAGGCCCTCACAACGGGCCTTTTTTTTAACATCGCTGTCCTGCAAACAGTTTCAACAATTCTTTAACATGATGAAAAGAGGACGGTCTCTTTTGTTGCACTTTTGCACCATGGCAAAGAGGGGTATGCCATAATTCAAAAAGGTTGGAAGAAAATTCCTCCCCTAAGTTAGGGGAGGTGGCCCAACGGGCCGGAGGAGTGTGTGATAACATACTGGTTATCAATTATTTGTTACACCAGCCGAGTTAGACGGACAGGTCGGACTGGTCGGACTAGTCGGACCAGTCTGACTGGTCGGACGTTATAACACGCCCTCGCCTTCGCCCACCTCCAGAGGGGGATTATCAGCCATAACCGAAGTATCGCGCACAATCCTCCTTGTGTTTTTGGGGGAGGTTAGCGGAAGTGGCGGAGTTCGTAGAGGGCGGGGAGGGCGTGGCCGTTGCGGTTGTTGAAGAGGCCGCGGTTCAGGCCGCCGCGTGCGCCGGCGATGCCGTAGTTATTCTCCTCGGGATACCACCAAAACAGGCCGGTGACATTTTTGTGGCGCCGCAACTCGGCCACCAGGTCGTGCGTGAATTGCCGCTGGCCATCGATGGTGCCGGGAGGGCATTGGCTGAAGTCCTCGTCGCCACCCCATGAGCGGCCGTCGTGCAGGTAGTAATACGCCGCCTCGACAATCATCACCGGTTTGCTCGGGAAGCGCACGGCGAGCGAGTCGAGCGTGGCGCCCAGGTTGGAGATTGTGCCGTGCCACATGGGATAGTAACTCAGGCCGATGATGTCGTAGTCGAGCCGCGCCTGCTCCATGTGGTCGTAATAGTTACAGGTGATGGGCCACACGCCGGCTTTCTCGGTGTGGATAATCAACTTGGCTTTCGGGCACACCTCGCGACACGCCTTCACGCCTTGATGCAGCATCGCCAACAGGGTGTCCCAGCCGTCGTCGGTGCTAGGGTCGACGCGTCCCAGAGGCCACACCATGCCGTTAGTAATTTCGTTGCCCACCTGAATCATGTCGGGCACCACGCCGGCGCTCTTCATCGCCAACAGGGTCTCGCGCGTGTAGTGGTAGACGCTATCGGCCACGGTGCGCTCGTCGACGCCCTGCCAGCGTTGTGGCATGTACTGCTTGGCGGGGTCGGCCCAGGTGTCGCTGTAATGGAAGTCGAGCATCACCTTGAAGCCATGCCGCTTGATGTCGCGGCACAGATCGATGACGTAGGGCAGGTCTTGACACACGCCCTCGTCGCGGTGCTGCGAGTTGGCGCGCGCCGGCTCCACAAAGAGCCTCACGCGCATCATGTTCCAGCCTTGTTGCTTGAACAGCGCGTACGGGTCGACACTACGGCCCACAATGTCGGCATATTGTGCGCCACGTTGCTGCAGTGCCGGCAGCATCGAGATGTCGCCGCCGAGCCATCGCTTTGCCGCCGTTGCAGTCAGCGATGTTGTCGCCACGAGGGCAAGCCCCATGAGCGATAAAATGAGTTGTGCAAATCGTTTCATGCCACAAATTTACGCAAAAATTTTGAATTACGCGCCAGCCTCATGCGCCACCAAATTCAAGCCACTTCGCTAATTTTCAACCACTTAACAACGCGCAGCAATTCCCAGCGCCAAAACTCCGATAAATAAAAGTTGTATAATTAGTATTTTTTAACACAAGAATTTCACGTCTTTCGCCCAAATAGTTTACTTTTGTAACTTGAAAATTATTAATTACTAAAATTTCTGCTTTATGGAACAAAACGATTTTAATCAGCAGTTATCAAACTTGAATAACACGCCCGACTCGACCGGCGCTTTCAACCCCAACGACATCAGCAACAACAAGGTAATGGCCATTCTGGCCTACTTTGGCATCCTGGTTCTCGTGCCGCTGTTTGCCGCCAAGGAGTCGCCATTTGCTCGCTTCCACGCCAACCAGGGTCTCGTCCTTTTTGTTGCATCTATTGTATGCTGTATTGTTGCAGCGGTTCTCTCCTCTATTTCAAGTTGGTTGGGACTTATCGGAACGATTCTGTACATCGTTATCGTCGTGTTGGCAATTATCGGCATCATAAATGCCGCCACTGGCAAAGCAAAACAACTCCCCTTGATTGGAGGCATACAATTAATCAAGTAAACAATTCCCTTTCCTCTCCCACCCTATTGCGACTCACGCCCACCCCGGGCTGTGGGTCGCAATTCTTTTTGTTTCAAAGCCTTTCTCCACGATTGCCTTTTTATTCCGCTTTCCGTGGGATTGAGATTTACAAACTAATGTGATTTTGTGATGCAAAAAAAACTTTGAAAACTTTTGCCGTTTTAAAAGTTTTCTATTAATTTTGTCCCGCATTTTGCACAAACAATCATCAACTCACCGTAAAAGGACTGAATGAGTACACGAGAACATATTATAAACGAGGCACTTACGATGCTCACGCGCATCGGGCCGTCGGCGATGACCATGGACATGGTGTCGCGCAACTGCGGCATCTCTAAGCGCACGCTCTACGAGACGTTCCCCGACAAGCGAACGCTGGTAATGGAGTGCATCAAGGTCGACCAAACACGCCACAACCAGGAATTCCGCGAGATTTTCGAGACGGCGAGCAACTGCTTCGACGCGCTGTTCAAGGCCTACCTGAAGGTGCGGCGATACCTGCAGAACACCTCGGCAACCTTTATGGAAGAACTCAAGCGCATCTATCCCGATGTGCACGCCGAGCGCGAGCAGAACGAGAAACGCCTGGTGCTCGGACTGAGCAAGGTCATCAAGCGCGCCCAGGACGAGGGCCACGTGATTAAGGGCGTGAACACCGACATCGCAGCCTTCCTCTTTTTCTCAACCATGCGCAATGTGGAGCACAGCGAGCGCCTCCGCTACTACGAGTTTGACAAGGTCGACGTCTTCGACGGCGCCTTCCTGAACTTCATGCGCGGCATGGCCACCATCGAAGGCATCAACTACATCAACGAGATGATCGACAAGGCCGTCTCGTCGCGTCAACATGAATAAAACAAAACACAATACAATATGAGAAGATTCACACTTATTGCCACAGCAATCGCAGCCTTGACGGTAACGATGCATGCCCAGGACTACTACACCGGCATGCTGCGCCTCTCGCTCGACGACTGCCTGCGCGTGGCGCTGAACGACAACCCCACCGTGAAGGTGGACTCGATGGAGATTGAGCGCGTGAACTACGCTCTGAAGGAGGTCAAGGGACAACTGCTGCCCGAAGTCACCGCCAGCGGACAATACACGCGCAACCTGGCGTTACAAACCATGTATATGGACACCGGCGACGGCAACTCGGTGGGCATCAAGATGGGACGCGACAACACCTACACCGCCGGTTTCTCGGCAACACTGCCGCTGGTGGTACCGCAACTGTGGCGCACCATCAAACTCAACGAGAACCAAATCCTGCAAAACATCGAGGCCGCGCGAGCCAACAAAATCTCGCTGGTGAACCAGGTGAAAAACACCTACTACGCCATGCTGCTCGCCGCCGACAGCCGACGCGTGATTGAGCAAAACCACGCCACCGCTCTCGAGCATGCCGCTATCTACAAGAAGCAGCACGAACTGGGTACGGCCAGCGAATACGACGTGCTTCGCGCCAACGTGGCGGTCACCAACCTGGAACCCTCGATTCTTGAGGCCGAGAACACCGAGCGACTGCTCGAACTGCAACTCAAGGTGCTCATGGGTATGGACTCGCGCATCGACATCGAGCCAACACAGACGCTCGACGACTTCAAGGCTTCGATGTACGACCGCACGCTCAGCACCGACACCTCGCTGGTCAACAACACCACGCTGAAGACACTCGACCTGCAGACCGACTACCTAAACAAGGTCGTGGCCGTGCAAAAGGCCGCGTGGCTGCCCACAGTCAGCGCCAACGGCAACCTGATGTGGCACTCGATGGGCAACGGCAACCCGCTCGACAACTTCATGTGGAACCGCTCGTCGTCAATCGGCCTGACCATCGCGTGGCCCGTGTTTCAGGGATTCCGCCGCAACAACCGCATCAAGCAGGCCGAGATTCAGGCACGCGAGATGACGTGGCAGCGCGAAAACACTGAGCGCTCGCTGCACATGCAGGTGCAAAGCCAGGTCGACAACATCCACAAGAGCATCAAGCAGGTGGAAAGCAATGCCGGCGGAGTGGCGCAGGCTCAGAAAGCCAGCGACATCATGCAGCAGAGTTTCAAGGTGGGCGCCGCTTCGTTCATCCAACTGCGCGACACCGACGACGCTCTGATGAACGCCCGCCTGAGTTACTACCAGGCCATCTACAACTACCTCGTTGCCGAGAGCGACCTGGAGAAGGTGCTCGGCAACTCGCCTTACGCCAACTGACACAGCAAACAAATAACAACGACATAAGATATGAAGACAAAACAACTACTTACGATGGCAATTGCCGCGATGCTCCTGGCATCGTGCTCGGGCAAGGGCGACAAGAATGCCCAGAAGCAGGAAGAGTTGCCTATTGTGAAGATTCAAGCCGTCTACGACGAGGAGGTGAAGCAAACCGCTGAGTACACCGCCACCGTCGAGGCATTCAAGACCAACAACATCTCGTCGAACAACGGGGCACGCATCAAGCGATTGCTCGTCGACGTGGGCTCGTTTGTGCGCGCCGGACAGAGCGTTGTCATCCTCGACGACACCAACGTCGACCAGCAGCGCATCGCCATCGACCAGCAAAACATCTCGCTGGCCAATGTGAAGCGCGACCTGGAGCGCGCCAAGGAACTGCTGAAGATTGGCGGCGGCACACAGCAGGCCGTCGACCAGTTGCAAGCGCAGTACGACGCGCAGGCACGCGCCATCGACGCCAGCCGGCGCTCGCTGCAAAACATGCGTGAGAACACCGTGCTCACCTCGCCGGTGAGCGGCGTGGTGACGCAGCGCAACTACAACAACGGCGACCTGCCCGCAGGCCTGCCCATCCTGGTCATCGAGCAGCAACAGCCGCTCAAGGTCATCGTCAACGTCAACGAGAGCGACTTCCCCAAGGTGCACCGTGGCATGGGCGTGGAGGTGCGTCTCGACACCTACGGCGATGAGGTGTTCCCAGGACAAGTGTATCTTATCCACCCAGCCATCGACCCCAGCACGCGCACCTTCCAGGTCGAGGTCACCATCCCCAACGCCAACAACCGCGTGCACAGCGGCATGTTTGCACGCGTGCTGTTTAACTACGGCACAAAGCGCAACGTGGTGGTTCCTGACCGCGCAATCCAGAAGCAAACCGGCTCAGGCGTGCGCTACGTCTACGTCTACAACAACGGCACCGTCGAGTTCCGCGAGGTACAACTCGGACAACGCATGGAGAACCGCTACGAGGTGCTCGGCGGCCTGAACGGCGGCACACAGGTGGTCGTCGAGGGACAGTCGCGTCTGTCTAACGGCGCTCGTGTGCAAGTGGCCAAATAATATTCACCGGCCTTGTTTTCAACAATTTTTCCGATAACACATTATTATAAGATAAGATGAGTCTTTATTCAAGTTCGGTGAAACGTCCGGTAACGGTTATCCTCATTTTCGTGGCGGTAATCATCATCGGTATGTTTTCACTAAAGAAACTGCCCATCGACCTCTTCCCCGACATTGAAACCAACACCATCATGGTGATGACATCCTACCAGGGTGCCAGTGCCGAGGATATTGAGCAGAACCTTACTCGCCCGCTGGAGAACACGCTCAACAGTGTGGAGCACTTGAAGCACATCACCAGCAACTCGCGCGAGAACATCTCTATAGTAACTCTGGAGTTTGAGTATGGCTACGACATCGATGCACTCACCAACGATGTGCGCGACAAACTCGACATGATCTCGAGTTTCCTGCCCGACGATGCCAATACGCCCGTCATCTTCAAGTTCAGTTCCGACATGATTCCCATTGTGCTGCTCAGTGCTCAAGCCCATGAGAGTATGCCGGGCCTTTACAAGATTCTCGACGAGAATGTTGCCAATCCGCTGGCGCGTGTCGACGGTGTGGGCTCGGTGTCGATTGCCGGTGCCCCGAAGCGTGAGATTCACGTCTATCTCGACCCGCTGCGCATGGAGGGCTACAACCTTACCGTCGAGGCCATCGCCGCGCTGATTGGCGCTGAAAACCGCAACATCCCCGGCGGTACGTTCGACTTGGGTAGCGACACTTACAGCCTGCGTGTGCAAGGCGAGTTCAAAGACCCGAAGGAGATGGCCAACCTGGTGGTGGGTTACAACAACGGCGGCGTGGTGCACCTGAGCGATGTGGCCACCATCGACGACTCGCTCGAGGAGCGCGCACAGGAGACCTACAACAACGGCGTGAAGGGTGCCATGGTGATTGTGCAGAAGCAAAGTGGCGCCAACAGTGTGGAAATCTCCAACCAGATTCGAAAAGAACTGCCAAAAATCCAGAAAAACCTGCCCAGCGACATCAAACTCGACTACATCGTCGACACCAGCGACAACATCCGCAACACTATCGCCTCGCTCGTCGAGACGGTGCTCTACGCACTGCTGTTTGTGGTGATTGTGGTGTTCTTCTTCCTGGGCCGATGGCGCGCCACGGTCATCATCGTGATCACCATCCCCATCTCGCTTATCGCATCGTTTATCTACCTGTTTGCCACCGGCAACTCGCTTAACATTGTGTCGCTGTCGTCGCTATCAATCTCCATCGGTATGGTGGTCGACGATGCCATTGTGGTGCTTGAGAACATCACCACGCACATCGAGCGTGGTGCCGACCCGAAGCAAGCCGCAGTACACGGCACCAACGAGGTGGCTATCTCGGTTATCGCATCTACGCTGACACTTATCGCGGTGTTCTTCCCGCTGACCCTGGTCACCGGTATGACGGGTGTGCTCTTCCGCCAGTTGGGTTGGATGGTCACCATCATGATGATTATCTCGACCACCGCGGCACTGTCGCTCACCCCGATGCTGTGCAGCCGACTGTTGCGCCTGCAACGCACGCAGAGCAAATTCTTCACCCGATTCTACTCGCCCATCGAGCGAGTGCTCGACAAGATCGACGACCTGTATGCCCGCTTCCTCGACGTGTGCGTGACGCACCGATGGATTACCACGGCAGCCGCTCTGGGAATATTCTTCGCATCGATGTTCCTGATGAAATTTGTGGGTAGCGAGTTCTTCCCCACCAGCGACAACAGCCGCCTGGGTGTGAACCTGGAGTTGCCCATCGGCAGCCGCGTGGAGTTGGCTAAGGATGTGTGCGAGCGATTGTACAAGGAATGGACCGAGAAGTATCCTGAAATCAAGGTGTTCAACTACACCGTGGGCCAGGCCAGCAGCGACAACACCTTCGCGTCGATGCAGAGCAATGGCACGCACATCATCTCCATGAACATTCGCCTGGTCAACCCCAGCGAGCGCAAGCGCGGCATCGTGGAAATCGCCGGACTCATGCGTGAGGACCTCAAGCACTATCCCGAACTGAAAAAGGCGCTGGTGAACGTGGGTGGTAGCCGTGGCGGCGGCATGAGCGGCCAGAACAGCATCAGTTACGAAATCTACGGTTATGATTTCGCTCAGACCGACAGCGTGGCGCAGCGACTGAAACGCATCTTGTCGGGCATCAAGGGTGCCGCCGACATCAACATCAGCCGAAGCGACTATCAGCCGGAGTACCATGTGGACTTCGACCGCGAGAAACTCGCCATCTATGGCCTGAACCTCTCGACGGCGGCCAGCGCGCTGCGCAGCCGTGTCTACGGCACGACGGCAAGTTACTACCGCGAGGATGGCGACGAGTATGACATCAAGGTGCTCTACGACAAGCAGCACCGACAGTCGCTCACCGACATCGAGAACATCCTCCTGTACAACGCACGCGGGCAAGCCGTGCGACTGAAAGAGGTGGGCACCGTGGTCGAGCGATTCAACCCGCCCACCATCGAGCGCAAGGACCGCGAGCGTATCATCACCGTGTCGACAGTGGTGCAAGACCGACCCATGAGTGAAATCATCGCCGAGGCACAGCCGCTAATCGACAAGATGGACAAGCCCGCCAACGTAGCCGTGGAAATCAGTGGTAGTTACGAGGACCAGCAGGACAGTTTCCGCGACCTCGGTATGCTGGCCGTGCTCATCATCATCCTGGTGTACATCGTCATGGCTTCGCAGTTCGAGTCGTTCACCTACCCCGGCATCATCATGACCAGTATCATGTTTGCATTCTCGGGTATTGTGCTGATATTGTTGCTCACGGGCACCAACCTGAACGTGATGAGTATGATTGGCGCAATCATGCTGATTGGTATTGTGGTGAAGAACGGTATCGTGCTTATCGACTACATCACGCTGAACCGCGAGCGCGGCATGAGCATTCGCCGTGCTGTAATCGACGGCGGCCATTCGCGTCTGCGTCCTGTGCTCATGACATCGCTCACCACCATCCTGGGTATGATTCCTATGGCTGTGGGACAGGGCGAGGGCGCCGAGATGTGGCGACCCATGGGTATCGCCGTGATTGGCGGCTTGACGTTCTCCACTATCCTCACGCTGCTCTTCGTGCCCAGCGTCTACACCATCTTCGCCTTCAACGGCTTGAGGCGCAAGCGCAAACAGCACCACAACAAACTCAGTAAGAAAACCTCAACCACCGAGCAATCATGAAAGCAATATTCATAGCATTTGACCAGGCTTACTACGAGAAAATCGTCAACGAGTTGCCCCGACTGGGCTGCCGTGGCTTCACAGCATGGCAAGAAGTGCAGGGCCGTGGCACCGAGACGGGCGACCCACACTACGGCACGCACGCGTGGCCTTCGCTGGCTTGCGCCATGATGGTCATGGCCGAGGACCGAAATGTGGACAACGTGCTCAGTTTCCTCCACAAAATGGATGTGGAGCGTCCCAAACTGGGACTGCGCGCATGGGTCATGCCCGTGGAGCAAACCATTTAACCCAATTCGGTCATTAGAAATTCCGTTCTGACATATTTTCTAATGACCGATTTGGGTTTACGAGCCACCATCACACACACAGCACCGCCACCCTGGGGTTTCGCCCGGGATGGCGGTGCGTGATTTTGTATGCCGCCGAAAGCAGCGGCGGCCAATGTGGCATCGGCTATGCCTGCTTTACATATTCGACACGCCCATCACAAGCAAGAAAATTACATAAAGCACAGCGCAAACGCCGCTGATAACCATGCCGTAAATAGCCCAACTCTTGGCGTCCTGCGACGCCTTCAAGGCTCCCTGGTAGTCACCCCGATTGTACTTCGGGGCCACATCGCTCGCCTTGATGACCGAGACTATACCGAGGGGCATACAGCAGAGCACCAGGCAGATGATGCCCCACACCAGGTTGGAGTCGGGCATAGGGCGTTGCTTGGCTGACTGCGGGCGGCCCTGCGCAGCATACTGCGGGCGTTGCTGATACTGCTGCGGCTGCTGATAATACTGCTGTGATTGCGGCTGCTGGTACGACGGCTGCTGATATGCCGGTTGCTGATACGAGGGCTGTTGATAAGCCGGGGGGGGCGACGGGGCCGGGAACAGGGGCGCCAACTCGGGCACGTTCTTGGCGAGTTCCCACGACGGCATGCCCGGAGTCCACACCATCGTGTCGGCCGTGGCTCCATTAGATACCAGTTTATTGGCCGGGAAGGGACCTAACTGCTGGCCGTTGATGTTAATGTAATATTCTGCCATAATCTATTCTATATTATTTTGTATTGATAATACATGCTGATAGTGCTCCATGGTCTCAAACGAGAAGTTGAAGCAGATGGCGCCGTTAGGCTGCTCAAAGAAGGTGTAGGTCACCACCACGTCCTGACCGAAAAACTCGGGCGTGCCTTGTGACGACAGCCGCCACGTCATGCCCATGTCGAGCAGTTGCCTAAGCATGTCGTTGGCATTGGTCTCGTGATAGAATGCCACGCTGACTTCCGAGAAATAGTCGCTCTCGTCGCCATCGTTGCACGTGCCGATTTCCACCACGCAGGCTTGCAATGGGTCGTCGGGGACAAAGTAATAGTACTCGGTGTCGGCGTGGCCGCCACGGTAGTAGCCATCGATAATCACACATGGGCCGCCATAGCCGTCGCCCGTGAGCCCCTTGGTATAGCCTTGAGGGATAAACACGTCGTCGAAATGCTTGAGCAACTTGTCAGCAAGGTCTTCGGCCTGCATAAGCGGCAGCGTGCCCTCCTTGACGAGCGTGATCACGTCGGCGGCGCGCGGCGTTGATTGGGCATTTACGGCCATTGCCGCAACGGCTGCAATGAGCAAAACTAATAGTAATCGTTTCATAGTGAAATAGCATTTTTGATACAACAGTGCAAAGTAACACAACAGCAGGCAAAAAAGCAAATTTTTCAACAAAAAAGTGACAAAAATACACAAATTTATAACCATTCCAACTATATTCACAAAACTTTTCACAATTTGTTTTTATTTCTCGGCATAATCTATTATCTTTGCAGGTAGATTTGAAAAACAATTTTTAGGTGTAATTCTTAATTGTATACAAAATGGTAAGTTTTAAAGAGTTAGGCCTCGTAAACACCCGCGAGATGTTTGCCAAGGCCATCAATGGCGGTTATGCCATCCCTGCTTTCAATTTCAACAACATGGAGCAACTGCAAGCCATCATCAAGGCTTCGGCCGACACCAAGTCGCCCGTAATCCTGCAAGTGTCGAGCGGTGCCCGCAAGTATGCTAACCAGACGCTGCTGCGCTACATGGCACAGGGCGCTGTGGAGTATGCCAAGGAATTGGGTTGGGAACACCCGCAAATCGCTCTGCACCTCGACCATGGCAACAGTTTCGAACTGTGCAAGTCGTGCGTCGACTTCGGCTTCTCGTCGGTGATGATCGACGGCTCGGCACTGCCCTATGAGGAGAACATTGCCCTCACTAAGCAGGTCGTGGAATATGCCCACCAGTTCGACGTTACCGTTGAGGCTGAACTCGGTGTGCTCGCCGGAGTGGAGGATGAGGTGCAGGCCGAAGAGAGCCACTACACCAAGCCCGAGGAGGTAATCGACTTCGCAACCCGCACCGGTTGCGACTCGCTCGCCATCAGCATCGGCACCAGCCATGGCGCCTACAAGTTCAAACCCGAGCAGTGCACACGCGACCCGCAGACCGGAAAACTCGTGCCGCCGCCTCTGGCTTTCGACGTCCTCGACGCCATCATGGAGAAGTTGCCTGGCTTCCCCATCGTGCTCCACGGCTCGTCGAGCGTGCCACAGGAGTATGTCGACATCATCAACTCTCACGGTGGCAAGATGCCCGATGCAGTAGGCATTCCCGAGGAGCAACTACGCAAGGCCGCCAAGAGCGCTGTGTGCAAAATCAACATCGACAGCGACAGCCGTCTCGCTTTCACCGCAGCAGTGCGCAAGGTGCTTGCCGAGAAACCCGGAGAGTTCGATCCTCGCAAGTATTGCGGACCCGCTCGCGACGAGATGGAGAAACTCTACAAGCACAAAATCATCGAAGTGCTCGGCAGCGACGGTAAGGCTCTGTAATTAACCGCCAACTATCACACATCGTGCCGCGCCCATGACCCAATTACGGGCCGGGCGCGGCATTTTTCATCAATTATTCGATTATGAAACACTTTGCCACAATCGCCGCTATAGTTCTGATAACAATCTGCGCCGCGGCACAGGACCAGTATAAATTTGCCAACCACGGCATCTCGTGCTCACAACTCGTGAACGAATGGCACGACCAAAACCTCTACACCGCCGCACACGAAGCCAAGCCCGACATCGTGCTCTACATGCTCAGTTTCGCGCAGGCCTACCCCACCGACATCACCAACTCCATCGTGGCCGAGGCTATGGGCTTTGAAAACCTTGGCGTCTTCACCACAGTCGACAAGGGAAACGGCTACATCCGCGGCGAATTGCAAACCGAACTCACCACCACACTGCAAATGTGCTACTGGCGGTGCAACGACGGCATCCTCATTGCTGTGGCCATTCAAGGCGATGAGTATACCGACGACCGCGAATGCGACAGCGACCATGACAGTGACAGCGAGAAAGACAACGGCGACTGCGAGTGCCGTGGTGATGACGGCATCACCGTGAACATCAACGACCTGATGTTCTTCAAAATCCTCAGCGACGAGGCACTGTGGCGTCCCATCACACCGCAAGCGCTGTGCGGACGCACTTTTGACTTCAGCAACTACGAAATCGTGCTCCCACAAGAAGGCAAAGACATCGAACTGCGCGCCACAACCAAAGGCCCCGCCAGTTACCGCCTCACCTTCAACGGCACCGCCTTCACCACCACCCCCCTCTAAAACAGCGAAGCGACAGCGAGCGTTACACAGCTGTGCACCGCACCGCGTTACACAGCGAAGCGACAGCGAGCGTTACACAGCGAAGCGACAGCGAGCGTTAAACAGCGGTGCACCGCACCGCGTTACACAGCGAAGCGACAGCGAGCGTTAAACAGCGAAGCGACAGCGAGCGTTACACAGCGAAGCGACAGCGAGCGTTACACAGCGCCGAGGGGCCATCCCTCGGCGCCTTTTTAGCATTATTTAATTACTAATACTTTGGCACTTGCGCAAAATGCACTATCTTTGTACTCGAAATAATTCGGTGTGACGCAAGGCTTCAGCCCATCGGGCACAAAAGCCAGCCACACCACTTACAACAACTTATAAACTTTTGTATTACAATGGCTTTTTTAACAACTGACAAACTCGTCATCGTCGGCGCTGCTGGCATGATTGGGTCTAACATGGTTCAAACAGCCCTCATGATGGGACTGACTAACGACATCTGCCTCTATGACGTGTTCTCGCCCGAAGGCGTGGCCGAGGAAATGCGCCAAAGCGGTTTCGACGGCGTAAACATCACCGCAACCACCGAGGCTGAAGTGGCTTTCAAAAACGCTAAGTATATCATCTCGAGCGGTGGCGCTCCCCGCAAGGAAGGCATGACACGCGAAGACCTGCTCGCCGGAAACTGCAAAATCGCCGAGGAACTCGGCAAGAACATCCAGCGCTACTGCCCCGACGTGAAGCACGTGGTGATCATCTTCAACCCCGCCGACCTCACCGGCCTCGTAACACTGCTTTACTCGGGCCTGAAGCCCTCGCAGGTGACCACGCTCGCCGCTCTCGACACCACACGCCTGCAGAGCGCGCTGGCCAAGAAATTCGGCGTTATGCAGAACGAAATCACCGGGTGCGCTACCTATGGCGGACATGGTGAGCAGATGGCCGTATTCGGCTCGCACGTGAAAGTTGCCGGACGCAACCTTACCGACATCATCGGCACCCCCGAGTTCACCGAGCAGGAGTGGGACGAGATGAAGACCGCCGTAACACAAGGCGGTGCAGCCATCATCAAACTGCGCGGACGCAGTTCGTTCCAAAGCCCCTCTTACCTCTCGGTAGAGATGATTCGCTCGGTCATGGGTGGTGAGAAGTTCCGCTTCCCCGTGGGCACATATGTCCACAACGACAAGTATGACCACATCATGATGGCCATGAAGACCACGCTCGACGCCAATGGCGCACACTACGAGGTGCCACAGGGCACACCCGAGGAGAACGCCAAACTCGACGCCAGTTATGAGCACCTGTGCAAGATGCGCGACGAACTCGTAACGCTCAACATCGTGCCGCCCATCAGCGAGTGGAACAAAATCAATCCTAACCTGTAATTTAACGCCACACAAAAGGGTGTGTCGGGCATTTCTTTCACAAGGCTCGGCGCACCCTTGTTATTATCGTCAAAATTATGAAAAATTTCAAACTTTCGCTCGCCATCGCAGCATTGGCAATAATGGTGGCAGCATGCACCAACGCCGACCGCAAGCAATTCGACGAAAAACTGCCGCAACAGCAGGCCAAGTGCCCCGTGCAACTCGATATACCGGCCAAACTCACCAATATTGAGTACAACAAAGACATCGATGTGCTGGCACTCACCTTCGAATTCGACGAGAGCCGATACAACCTCGATTTCTTGGGCAAGGAGACTCCCGACCAACTCGCCTCAATCATGGCGCTGCAACTGCCGCTGCTCGACGAGAAACTCGACAGCCTGTGCTACCACTTTGCCATGGCAGGCAAAACGCAGGTCGACTACACCCTCGTCGGAAACCAACTTGCCACCACGGCAAGCGGACGCTTATCGCACGACATGCTGTTGGCCACCTACATGAATAAGGCGACAAAGCAGAAACTGCACATGGATCAGGCCGCCGCGTGGCTCGAGACATCGGCAGTAAGGCCGTGGACAATCGCCGAGGGCATCGCGCTCGTGGGCGGTGGGCACGATGGCGACTCGCTGCAAGCGCAGGTGATGATCGATGCCGAGAAATACGCACCGTCGCTGCTCGAAACCGAGGGTTTTGCCGACGGCGTGATCAAGAGCGCTGTGGTCAATGCACTTAAGGCGCCCAATTCGCCACTGGCGGCCACACTCAAGCAAGCGCAGACGGGCATGAATGTCACCGTAGCGGCTACGTTCCAGTATTTCCACGTCAACCATGCCTTGGCACCTAACGCCTCGCTCGACAACGTTACCACCTGGATGGGAAAGGTGCAGCCCACAACACAAGCACAAGCCGTCAATGTGGCTATCCCGGCCACCGACTGGCAATAACAACTATCGCTTAAGACATGAAAATCAAATCGGCAGAATTCGAAATCAGCAACAGCGACCCCAGTCGCTGCCCCGACACCAACCGGCCGGAGTACGCTTTCATCGGCCGAAGCAACGTGGGCAAGTCGTCGCTCATCAATATGCTCACCGAGCGTAAAGGGCTCGCCAAGACGTCGCAGACGCCCGGCAAGACGCTGCTCATCAACCACTTCCTCATCAACAACGAGTGGTATATCGTCGACCTGCCCGGCTATGGCTACGCACGCCGTGGCAAGGACCAGCGCGACCAACTGCAGCGGCTCATCACAGGCTACATCGCGCAGCGCGAGCAGATGACCTGCCTCTTTGTGCTCGTCGACTCACGCATCAAGCCACAGCGCATCGACCTCGAGTTTATGCAGTGGCTCGGGGAAAACGGCGTGCCCTTTGCCATCGTATTCACCAAACTCGACAAACTCGGGCGCAACGCCGGACTCGATGCCGTCGACCGATACAAGCACGAACTGCTCAACACCTGGGAGGAACTGCCGCCCATCTTCCTCACCTCCAGCGAGGACGGACGCGGACGCGAAGAACTCCTCAACTACATCGACAACATCAACCGCTCAATCGCCAACCAATAGCCAAAGAGGCGATCATAATTACAGTGCAAAGTGGCCATAAATTTGTAAGAACGCCATGGCAGCGTGTCGATGTGTATTGCGAGACATAGTCTCGTAAGCCTTGACCAGAAAGCATTGAGCAGTAAAAAAAGCATTGAGCATTTAAAAAAGCATTGAGCATTAAAAAAAGCATTGAGCATTAAAAAAAATGGCACCCACGATGTGGGCGCCACTTTTTTTGTCGTAAGAAATTACTTACTTGATAACCTTAACGGTGCTCTTGCTGCCATCGGTGTAACTGGTAACAACCATGTTAACACCGTCGAAGGGCACATTGCTAACTTGGCCAGCAACGTTCACATACTGTACGCCAGCAACGGTCTTCTCAGCGTTGACAGTGCTAACGCCAGTCTCAGCCTCTCCGTAGGTAAACTCGTAGCAAGCAAAGTAATATGACGGATGATAAACGAAGATGTGAGCCACGTTCTCAACGTCGGTGGGCTGGGCAAACAGCCAACTGCTCTGGTAGCCACCACCAGCAACTGCGTTTGCAAGACCCTCGGTGCAAGAAACCACGGGCTCATTGTCGGCCTCGGTGCTGATCTTGGCAATCGACCAACCATCAACATAGTTGGAAGAACCGGGAGCGGTAACATTGTACAGGATGAAGTCCTCGCCATTCAGGCTGAAGGGGCTGATACCATTGTTAACGCCCACGCCGCCAGTGTTGATGCGGTCGGGAGTAACCAGGTTCTCTGCATCGAAGTTGTCACCGTTGGGAATCAGGTTCATAATGGGCTGGGAACGCTGGTTAACAATCAGATACTCATCATTCACACCTGCAAAGTACGAAATATAAGTCTGGCCATTAGCAGTGAACTCGGGGTTAACGAGACCGGGCCAACTGTTGTCCAGGTCTTGCTCGCCATCAACGAAGTTAATCGTTTGAACCTGAGTTTCGCCATTACCCATCAGGTACATGGTTGCCTCACCTTCAAGGATGTTACCCTTCACAAGGCCCAAGAAATCGTTACGGCCAACGGGACCTTCAACATCAATTGCAACTACGTCACCACCGTCGGCGGGGATAACGAGAAGTTGCGAGATGCCATTGGTGTGCCAAACCTCACCCTCTTTGATGCCGCGAACGATGATGTTGCCAGCCTCATCCTTGGTGATGCCAGTAGCCTCAGCAGTCTCATAAACCTCGTCGGTTGCTCCGTTCTCATCGTAAACAACCACTCGCTTTTCACCCTTGATCTGAGCATAGATCTTGCCGTTGTTAACAACGATCTGGCGGCACTCGGCGGCGGCAGGAACGGCGGGGTTCTTCCACAGCAGCTGAAGTGTTGCCTCCTGAGCACTCATGCTAAACATAGTTGCTGCAAATGCAGCGCAAAGTAAAAACTTCTTCATAAAATTAGTTTTTTAGTTAAACATATGATTATAAACTCAATTTCCTTATTATTTCGCAAAAATTCATTTTCAGAACTTTACAATGCGCAAATTTAATCACAATATTTCAACTTACCAAGAAAAAATCATTTTTCTTCACATTTTTTTCGAAAAACTCCCCATTGCTGTAGGCCCACCCCCAAAGAAAGCAGGAGCCTCTTACACATCAAGCATTACGCATCAAAAATCTATTCCTCGCTGCGTATGGCGGCATAGATGTAGTCAATCACGTCGCCAACGGTCTGGATGCTGTTGAGAGCCTCGTCGCGGAATGTCACGCCCCACTCCTTCTCCAAGGCAATAATCACCTCTACCATGTCAAGCGAGTCGGCGCCAAGGTCACGAGTGAAATTGCTCTTGCGAGTAATCACCTCAGTGTTGATGCCGAGCATCTGAGCTACAGTGGCAATGACACGTGTCTCAACGAGCACGCTGTCGACCGCTACCAAAGAAGTAGTGTCAATCTCGACACGAGGAGGCTGCACTGGAGGCGGACCATATACAAGTTTTATCGGCTCGCGAGGCCGCCCGACATTCGGGTCTCGCGGCGGGCCGTACATCTTCTTGTACTGGCCCACAGGGCTACGACGGGGCGACACCGAAGCCAGCAACTGGTCGTAACTGATCTCCTCGCCATTAATCACCACAGCGTCGGCCGCCGTGATGACCGTGGGAGCGCTAGCGCGATGCCCTGTGACCGCACCAGTAACCAAGGCCGTTCCCGCCAATCCGGCGGCAACCACGGCACCGGCCTTAAGCAATTGTTTCTTTTTCTTATCCATAACTTTTCGGTACTGATTTTCGTTATAACGTCACGTTGCGCAGCCGGGCCAAGTGGCACAGCATCAACTGGCCGTCGCCGTCGCGCAGATGCATGCCGTTGCCCTGGCAGTAGTCAAACACGTCGCACTCGGCGCACGGCCCGGTGCGCATCCACTCGCGGTCGCGATAGGGAGCAAAGCGCTCCTGCCACACCTGCCACAGGCTGTCGCCGGCGTAGATATTACCCTGATGATAGTCGCTGCGGATGCTCAAGCAGCCCGAAATCGAGCCGTCGATGCGCACACTGGCCACCGTCAGGCCCGCGTCGCAGTGAAAGAAATGGTCGCGAACCAGGCCCTCGTAGGCCCCAAGATAGCCCTCGCAGGCATATTCCAGATTGATGAGCCCCTCGCGGCGAGTGCTCACAATAAAATTCAGCAAATCCACAAACTGGCTGTCGCTCAGTTGAAGTTCGGCGATGCCCTTGGCACGACCCATCGGTATTATCGTAAAGCAACGCCATTGTTTCACCCCGGCGTCGATAAGTTCCCGCTTGGTCTGCTCCAGACGGTCGATATTGCGGCCATGCACACAAGTAATCACGTCCCACAACAGCCGCGGCTCACGACTCAGCAGCCCGATGGCGCGCATGGCACGGTCGTAACTCTCGTCGCTGCAGCGTAGCCAGTTATGGTCGCTCCTCACACCGTCCAGGTCCACCGAAATGCTGTCCAGACCAGCATCCATCAGACGCCCGAGCATCTCCTCGTCGAGCATGTAACCATTAGTCACCATGCCCCACTTGAAGCCACGCGACGTGATCGCACGCCCACACTCCGCAATGTCGCGACGCATAAGCGGCTCACCGCCCACCGTCGACACCATCACCGTCGCCGGGTCGATGTGTTGCGCCACATCGTCAAGCACACGGATGAAGTCCTCCAGAGGCATGTCCGGCACCTCGCTCACACTCAAGCAGTCGCTGCCGCAGTGACGGCAATGCAGATTGCAGCGCAACGTGCACTCCCAAAACAACTGCTGCAACGGATGCTCACGCTTCAGCGCCTCAAACTCGCGACGCGTACGCTCACGACCCACAAGTTGTGTCAAAGTCATCATATCACCAAATCAAGTCGCCACACCATCCATCCCATGTCACAACATTCAAGTGTCACAACATCAACCATCAGGTCTCACAACATTCAATGTCAGGTGTCATAACATTCAATGTCAGGTGTCATAACATTCAATGTCAGGTGTCATAACATCATCCAAAATGCAAATTTAGCAATCATTTCTCACATCACAAAACAAAAAACCAAAAAATCAAAAAACCCCCAAGGCAAGCAATCACCCAAGCAGGTCCCCTGTGCTGCGGCACTGCCGCAGCCCCAGCCAGCCACCCAGCCAGCATTCCAGCAAGCCAGCCGCAGCCCCCCATGTGCCACAGCTGCCCCCCATGTGCCACAGCAGTCCCCCAGTCCCAGCCACAGCAGTCCCCCAGTCCCAGCCACAGCAGCCCCCCCAGTCCCAGCCACAACTGTCCCCCAGTCCCAGCCACAACTGTCCCCCATGCTGCGATGCCATCGCAGCCACCCAGCAAGCATCCCAGCAAGCAAGCCAGGTCCCCCATACCACGGCACTGCCGCAGCCCCAACCAGCCACCCAGCCAGCATTCCATCAAGCGAGGTCCCCCGTGCCACGGCAGTGCCGTGGCCACAAAATCCGTGGCCCCAAAATCCCCTACAAAAAGTCCACACACAAAAAAAAATCACAAAAAATTTGCACAGTAAAAAAAATAGCAGTAATTTTGCATCGCTTTTCCAAAAAATGGAGAGCACACAGTTCGGGATGTAGCTCAGTCCGGTTAGAGTACGCGTCTGGGGGGCGTGGGGTCGCTAGTTCGAATCTAGTCATCCCGACTGAAGTAAAAAGGTACTGAAAATTAGCAAGATAGCTAATGAATCAGTGCCTTTTTTCGTACCTAAATGGTACAAAAATCGCCAAAAAAAAACAGCAATTTTGCAACATTTTGGTGTCATTCGCAACCCTTCGCAACATTCCACTTGCAAGTACGCTTGCAAGTATGCTTGCAAGCAAAAACACTGGTTTTTTGCTTGTTTCAAGCGATTCTTGCCCCTCGGAATGGAGCTTGTTGCAATGGGAAAAGAGAGGAATTTGCAAGCGAAATTTGCTCAACTTGCAAGCGAACTTGCAAGCGCCACTCCGCAATGCGCTGATTTACTGCAAAATGCCACAAGTTTTTATTATGGCAAATACAAGATTTTTTCTTGATGAGCGTGGCTCGAAAGCCGGCTCACCGTGTGTGTTGAAGGTCGCAATAGCGCATAAGCAGAAGACTGCTTACCTGTCGCTAAGCGCAAAGTTGCTCCCATCGCAGTGGGATAACGCGAAAATGAGGGTTGTCAACCATCCAGACCAGATGCTGCTGAATGTTTACGTTTCAGGCATCAAGCAGCAAGTTGACACCCTACTTCTTGAACTGGCTCGTGATGGAAAGTTGGATTCTATGACTGCCGCTCAAATCAAGGCTCATTGTGAACTGGCACTCAACCCCGAGAAAGCTGCCGCAGAACGAAAGAAGAACTTGTTCGTGACTCGCTTCTTGAAGTTCGCTGAGAGCAAGCGAGCAAGCACCAAGCGCATTTATATGGAGACATATAAGCGCATGAAGGAGTATGCCGGGGCGCGGCTTGATGACCTCAGCTTTGAGGACATAACCAAGGAGTGGATAATCGGCTTCGACACCTACATGGAGCCACAATCGCCGTCGCGCAATGCTCGTAATATTCACCTGCGCAACATCCGTGCCGTATTCAACGAAGCCCTTGATGATGAGATTACTTCTTTCTATCCGTTCCGCCGTCTGAAGATTAAGAATGAGGCTACTCGCAAGCGCAACCTCAAGGTTGATGACTTCCGCACGTTCATCAACTTCCCTTGCGAGAAGCACGCCCAGCAGTACCTCGACATGTTCAAACTGATGTTTATGTTGCTGGGCATCAACGCTATCGACTTGTGCAATCTCAAAGAGATTGACCATGATGGTCGCATCAACTTCCACCGTGCCAAGACTAATCGCCTTTATTCTATAAAGGTGGAGCCCGAGGCACTGGAGATCATCAACAAGTACCGCGGCGAGAACTGGCTGCTGAACATTCTCGACCGCTATGCTGATTACAAGGACTATACCAAGCGCATGAACAGAGCCTTGAAAAAGATTGGCCCTGTGAAGCGTGTGGGTCTCGGCGGCAAGAAAATATATGAGCCGCTATTCCCCGACATATCAACGTATTGGGCGCGTCACACATGGGCTACTATCGCTGCTTCTCTTGACATACCGCGTGACACAATCGCCCATGCCCTGGGTCACGGCAACAACACTGTGACTGACATCTACATCGACTTTGACGAGCGCAAGGTCGATGAGGCCAACCGCAAAGTGTTGGATTGGGTTCTATATGGTAAACGTTGACCCTACCAATCACCTTGCCAATGACCCTGCCGATGAATATACCAATGAGTGTATCGTGCCATATTGACTATTGCCCTGCCAACGTCATAGACAATGACCTTACCAAAGACCTCACCGCTTACATAAACCATGTGTGAAGGTAGATGACAATCTAAAATTGCAAAGCATTGAAAATCAAGCATCTTGTAACGAGCGGCAAGGTGCTTGATTTTTTTCAATAATTTCGGCTTTATGTCGAAAAAACACTTATGCTTGTGGTCAAAGATTGTTTGTATTCATACAATCTTGTGAACTTGCGACCCCTTTTCGTCTAAAATGTCACAAGACTTGCGCATCGGCTTGCGCATTGACTTGCGCAAGTTCAAGCCCAACAAGTTAAAAGGCAGATGTTTAGAAAAAACACCTGCCCTGTATGGCTTGCGCAAGTGACGCTCTTTTCAATCGGTCTGCACTTTGTAGAAGTCGCCTTTGAGGAGGTGGCTCATGCCGTCTTCGGTGAAGGTGGCTGTGAGTTTGGCGCAAAGGTAGCGTTTGCCGTCGATGTGGAACAGCGAGCGGACGTTTGGTATTTCATCGGATAGGAAAGAGAATGAGTATTTCTTCTTTTGGTCAACCTCGGTGTAGGTAGTGCGCTGCACGCCCTGGCCGTAGGCTCGGTTGTTGATACGCAGCGACAACTGCCGTCCGCTGTAGATTACGCCCCATGTGATGGTGAGCTTGCTCGTGTCGGTGAGCACCGCCGGCACGGCGTATGAATAGGTCATGTCGAAAGTGTCCGTCCACGGGTGCGGTAGCCGAGGCTTGCACTTGGTGTAGTCTCCCCACCAAAATGCGACAAAGATTTTGTCGAACACGGCACCAGACTTGTCCTGCTCGCCATTACTCACCGAGGGGAACGCCCCGAACTGAATCACCACATCGGGGTCAACGACCTCAACACCCGGTCTGCGCCCCGTGTGTGTCTGCGAGGCGTTGGCCTCATCGTCCTCGCCGGTCTCTCCACAATCGAGGAGCACGAGATTGCCGTAAGTGTCATCGGTCTCATCGATCCATGCCGGAACGATATTCATTTCCTCCACCTCGTCGGGGTGTTCGCGGTCAAGCATCAGTGTGCCGAAGCGGTTGACCGGCACCAGTCGGCACACATTTCCCCACTTTAATGCCTCGGAGTTGATGGTGAACGGCGTGGTGCGATACTCCACACGCTTCATCACTTCGAGGACAAAGTAGGTGTCGATGTCCTGCACATGGTGCAAGCCCCATTTGCCGCCCGGGTACTGGGCGTAGTCACTGCGTCCGCCG
>CACYRK010000040.1 GCA_902776835.1 uncultured Bacteroidales bacterium
CTCTTCCCATTCCGAACAGAGAAGTTAAGCCTCACCACGCCGATGGTACTGCGAAAGTGGGAGAGTAGGTAACCGCCCCCTAAGAGCCGCGAGCAATCGTGGCTCTTTTTCTATATAATAGCCCCTCTAGAAATTCTAGAACTTCTAGAACTTCTAGAACCTCTAGGATGCTATAATTTTTGGTGGAAATTTTGGGGATTGAGGTTTTTGCTGTAAATTTGCAAGAGGCATGTGAGAATGTGCTGTGTAATTAAGGCTGTAACGATATGACTTATAACGAAATGGGACCGATTGGGGTCTTTGACTCTGGCTTTGGCGGCCTCTCGATATTGCGCGAGATTCGCAAGGTGTTGCCCGAGCGTGACTATATCTTTTTGGGCGATAACGCGCGTGCGCCTTATGGCGTGCGCTCTTATCAACTTGTGTATGAGTTTACGCTACAGTCGGTGAAATACTTGTTTGAGCAAGGCTGCCCGCTGGTGATTCTGGCTTGTAACACTGCCTCGGCCAAGGCCTTGCGCACCATCCAGCAGAACGACCTTCCCGGCCTCGACGCTACCCGCCGTGTGCTGGGCGTGATTCGCCCCACAGTGGAGTCGTTAGGCACAATCACGAAGACTGGCCACATCGGCGTTTTCGGCACTCCCGGCACCATACAGAGCGAGTCGTACAACATCGAGATTGCCAAGATGTATCCCGATTATCAGGTGTTTGGCCATGCGTGTCCCATGTGGGTGCCGCTGGTTGAGAACCGCGAGAGCGATGGTGACGGTGCCGACTACTTCGTCAGCAAGGACATCAACGGCCTGCTTGCGATGAGTGACAAAATTGACACAGTGATTTTGGGCTGTACGCATTATCCATTGCTAATCAACAAGATACATAAATTTATGCCGCCCCACATCCGAGTGATAGAGCAGGGCGGAATCGTTGCTGAGAGTTTAAAAGATTACTTGGTGCGCCATCCCGAGATGTCGTCGCGCTGCACTCGTGGCGGCAGTTGCCGCTACCTGACGACCGAGAATGCCGAGCGGTTCTCGAGCATGGCGTCGCTCTTCACGGGCGAGGACGTCGTTGCCAGCCACGTGACACTGTGAAGCCAGGCCTCAAGGGTTATATAAATCCTTATTGTAGAAAGCGAGAATTTCCTGAATAGTCCGATAAGCCTGTGCTGCCGGTCCGTCGGGCTCTAAATCCATAGCCTCGAGATAGTTGTTCATGGCCTGCCGCATATCGCCACGCTGCCGGTAGGCGTTTCCGCGCAAGTAATAGGCTTGTGCGAGAGTTTGCTTGCTTGCTCCGCTGTGCACCAGTTGCTCCACGGCGTCGATTACCTGTTGCGACTGGCTGTTTTCGAGCATGATTTTAATGTCGTCGATTGTAGTCATATCGTGCATTATAATCAGGGAGTGCCGACTGTAAAAAATACGTCACTCCCTGTGTGTGTTGCATGTGTTTAGCGAATTATCAGAAGGGCAGGTCGTCCTGTTGCGTCTCCCCCATGATGTCGGCTGGTCCTACAGGCGCTGGTCCTGTTGGCGCTGGTCCTGCCGGCGCTGCGCCCATCATTTGCGGATTGGCTGCGGGAGCGGGTGCTGCTGCAGGCTGCTCGGCACCGGGCACGACTTTCTCGGCTTTCCAGCCACGTATGCTGGTGAACCAACGGCCTTGATACTCACGGCTTTCGATGTCGAAACTGAGTTTGATGCGATCGCCCACCTCGAGGGGGTATTGGCTGGCGCGATCACCAAAGAAATCGAAACAGATTTTCTTGGGATAAGCCTCGGCGGTTTCCAAAATGTATTCTTGTTTACTCCAATTGTTGCCAGCCTTTGAGACACCGCTCACTGGATCTAATTTTTGAATGATAATGCCTTCAATTTCCATTGTATAAAGTAAATGATGATGTTAATAACACGACTCGCTCAGAGGCACGCCCTGTGTGAGCACATTTTTATTCGTGACCACAAAATTACGAAATGATTTCCAAATTTGCCACAAAAGAGATGAAATTTTTTTCGCAGTGACAAAATTGACAATTTTTAAAATCAATAATGAAGGATGCTAAAAATAATTGTGTAATTTTGCATATTCAAACCAACTATACACTTTAACGAATGACAGACAACGCAACATTAGTAAAAGCCATAATCGAGGGTGCCCAGGAGAAGAAGGGCCGTGGCATAGTAACTGTGGACATGCACGAGATTGAAATGGCTGCCGCCGAGGGTTTTGTGATCGTAAATGGCAACACGCCCATCCAAGTTAACGCTATCGCCGACAGCATCCGCGAGTATGTGGAGAAGACCATCGGTGTGCGCCCGTTCAACTACGACGGCTACCAGAATTCGCAATGGATTATCATCGACTATGGCACGATTTATGCTCATGTGTTTCTTCCCGATTTCAGAGAGCGCTACAAACTCGAGGAGTTGTGGGCCGATGCCGTGATTGAGGAAATCCCCGATCTGGACTGAAACACATACATGTAACTATCAACAACGAAAAGTCACTGATATAAACAATGGCAAATAACAACAACAAAAACCGCGGCTTTACATTCAATATCTATTGGATGTATCTGCTGGTTCTGGTGGCCCTGTTCGCCGCGTATTTCTTCAACGACGATGCGATGAAGAAGGAGGTGAACATGACCGAGTTTGAATCGGCGGTGCGCAGCGGCGGCGTGAAGAAGATTGTGGTGTACACGGGGCAAAGCGAGGCCGAGGGCTTACTGACCGACTCGCTCGCCAACGTCATGTTCAAGACCCGCACATCAACGTCGAAACACATGCCCGCATCGAAGATTGTGACAAAATTTGGCTCGCTCGACAAGTTTGACGAGAAAGTGGAGTCGTGGCGCCAAGAAGGATCGTTCAAGGGCGACGTCAGTTACGACAACTCGGGCGGGATGGACACGTTCTTCTGGTATTTTGGCCCCTTTATTTTGCTGATATTCTTCTATTGGCTGATGACCCGTCGCATGGGCGGCGGCTCGGGCGGCGGAATATTCAGTGTGGGCAAGTCGAAGGCTAAGATTTTCGACAAAAAGTCGACCAAGCCCGAAGATGTGGTGACCTTTGAGAACGTTGCCGGCCTGGAGCGCGAAAAGAAAGAGGTTGCCGAGGTAGTCGACTTCCTGAAGAACCCCGAGCGCTACACCGAGTTGGGCGGCACCATACCTAAAGGCATATTGCTCGTTGGCCCTCCGGGTACGGGTAAGACGCTGCTTGCCAAGGCTGTAGCCGGCGAGGCCCAGGTGCCATTCTTCTCGATGTCGGGAAGCGACTTTGTGGAGATGTTTGTGGGCGTTGGTGCCAGTCGCGTGCGCGACCTGTTTAACCAGGCCAAGAGCAAAGCGCCGTGCATCGTGTTTATCGACGAGATAGATGCCATAGGCCGTGCCCGCAGCCGCAAGCATGACTTCCAAGCCAATGATGAGCGCGAGAACACGCTCAACCAACTGCTTACCGAGATGGACGGCTTCGGCAACAACAGCGGCGTGATTGTCCTCGCCGCCACCAACCGTGCCGACGTGCTCGACAAGGCGCTGTTGCGTGCCGGGCGTTTCGACCGCCAAATCTACATAGGCATCCCGCGACTCGAAGACCGCATCGCCATCTTCAAGGTTCACCTGAAAGATGTGAAGATGGATGGCAGCGTCGACCTGGAGATGCTCGCGCGCATGACGTCGGGCCTCAGCGGTGCCGACATCGCCAACATCTGCAACGAGGCCGTGCTGCTTGCCGCGCGCAAGAAGAAACGTGCCGTTCAGCAAGACGAGTTTGTTGAGGCAATAGCGCGTGTGCGCCGCACTCTCGACAAGCCCGAGCAAGCCACACAGGCAGTTACCTTCGACGATGTGGCAGCCATGCACAACAGCAAGAGCGCTGTGCGCGAGGTAATCAACTACCTGCATGCACCAGAGCATTACCGCCGCCTGGGTGGTCGCATTCCGCGCGGTGTGCTGCTCGTGGGCCCGTCGGGGTCGGGTAAGACGCTGCTTGCCAAGGCTGTGGCCGGCGAGTGCAACGTGCCGTTCTTCTCACGCTCGGCTTCGGAGTTCCAAGGCGGCTTGGTGGGGTCGGGTGTCGACCGCATCAAGGAGTTGTTCCGTGACGCCCGCGAAAAGGCGCCTTGCATTATCTTCATCGACGAACTCGACTCGATGGGCAATCGCAAGGGCAACGGCAACAGCGTGAACGAGGAGCGTGTCAACACCCTCAACCAGTTGCTCGCCGAGATGGATGGCTACACCACCGACGATGCCGTGATTGTGCTCGCCGCCACCGACCGCGTCGACGATGTCGACAAGTCGCTGATACGCGCCGGGCGTTTCGACCGCAAGATATATGTTGGTTTCCCGGGCCTTAACGACCGCCTGGAAATCTTCGGCTTATACACCAACCGCATCGTCACCGGCGAAGACCTCGACCTGGAGCAACTTGCCAAGTTGTCGTCGGGCTTCAGCGGTGCCGACATCGCCAAAACCTGCAACGATGCCGCCCTCGACGCTGCCGGCAAGGACCATCCTTACGTGAGCCAAAACGACCTCGTAGAGTCCATCAAGACCACTCGCAAGGGACTCGACATCAAGTCGATTGAGGGTGAGCCAATCAAGTTTGCCGACGTTGCCGGCATGGAGGAGGCCAAGCAGGAAATCACCGAGATTATCGACTTCCTGAAAGACCCCATGCGCTTCAAGGACCTGGGCGGCAAGCCGCCGCGTGGTGCGTTGCTCGTGGGTCCTCCGGGCACGGGCAAAACCATGCTGGCCCGCGCTGTTGCCGGCGAGGCACATGTGCCGTTCTTCTCACGGTCGGGCTCGGAGTTCGACGAGGTGTGGGTAGGCCTTGGTGCGTCGCGCATTCGCGAACTCTTCCAGGAGGCTAAGGAGAAAGCCCCGTGCGTGGTGTTTATTGACGAGATTGACGCGCTGGGCGGTGCCCGCAATGCCTATTCGTCGTCGGGCCGTGAGCAGACGCTTAACCAGTTGCTCACCGAGATGGACGGCATGGACGGCAACACCGGCGTGATTGTGCTCGCCGCCACCAACCGTGCCGAGATGCTCGACGAGGCGCTGCTGCGCCCTGGCCGCTTCGACCGCAAGGTGTATATCGGCCTGCCCTCGATGTCGGACCGCGAGGCAATCTTCAAAGTGCACTTGAAGAAGATTAAACTCGACCCCAGCGTCGACATTGTCGACCTGGCCAAGCAGACGGCCGGTTTCAGCGGTGCCGACATTGCCAACATCTGCAACGAAGCCGCCATCCTGGCAGCGCGTTATGGCCATACGACGGTCATGCAGCAAGACTTCAACGAGGCTTACGACAAGGTGACCATGGGCTTGGAAAACAAGTCGATGTTGCTCACCCAGCAAGACAAATACGAGACTGCCGTTCACGAGGCTGGCCACGCCACCGCAAGTTGGCACCTGCAGTATACCGACCCGCTGGTGAAGATTTCAATCGTGCCACGCGGTCAGGCGCTGGGCGTGAACTTGCACCAGTCGCAGGAACTCGTCCACAAGACCAAGCAGGCCTACCTCGACGAGATATGCACCTTCATGGCAGGCCGTGCCGCCGAAGAGGTGTACCTGGGCACAATCGGCACCGGTGCGCTCAACGACATGCAGCAAGCCACGCGCATCGCCCGCGCAATGGTGATGTACTACGGCATGAGCGACCGTATGCCCAACATTTCGTATTACGACCCGCGCCACGAGATGGGCGAGAAGCCTTACAGCGACTCGCGCGCCCAGATGATTGACGAGGAAATCCAAAACATCATCAACGAGCAGTATCAGCGCGCCAAAGAACTTGTGGCGAAGTATGGCGACGGCTTGCGTAAGATTGTCGACGAACTGATGGACCGTGAGGTGATATTCACCGAGGATGTAGAGAAAATCTTCGGCAAGCGCCCGTGGAAGTATCGCAGCGAGGAAATTGCTGAGATTTACGAGGAGCGCCGCCGCAAGCGTGAGGCCGAGCGCCGTAAGGTTGCTGTTGATGCCGACGTGGAGCCGGCAACATCTTCCGACGAGGAGAAGGCTGCAAGTCCTGCCGATGATGAGGCCACACCGCCGCCCTTCAATCCCCAGGCCTAACTCAAGTTCTCACACACACACAGCAAGGCCCTTGGCAACGCATCGCCAAGGGCCTTGTTGTGTGTGGAGCGCTCGGCTTGATTACTTGCCGAGGATGATATTGATAATGGCGTTAATGTCGATGCCGTTGACCGATCCGTCGCCATTAACGTCGGCATACTCAATTCTTTCGGGAGAGAGTTCTGCGCCGAGAATAATGTTTATGAGAATGTTCAGGTCGATGGCATCGACAATATCGTCGCAGTTGATATCACCATTCAGGTGTACATGGGGGAACTCAAGCACAAAAGCCTTGTAGTCGTCGAGCGGGGAGGGTAGGCCTGTAGCCGGTCTGTAGCGCCGCTGGATTGCCACCCTGAGGTCGCATTCGAATCCTTCGCTAAATGAATCTTTGCCCTTGGCCCAACTGGTGTCGAGTTCAATGGCTTGGCCTGTATTCTCAAGGTCATCGACGAGGTAGTATCGTCCATTCTCTTGATGCACCGTGCCGTGGAGCACCACCACCTCGTTGGCAATAGGCGTGTAGGTGCTGTCGCTGAGCACCACATGGCCAGGCTTAACGATATTTACCGAGTCGGTGTAAGCGTCGGGAAAGTCGGTGATGGTGAGAGTGGCGTTGCTGCCCGAGTTGGTCAGCAGACCGTCGACGCTGTTGCCGCGAATGCTGTTGTAGTGCATAAGCGTTGCGTGCCACGATGTGGGCACTTGCAGACGCAGCCATTGGTTGGCGTCGTTGCGGGTGAACACGAATGCCGAGTCGCCCAGATGCACGCCATCGACAATTGCCAGGTCGTCAATCACGTGGTAATCGAGGTGGTTTTCGGCGGTGATGATATTTGCCAGCGAGTCGGTGACTTCGGTCCACATGTGGTTGAGCCACTCGGTCTTAGGCGTGAAGTATCGAGTGAAGTAGGTCACACGGCGTCGGCTCAGAAGGTCGTTGCTCTGGTTTGGCCATCGAGTGCGGTTAGGCGACTCAGCGCCAACGTATAAGTTGAGAAATTCCTCAGAGTAATCCTTCATCTCCTGGTCCAAAGTCGGTCCGAATTCGGCCCACAGTTCACGCACGCGTTTTTGGAATCGCGGGAACTTGGCAATCTCTCCAATCCAGTGGTTGAAGGCATACCAAGGTGTATTCTCATACAGGAAGTAGTTGTTTTCCCAGCGTCCGTTGCTGCTGCCGAAGTCCCACACAGGTCCCCAATACACCATCTCGTCGTCGCCGCGGTCCTTGTAGAAGAAGCAACTGCCGCTATAGGCCTCGGTGTTGTCGACGCACTCGTTGACAAAGTAGTGCTTGGCGATGGCATCGAGGTCGATGAGTTCCTCCCATGCTGTGCTGCTCTTGTCGGTAACAAAGATGAGCGAGTCCATCTGGTTGATGAGGCCGCGCAGATAGTCTTGTTGCTCGACCGACATCTTCTCGGGTGAGTCGGGCGTGATGCGCATGTTTGTGCCGCTTCGCGAGGCGAACACGATTTGGTTGGGGTCGCTGTAGTTGTCGATTTCCATAAGCCATCCGCCGGTAATCATCTCGGGGTCGGTCTCTTCGTCGTCTTGCGAAGTGATGTTGACGCGCGTATCTTCGACCCTCACCGTCTCGCAGATGAAGTAGATGCCCAGGTAGTCACCGTTGACGGCGAGTTCGATGGGTCTTTGCGACGGCGTGTATTCCAGTCCCACACGTCGGCTGATTTCAAAGCCGATCTCGTCCTTGAGGTAGGCCTGGCGGTCGTCCATGTGTGGCAGCAGAGCCCAGTGCTTGCTGCGGTTCATGCCCAGCAGCGAGGTTTTCTTGTCGAGTTTGATTTTATACGGTTTCTTTTCGGCATTCCAGGTGGCATTGCCGCGTCCACGAATCTGCAGCACCTGTGGCGCCCCGGCCGATGCGATGTCCTCGTAGCCCTCGATGCCCATGGCGTCGAGGTAGTAGGTGCCGTTGAGATACTCGGTCTTGGTTGTGATGGGCGTGCCGTTCTCGGTGTTGATGTAAAGCACTGGCAGAGTGTGCGAGACGTAATACTCGGGGTCGTAAATAAAGACATTCGACACCGAGTCGACCTCGGTGGGTTGCCCGATTATGTAGGCCTTGTAACGCCTCAACCCAGCGTTGTCGGTGCTGAATGGTGCGTCGGATCGCGTGGCATATTGGTGCTGCACAACCACGGGCAGCGTGTAGATGTAGCCGTCGACCAGGTTGATTGTGTCGTTGGTCCAGTCGAGGCTCATCTCGATGTACTGCATCACTCCGTTGCGGCTCTTGTAGTTGTTGCTGGCCAGATAGTGCTTGCCGCCTGCAGCGTGATAATAGCCGCGGATATACATCACCTCGTTGCCGACGGCGTTCAGCGTGTCGACAGTGAGGTCGAAGTGGCGCAGTTCGGTGTGCTCGGTGGCCGGCTCGATGTCGGGGACGTCGGTCAGCACCAGGGTGGGGTTGGAGGTATGGTTTTGCAACAGTCCGCTCAGCGTGCCGCCTTTAATCACCTGCATGCTGTCGTACTGCTCGTAATGGTAGGTGGGAGGCTGCAGGCGCACCCAGTTGCGGTCGGCATCGTGTGCGAAGACAAACACCGAGTCGGTAAGGTTGACCTTGTAGACCGTGGTCACGTCGTCGAGCACGTGGTAGATGCGGCGATTGTTCGACGTGAGCACGTTGTGCAACGAGTCGCTGGCATCGGTGAGCGTGTTCTCGCAGAATTCAAAGCGAGGAGTGAGGAAGTTGTTGATATAGGTCGCACGGCGGTTGCGCAGGCTGTTGTTTTTCAGTGTGGGCCAACGCTGGTGCTCAGGCGTGCTCGCCATGTCGTAGGTCATCACGAAGTCGTAAGTGTAACTCTTGATGTAGTCGTACAGGCCTGGCGAATATTCGGCCCACAGTTCGCGCAAGCGTTTTTGGAAACGCGGGAATTTCACTAATTCTTTCACCCAGTTGTTGTGGACATAATTTGGAACACTCTCAAAGAAATACTTGGTGTAATTATCCTTTCGGCTGGCTGAACCGCTGAAGTCGTACACCGGTCCCCAATGAACTTTCACATCGTCGCCGCGGTCCTTATAAAAATAGGTGTAGGCGCTGAAGGCCTCGGTATTGTCGGTTATCTCGCAAATGAGGTAGTATTTCGCCAGGTCGTCGATGTCGATGATGGTTTCCCACGTGGTGTCGCTCTTGTTTGGGGCGTACAGTGCATCGTCGATGGCGGTAATCAGTTGCTCGCCATAGGCTCGCTGCACGTCGCTCAGTTCGCCGGGTGTTCGGTGGCTGAAACGCATCGTCACTCCGTCGTGCGACACGTGGGTTATTTGGTACGAGTTTTGGTAGTTGGCCATCTCAATCAGCCATCCACCTGAGGCGTGGTCAGGATCTTCGTCGAGGCTGACCGACGGGGTGATGTTGACGCGGTTCTCTCCCACGAGCACGCTCTCGGCGATGAAGTAGATGCCTACATAGTCGCCGTTGAGCACCATCTCCACTGGCAACTGGCGTGGTGCGAAGGGCAGGCCCATGTATCGGCTCAACTCGTAGCCCACTTCCTCCTTGATGAAGCCCATATTGTCGGTCGAGCGCGGCTGCAATTCCCAGTGTGTGTGTGCGTTCATGCCCAGTGGTGATGCGGCACTGTCGAGGCGAATCTCATAGGACTTCTTCACCGATATCCATGTGGCGCTGCCACAGCCGCGAATGATGAGCGGCAGTGGCGCCTCGGCACTGCCGAGCGACTCGTAGCCGTTGATGCCGAGCGAGTTGATGTACATGCTGCCCTCGACGAAATAGGTCTTTGAGGTGATGGGCACCGAGTCGACCGTGTTGACATAGAGAATCGGCAACCTATTGGTGAGATAGGCACTTGGATCGTGTATCTCGGACTCCTGGGCACTTAATGGCAAGGCGCAAATTATCACACTCAATGCTGTGAACACCAGAGGGATAAGTCGTGAGTGTTTGAGTAATACTTTCATGTTTTATGCTTAGTTATTGGTGATTTAATCCGCAAATTTACGGAAAAATCTCGAGAATGTTACAATATTATTGCATAATTTTGAGATGTGTCTAAAACGTGGGAGCGGGTGGGGCGAAGCCGGGCATCGCCAGGCTGTCGGCAGGCATAGGCGGAAGCACGTAAGCATTTTTCTGGTGATAAGGGCAGTAGGCCGAGAGCATGATGCGCTTCGATCGGTTCTTCACCAGCATCACCACGCTCATGAATGGGTAGTCGCTCAGTGCGACGCAGCCCTCGCTCAGTTTGCCGATTTTTAAGTACTCCGGATAGTTCTCGCCCTCGCCGTGCATGCCGCCGTGAATCATGATTCCGCGCAGCCGTGCATTGTTGTTGGTGGTGTCCATCCCGTTTAGGTCGATGGCGATGCGTCCGTTTTTAAACATTGCGCGCACGTCGAGCACCTCAAAGTCGCCCAGCGAGGTGGCGTTGCTGCCCATCAGGTTGCTGAACACCGGCACCTCATTGGTGCTGCCCACGCCGCAGCCATGTGCGCACCGGCTTTGCAGCACGATGCGGTTAAGGTCGTAGTCGTAGACAAAGAAGCGGTTTTTACCCGATGGGATGGTGTAGTCGACAAACATGGTGAAGCGCTCGTCCATGCCCAGTTGCAGGGCCTCGGCATGCGTGTTCTCAAGGCGCGACTGTGACACGCGGTTGTTGCCCGACAGCACCTGCTCGATGGCCCGCACGGCTTGCGTGGTGCTGTCGCGTGGAATGGTTATCACGTCGGCATCGAGTTGCCAGCGTTTCATCGTTTCGTAGACGTCGGCGTTGGGCTGTGGGCCAATCTGCACCACGCGGCTCACGGTGGAGTCGGCGTGCTCGGGCGTGTTGTTCCAGAAGATGATGTTGCGCAACACCGGCGTGTGACCTTGTGTGGCGCGACGTGCCAGCACGGCGTTGCTTGTGGCGTCGACCAGCGAGATATAGTTGGTGTCGACAGCAACCTCGTGTGCTTCCAGGAAGTCGGCAACCCGGTTGATGATGCCTATGTCGCCAGGCTTTGACACCACGGTCACCATCACGCAACTGTCCAAACTTTTGATTTGCTGTTGCAATTCGAGGTGATGCTGTGCCGAGTCCACGGCCATGATTACCAAGTGGTAAATCATGCCGCTGTCGCGCAACTCGGGCTGTGCCACGTAGATGGGGTTAAGGTCGCTGTGACGCAGGGCTACCTGGCTGCTCTCGGTGAGTCGTCGCTGCTTCCAACTGCCCACATCCTCGCCGCGTCGCAGTTCCTGCTCCGGGATCAAGCAGTTGAGCAGGTATAGCCCCACGGGCGACTCGGTGCGCATGCTGTCGCCGTCGGCATAGATGATGTTCAGCGCGCGGTTCGCGTCGAAGCCGCGATAGGGCATCAGCGACAGCATCACGCCCCATAGCAGGGCCACAACGCCCGCCAGTATGCTCCAGTGTGGCAGCCGTGCAACAAGTTCTTTGCTCCATATCAGCAGCCCCACTGATGCCAGTAGCAACCGATACTGAGCCGAGCATACCACACACATCGCCACCACCACGACCGCAGTGGCTATTATCTTGATTATAAGTTTTTTATCTCGCATTATCAATTATTACTTATTTAAAAACCTACAAAATTACTGCAAGGTGAGCGAAAAACCAAAACTTGATTTGAGTTTTTCCGAACCGCCGCGTAATTTAGTGCTATTGTGTTGCGAAAGTCGATGTAAAAAATGGAAAAAATTTGGTGCTTTGCTGCGTTTGCACTACTTTTGCAGGGATTTCTATTTTTAACCGTATGAATCAAGACTTGAAAAAACGCTTGGCCAAAGACCCTAACGGGCTTATGACCTACGAATATATCGCCAACAATATCAGTGCGGTAGACGACATTATGCCTGACCTTGTGGAGAACATGATAGAGGTCGACCGCACGGGGCAATTTGTGGTGAGCACGGCTCGTTATCTGCACGCTATCGACGCTCAGAAGTATGCCACCAGCATCGACCTGCTTGTGAAAGCCGCCATCGAGAAGGACCGCGAGCACGTGTACCTGCCGACGCTCATTGCCGCCATCTGGGGTCCCGACTACCAGTCGCGCGCCGAGCAACTCAGCCGCAGCGACGACAACTTCCGTCGCATCTACAAGCGGCTGTATCCCGTGGGAATTTAACAGATTACAATTAAGATAACAATGAAAAAAATCTTTTTAGCAACTCTGCTTGCAGTGGCTGTGCTTCTGGGCAACGCCGCCGTGAGCAGCGACAACAACAAGGCTATGGACAACAACGCTGCTGGACAAAACCAGGTAAAGATTGAGATGAAAACGAGCATGGGCGATGTTACCCTGGTGCTCTACAACGAAACTCCGCAACACCGCGACAACTTTGTGAAACTGGTGCGTGAGGGCTACTACGACGGCGTGCTGTTCCACCGCGTGATCAAGAACTTCATGGTTCAGACCGGCGACGGCTCGAGCCGCAATGCCACTCCCGACCAGCGCCTGGGGGCCGGCGACGTGAATTACACCATCCCCGCCGAGTTTGTCTTCCCGAAGTATTTCCACAAACGCGGCGCACTGGCTGCTGCCCGCACCGGCGACGAGGTGAATCCGCTGCGCGCCAGCTCCGGCTCGCAGTTCTACATCGTGACCGGCAACCGCTACTCGATTGACCAACTCATGCAGATGAAGAGCCGTTTTGTTGACGGCAAGAAGGAGGAAATCTTCCGCAAGATGGTCATGGAACTGCGCGACACCATCCAGGCTATGCAGCAGCGTGGCGACCAGGCTGCCTTGATGGCCCTGCAGAACGAACTCATCCAAAAGACCGAGGCACAGTATGCCCTCGATCCGTTTGATTTCACCGACGCACAACTCGACGCCTACACCACGGTGGGCGGCGCACCGCACCTCGACGGGCAGTACACCGTCTTCGGCGAAGTGCTCACCGGAATGGACGTGATTGAGAAGATTGAAAACGTGGCCACCGGAGCCGCCGACCGTCCCATTGAGGACGTGCGCATCGTGTCGATGAAAGTAATCGAGTGATAGCAAAAATTGACACGTTTTACCAAAAAACGTAAAAAATCGCAACAATTTTCGTGATTGTTGCGATTTTTTTTGGCACTTACAAAAAAAGTGAGTATTTTTGGGGTTGATTGTTGTGGCGCATGCCACAAATTGTGCTCTTAATCTATTAAATGACTTATTATGGAATCGCGTGAAATCGCTGAAATGAACAGCAATCTCGAGAAGAATGCAACACTGAACACCGACGTTAACGATGTTCAAAACGATGTGGCTGCTCCCGCCGAAACACCGGCCGCTGAGCAACCTGTTAGTGAGGAACCAACCGCCACTCCGGCACCCGTCGAGGAGGCCCCCGCTGTGGAGCCTGCTCCCGCCGAGCCCGAGGCAGCACCGGCCGCTGAGCCGGAGCCCGCTCCCGTAGCCGAAAAGCCGGCACGGGTCGACTATACCGCGATGGGCAAGCAAGAACTCGTCGAGGCTCTGGAGGGTGTGGCGCAAAGGCCAATCGACACCATCCGCGACGAGGTGGCAGCCATCAAGGCCGCTTTCTTCGCCCTGCGGAAAGAGGAAATCGACAAGGAAAAAGCCGAGTTCCTCGAGAAGGGTAACGAAGAGGCCGCCTTTGCCGTCAAGGACGACGAGTTGGAGAACCGTATGAAGGAAATCCTCAACGAACTCAAGGAAAAGCGCGCTCAGCGCAACGCCGAAATCGAGGCCGAAAGAGCCCAGAACCTTGAGAAGAAACAGGCTATCGTCGACAAAATCAGTGAGATCACCAACGATCCCGACAATATCAACCGCCACTACGGCAACGTGCAGCAGTTGCAGCAGGAATTCAAAGCCATCGGCGCCGTGCCCGCCACCGCCGAGACCGAAATTTGGAAGGCCTACCAGCAAGCCGTGGAGCGCTTCTACGACCTGCTGAAGATCAACAAGGAACTGCGCGACTACGACTTCAAGAAGAACCTCGAGGCCAAGCAGCAACTCTGCGCCGAAGCCGAGGAACTCGACGAAGTGAACGATGTGGTGGCAGCATTCCGCAAACTGCAGGAGTTGCACAACAAGTGGCGCGAAATAGGCCCCGTGGCTAAGGAACTGCGCGAGGACCTGTGGGCCCGCTTCAAAAATGCTTCGGTCGTAATCAACAAGAAGTACCAGGCATTCTTTGAGGAGCGCAAGGGCAAGGAAAAAGAAAATGCCGAGGCAAAAACCGCACTGTGCGAGCAGGTGGAAGCCATCTCGACCGACAATCTCAAGACCTACTCGGCTTGGGAGACCGCAACCAAGAAAATCATCGCTCTGCAAGAGGAGTGGAAAAAACTCGGCTTCGCTTCGCGCAAACTCAATGCCGACCTCTTTGCCCGCTTCCGCAAGTCGTGCGACGAGTTCTTCGCCAAAAAGGCTGAGTTCTTCAAGACCATGAAGGAAAGCCTGGCTGCCAACCTGGCCCGCAAGACCGAACTCTGCGAGAAAGCCGAGGCGCTGAAGGACAGCACCGACTGGAAGAAGACCACCGACGAACTCGTGGCTCTGCAAAAAGAGTGGAAGACCATCGGCCCCGTGGTGAAAAAACACAGCGATGCCGTGTGGAAACGCTTCATCGGCGCTTGCGACTACTTCTTCGAGCAGAAGAAGAAACAGCACACCAATGTGCACGCCGTCGAGCACGACAACCTCAAGACCAAGCGCGAACTCATCGCCAAGATCAACGCCGCCCTCGAGGCTGGCGATGCCGAGGCTGGAGCCGCCATCGTGCGTGAGGTGATTGCCCAGTGGCCGCAAGTGGGCCACGTGCCGTTCAAGGAGAAGGACAAGATCTACGCCGAGTATCGCGAGGCCGTCGACAAAGCCTTCGAGCAGTTCGACATGAAGGGCATGCGCGCCAACCTGGCCAACTTCGAGAGTTCAATCAGCCAGTCGTCGGGCGACAAGGTTTATCACGAGCGTGAGCGCCTGGTGCGCACCTACGAGCAGAAGTGCAGCGAACTCAAGACTTACGAGAACAATATGGGCTTCTTCACAGCCACCTCTAAGACTGGTAGCAGTCTGGTGAAAGAGATGGAGCGCCGCATTGCAAAGATCAAGGAGGAAATCGCCCTGCTCGAGCAGAAGATCAAACTCATCGACGAGAAAATCTAAAAACACACCGTTGTCACCGCGCCACAACTTTGGCCGCGGTGACAACTTTCTTGCATAGTCAGCCAGCCCACACAGTGTTGTGTGCTGAAATTAACCATACTGAAAGCGATGAAGAAAAAAGGCCGATACGGGCAATTGATTCGATGGATTTTCACGCTGGTCGATTTGATTGTGCTTAATGGCGTGTACCTTTTTGTGCGGTACTACACCAGCGACGAGAGCGCTCACAATGTGTTTTCGTCACGCTCGGTGTGGGTGCTGCTCAATCTGTGCTATATTATTGTAATATATTTCTTTAGCGAGATTCATAACAAACGCGTGCTCTATGCCGACCGCGTTCTCATCGAGTCGGTAAAGTCGGTCACGATGCATGCGGCATTGTTCTTGTCGATACTGGTGTTTGTTCGCTGGGCCGACACGTCGTGGCGATTTGTGCTTATGTTCTACGGCTTGCTGTACGTGTGCATGGGTGCCTGGTGGGTGTTGTCGCGAAAAATCATCAAGGCCTACCGCAGCCGCGGCTTCAACTACAAGCGCATCATCATCCTTGGTGCCGGCGAGGCGGCGCAACGCCTGCTCGAGGAGTTGCGTAACGACGCCGGCTACGGCTACCGCATCGTGGGCATCTTCGACGACACACCGCAGACGAGCGAACTCGAGGGTTATGTCGGGCCGATAGCCGATGTGGAACAATTCATTGAGCAAAACCTCGTCGACGAGATGTTCTGCGCCATCCCCGACACCGAGCAGTCGACCGTGAGCGATATGATACGCTTGGCCGACCACCATGCCATCGACTTCTACTATGTGCCTCAGTTTAACCGCACTGTGACGCGCAAGTTCGAGATTTACTCGATGGGCAACGTGCCAGTGCTTGCCGTGCGGCCTTACCCGCTGAGCAATGCCATCAACCGCTTTATAAAGCGTGCGTTCGACATCGTGGTGTCGAGCATCGTGCTCATCCTGTCGCCCATTGTGCTCATCCCGGTGGCCATCGGCATCAAACTGTCGTCGCCCGGGCCAATCTTCTTCAAGCAGAAGCGCACCGGATACCGCGGCAAGGACTTCTATTGCTATAAGTTCCGCTCGATGAAGGTCAACGTGGATGCCGACACGGTGCAGGCCACGAAGGACGACCCGCGCAAGACGCGTTTCGGCGACTTCCTCAGGCGCTCGAGCATCGATGAGTTGCCGCAGTTCTTTAACGTGTGGAAAGGCCAGATGTCGGTCGTCGGGCCAAGGCCTCACATGGTCAAGCACACCGAGATGTACAGCGCGCTCATCGACAAGTATATGCTGCGACACACAATCAAGCCGGGTATCACCGGATGGGCCCAGGTCAATGGCTACCGTGGCCAGACCGACGAACTGTGGATGATGGAAAAACGCGTGGAGTACGACGTGTGGTACGCCGAAAACTGGAACTTCATGCTCGACCTTAAGATTATCTTCCTCACCGTGTTCAACGTGTTCCGCGGCGAGAAAAACGCCTTCTGATTATGCCTCACGACACAGCCGCATTACGGCAGCAAGCGCTCGGCCTGCTGAAGCAATTCTATGGCTATGACCAGTTTTATCCCACTCAGTGGCAGGTGATTGAACATGTCATGGACGGTAACGACGCCGTGGTGCTGATGCCCACTGGCGGCGGCAAGTCGATGTGCTTCCAAATCCCCGCTTTGCTCAGCGCGGGCTGCGCCATCGTGGTGACTCCGCTGCTGTCGCTCATGCAGGACCAGGTGGAGGCCTTGCGCGCCAACGGCATCCCGGCCGCCACGGTCAACAGCCAGCAGAGCGAGGGCGAAAACCGCACGATTATCGAGCAGATGTATGCCGGGCACATCAAGTTGCTGTACATATCGCCAGAGCGACTGCTCACTGAACTTGACAGTTGGGCCAAAGACTTTACAATCAGTTTGTTTGCCATCGACGAGGCGCACTGCATCTCGCAATGGGGTCACGACTTCAGGCCGGAGTACACACAGTTGAGCGTGCTCAAGGAGCGATTCCCCGATGTGCCCATCATGGCGCTGACGGCAACAGCCGACAAGATTACGCGCGACGACATCTGCGAGCAACTGCATATCGCCGGCGCACAGACGTTTATCACATCATTCGACAGGCCGAACATCCACCTCGAGGTGCAGAGCAACCTCAACGACCGGCAACGCCTGGCCCACATCGTGGAATTTATTGAGCGACACAACGGCGAGTCGGGCATCATCTACACCTCCACACGCAAGTCGGCCGAGAAACTGGCCAAAAAATTACAAGGTTTTGCCATCAATGCCCAGCCGTTCCATGCTGGAATGCCCACCAGCGTTAAGCAGAACGTACAGCGCGACTTCATCAACGACGACGTGCAGGTGATTTGCGCCACCATCGCCTTCGGCATGGGCATCGACAAGAGCAACGTGCGCTGGGTGATACACTACAACATGCCCAAGAGCATCGAGAATTATTACCAGGAGATTGGCCGCTCGGGCCGTGACGGTGAGCCTGCCGACGCGCTGATGTTTTACTCGTTTGGCGACGTGGTGCAACTCATGCGCCAGGCCGAGTCGTCGGGCCAGCAGTCGATCAACCTCGAGAAGTTGCGGCGCATGCAGCAGTATGCCGAGGCGACGGTGTGCCGACGGCGCATCTTGCTGAGTTATTTCAGCGAGCGCAGCGACCATGACTGCGGCAATTGCGATGTGTGCGACAATCCGCCCAAGCGCATCGACGGCACCACACTGGCACAGATGGCGTTAAGTGCGATCATCCGCACGGGCGAGCATGCCGGTGTGACCGCTGTTGTCGACATCCTGCGCGGCTCGCGGCGCAACGACATCATCGAGCAGGGCTACGACAAGTTGCCCACTTATGGCGTGGGCCGCCACCTGTCATACACGCAATGGAACCACTACATGCTGCAAATGCTGCACCTCGGACTCTTTGAAGTGGCTTATAACGATGCTAATCACCTGAAGGTTACCGACCTGGGACGGGATGTGGTATACGGCAGGCGAAAAGTGGAATTCAGCGAGTTTGTCTGGAGAGGGCCCAGTAAGCCGAAAAAACAGCAGGCTTCACAACCCGAAGTCATATTCAACACTGGCGACCGCCAAGTAGGCGATGTCAACTCGTTGTACAACGAGTTGCGTGAACTGCGACTGTGGCTCGCACGCACCAACGGCGTTGCGCCTTACATGATTTTCTCTGACAAGGTGTTGCGGCTCATGGCACAGGCGCAGCCCACAACCAAGGCGCAGTTTGGGCTCATCAATGGGGTGGGAGAGGTGAAACTCGAGCGATTCTGGGCCGTCTTCACCCGCCGCATCATTCAGTGGCGAGCCAGCAACCATCTCGACTGACATAATCCCAAAGGGAAAGATAACAACTGGTGTCGAACACTCGAATGCTCGAATGCTCGAACAATCGAATGCTCGCTCCCTTTATTGCAAGTTGGAATACTACTTTTCGAGGTTGCGCTCGTCCTCTTCGGTCCACAGCGGATTCTCGTCGTCGTCCCAGTCGAAGCCGTCGTCGAAGCCGAAGAACGCGTCGTCGGTAAACTCCTTCATCTCGCGGCCATCTTTCTTGGTGGGGCGGCCGAGGCCCTTCTGGCGGTTGACGAAGCCGTCGATTTTCACCATCTCAAGCAGTTGCAACTGGTCGGCGCTGGTGATGTTGCGCAGGTAATTGGGAACAAGTTTTGCGCCAACGCGGTTTTTCACGATGCCAATGACTTCAAAGGTATAGGTTACCGGCGGCTTTTTCACGGCAATCACGTCGCCAACCTTCACCAGGCGCGACGGCTTCACGTGCATGCCGCCCATGGTCACACGGCCCAGTTTGCAGGCGTCGGTGGCGATGGTGCGTGTCTTGAAGATGCGTGTGGCCCACAGCCACTTGTCGATTCTTACCTCATTCATGGTTTGGTCATTTGTTGTTGTAATTGGTCATGGCAAAATCGATGCCCGACAGGCAGAAGGCTTTGATGGCCTCGGCGGCAACCTTGGCGCGCTCGGGAAGGACGGCCAGTTGCTCGGCGCTGGGAGGGCTGAGGACGTAGTCCACTTGGGCACCGCGCGGGAAGTCGCTGCCGATGCCGAAGCGCAGGCGCGCATACTGGTTGGTTTGAAGCATCGCGTCGATGTTCTTCAACCCGTTGTGGCCACCATCGGCACCACGGCCGCGCAGACGTATAGCGCCGAAGGGTAGGGCAATGTCGTCGACTACAACCAGGATGTTCTCAAGCGTGATGTTCTCTTTCTGCATCCAGTAGCGCACGGCCTCGCCGCTCAGGTTCATGTAGGTCGACGGCTTGAGCAGCACCAGTTGGCAATTCTTCACACGCATAGTGGCTACCGAGCCGTAACGCTGGGTAGAAAAAACAATATTGGACGCCTCGGCGAGGACATCCAATATTGTAAAACCTATGTTGTGGCGGGTTCCGTGGTATTCCGAACCGATGTTGCCCAGCCCAACAATCAAGTACTTCATAACAGTCGGCGGGTTTACTCGGCTGCTTCTTCCTCACCCTCGGTGGCTGCGGTGTCGCGCGATGCACGGGTAGCACGCACGCCAACAATCACGAGTTCCTTGGGGCTGGCCAGTTCATAGTCGTCAAACTTAAGTTCGGCAACCTTGATCGATTGACCAATCTGCAGATCCGACACGTCGATAGTGATGTCCTCGGGCAACTTGTTGTAGATGCCGCGAACTTTCACCTTCTTCAGAGCCAGGAACAGTTTACCACCCGACTTCACACCCACAGCGTGGCCAGTGACGTGCACCGGAACCTCAACAACCACGGGCTTGTCCTCGCTGACCTCCAGGAAATCCATGTGCAGGATAGCGTCGTTCACGGGGTGAAACTGCAGGTCCTTCAGCACGGCCTTGTGAGTGGCGCCGTTGTAAGTCAAGTCGACAACAAACACCTCGGGCGAATAGACGAGTTTGCGCACGTCGGCCTTGTTCACAGTCAGGTCGGTAGTGATGATTGCCTTGCCGTCGCGGCCAATGGGAACCACCTTCTCACCCGGCTGAAGGGTGCCAGTGTACTTGCCATCTTCGAGTTCAACGAGTTTGCCACCGTTGAGCACTACAGGAATCTTGTTCTCTTTGCGAAGGGCCTTCGAGGCCTTCTTGCCGAGGTCGGTACGAGGCTCGGCGTTCAATGCGAATGTCTTCATTTCTTCTAATTAATTGTGTTACTCAAAATTAAGTTGTCAAAAATGCCTCCTTAATTTCCCATCACACTGGAAAATGCAAAAAAGCGGTGCAAAATTACAACAATTTTCTCATTCACAAAAACTTTTGCGACAAAAACTCGCTTTGTCTTACAAATAAATAATAAAATAAGGTATGCCTCCCGCTGGGCTATGGGCGCCGGCCTGGCGAGGGTGGGGTGGCGGCAAGCGGGCGCTTTCACATAAAGGTGAAAGAGGATGTGTTTGAAACCTCTGAAAAACCCTAAAACTAAAAAATATGTCACATTTCCGCTTTTTTGATATAATTTCTTCGATTTTTTAAAATTTTATTACTAAATTTGCACATTATTTATATATGATATTTTTGACAAATTATTAACTAATACTATAATTATGAGCAAGAAAATTTTACTCTCTTTCTTAGGGCTGATGCTTTGCATGGCAGCCAATGCTGCCTATGTCGTCAACTGGCCCATTTACGGCGATGTGGCTGTCGAAGACTACTATTTAGCCGACGACAACACCACAGTAACTGATCAAGACGATGCCTATTACTGTTACCAGTATAGTCCGTTGTTGAGAATCGCCGCGTTGCGATGCATCTTCCCATCGAATGCGTCGGGCGAGCGCGACTTCGTGCTTGTGCCTACCTACATCATCGTCGATGGTGTGGCTTATCATGTGATAGGTGTCTCCGGAACCTTGCTGGGCAATGATGCCAACACCATCAGAAACATCTATTTGAACGACGAGTTGGAATTCTTGGGCACGCGAGCGCTGTATAACGCCATTGCGGTGTCCGACCTCACCATTCCGGCCTCGGTGAAGGCGGTGTCTTACGATATCTTCAACGGCATGTCCTCCGGCGCGGCCATACGCACTCTCACCTTTGCCGACAGCAGCGAGCCGCTCACCATCGACGGTGCCTATTCCAGCGGAAGCATGATCATCGCCAATCTGCCACTGACCACCCTGCACCTGGGTCGCACCTTCGCCGGAAACTCCTATGGCACGACCGGTGGCAGCACCTTGCAGCAGACCCTTGTCAACCTTACCGTGGGCGGACAGGGCACCGAGGTGAACCCCGACATGTTCAAGGAGTTCAAAAACCTCACTAACGTCACATTTAATGCCGGAGTAGGGTCGATTGGCGCCAATGCGTTCGAAAAATGCCTCAAACTCACGAGTGTGACGATGTCGGCCGTGGCCCGGATCGGTGACTACGCTTTTGCCAGCGATAGCTTGATGACGACGCTGAGCCTGGGCGAGGGCGTGCGGTATATCGGCGACTACGCCTTCTACAAAGTCAAGCAAATTCCCTCGCTCACCCTGCCGGCGAGCCTCGACAGTCTGCACATGCGGGCCTTTGTTGGCATGACGGGCGTGCAGTCGCTAACCATCGCCGACTCCGACCGGCCG
>CACYRK010000041.1 GCA_902776835.1 uncultured Bacteroidales bacterium
AAACGGCCCGTGATGGGTAGTTCGGGGGGCTTTTGCAAAGGTACAAATAATTTATCTATCTGACAAACAAATTGTTGTGAATTAACTGAATATCCCTACTTATACCGAACTCACGTTCATTTATTAAGAACGTTTCCGAGCGCCGCCTCGTCATCGGCGAGGTAAAGCGCCAGGCCCAGCGCATCGACATCAACCGCCTCAAAGAAAAGGCCGCCCACATCGTAGCCAAGCAGAAACGCCGCTACACCATCGAGTTCGTCACCCTCTCGATGGCCGCCATGTAGCACCCTTGTCCTACATCATCAACCGGGTACGGTTATCACTAGAATAGCTGTATAAGAGCCATCGTAATAGGTATCTAAGCGTAGCCCAAGCGTTCCCAGACAAAGAACATCGGAGCTTTCAACGGCTCGATCTTATCGGCAATGGTACAACATCTCTTTGTATAGAAATTTTATTCTCCATATTCGTCGAAAAGGCGAGTTAATTCCTCGTCGGTGTGAGCCGACTTGATTTTGTTTTGCACGATGCTTCGTGCCAGGTCGAGGCGCACGAAGTCGCCGTTAGCCTTGCGGTGAATCAGTTGGATGCGTCCGACGGCAGTATTCTTCTTCGCGTATTCCGCCATGCCTTTTGCTTTCGGCAAGTTGTCGGTGCGCGTGTGGTCGTGCGGTTCAAGAATGTCGACAACATATTTGCCGAGATTCGGGTCTTTGCGCACGATGAGGAAGTCAGGATATGCCTCCTTCATGTTGTCGTTCATCTCATAGGGGAAGCAAAGTGCCCAAGCACCGCGCGAGGGGTTGCGTAGCCAACAAACGAAATCGTCACGTTGCCGTTCTATTTGCAGTAGCCCATCTTCCCACGAATTCAGTTTGAACATGGCGTAGCCTTTTTCGTCAACAAACAAATGGTCGTCATACAGCTTACCGCCGGTTTCCAAGTTCACATTGATGTATTCAGGCAGACGGAAATTATGTTCACTCACGATATCACCGTTTCTCACGATGTCATCATATTGCTTACGGAGTTTCTCATTAAGCGTGAGCACTCTCAATCGATATTCATCCTTCAAGTTGTGGAAACGAATTTCGGCATATTCCTCCAATTGGCGCATGCAGTCTTCATCGTTGACAAAGAGAATTACATCAATCTTGTGCGCCAATGGGTCGTCATTGTCATAAAACTTTGCGCCATAGATGTTGGGAATACCTTCCGACTGCATCTTCGCGTCAGCCATGCGGAGTTGGCGGTCAACATCGGTGTCGGTAGTTGAGAACAAGTCGAGCTGCAATTCGGTTTCCTCTTTGCCGCTAACGGCATCGAAGGTGCGCGTTTTGAGTTTGAATTCAAGCACCTGTTTGCGCAGTGCGTCATACTTGCCCTGTTGCTTCAACTTGTCGATATGATTATGGATTTTCTCCACAATTTCGTTGCAGATATTTTCTTTCGCAGAACTGTAAAGACCGCTGATTGTCAGCAGATGCGAGAGAGCCAATAACGACTTGAGGTAACTGTTGATTTTCACCGTGCGCACTTCGTAGGTGAGAATACCCAAGTCGTTGATGAACTTCACCACCTCTTCGCGGTCGAATTTCGGTTCAACGACAGTCACCTGCGTAGTCGGTTTGGCGGGCGTCGTTGTAACGGTTTTAGGAGTTTCAATGGCTGTCGGAGGATTTGTAACAACCGCCGGCTGGCTGTTGTCAGTTACTTCGACAGTAGTATGCGTATTTGCTGTGGGCTGGTTCACCACATTAGTACCTTCCCCCGATGAGGTCGCCACCGGAGCAGTAACGACAGTTGTGTTCATCGTTGCTGAAGTCGTTGTTGTAGTGGCTGCGGCTGATGTTGTTGTCGTTCTTACAATCGGAGGTTTCACCGTGAGCACGACCGTCTTGTTCGTTCCTAGTGCCGATGAAGACACGTCGCTCGGAATGGTGCCGCTCTCGCTATTGAGGTCATCAACTACCTTCTGCACAGTGTGCTCGTCAAAGTACGGTAAGAACAAGTGAACGTAGTTAAGTGTTTCGTCCACATTGATGCGCATCTGCATCGGGGTGCGAATCATACGCCCGAGCAACTGCGCGATATATGTACTGTCGGTGGCGCGACGGAACGACATCATCGTTTCGGCGCGTGGGCAGTCCCATCCCGTTGAGAGGTTTTCTTTGAAGAAAACCACCTTGATGTTGCGGTTTTCGTTGATGCGTGAAGCCTCAATGTGTCGCACGCTGATACCTGCAATGGTGAGCGATGTGCCGGTTTGTCCGAAGGTGTGCACAACCTCACCTTCGGTGAAAGTCATGCCGGTGCGCTCTTGGATGCGCCGCAGGCACTCATCAAGGTCGGTGGCCGACGTGAGATCGTTGCTGCCGTTCTGCACTTGCACCACGAATATCGGGTTGACGTAGGCATAGTGTTGCTCGCGGCAATATTGCTCCCAGTGTTGCCATTTGTCGAGCCACTCATCGGCAGCAGCTTGCAGCACCGCCATGTCGTTGTTGAGCGTGTCGGGATAATGGATTTGAATATGGTCCTTGAGCAGTCCCGACTGCCGCACATCATCCACGTCAACGATGACGTGTTGAGTGGTTGATGTCGTGCCTTTTATCAGCACATTGAAGCGCTCGATAGTTGCCGACATACCGATCACCAGCGGCATTGCCGGCAGGTCGTCGGGTTTGCTGCCCTTGAGGAACTTCTGCATGATGGTGGTGGCTTTGGCAGCTTCATTACCTTTCATCCCGCGATGCGCCTCGTCGATAATAAAGATGAGGCGGTCGCTCTTGCGCTCCACTGTGTTGCGCAGCGATTCCCAGATGGTATAGGTGCGACCGTCGCCATGTTTTGTAAGCTTCTTTCCCTTACCTATCTTCTGTGTGTTGAGGAAATATATCTTGCCGTCGTCGAGCATCTCGCTGTCGAACGAATCATCGTCGATGGTAACGCACTGCTGCAGCTGGATGCGATCGGCCTTACCATCGATTTTCATGCGCGACTGCTCGTTGAGTTCGGGCGAGTCGCTCAGCCACACGAATATGGTATGGGGGTTCTCGGCAAAGTTAGCCGTGCCGCAGTACACGTCCTCGATAAGCGAAGCCATGATGATTGTCTTGCCCGCGCCGGTGGGTGCGGTGAACGAAATCACTTGTGGCGTGTGGGTAACGGCATAGTTGTGCAGTGCCAATTCGGTGAACTGATGCAGCTTGTCGATAGCTTGTTGTTGGAAATTGAATGGTTTTATGGTCATATGGCGGTGGTTATTTGGCGAAGTTGATACGGAAATTGTCAAGGTAGTCGCGATAGAGTTGAATGCAGCGCACTTGCGGTAGCAGTCCTTGCAAGCGACGGAATGCCGGCTCGGAGTCGGTGACGATAAACACCGTCTCGATAGTAGGGGCTTCGGCGAGTTGTTGCTCAAGTTGCATGAATGCGCTTTCCTCATTGAGGATGGCGAAGCGGTTCTGCGGCAGCACCATCACGTTGGGGATGGTGTCGCCGTCGAGCACGGGACATTCACCATGTGCGCCGCATTTCATCCACAGCAGCGGCAACAGTTCGCGGAACTGCCGACCGAGAGCCACAGCGTTCTTGTCGAGGAAGCCGAGTTTGAAATAGATGGCATTGGCGGCGAAGCCTTCACTCATGGGGCGCGTGCGCGGCGTTTTCTTGACGAGTGGCGGCACGTCGTCGGCAATGCGGCTCTTGATGGTGCGGAACTTTTTGCTGTCGGCTGTGAAGACGAACACCTGTGATGCCGACTGATTCTCGCTCAACTCATCAATGAAATCATCGATTGCTGCGATGTCGAACAGCACGGCATATTCCCAATCGTCGCCGACGAGATATCGCGTGTCGTCGTTCACCGCCGATTGCGGAATCTCACCATCGAAAAGCGACACAATCTGTTTCTTGAACTTCTTGTCGGCAAAGAGACCCTGCGTGTCGATTGCTACTTGCTTCACGCTGCGGCTCACTTGCGACTCATCGTTGCCAGTGAGCATATAATTGCCTTCGATGGGCTTTTCGTTCACGTCAACACCGAGGATGGAGCACCGCGTCCTCGGCCAAGTAACATATCGGGCGATGCCGAGACGTTCCCATTCCTCATCTCCGGGCTTGTGGCCTTGTGCGGTGAGGGTCTTCGCTTCGTCCTCGCTCACCTCATTGTTGGTCACCATGATGCAATGGCGGCGACCGCCATCCTCGGCATTCAGCAGATTCACCGCATGAAGCGTCGTGCCGCTACCAGCAAAGAAGTCAACTATTATGGCATCGGGTTTGTCAGCGACAACAAAACGTAATGCATCGTGAACAGAATAAAGCGATTTTGGAAAGTCAAAACGTTTATTATATAAAAACTTTTTAATCATTAATGTCCCAAATGAGCTTGCATTATGAGTTGGCAAATGCCAAACTCTCCTAGGCCTAAGTGATTGATCTTCTTGATTTGCTAGATGTCCAGATATAATTGCACCTTGAGAGTTTCGCTCGTCAATTATGATTTCTCCAGAATCAATCTTATCTACAATACCTGATGGGAGATATTTGACTGCCCCAACTTTTTTTTCTGGGTTCCAATTGTCAACTTTTAAACATCCTTTATCCAATAAAGTACGTGCAGTTTCTGGAACGACACTCCAAATTTGTTCAACACCATTTGGATTTAGTGGCCATAAAGCAGTACACCCATCAGGGATAACCACATCGTTTCGATTAACATCATGAGTTATATCTTCTCCTACTTCGACAATATGTCCATCTATGTTATCAACAATAATGGGATAAAATTGATGAGGTCTTGAAGTCCTAAAGTTTCCTTTGTTTCTTCTTCTAAAGCCAAGAAATTCAATATCATTAGCTTTCTTTGAATTATCATCGTTAGGAGTTAGCATATTATTTTCAACTTGGCCTATTGACATCTTGCCAAATGTTAAGAAGAAAATATATTCTTCAACTCTGGAAAATTGTCCTACCCTAGATACGCCTTTGCCACTAATAACATCGGTTACCATTTGAATATTAGCATCATGGAAAATTTCCTCAAGGAGACATCCGAGATGGAGATATTCTTTCTCGTCGATGGTGACTATAAGCACCGATTCTTCGGGGTCGAGCAAGAGTTTTGCTAGTTCCAAACGGCGCTTCATCATCGAGAGCCATTTGCTGTGGCGGTATTCATCGGAAGTATCGACATAGTCGTTGTTATATTTCCAGTCGCGTGCGCCGGAGTTATAGGGCGGGTCGATGTAGATGCACGACACCTTGCGAGGAAACAGGTAGGCAAGCAATTGCAGCGCGTGATAGTTGTCAGCCTCTATCAGCGCGTGCCACACATCCATGTCGGGTGCGTTCTTCACCTTATCCATCACTTTGAGATAAGGGTAAATCGGCTCGCCGAACTGCGCCACAGATACGAGGTCGGCAAGGTCGACTTCAACTTCTTTCTTTTTCATCAAATGGAAGCAGGTGGCGCGGTTGCCGTCAATCGATGTCACAATCATGGCATCGCTCGGACTTGCCGTGCGCAATGCCACGCGCGAACCGCGACGTATCGGGGCTTCGGGCAACTGCACCGACTCGGGCAAGTGGTCTTCAAAAACGATACCGAACTTCTTCTGCCCCAGCAGACGGTCAACTTCCTGTTGCACCCTGCCGCGCAGTTCTGGGTTATCTATCTGATTTATTAAATCCTTCAGTGCTGACATTGTATAATCTATTAAAACCGAACTCCAATGTAAATGCCAATAAGCCGACCAAAGCTCATATAACTGCGCAGGAGTTTGTTAATTCGTTAATTACTATGGTCTTTTGCTGGCTAAGAGCATAAAATACTCTTACTACGAATCGCAAAGGTAGTGCTTTTTTGTGAGATGAGGAATGTTGGGGCGATATTTTTGGGTTATTTGACACGGTGGGGTGGTTTTTGAAAAGGTGTTTTGAGTGGTTTGGAAAGGTGTCTTGAAAAGGGTGTTTTGGGAGGGTGTTTTGGGAGGGTTTGGAAATTTAGGCAAGCCCGATGGCATTATAATGAAAAGAATTGCGTAAATTTGCACAATCACAAACAAAGTGATTTGCGATGAGGAGGTTTTTTGACAATATATTGTTCTATGTGCTGTATGGGTTGTGGCGCTCGTGGTCGCTGCTGCCCATGTGGTTCCACTATGCCATGGCCGATGTGCTGTATGTGATTGTGGCGCATGTGCTGCGCTACCGCCATAAGGTCATCGACAAAAATCTGGCTTTGGCTTTCCCGGAACTCGACGATGCCGAGCGCCGACGCATTAAGCACAAGTTTTACCACTATTTCTGCGACTATCTGGCTGAGACCGTCAAGTTTACCACCATGAGTCTCGAAAACCTCAAGCGCCGCATGGTGTTTCACGGCGACGACATGGTGCGCGACATCTTGAAGGATGGCCAGGATGTGGCTTTTATGCTGGGACACTATGGCAACTGGGAGTGGATGACGTGCTATCCCATTTGCTTCGAGGGCATCGACGCCCAGTTTGGCCACGTAATCCATTTGCTAGAGAATCCAGTGATGAACCGGCTGATGGGCGCTGTGCGTAACCATGTGGGGTCGCAGAACGTGGGCATGAAAGAGACGCTGCGCTGGCTGATGCAAAACCGCAAAGAGGGCCGCCCGACAATCTTGGCTTACGTCAGCGACCAAGTGCCTAAATGGCAGAACATACACTATTGGCTCGAGTTTATGCATCAGGACACCCCGGTGTTTACTGGCACCGAGCGCATCGCCCGACGGCTGAACCAGGCGGTGGTCTACGTGGATGTGCAGCGCGTGCGGCGAGGATACTACGTGGCCGAGGCGCAACTGATCACCCGCGACCCCAACTCGCTGCCCGAGCATGCCATCACCGACGAGTTTTTCCGCCGTTTGGCGACAACCATACGTCGCGCACCGCAATATTGGCTGTGGAGCCACAACCGATGGAAACGCTCACGCGAAGAGTTTGAGCAGCGTTTCGAGGTGGTCAACGGCCGCGTGATCGAGCGAGTAAAAGACACCAAGTAACTTCATTGCGTACTTTGTTTCATGGTGTCAACCTTTTTTCGTAACTTTGTGACCGATATCATTACACCGATTTAAATAATCAACTTAAAACACACAATATCATGACATTGGTAGAACGATTTCTAAAGTATGTGAAGTTCGATACGCAGAGCGACGAACTCACGAACCTCACACCCTCCACGCCCGGGCAAATGGTGTTTGCCAAGGCTCTTGAGCAAGAACTGCACGAGATGGGCCTGAGCGACATCTCGCTCGACGAGAATGGCTATCTCTTTGCTACCCTGCCGGGTAACTGCCAGGGTAAGGACGTCCCCACGATAGGCTTTATCGCCCACATGGACACCGCCCCCGACATGAGCGGCCACGACGTGCGGCCACGCATCGTCGACTATAACGGCGGTGTCGTTACCCTCAACGAGGAGCAGGGCATCACGCTCGACCCGGAGCAATTCCCCGAACTGAACGACTACGTGGGCCAGCGCATCATCGTCACCGACGGCAACACGCTGCTCGGTGCCGACGACAAGGCCGGCATCGCCGAGATTCTCACGGCCGTAGAGTGGTTCCAGCAGCATCCCGAGGTGCCCCACGGCGACATCCGCATCGGCTTCAACCCCGACGAGGAGATTGGCTTGGGCGCACACCACTTCGATGTGGAGAAGTTTGGCGCCGACTGGGCCTACACCATGGACGGTGGCGCGGTGGGCGAACTGGAGTATGAAAACTTCAACGCCGCCAGCGCAAAGATTACCTTCAAGGGCCTGAACGTGCATCCGGGTGCCGCCAAGCACAAGATGCTCAACTCGATGCGCGTGGCAAACCAGTTTGCCATCATGCTCCCGCGCTGGGAGACCCCCGAGCACACCGAGGGCTATGAGGGCTTCTACCACCTGATCAGCATGAACGGCTCGGTGGAGCAAACCACGCTCGTCTACATCCTTCGCGACCACGACCGCGCGCGCTTCGAGAGCCGCAAGCGCGAAATCGAGCACCTGTGCCACAAGGTCAACTGCGAGTTCCCAGGCTGCGCGACGGCCGAAATCAAGGACCAATACTACAATATGCGCGAGCAAATCGAGCCGGTGATGCACATCATCGACATCGCCAAGCAAGCCATGGAACGCGCCGGCGTGAAGCCGAAAGTGCAGCCCATTCGCGGCGGCACGGATGGAGCGCAACTGTCGTTTAAAGGGCTGCCTTGCCCCAATATCTTCGCCGGCGGCATGAACATGCACGGACGCTACGAGTATGTGCCCATTCCCTCGATGGAAAAGGCCACAATGACCATTGTGGAGATATGTAAAATCGTGGCAGAATGATAAAAAAATGATTTTTGTGGTCTAAAATTTGGCTGGTAAAAAAAATCAGCGTACCTTTGCACCGCAAAAAACGGAGATTCGCTAGCTCAGCAGGTAGAGCACATCCCTTTTAAGGATGGGGTCGTGGGTTCGAGCCCCACGCGGATCACACTTAAAAACGAGGCAAGTGATTTATTAAATCATTTGCCTATTTTGTTTATCTCAAACTATTGGTGCCCGATAAAAACGGTAAAAAGCAGGTTGGACAGGCTAGATTTTCTAGATTTTCTAGTTTTTCTAGATTCTCTAGATTCTCTAGATTTTCTAGCCAATCATGGAAGAAACTGGGTTATTTCTTGCGTTTGCGGGGAGTGGGGGCGGGCAGTTGGCTGCATGTGGCGGCGGTGAGGCGCGAGAGGTAGTCGCGGTCGTCAACGTCGGCGATGTAGAAGTAGTCTTTGGCACCTGGGTAGGGTGCTCGGAGCACCTCTTCGCGCAGCAGGGCGCGGCCGGCGGCGGTGGGCTTCACGAAAAAGCCGTCGTCGCATATCAGCCCGAAGATTTTGCCATTGCAATAGATGCCGTAGTCGCCAAACATCTTTTTGGTGACTATGTCGCCGGCGCCGCTGCACTGGTCGGCAATATACTGCACGAAGTCGCTGTTGGAGGCCATATTATTCGTTTGCTTGTGTTGGTGCGAGGATGATGTTGATGATGGCGTTGAGGTCGATGATGTCGACAATGCCGTCGCCGTCGACATCGGTGTGGCCTTTTAAGACACTCGCGTCGATAGAGCCAAGCAGTAGATTTATCAATGAATTAAGGTCGCTGCTGTTGACCATGCCATCGCCATCCACATCGCCCACGACGTTTTGCTCTTCGTCGTCGCCGCCCTCGTCCTCGTCATCGGTTTTGACTTTTGGGATAGCAAACTCTATCGAGGTGCGCGACGAGCCGTCCTGCACAATCCACGTCAGGGCGGTGTTGAGTTGGCTGGCTCCCAAGCGGTCGACGCGCACCACGTTGCTGTCGGCGTCGATGGTGACCCGGTTGAGCAGGTAACTTGCCGGGTTGGTGGGCTCGGTGGAGCGCACCAGGTCGTCGTACCAACTGGAGATGGTCGGTGAACTGGCACCCACGGTAAGGCACAACTGCTCGGGGAAGTCGGGGTGATACTCGCAATAGTCGCCATGCACATGTCCGCACAGGTGGGCCGCAAAGGTTGCCGGCTCGCAATCGGAGAAGTCGGCCTTGAACCTCAGTTCGGCGCCACGCACGCTGTTGGGCCAGTCCTCGAATGTTTCTGCCCGGCGATGCAGGTAGGCATCGACGACGCGCACCGGCAGGTCGATATTTCCCTCGCGATAGGTGTACATGGTGTTGGTGTAGAAGTGCGTGGCATCGACCTGCGCGCCATTGATGCCGTGATGCACGAAGTCGTTGATCACATCCACGGGGTGCTCGGCATAGGGCGGCTGGTGGTGGCACATGATGATGTAATAGTCGCTGGGCGTGGATTTCAGCATTTTCACGAGCCACTCCATCTGCTCGTTGGAGTACACCTTAGAATACTCGGGGCTGTCGCCGACGCCTGGCTCCCATTGTGGCACGGCCACCGAGTGCTGATACTCGTCGAGGGCGATAATGCGCAGTTTCACGCCGTTGTGCTCGAAGTCTTTGCTCCAATATCCCGCCTTGCCGGGTCCCCAATCCACAAAACCATCGTTCACCGGCATCAGCATGGCCTCGTTGCAGGCAACCTCGTTGGTCCCCAGCCAGGTGTCGTGGGTGTCGTGGTTGCCTTTCAGCAGCAGGAACGGGCGGTCGTAGTGTGCGGTGTTCCACTCAATCATCCACTTGATGATTGGCTCGAAATTGTTGATGGCCTGGTAACTCGTCAGGTCGCCGGCGTTGATAGCCACCACGTCGTCGCTTTCGGGCATGATGTCGTTAACTATTGCCTTCAGCCCATTGTCCGAGCCGTGCACGTCGCTGATGTGCAGCAGGCTCAGTTGGTGCCTGAGCGAGTCGCCCGCCACCACAGTGGTGTCGCTTGCCGCGCGCAGTGGCAACGGCAAGAGCATCAAGAGCAGGAATATGACGATGTTTCCGAGCGATTTGACCATAAAAAGAAGCAATGGTGGGCTTTTTGCAGTCGCAAAAATACAAAAAATCTATCAATTTGGCAAAGAATCCCTAAACCGAAATCAATAGTCGCTTTGATTTTCGTCTTGATTATCGTCGAGGTCGACGATGGTGCCGATGTCGATGCGGCGGCCGTCGGTGAGCACGAGTTGGTGGGCGTAGTCGTCAATTGCCTTCAGTTGACCGGTGACGGCTTGATACGTCCCGCCAGCCTTGCGCTGGTCGGCCACAAAGCAGATCAGGGTGACTGTGGGCTGCGCCGGCAGGGCCTCGGCGAGCCGGGCAAACTTGCGGTTGAGGCGCGCGTTGTCGTAGTCGTCGAGTTCCACCGGAGCGTCGGTGAGGCGTGCCGTCTCGTCGATGGCGGCATTGAAGCCGGTGAGTGCCGCAAACGGCGCAAACTGTGCCGCCCGGCTGAGCATGGGCATGGGCTGGTGCTTGGCCGAGGTGTGATGTGGCAGGTTGATGATGTCGTCGTAGTTGTCGCTCATGCTTTGTGTCCTCCTATCTGCTTGTTGCGGTCGATGGCTGTGGCGCCTTCCTCGAAGTTCAGGCCCTTGAGGATGGCGTTGTTGCCGTAACGGCGTTTGATGGCGAGTTGCGCCTGCTGCATGCGGCGCTCCTTGGCACGCTCGGCCTGCTCGTGAGCGCGCCGACGCGCCACGGCGTCGGGGTCGGCGAAGAGGTCGAGTTGTTGCGGCTGCACGTTGCGGGCCGCGCTGGCTTCGTCAACCACATGGTTGGTGGTGATGTTGAGGCGGCGAATGAGCAGGTCGCGGTTCACGATGTCGTCGAAGATTTGCATCACCGCCTCGGTGATCAGGCGTGACGACGAGGTGGGCTGCGGCAGGTTGGCTGTGCCGTGAGCATGCTTGGGCACGCGGCGGCCATACCAGTCGGTGGTCACCGCGCCACGATAGCGCGCGGCGATGTCGGGGTTGGTGAGGCTCTCCACGTCGTAGCCCACGGTGAGCACCACCTGGTCGGTGACCAAGTGGCGTGCCACCAGGTGCAGGGCGGCGGCATCGGCCATCTCCTGCACCACCACGCTGGCTTTGTGGGCCGCGTAGGCGCTTTGCAGCACCTGGCTGCTGGAGAACGAGTTGCTCTCGGGCCGATATTGCTTCACCAGGTCGATGGTGCAGGGTTCCCAGCCCCATGCGTGGTCGATGAGCAACTCGGCATTAACGCCGAAGAGGCGGTAGAGCAACTCCTCGCCCTCGACGCTTTGGCGAGCAATCTTGCCCATGGTGTCGATGCCGTAGACCGCCAGGCGGGCGGCAATGCCTCGCCCCACGCGCCAAAACTTGGTGAGCGGACGGTAGTCCCACAACTGGCGGCGGTAACTCATCTCGTCAAGTTCGGCGATGCGCACACCGTCGGCGTCGGCGGGCATGTGCTTGGCGACGATGTCCATCGCCACCTTGGCCAGATACATATTTGTGCCGATGCCCGCTGTGGCGGTGATGCCCGTGGTGCGTAGCACGTCGCGGATGATGGTCATCGCCAGTTCATGGGCGCTCATCTTGTAGGTGCTCAGGTAGGCGGTGACGTCCATAAACACCTCGTCGATGCTGTACACGTGTATGTCCTCGGGGGCGATATATTTCAGGTAGGTCTCGTACACTCGCGTGCTCACCTGGATGTAGTGCGCCATGCGCGGCGGGGCCACGATGTAGTCGAGTTCCAGGTCGAGGTGCGCCTTCAGTTCCAGGTCGTTGGCGCTCTTGCCCGTGAAGTGCCATCCGGCGCGCCGCCGACGCTCGTAGTTCACCTCGCGCACACGCTGCACCACCTCGAACAGGCGTGCGCGGCCGCCGATGCCGTAGGCCTTTAGCGACGGCGACACAGCCAGGCAGATGGTCTTCTCGGTGCGGCTTGCATCGGCAACGACAAGGTTGGTGGTGAGCGGGTCAAGGCCCCGCGCCACACACTCCACCGAGGCGTAGAACGACTTCAGGTCGATTGCTATGTATTGCCGGTCAGCCATAATACTCGGTCTTCAACTCGCGCGACACTTCCAGGTCGTCGTGGAAATGGTCGTCGTAGACGTAGACGATGTCGAGCCCGCGATACTCGCTGGGCACGCGCAGCACGTCCACCAGGTGCCACCGCGGCCGCCCGTAGTCGTACGATTCGCGGTCGAGCACTAAGCGGCGAGCCACGTAGTCGATGTGATAATATCCGCCGCCAATGCACTGGTCGCCAGGCTCGAGCAGGTCTTTGTGGTGGACCACCATGCCCAGGCGCAGGAAGCCGTCGAGGGTGATGATAAACTTTGGTGCTGTCACTGTGATGTTATTTTGTTCGTCGCAAATTTACGGATTTCTTGCGAAATGCGCATCCTCCTTCCCAAATTTATGCCCAAAAACCCTCACCCAAAACTCCTCACCCAAAACCCCACCTCCGAACTCCGAACGATGGCCGTACACCATTCAAGGACCGCCCCCAAACTATGCCGCCCAACCCCAAAATGAACAAAAAGGGACGGTTCCTTTTTATTCACTTTTGGCGACAAAACCCTGAAATATAAGTTTTTAAATTTTTGCCAAAATCAAAAATGAACAAAAGGGGACGGTTCTTTTTTATTCATTTTGCGACATTCGAGGGGCCGTCGCCTTATGTTGCATTTTTTGAAAAGTGTATTTTTTCAACCCTAAAATTATATGAAAAGTGTAGTTTTTGCTTGTGTATTTCATTTGAAAAGTGTAATTTTGTGGTGCTAAAAATGTTTGAAAAGTGTAATTTGCTGTGTTGTATCGCAAGATTGAATCATATTTAATTGATTATTTGTCAGGTGATTCCAATCAAATTCTTGTATTGGAGGGAGCGCGACAAGTGGGCAAGTCGTTTATTGTCCGCTCGGTAGGGCAACGTTTGTTCAAAAACTTTATCGAGTTGAACTTTGTGGAAGATGATGAACATGACCGTTTGTTCAAGAACATACATTCCACCGACGATTTTTACCTAACACTGAGCATGATTGCCGGAGCAAAACTCGGCACAAGGGACGACACCCTGATTTTTCTGGATGAGATTCAGCATTATCCTCAATACTTGACCATGCTGAAGTTCTTCCGTCAAGGCAACCGTTTTCGCTTCATAGCCAGTGGCAGCCTTCTGGGTATCGCATTGCGTCGGACCACGTCAATACCCATCGGTTCCATCATTCGCAAGCAGATGTATCAGTTAGATTTTGAGGAATTTCTCATCGCCAACGGATACGGTGAGGATGCCATAGTTCACATGCGGCAACAGTATCTTAGTAAAAGTTCGCTCACCGAAGAGCAACACCGACATGTTATGGGGCTTTTTCGACGATATCTGTTGGTGGGGGGCATGCCCGACGCGGTAAACGAGTATCTTGCGTCGCATAATGTGGTAAGAGTGCGTGAAGTGCAAAACTCAATTCACTCGCTCTATGGTCTTGACGCATCGAAATATGAGTCGGACTTCGGAAAGAATTTGCTCATCAGGCGCATATATGACATGATACCGTCTCAGATGGAAAACAAGAAGAAACGTGTTGTCGCAAAGGATATTCGAGGAAAGGAGAATGACCGCTTCGACTTTTATCGTGACGAGTTTGAATATTTAATTTCATCGGGCATTGCTCTTGATGTTCACGCCATTAGCAATCCCTTGTTCCCCCTTAACGAGTCGGTGCAGAAAAACTTGTTGAAACTTTACCTGAACGACGTGGGGCTGTTGACTGCACAGTTATTTCAGTATGATTTGCGTCCCATTCTCGACGACATGGCGAGCGTCAATCTCGGTGCGGTCTACGAAAGTGTTGTAGCCCAAGAACTCAAGTCGCATGGGCACAACCTCTTCTATTATGACAACCGCAAAAAAGGCGAGGTGGATTACTTGGTTAACGACTACAACAACCACTGCGTACTGCCGATAGAGGTGAAATCGGGGCGGGATTATACTATTCACAGCGCGTTGAACGCCTTTGTCGGCAATCCTGATTATCATATCGATCGCGCCATCGTCTTCACCAATAATCGGGAAGTGGCCACGGATGGCCGCATCATATACATGCCCATTTATTATGTGATGTTTGTTGACAACGGTGTCACCCTCGACAGCCAACTAATTTTTTGACCGACAATGCCATCGGTGGGCATATCTATGCGTGATAGCATCGGATGTTGTAAAAATTGAGAGTTGTTGGGAGATGTGTGGAATTATTGCTAAATTTGTGAGCGAAAAATGAAGGAACGTGTAATCACCGCGGCTCAGGCCGGCGACACGACGTTGCGGGCGCTCTACGAGAGTGCGTTTCCCGAGAAGGAGCGCATTCCGTGGGACGACTTGATGTGCCTCATCGTGACGATGCCGCTGGACTTTACCGCCTACTACGACGATGAGTTGCTCATCGGCCTCACCATCGTATATCCTCATGAGCCGTTCAGTTGGTTGTGGTATTTCGCTGTGCCACCCACGCTGCGTGGTCAAGGCCGCGGCCAGCGCATCCTCAGGGCGATGCTCGACCGCAACCGTGGCCGCACCTACGTGCTCGACATGGAGTCGCCGCGCCAGGAGTGCGACAACAGCGATCAGCGGCAGCGCCGCCACAACTTCTACTTACGCAACGGCTTTCGCGACACCAACGTCTACCGCGCCTACAGTGGCCTGGAGTTCACAATGATGATTATCGGCGAGGGCGAGTTTACCATCCACGACTGGGACATCCTCGTGGGTGACCTGCGCCGCCACTGGTGGCCCGACGACCATATTGAAGAGAAGGATTTATGAAACGCACACTAATTTTGGCTATTGCTATGCTGGCAAGCATTTTAGTGCAGGCGAATGACCTGCAAACCTTTGTCGACACGCAACTCGAGCGCTATCCGGCGCTCCGCCTGCTCGACATCTACAAGTCGTGTTTTCAGGACTACATGGGCGCGGAGCATCTGGTGGGCGACCGCGCGAGCGCCGAGGCCTACCTGGCGCAAGAATTGGCCACCGTCACGTTGGCCGATATGCAGCCATGGTATTGCGAGCCGTGCGGCCTCGACAGCAGTTACTACCGCGTGAGCCTGCGCGCCGTCGTCGAGGGGCATATATCGGCCGAGGCCTTGCTCGACGCTTTCATTGCCAGCGCCAACAATCCGCGGCGACCCACCGTCGAGGCCTGGCGCGACCGTTGGCATGAACTCGTGGCGCAACTCGATGCCATGCAACTTGGCCTGCCTCATTATGCCGACGACCGCGACTTTATCGAGAGCGTGCTGGCAGCCGGGCGCTATGCCATCAGCCATTCGCCCGACTATCGCGAGGCTTACCATCCACACTACCGCATCGTGGAGCGCACCATCTTTGAGCGCGACATCCGGCCCCGCCTACCGCAAGTCGGCAGCAATCCAGTCGACAACACTTCAAAAGAATGCAATCTTAACGCTAATTGATAACTATGACAATACAAGAATTCCGTGACTTCATGGCCACCGATGAACCCATCGAGGCCAATTCGCCAGTGCACATGATGTTTCACAAACTCTCGCAAGAGGCACTGAGGATTACCGCCGAAATCAACGGCAAATATCACACTCCAGAGCAACTGCACGATTTACTGGAGCAACTTTGGGGTCGTGAGGTGCCCAAGACGGTAGGGTTGTTCCCGCCGTTCCACACCGACTGCGGCAAGAACACCGTCGTTGGCGAGCGGGTATTCATCAACATGGGCTGCAAATTCCAAGACCAGGGCGGCATCACCATCGACGAGGGCGCGCTGATTGGCCACAATGTGGTGCTGGCGACCCTCAACCATTTCCTCGACCCAGACCGCCGCGGCGGCATGACCCACGCCCCCATCCACATAGGCAAAAACGCATGGATTGGCGCCAACGCCACCATCCTGGCCGGCGTGACGGTGGGCGACGGAGCCGTTGTGGCCGCTGGGGCGGTGGTGGCCAAGGATGTGGCGCCGAACACCATAGTAGGCGGCGTACCAGCAAAATTCATAAAAAAGATCGTGGTATAAACCTAAAAATCTGAGTTTATGGAAATAAAGAACGCGCTCAATCTCGATGTCTCAAATATGTGCTCACATCTTCAGAAAAAACTGTTTGAGCAGAATGGGGTATACCATCCCATTTGGTTGGCCATACAGGATGATTCGGAGTTGACAGCGGTAGTTCGTTCACGCCAACTTCACATCTACCGAAACGGGAAAAAAGTGCTGGTGCTGGCTGGAAAGGCTGCGCCCAAGGTCCTCAGAGAGGACAGGCTTTGTTCGCTTCTGCCGAAGGTAATAATGTGATGAAATTTGGTAAAGACTGTCATTTGTTCAGAATTGATAATTAATCAAATACACAGAAAATGGAAACTCGCATTACGAGGGAGGCAGCGTGGGCTCTGCTGAGAGAGTACAATAAGGACCCATTCCACCTGCGGCATGCGCTGACGGTGGAAGGCGTCATGCGGTGGTATGCCGAGCAACTGGGCTATGCCGACGACGTGGACTTCTGGGGCATGGTGGGCCTGCTACACGACATCGACTTTGAGATGTATCCCGAGCAGCACTGCATCAAGGCACCCGAACTGCTGCGCAATGGGGGCGTGGGTGAAGATATGATTCACGCCATCTGCAGCCACGCTTACGGCCTGCACGTGGATGTGAAGCCCGAGCACTTGATGGAGAAGGTGCTCTTCGCTACCGATGAACTCACCGGGCTGATATGGGCCGCGGCCCTGATGCGCCCGTCGAAGAGCGTCCAGGACATGGAACTGAAGTCGCTCAAGAAGAAGTACAAGTCGAAAGGCTTTGCCGCCGGATGCTCGCGCGAGGTGATTGAGCAGGGTGCGGAGATGCTCGGGTGGACGCTCGACGAGGTGCTGCAAAAGACCCTCGAGGCCATGAGGGCATGTGAGGCACAGGTGGCCAGCGAAATTTGAAATTTAACTGTTAGGAATAGCATGAAAGACAATATATTGATTCGCAAGGCAGAACGGCAGGACGTGCCGCTATTGCTGGATTTCATACGTGGGATAGCCCGGTATGAGAAGATGGAGAATGAGGTGATTGCTTCGCAAGAAGTGATGGAACGTGAAATGTTCGACGAACACAAGGCGGAGGCAGTGTTTGCCGTCGTGGAGGGCCGGGAAGTGGGCTTTGCACTCTACTTCTACAATTTCTCGACGTTTATCGGGCACTCCGGGCTGTATCTGGAAGACCTGTTCGTATGGCCAGAAGAGCGAGGCAAGGGTTATGGCAAGGCTCTCCTGCTGCATCTGGTCAGAATAGCACACGAGCATCATTGTGGGCGCATGGAATGGACGTGCCTCGACTGGAACCAGCCCAGTATCGACTTCTATCTCTCACTCGGAGCCGTGCCTATGAATGAGTGGACAATTTACCGACTCGACGCTACGGCATTGGAGCGATTAAGCAAATAAAAGAACGGAATGAACATAGAAGATTATCGTGAGTATTGCCTTTCCTTGGGCGATGACGTTGAGGAGAAGTTGCCGTTCACGGCGTTTCACTACGCGAGCGGTGTACTGGTGTTCTACGTTCATGGCCACATGTTTGCTTTTTTCGACTGCGACAACTTCAGTATTGTCACGGTCAAATGCCAGCCTGAGCGCATCGCCGACCTGCGCGCCGCCCACGATTGCGTCACCGCCCCCTACAACGAGTCGCCAAAGCATTGGATTGGCATTGATGCGCTCCACGCTCCACGCGAACTGCTGTGCGAACTCACGCGCAACTCCTATGAGATTGTCAAGGCCAAATACAAGGTGAAAAACTGATTTTGGCGTATATTTTGCCGCAAATAGGGCTAAAATCACTACCTTTGCCTGTCGTAGCGGCCACAGCGCCGTTAGCGTGGGATGGTGTTACAAAATGTGATGGTTGACACCAAAATGTCCTCCCCTAACTTAGGGGAGGTGGCCCAGAGGGCCAGAGAGGTGTGTGGTAACGCCCTGGATGTAAACTATTTGCTGTCGACACACGCCCCCGCCCCGTTGGGGCACCCCCTCTAACTTAGAGGGGGAAATTCAGCCATTACCGGGTTTTGCAACATCCCAGCCGCGACATAAATAATGATAAACAGTAACTACGATGACAAGTAATCACACTGCAATAGGCGACACGATTTGCGCCATCTCCACGCCGCAGGGCATGGGCGGCATAGCCGTGGTGCGCGTCAGTGGGCCGGAGGCCCTCGACGTGGTGGGTCGACGCTGGCAGGGCGCGCCCCTCGACGCGATGACCTCGCACACGGCACATCTGGGCCACATAGTTGACACGTTGGGCGAACTGCTCGACGAGGTAGTACTCACCATCTACCGCGCTCCGCGATCGTTCACTGGCGAGGATGTGATAGAACTGTCGTGCCACGGCTCCACATGGATTCAGCAGCAGATTATCGGCACGCTCGTCGATGCCGGGGCGCGGCTGGCCGAGCCGGGCGAGTTTACGCGCCGCGCCTTTGCCTCGGGACGCCTCGACCTGTCGCAGGCCGAAGCGGTGGCCGACGTCATCGCCGCCACCTCGCAGGCCTCGCACCGCCTGGCAATGACACAGATGCGCGGCGACTTCGCTCGCAAACTGAACGAGTTGCGCGAGCAGTTGCTGCATTTCGTCGCCCTACTCGAATTGGAACTGGACTTCAGCGAGGAGGATGTCAACTTTGCCGACCGCACACAACTCGTCGGCCTGGCGCGCGACATACGCGATGTAATCGACCGCCTCGCCTCGTCGTTCACCGTGGGCAACGCCATCAAGCGCGGCCTGCCCGTGGCCATCGTGGGGCAGACCAACGCCGGCAAATCGACCATCCTCAACGCCTTGCTGCACGACGACCGCGCCCTGGTGAGCGACATCCACGGCACCACGCGCGACGTCATCGAGGACACCATCACGCTGGGCGGCACGTTGTTTCGCTTTATCGACACTGCCGGCCTGCGCGACAGCGACGACACGATAGAAAACATGGGCATTGAGCGCGCTTTCCGCAAGATGGACGAGGCGCAACTGGTGCTGTGGGTCATCGACGGCACCACGCCGGCCGCTCAGGCGACAGCCATGAGCCAGCAAATCGTGCCTCATTGCCAAGACAAGAGCCTGATTGCCGTCGTCAACAAGACCGACCTGGCCGACGCGTCGCCGCTGCTTGAGGCCCTGCCCGCATTGCTGCCCGAGCACTCCACCATCATCGCCATCAGCGCCCACACCGCCAGCGATGTGCAGCGTCTCGAGGACGCCATCGTGGAGGCGGCACGCATGCCCCACATCGCGCATGGCGACATCGTGGTGACCAACGCCCGGCATGAGCAGGCGCTGAAAGCCGCCAGCCAAGCCCTCACGCGCGCCATCGACGGCCTCGACGCCGGCCTGAGCGGCGACCTCGTGAGCCAGGACATCCGCGAGTGCGTCCATCACCTCGGCACCATCACCGGCGCCATCACCACCAACGACATCCTCGGCGAAATCTTCGCCCACTTCTGCATCGGCAAGTAGACCATACAGAGAACGTCATCTACCACAAACTGCTGAATGACAAACTGAGTTTCAATTTGGGATGAAAGGGAGTACCACCGGAGACTTGTTGGCCTACAAGTTCTACGATGGAGAGTTCCATGATATGCCATTGTTTTTTGCTGAGCCCAAAGGCAAGATGGCATCACTACGCAGCCAGTCTGCCACGGCAAGCAACCTTACATCATTGTTCCAGTGTCAACTATGCAAGAGTGTATGGTGGGCTTTAACACTTAATTGACGATTCTAATTGACAATTCTACCTGAAAAATGGTATTTTCGGAGGATTTCTGCAAAAACATTTTGGTATTTTCGGAGGATTTTAGAAAAAACATTTGCGTAACCCGAACAAAAAACCTATCTTTACACCGACAACAAGACAATACTTATAAATATTCAGTTAATTCACAACAATTTGTTTGTCAGATAGATAAATTATTTGTACCTTTGCAAAAGCCCCCCGAACTACCCATCACGGGCCGTTTCGGGGG
>CACYRK010000042.1 GCA_902776835.1 uncultured Bacteroidales bacterium
TCATTTTGCAACTCGTGAGGCGAAAAGCGATGCAAAATTACTGCCAGTTTTTGAACCGGCCAAATTTTTTCGCAACTTTTTTTCAAAAAAATTTTACCCAAAACGGCAAACCGCTGACAACCAGCGATGTCGCAAAAATATTTTTTTTCGACAAAATGAGCGGCGGAGCGCAAGACGCGAAAAAGGGCGCGGAAGGGGGCACGCTGCTGCGGGGTGGCCGCTCACTGGAGGGGGGTGTGGCCGCGACGGAGCCGCGGCATGGCGAACGGGCTGCGGCATGGAGGGGGACACGCTGCTGCGGGGTGGCCGCGACTGAGCCGCGGCATGGCGAACGGGCTGCGGCACGGCGAGGGCTGCGGCACGGAAGGGGCTCGCTGCTGCGGGTGGCCGCGACGGAGCTGCGGCATGGCGAACGGGCTGCGGCACGGCGGGGGCTGCACACCCTCAATTGCTGCCGCTGCTGGGCGGCGGGGGCGGCGGTGCGGCGAGGGGCCTTGGAGAGGGGTGGAGGGGCTTTTTTATATTAAAAAGGGGCCTCTTTATATTAAATAAGGTGTTACTTGGTGGTGTTGACGGTGGCGATGGCGGCGCCTTGCTTGAGGTGGACGGTAATGACGTTGCCGGGTTGCAGGGTTGAGGCATCGGTTACGTAATGGCCGTTGTGCATGGCCAAGGCGTAGCCGCGGTTGAGAATGTTTCGCGGCGAGAGCAGGGCCACCTTGTCGTTCAGGGCGTCGAGGCGCAGCCGCTGCGTGTGCATGGCGTGCTGCGTGGCACTGCCGATGAGTTCGACGGTGTGCTGCAAGGCGTTGCGGTGCTTGACGATGAGCGCTCCGGCCGATGTGGGGATAAGGCGTGTGTAGGTGGCGACACGCGCCGCGGCAGCCTCGACGATGCGCTGTGCCGCCATGGGAATGAAACTGGAATAATAGGCGAGTTGCTCGCGGGAGTGTGCGAGTTGGTCGCTTGCTGCCGCCACCACGTCGTTGCGCAACTCATTGAGCCGGGCCAGCGCATTGCTGCCTCGCTCGATAAGCCACTGCGCCGCCGCGGTGGGCGTTTTCACCCTCATGGCCGCCACGTAGTCGAGCACGGTGACGTCGCGCTCGTGGCCGATGCCCACTATCACAGGAATGGGGAACTGCGCCACGGCAGCCGCCAGGTCGTAGTTGTCAAACCAGTTGAGGTCGCTCGTGGAGCCACCGCCGCGAATAATCACCACGCAGTCGAAGAGGTCGGCGTTGGCGTTGATGCGGTCGAGGGCCGCCAGCACGCTCGGCACGGTGTTGTTGCCCTGCATGGTCGCGGCGAAGAAGCCGGTGTAGAACTGGAGACCGTAGGCGTTGTTTTCGAGTTGGTTGGTGAAGTCGCCGTAACCTGCCGCCCCGGGCGCCGAGATGATGGCAACGCGTTGCGGCACGAGCGTCCACTCGAGGCTGCGGTTCATTTCGAGGACCCCCTCGCGAGTGAGGCGGTCAAGGATTTCGCGACGAATGCGCACCATGTCGCCCAGCGTAAACTCCGGGTTGATGTCGTTGATGACGGCCTTGAATCCGTACTGCTCATGAAACGTGGCCGTAATTTTCACCATCACCTTAATTCCGGCGGTCAGTTGTTGGCCTGTGACCTGATAAAAGCGCGCCGACAGCGGGGCGAAGTTGGTGCCCCAGATCACCGCCGGGAGTTTGGCCACCGTGGCCCCGGTGCTGGGGTTTTTCTCGATGAGTTCGAGATAGCAGTGGCGTCCGCGCACCTGCACGTCGCTGGTTTCGGCCTGCACCCACTGTCCCTGCAACTGCGGGTTGCCGTTGATTATTTTGCTCATTCGCGCGTTGAACTGGCTCAGCGTGATGGCCTGTGGCATAGCGTCGTCGAAAAGTGATGGCATAACGGTAGAGTTTAGAGTTTTTTGAATTTTGCTCCCTTGATTTGATAAGATATCGACTCGCGCAGCGCCGGAGCGATGGCGGCATAGTCGTCGGCATCGAGGAATCGCCGCAGGTTGTGGCGCGCCACGAGCACGTCGTGGTCGGCGCCCGTGAACGTCAGTTCGATGCAGAAAAACGGCGCTGCCGCATGCACCTTGTTGCGCATGTCGCGGTTGGCGGCCGGCAGGAAGAAGTCGTCGATGGTGGGCATCTTCAGCGGCCTGATGGTCTCGAGCGGGCTCCAGTTGGAGTTGTAGAAGGTGATTCGGCTGTCGGGCACGGGAGTGAACACCGTCTCGACGACAGCGATGATGGTGTCGCGCTTCGACCAGTTGAGCAGCCGTATCTCGACGTGCTTTGCCGAACTCATCTGCACCTTCAAGTAGTTGTCGGTGAGGCCAATCAGGCGCGTGCTGTCGCCCAGGTTGTTGCGCATGTCAACTGTCTGTCCACTGTCGTAGTAGTCGAGCATGTCGAGCCGTGCGTTGTGCGGCAGCAACATGAACAGGTCGTCGGGCTCGCTGGCGAAGAAGTCGCGCACGGTTCGCGCCTGCGCCACGAGAGCGAGGGCCATGACAGTTATGAGAATGATACGTTTCATGAGGTTATTTGCGTTGTTTACGTTTCTTCTTGAATTTTGCGAACGGCTCGTCGTCGGGCTTGGGAGCGCGCTGATGGCGTGCCGCTCCGCGACGTCCCAGCGGTGCTCCGGCCTGCTTCTCGCGCTCGGCCCGCTCGGCGCGTCGCCGCTCAGCACGGTTGCGCTTCACCGAGGTTTTCTCCCATGTGAGCGTGCCGTAGTCCTTGCCTTCCTGAGCCAACTCGGCGTAGATGCGCTTGCCGTAGAAGTCGGTGTTTTTCAAGGCGCCCACCACGCGGTGCTCGTCGCCCTTGCGCACGTCGAACAGCGAATAGGTGCTGAGCAGGTCGATGCGTCCCAGCCCCACTTGCTGCCCCTTGACATTCTTGTTGATGAGGCGGATAAGGTCGGGGGCGAAGAAGCCGTCGGCCTTTCCGGCGTTGACCATCACGCGCACATATCCGCTCTCGGCCACTCGCGAGTCTTTCTCCTCGCGCGAGCGGTTTTTGTTTGCCTTGGTGCGCTCTTTGCGCTCGCGTTTCTCGGGCACATAGTCGAGCACGGGAGCATCGCGGTAGTAGTCGAGCAGGCGGTTGAACTCCAGCGAGAGCAGTCGCTTGAGCAAGTCCTCGCCGCTGAGCCACGACAGTTTTTTCAGCACCGGCGGCAGATAGGCGGCAATCTCGTCCTCCTTCACCTCGACGCGCTCGAGTTTGTCGGCCAGCGTGAAGAGTTGCTTCTCGATGATTTCCTCGGGCTTGGGCACGTCGCGGCGCTCAAACTCCTTACCGATGTGCTTCTCGATATCCTGCAACTTGCGGCGCTCGCGGCTGTGGATGATGGCGATGCTGGTGCCCGTCTTTCCGGCGCGTCCGGTGCGCCCGCTGCGGTGGTTGTAAATGTCGTTGTCGTCGGGCAGACTGTAACTGATGATGTGAGTGAGGTCGTTCACGTCGAGGCCGCGCGCCGCCACATCGGTGGCCACGAGCAGTTGCAGGTTGCGGTCGCGGAACTTCTTCATCACGGCGTCGCGCTGTGCCTGCGAGAGGTCGCCATGCAGGGCGTCGGCGTTGTAGCCGTCCTGGATCAGATGGTCGGCTATCTCCTGCGCGCTGGCGCGAGTGCGGGTGAAGATGATGCCGTAGATGCGCGGCCGCACGTCCACGATTCGCTTCAGTGCCAGGTATTTGTCGCTTGCGCGCACCATATAATAGATGTGGCGCACATTGCTCGAACTCTCATTCTTTGCCCCCACGACAAACTCCTTAGGCTCGGTCATATATCGCTTGGCGATGTCGCTAATTTCGGGCGGCATGGTAGCCGAGAAGAGCAGCATCTTGCGCTCTTGCGGCACGTGGCCGAGGATTTCGTTGATGTCGTCGACAAAGCCCATGTTGAGCATCTCGTCGGCCTCGTCGAGGATGACGGTGTGCACCTTTTCGAGGTTCACCTTGCCGCGGTTAATCAGGTCGATGAGGCGTCCCGGCGTAGCCACCACGATGTGCACGCCGCGCGAGAGCGCGCGTATCTGGCTCTCGATGCTCGACCCGCCGTAGACGGGCAGGATTTTCACCCCGTCGAGGTACTTGGCGTAATCGGCGAGGTCGCTGGCGGTTTGCAGGCACAATTCTCGCGTGGGGTCGAGGATAAGCGCTTGTGGCGCCACATCGTCCACATCGAGTCGCTGCAGCGTGGGCAGTCCGAAGGCGGCGGTTTTGCCGGTGCCGGTCTGCGCCAGCGCCACCACGTCGGCATGCTCATGCAGCAAGTGCGGTATCACAAGTTCCTGCACGGGCATCGGAGCCTCGTAGCCCAGGTCGGCGATGGCGCGCAGCAGGTCGTCGCGCACGCCCAATTCTTGAAAAGTCGTCATAATATTGAAATTTTCGACAAAGGTAGTCATTCAGCGGCGATTGTGCAACAATCAAGCGCTCCACGCGCTGCGCCAGGGCCAAATATTTCTTAACACATTAGGAGTGAAACGCAAATTGTGTGGCCTATCTTGCACAGTCGACAATCATGTTGTAACTTTGTGTTTTAGTTGGAAAGGTTATGGCTATAGATCAGTGGGCTATTGCTTTTCCTCGAATTTTAACAACACTCTTATTATGGATAAAGATTTAATACTGTGCAATTTAAGACCCGGCAAGGTCTACCTTCAGGAAAAGTGGGATGTGTTTATCAAGAAACATCGCGTCAGTTACATCGTTATAGGCTCAATGCCGCTTTTTGCGTTAATCATCGGCCTTGTCATTCTCATCTCTCGACATGACGTGGATGGGTTTATGGCGTGCACCTTTTTGGGCGTGTTAGGATTACTCATTTTTTTCGGACCCGTCATCATCAAATACTTCCGGCCCAAGCATTATGAGATTTCGACGCTTGATGGCAGGCTAACGATTGTAGAGAATGGGGTGGAGGCATTGAACACGAGCATCGACAGCATAAAGAGTATCAAGTTTACCATTCATCAGTTATATCATAATTTAGAAGAATTAACCATATACTATATCAACGAAAAAAAACGAGAACGCACGTTCAAGATGCGTTTAGTGAACTTTCCCGATGATGAGTTAACGGCCTTGCTTAATCTTATCGACCCCAAATTGTTGGGCCAAAACTAAAACAAAACTAATACACAAAACTAATACGAGGTCGTATTTCAGCACTTTCATCCCCGCAAATTTGGCTTTTCGCTCGTTTATTCGTAACTTTGTCGGTTAAACGGAAATTAGACAAAGACATGAAAGGCGAAATCACCTCACACATTAAGTTGGACCAAGTGTCGGAACGTTACTACCGGCCTGAGAGTGAGATAGAGTTGGCATCGCTGACGCGCTGCGAAAAGGTATACACCAAGATTGTGGAGTCGAGTGGCGAAGGGGCTGCCGATGCGGCTGCCGACGTGGCTCGCATCATCAGCGAGCAGGTGCACGAGAAGGGCCGTTGCGTGATTGGCTTCGGCGCGGGGCGCTGCGCGCTCGACGTTTACGACGAGTTGGTAAAACTCTACTTTGCCGACAAGGTGAGTTTCCAAAACGTGATCGCATTCAGCATCAGCGAGTTGGGGCTGGGCGTCGTAAGCGACGACGACGAGCGCAGCAACATCATGCGCTTGCGCCGACGACTGTTTAACAAGGTCGACATCGAGCCCGAGAACGTGCACTCGTTCAGCGCTGGCGCCACCAAGGAGAATGTGCACCGACTGTGCAAGGCCTACGAGGCTGAGATTGAGGACTATGGCGGCCTGGACCTGGTGATATGCGAACTCACAAAGACCGGGTCATTGGCGTTTAACGAGCCGGGGTCGACACGCACGAGCCGCTGCCGCCTGATGCTGCTGGGCAATGAGAGCCGCGCCCGCGTGGCCGAGTCGTTCCAGTGCGACACGGCACCGCTCACCGCCGTAACTCTGGGCATTGGCAACCTGCTGAGCGCCGAGCACATCATCGGCGTGGCGTGGGGCGAGGACAGCGCCACCGCGGTATTCAACACCATCGAGGGCAAGGTGACCGACGTGGTCCCGGCAAGTTTCCTGCAGATGCACCACAGCGTGAAACTGGTCGTTGACCTGGAGGCCGCCTCGCAACTCACGCGCATCAACTATCCGTGGAAGGTCAGTTCGTGTGAGTGGACCGACTACCTGATTCGCCGCGCCATCGTGTGGCTCAGCCAGCAGACCGGCAAACCCATCCTTAAACTCACCAACAAAGACTATAACGACAACGGCTTGGGCGAATTGGTGGCGCTGTACGGCAGCGCTTACAACGTGAATATCAACATCTTCAACGTGATGCAGCACACTATCACCGGTTGGCCCGGCGGCAAACCCAATGCCGACGACACCTACCGTCCCGAGCGCGCCGTGCCCTACCCCAAACGTGCCCTGTGCTTCAGTCCGCAGCCCGACACCGCTGTGGTGTCGATGGGCGGCACGCTGCGTCGCCTGGTGCAGCAGGGTCACGACGTGCATGTGGCCTTTGCCACGTGTGGCGACCTGGCCGTTAGCGACGAGGACCTGCAGCGCACGCTCATGCTCACCGAGCGCCTGACGGCGCACTACACCACGGGTGGTGCCAGCGACGCGGCAGCCGCACTGGCGGCAATACGCCAGCGCATGGCACAGCACGCCAGCAACGACATCGAGAGTACCGACGCCCGCTTCATCAAAGGGCAAATATTTGTGTGCGAGGGTGTTATGGGCTGTCAATACATGGGTGTGAAAAAAGACAACATCCACGAGTTGCAACTGCCGTTCTACACCAGCGACCCGCATGGGCAGGGCCGTGTGACCGATGCCGATGTGGCCATCGTGCGCCAACTCATTGAGCGCGTGCGTCCGCACCAGATTTTTGTCGCCGACGACCTCACCGACCCCTACGGCACGCACCTGCGCGCCACCACGGCGGTGCTGATGGCCATCAACGAGTTGGCCAACGAGCCATTTATGGCCGAGTGCCGCGTGTGGCTGTATCGCGGCCAGTGGGCACAGTGGGACGTTGACCGCATCGAGATGGCGGTGCCCATGAGCCCCGAGGAATTCTCCTACAAGCGCGACGCCATCCTGAAGCACCAGTCGCAGATGCACGACGCAGCGTTTCGCGACGATGCCGACGCGCGCCTGAGTTGGCAGTTGTCGCTGGACCGCAGCCGCACGCTGGCCGAGAAATACAGTCGCTTGGGCCTTGCAAGTTACGAGGCCATCGAGGCATTCGTGCAATACGTCGCCAACAACGAGGCCGCACAATAACCATCAAAAGAAACACAACACAGCAAAGAATATGAAAAACAATAGCACACGCAAGTTGAAATTGCTGCGACAACAGTTGCACGACAAGGTTATCAACTTCTTCAACACCCAGAGCGGCAATGCCGCCTACAACTACAAGCAGGTGAGTGCCGCCATCGGCGCCACGTCGCCCAAAGACCGCGCGCTGATAGCCGAAATCTTGGAGCAACTCAGCCACGACGGCTTCGCCATGCAGGTGGGCACCGGCCGCTACAAGGCCGCGCGCCGCTCGATGGTCGCCGAGGGCCTGTTTGTGCGCCGCAACAACGGCAAGAACAGCGTAATCCTCGACAGCGACGAGGGCAACCCCGTGATGGTTGCCGAGCGCAACTCGATGCACGCCCTCAACGGCGACCGCGTGATGGTGCACATGAGCGCCGTGCGTGAGGGCCTGGAGCCTGAGGCCGAGGTAATCCAAATCTTGGAACGCAAGGAGCAGGTGTTCATCGGCACCCTGCAGGTAAAGAAATACTTTGCCCACCTGGTCACCGACAGCAAATTCCTCGCCACCGACATCTTTATCCCGCTCGACAAGTTGGGCGGCGGCGAGACGGGCGACAAGGTGGTGGCACGCATCGTCGAGTGGCCCGTGGAGGCCAACAGCCCCATCGGCGAGGTGGTGGACGTGCTGGGCAAAGCCGGCGAGAACAATGCCGAAATCCACGCCATCCTGGCGGAGTTCGGCCTGCCATACAAATATCCCGACAATGTGGAGCGCGTGGCACAGCGCATCGAGCCAGGCATCACCGACGAGGAGGTGGCCCAGCGACTCGACATGCGCGGCGTGCCCACGTTTACCATCGACCCTGCCGACGCCAAGGACTACGACGATGCCCTGTCGCTGCGACAACTCGACAATGGCAATTGGGAGGTGGGCGTACACATCGCCGACGTGACCCACTACGTCAAGCCCGGCTCGGTAATCGACCGCGAGGCGCAGTCGCGCGCCACGTCGGTCTATCTGGTCGACCGCACCGTGCCCATGCTGCCCACGCGGCTCTGCAACTACATCTGCTCGCTGCGCCCCGACGAGGACAAACTCACCCACTCGGTAATCTTCGAGATGGACAGCGAGGCACGCGTGAAGAAATACAAGATTTGCCACACCGTCACTCGCAGCGTGCGCCGCTTCTCCTACGAGGAGGCGCAGGCAATAATCGAGACCGGCCACGGCGACATGGAGCACGAAATCCTCACGCTCAACGACTTGGCGCAGAAATTGCGCACACAACGCTTTGCCGAAGGCGCCGTGTCGTTCAACCGCGAGGAGTTGAAGTTTGACATCGACGAGACGGGACGCCCCACGGCGGTGCACACTCACGTGTCGCTCGAGGCCAACAAACTCATCGAGGAATTCATGCTGCTGGCAAACCGCTTCGTAGCGGCGCACATCGGCAAGGTGCCCGCTTCGAAAAAGGCCAAAGCGATGGTCTACCGCGTGCACGACGATCCCGACCCCGACAAACTGCTGAACTTTGCCAACATCGCCTCGCACTTTGGCTACAAGGTGAAGGTGAAAGGCACGCGCAAAGAAATCAACCGCTCTATCAACCGCCTGCTCGAGCAGGTCGCCGGCAAGCCCGAGGAGGATCTGCTCTCGATTGTCGCCATCCGCTCGATGGCCAAGGCAATGTATTCGACCACCAATGTGGGTCACTACGGCCTGGCTTTCGACTACTACACGCACTTCACATCGCCCATTCGCCGCTACCCCGACATGATGGTGCACCGCCTGCTCGACCGCTACGCCGTGAAGGGCAGCCGCTCGGTCAACGTCGACGCGCTGGAGGAGCAATGCAGCCATTGCAGTTCGCAGGAGCAGTTGGCAGCCAACGCCGAGCGCGCCTCAATCAAATACAAGGAGGTGGAATTTATGGGCGAGCGCCTGGGCAACGTGTACACCGGACACATCAGCGGCGTGACCGAGTGGGGCCTGTACGTCGAGATGGACGAGACACACTGCGAGGGCATGGTGCCCATTCGCGACCTCGACGACGACTTCTACGAGTACGACGAGAAGAACTTCCTGGTGCGCGGCCGCCGCTATGGCCACGTTTACCAACTTGGCGACAAGGTGACGGTGCAGGTGGCGCGTGCCGACCTGATTAAGAAGCAACTCGACGTGGTACTGGTGACCGAGGCAAGCCCGGCCTTCAGCCACCGCATCGACCGCCAGCCCATCACCGAGCAGAACTCGGGCGTACTGGCACGCATGAGCGCCGAGGACCGCAAGCGCAGCCAGCTCGAGGGCGGCACGGCAAGCCGTCGACAGCAGCGCGGCAAGCGTGGCAACAGCACCCGCCGCAACGTCGTTGAGGGCCGAGGCACCAAGGGCGGAAAAGGCGGAAAGCATGGCAAGCGCCGCCGTTAACAACAACTATTTTTTAAACCACAACAATTCAAAATATGGAACAGAACGAGATGACCTACACTCAAGCCGTCAACGAACTTGAAGAATTAGTCAAAAAGATGCAAGACCCCGAGTGCAGCATCGACAACCTCAGCAATTACACCAAGCGCAGCAAGGAATTGCTCGATATCTGCCGCAAGAAACTCACCGCCACCGACGAGGAACTCAAGCGCATCCTCGCCGACATGTCGAAAGAGTAACAATAAAACCGTACAGCAATATGAAACGCCATATCAACACACTGGCGATTGCACTGTGCATCGCCATAGCCGCCACAATGGCGGTCACCGTCAGCGCCCAGTCGCGCAAAGGCAAAACCACGCGCAAAAGCACCACCAGCAGCGTGCGCGTGCCCGAAGAGAAGAAAGGGCTGTTTATCGTCATCTCGAAGCGCGACCTGAACCTTCGCGTGTATCGTGCCATCGACGGCGACACCACGCTGGTCGAGGAGTTCCCGGCTTGCCTGAGCAAAAACAAGGGCAACAAGCAGCGCCGTGGCGACATGCGCACGCCCGAGTCGCCCGAGGGCAAGCCGTTTAAAATCTGCCAGATTCAGGATGCCAGCACCTGGCGCCACGACTTCCATGACGGCCGCGGCAACATACGTGCCTACGGCGATTGGTTCCTGCGCCTGGAGACGCCCGGACACAGCGGAATCGGCATCCATGGGTCGACCAACAACGAGAATTCGGTGCCCGGACGCGCCAGCGAGGGCTGCATACGCCTGCGTGACGCCGACATCATCACCGTGAAAGAGAAATATGCCTACGTGGGTATGCCCGTGATTATCAAGGCCGAAGAGCAAGGTCTTTATCCCTGGGAAGAATGACGCTGCGCACCATAACCACCACATTGGCCGCCCTGCTGGGCTTACTCGCCATGCAGGCGCAAGACTTGCCGGCCGACACCACGTCGCTAACCGACCCCGACGAGGTGTTTACGCTTACCGACGAGGATATCGCCGCCGAGCGCCTCGAGGCATGCCGCAAGGTGGCGGGTACCTACCGCTATAAGGAGCCATACGTGCAGGCCGAGGCGCACGGCGTGATAGGCTTTGTCAAGGAGCCCATCGCCAAGTCGAAACTGCGCAAGAAACTCACCAAGGCCTACAAGAAAATCCGAATCAAAAAGAACGTGTTGGCACTCACGCTCAACCCCGACGGCACCTACCGGCTCGACGGGCCCGCCGGCCTCAGCCGAAACGGCAAGTTTAGTTATAACACTGGCACTCAGGCCGTCACGCTATCACTTATCGACGGCATCCTGCCCGTCAAGGTCAATCTGCAACACGACGGCAAAAAACTCCACTTGGGGGCAAATTTCGACCGACTGCTCACCATCCTGAACCTGCTCGCACAGTTCCTGGGGCAGCATGGCACCACAGCCAAGGCGTTAGGCCTGCTGGCCAACGACTTCGACGAAGTGACCGTGGGCTTCACCTTCTCACGGTAAATAAAATCACGACCGGTGTAATAAATCGCGCCCTCTGTGCGTCAAACGTATAAAACAACAACATTGTGCACTATGCATTGCGCATTAACAATTAATTGTGCATTCTGCATTGTGCATCATGCATTAAACAAAAGATTATGCAACCATTTATCGAAGTAAAAGACGTCGTTAAGCAGTACGACGGGCATCTGGCGCTCGACCATGTGAGCCTGAACGTGCCACGAGGCTGCATCTATGGCCTGCTGGGCCCCAACGGAGCCGGCAAGACGTCGCTGATACGTATCATCAACCAAATCACGCACCCCGACGAGGGCGAGGTGCTGCTCGACGGACGCCCCATGACCGAGGACGACGTGATTCACCTGGGCTACCTGCCCGAGGAACGCGGCCTCTACAAGAAAATGAAGGTGGGCGAGCACATCGTGTACATCGGCCGGTTGAAAGGCATGACCAAGGCCGACGCCGTGGCCGCCATGCACGAGTGGCTCGAGCGTTTCGACCTCACCGAGTGGCGCGACAAGAAAGTGGAGGCGCTCTCGAAAGGCATGCAGCAAAAGGTGCAGTTTATCAACACCGTGATTCACCGGCCGCAACTGCTCATCTTCGACGAGCCGTTCTCGGGCTTCGACCCAGTGAATGCCGACCAACTGAAGGTGGAAATCCTGCGACTGCGCGACGAGGGGGCGACAATCCTGTTCTCGACGCACAACATGGAAAGCGTGGAGGAGATTTGCGAACAAATCTCGCTCATCAACCACGCACGCGTGGTGCTGGAGGGTAACGTCGACGAGATTCGCCACAGCCACAAGCAGAACATCATCGCCGTGGGCATTGAGGGGAAGATGCCTCTCGCGCCCGACGAGGCACTCTACACGATCGTGCCAGCACCGGCCGACAGCCGAGAGACCTACGTGAAACTGGCCGACGGCGTGAGTGCACGCGACGTGATTCAGCGTCTCAACGAGCGTTACACGCTCACCGGATTCCACGAGATACTGCCCTCGATGCACGATATTTTTGTCAACACCGTAAAAGCACAAAGCCATGAATAAACTTAAACTCATCATAGCGCGCGAATACATGACCACCGTGGCGCGCAAATCGTTTATCTTCACCACCTTGCTGGTGCCTGTAATCATGATTCTGTGCATGGGACTGCCCGCACTCATCGCCTACTACAACCAGAGTGGCGGCGACGTGGAAACGGTGGCCGTGATCGATGCGAGCGGACGTTACGGCACTGCCATCCACGACACCGAGCAGTACCACTTTGTGGTGATGAGCGCCGACACCATCGCCGACCCTTATAAGTTCTACAACAGCAGCGACAAGTCGCTGGCAGCCATCGTGATGATTCCGCGCGATATCGACTCGACGGCGCAAGCCACCGTGTTCAGCGAAAGCACCATCAACGTCACGCTCAAGAGCCACATCAACAATGCGCTGAGCGACACCATCTCGCAAACGCGCCTGCTGAGTTACGGCGTGCCAAACCTGCAGGAGATGGTCGACAAGGCAAACGTTGACGTCGATCTGAAGAGCGTCAAGTGGAGCGAGAGCGGACGCGAGACCGAGTCGTCGACCGAAATGGCGATGGTTCTGGGCATGGTGCTGTCGTTACTCACTTACACCTTCGTGCTGATGTACGGCGCAATGATTATGAATGGCGTGATTGAGGAGAAGACCAACCGCATCGTCGAGGTGATTGTGAGCAGTTGCAAGCCGTTCGAACTGATGATGGGCAAAATCATCGGCGTGGCGCTGGTGGGACTTACACAACTCGCCATCTGGGGCGTGATTATGGGTGTGCTCTCGCTGGTGCTCGGCTCGATATTCGGCGCCGACGTTATGGCTGGCGGACAAGCACAGGCTGGCATGCAAGCCATGCAGGAAATGGGCGACAGCGTCGACATGGCCGGCATCCTCAAGGCAGTGATGAGCATCAATTACCCCATGATCATCACCAACTTCATCATCTACTTCGTGGGTGGTTACCTGCTCTATGCGGCCCTGTTTGCCGCCTTCGGCTCGGCAGTCGACCAGGCCGCCGACGCCTCGCAGTTCACCACGCCCATCATCCTGATTATGATTGTGGCCCTCTATGCCGGCATCGCCTGCATCGAGAACCCCAACGGACCCATGGCGGTGTGGTGCTCAATCATCCCGTTCACTTCGCCAGTGGTGATGATGGTGCGACTGCCCTACGACGTGCCGTTCTGGCAAATCGCACTCAGCGTCGTGCTGCTCTACGCCACCGCGTGCGCCGTGGTGTGGATTGCCGGACGCATCTACCGCACGGGCATCCTGCTCTACGGCAAGAAGACCAGTTTCAAGGAAATCCTCCGCTGGATCAAATAACGCAATGATGAAAGCGACCTTTGCTATCGCAATTATGGCTGGCGCGCTGGGCCTGATGGCTTGTGGCACAGCGCGCCAGGCTACACTCGACGCCGCTATCGTGGGCGAGCACAACACCGTGGGCGAACACTCGCCCACAAACTTTATCGTGACCTACGACAGCGTGGTGGGCAAGGCGCCGCTGCTGCGCGCCATCGAGCAGTACGACGTCAGCATCATCTACGACTACCACCTAATCCACGGCATGGCGCTGCGCAAGAGCGACACCATGACGCTCGAGGAGACGATGGCGCGATTCCGCCAAGTGGAGGGCGTGCTCACCGTGGAATACGACCACATCATTCGCCTCACCGACCCGGTGAAGCCAAAAATCGTCGACCGATGAGTTACCACATCACACACGCCACCGAGGCTCAACTGCCCACCCTGCTCCACCTGGCCGAGCAGGCCCGCAACACCATGCGCAGCACCGGCAACACCGGGCAGTGGGTCAACGGCTACCCGTCGCGCGAGGTATTTCTCGACGACATCGCACACCGCGCCAGCATGATCGTGAGCGACGACAGCGGCGCGATAGTGGGCACATTTGCCTTTCTGCCAAGCCCCGAGCCCACATACAACTACATCGATGGCCAGTGGCTCGACGACAACAGTCCTTACTACGTGATTCACCGCATCGCCAGCATGCCCGGCAGCCACGGCGTGCTGCGAGCCATCATCGACTATGCTTTCACCATCACCGACAATGTGCGCATCGACACCCACCGCGACAACGTCATCATGCGCCACCTACTGCCCCAACTGGGATTCACCTACTGCGGCATCATCTACCTCGCCAACGGCGACGAACGCCTCGCATCCTCTTCCAAATCTTCTCGCGACACCACATCAGCATTAAAACCCTATTAATAAAGAATTAAGCAGAACTTCTCATACGCAATAATTAATCAAAAGAACCGTCCCTTTGATTATTAATTTCGGTTAATTATTTGCTAATATGACTAAGGTGATGTAATTTTGTATCATGTGTAATTGGTGGCAAGTTGGTGGCACGCAACACGACATATCGTCACCGTACTCTACTAATTTTAATACATAATCATATGCCAAGAAAAAGCAGAAAACATAGCGACACAGGTATTTACCATGTAATGTTGCGAGGAATAGATCGATGCAACATCTTCAATGAAGAGCAAGATTGCCTCAAGTTTATCAAAATCTTAAAAGAAAGTGTTGCTCAGATCGACAAAGAAGGCGAGCCACATCCCGCAAGATGCGTGATTTATGCCTATTGCCTGATGAGCAACCACGTGCATCTGCTTATCGGGGATAATGGCAACGACATCGGCGACGTCATGAAACGCATCGGCGTATCATATGTGAGTTACTACAACAAACACCACTATCGAATTGGGCCGTTGTTTCAAGACCGCTTTCGCAGCGAGCCTGTGAACGATGCCCGCTATTTTATCACTCTGCTCAGTTACATTCATTTAAATCCAGTAGCAGCCGGTATAACAAAACACCCAACCGAGTATCGGTGGAGCAGTTGGCATGAATATGAGGCAGTCGAGCCACTACCCGACAGCATCTGTTGCAAAAGTTTTCCGTTTGCCGAACTGAACTGGGCAAAATTAAGAGAAACGGTGTTAAAAACCGTGGCTGTTGACATGGCGAAGGTGTCGCTTGAACGACGCCGAATGACCGACAAAGAGGCTGAGATGATTTTGGCGCGAATCACAAGGAATGCACCATTAGACCATATTAAATCAATGCCGACCCAACAAAAAGAGAGCATAATAGCCAAAGCATTAAGCCGAGGTGTGGCTATGAGGCAGTTGGAACGCCTGACCGGCATCAACTTCAGCGCCATAAGGCTAATCAAAGAGAAATTTGAATAATCAAAGGGACGGTTCTTTTGATTTATTTTTCACACAAAGATTTGTAGACATTCGCCTTATAATCAATGTATTATAGTTATACATTGAACCACCTCACAGTATCTATAAAAGATATAATTAGCCTAAATTAACAATCAAAAGAACCGTCCCTTTGATTTTTCTCGCTTACCAACAATCAAAGTAACCAAGCACTCGAAAGCCCGAATGCTCGATTACTCGAAATCCAAGGGTTGACGGCTATACGTTGGTCTCGTTGGTGAGGGTGACGGCGAGGACGGGGGCGGTGTCGTGCATGGCCGAGAACAGGGCGGCGATGTCGGCCGACGGCTTGGTGCGCACCATGAAATTGACCTGGGTCTCATTAGACTGATAGTCAAACTTAATAAACTCCTTGGTGACCTCCACGCCGGCATTGGTCATCAGGTCGCGCAAGGGCTGCACGTCGGTGACGATGGCGCCGAGCCGCACCCTCACCACCTTGGCCTCCCACAAAAAGTGGGCACGCATCTCCAAGCGCTCAATGTTTACAAGCACAAAGATGATGAGCAGCGTCGTCACTGTGGCTATCATGTACATCCCTGCGCCTACGGCAAGGCCTATACATGCGGTAATCCATATTCCGGCTGCCGTGGTGAGTCCGCGCACCGAGCCTTTCATCTGAATTATCGCTCCGGCACCGAGGAAACCCACACCGCTGATTACCTGCGCGGCGATGCGTCCGGGGTCGCCATTCTTGAGCCCGAGGTACTCCTGCGGGATGTAGATCGACACCAGCATGGCCAGGGTGGCGCCCATCGAAATCAGGGCGAAGGTGCGCATGCCGGCTATCTGGCCCTTGCGGCGTCGCTCAAAGCCGACGACAGCGCCCAGCAAGAAGCCCAGCACCAACTTGTAGGTGGCGCCGACGAAATTGACGTCGGGGCTCATAATCGCAGAATAAATTTGGTTGATGAAATCCATGCGTGTCGTCGTTATTCATTGGCCGCCTGGGCAGCGGCAGTGTGGTCTTTCTTAAAATAATCACGCATCAGGGCTTTCACGCGTGGCGACAGTGCGATAAGCGTAAACATAGTGCACAGCGCCATGAAGGCGAAGGCCAGGTCCATGATGCTCACGATGGTCTTGAGCGGCATCACGGCAGCCACCACGATCATCGCCAGGTAATAGTAATTGTAATACTTTGCGCGATGTGCGCCGAAGAGGAAATTGGTGCATTTTTGCCCATAATACGAGTAAGAGAACATCGTCGACATGGCAAAGCAGAACACAATAATCATGAGCAGATACTGTCCGATGCCCGGCAGCAAATCGCCATAGGTGTTAAGCGCAACGTACAGTCCCTTGACATCGCCCTGGCCCGAGTAATTGCCGGCGATAAGGATGGGGATTGCGGTTAGCGTGCACACCAGGCCAGAGTCGATGGCCGGGGCAATCATGGCGATAAGGCCCTCGCGAATGGGGTCGGTGTTCTTGCTGGCACCGTGCATCATCGAGGCGGTACCCACGCCGGCCTCGTTGACCATGGCGGCGCGGCGCGCTCCGGTGAGCGCGATGAAGGTGAAGGCGCCCAGGCCGGCCTCAAAACTGAATGCCTCGCGGAAGATTGTGACAAACACGCCCGGCAACTCCTTATAGTGCATCACCATCACCACCAGCACGAGCATAAAGTACAGCGCCACCATGATGGGCACCAGTGCCGACGCCCACTTGGCGATGCGCTTGATGCCTCCCAAAATCACGGCTCCCACCACCACGACGAGGGCAACGCCCATGCCAAAGCGCAGCCACACGGTGTTCGCAATGCCCATGGGGGTGGTAAACACTGTGGTTATCGACTCTACCAACTGGTTGGCCTGCATAAAGCACAACGTGCCCACCAAGCCGAAGATTGAGAACGCCACGGCGAGCGGACGCCACTTCGGGCCCAGGCCGTGGGTGATGATATACATGGGACCACCCTGCACCTCGCCAGCCGTGTCACGACCTTTATACATAATCGACAGGGCACCCTCGAAAAACTTGGTGCTCATGCCCACCAGCGCGCTCACCCACATCCAGAACACCACGCCTGGGCCACCCACCCACAGGGCGATGGCCACACCGGCGATGTTGCCCATGCCCACCGTGGCGGCGATGGCACTGAGCAGCGCCTGGACAGAACTGATCTGGCCCGACTCCTTAGTGTCGTCGCCTCCGGGCTTCTGACGCAGGGCGCGCATGGCCCATGGCAGCCGACGCAGCGACACGCCACGCGAATAGAAAAACAGGAACAACCCGCCGCCTATCAGCAGCAGAAACTCTGGCAGGCCGCACACCATGTCGCTGAAATCGATAACCCACTGGCTAAATCGCTCGTAAAATCCACTCATAACCGTGTTGATTAAAATATATTGCAAAGTTACGATTAAGCGAGCGAAAAAACAAATTCATTTGGTTTTTCCGAGCGTGAGTAACTTCGACCGAAGGTCAAAGTTACGATTAAGCGAGCGAAAAAACAAATTCATTTGGTTTTTCCGAGCGTGAGTAACTTCGACCGAAGGTCAACGTTACGATTAAGCGAGCGAAAAAACAAATTCATTTGGTTTTTCAGAGCGTGAGTAACTTCGACCGGAGGTCAACGTTACGATTAAGCGAGCGAAAAAACAAATTCATTTGGTTTTTCCGAGCGTGAGTAACTTCGACCGCAAGGTCAACGTTACGATTAAGCGAGCGAAAAAACAAATTCATTTGGTTTTTCCAAGCGTGATTAACTTCGACCGGGGCACAATCAGGCGTCGGCCTCGGCAACGATGCGAGCGAAAGTCAACGTAGAACCAATAGTCGAGGTGGGCAAAGCATGGCAAGTTTTTTGCACCACCACAGGGCCGCAAGGCCTATGGTTTCGGGTAGTTTCACCAATTTTATGTTGTTAAACATAAGAAAGAAAAGTAGTAATTTTTGGTGGAATAAAAAAAACAATATACCTTTGCAGCGATTATTGGGTATGACCGCACCACTCTTGTGGACTCACGACGGTAGTGTGGTTACGTAACATAAAATCATTTAGTCTAAATTTCCCTTCGTCGCGCTTGCCGGCCAAGCATGGGAATGTAAGCCAGTTATGCTGCGACTACGGTGAGGGCATTCCGCCACGGCGGGGTGCCCTCACTTAATTTCATTGTTGTCCGGTAGTTTGCTTTGTTGCCTGCTTTGAGACGATCTAAACACGAATACCCATGAATTATCCATTAATTATTTGATTATAAGATGATTATCAGAGAATTTATGAATAATTCGTGGATAATTCATGTTTACCCCCATAGATAATAATTCACGTTTTGCAACATTCAAGGACTGTCCCCAGATGCACAATGAACAGTGCAGTTAAAAATCAGATAATCAGACCAATCCGTAGTTTATTTTGATTTGTTTGATTTGTGGCTTACTTTACAGAGAGCAACAAAAAAGGTCTCGACATATCAAATGCCAAGACCCCCAATACTAATAATTACTAATACTTGAAAACTATAATTGCTCATGAAGCCTTTTGCGGGCCGAAGCCCGCTCGTTGCGTCCATATAACAACCTAATCGTTTCACAACGACCAGCCTGTTATGCTGATGCAAAGTAACTGCATTTTTTTTTATCGTGCAATAGTCTCGGCAACATTTTTGCAATTTTGTAATATTTTTTACACCTTTTTGCAACATCTCCACCACAACACCCACACACTCTCACTGTTCAGCATTACCGCATTTGAAAATTTCGAAGTAAATCAGCGGCCGCGTGAAGAAATGCACATTTTTTCGCCACGATGGTGTGCATTTAAGAAATTATTACTAACTTTGCACCCGCGAATCCCAGCCACGCTGCCATTCGGGTCCTATAGCTCAGTTGGTTAGAGCACCTGACTCATAATCAGGGAGTCCTTGGTTCAAGCCCAAGTGGGACCACAATTTATTCCGACAACTACTGAAAATCAAATAGTTGTCGGATTTTTGTTTAAAAAAATCCCCCACTTGACCCAAAGTGGGTGTGTCAAAACGAAATGAACCCAAAAGTTTTTTGTCTAACTTTTTGGGGGCAGTTCACAAGTGGCGCTTGTTTTGTGATTTTGTGCCACCTTTGATAAACAGCAAAACAGCCGACGGCTACGTATGAAAACGGTATAGCAAGTGAATTACTTTTGATTGAAAATAGCTTCTGCTATTCCAATCTAAGAACTTCAATATTCGTGGTGCTTTATGGGCACAAAACAAGCAGGTCACCAAATTTCGGCGACTTGCTTATATATTAATGTGAGTTTGATGAAAAACAGATATTTATTGCCGACCTCACCCCCCTTCCATCACGGCGATTTTGCCACATGGGGAATAATATTTTCATAAAAACATAAATTGTTCTTATTATTTTTGTACTTTTGTAGGCCAATAATTTTCAAGAATCAAAATAAACAACTTATGAAAAGAATTATTTCTACCTTATTGCTTATGCTCTTTATAAGCGTCAATGCATTTGCACAAACCGAAAACATAACCGGCAAGGCAAAAGAATATTACGAGAAAGCACAGCAAGGTGATACCGAGGCGCAAAATAATTTAGCATATTGTTATTATGCGGGGAAGGATGGTGTCTATCTTAATTATGAGAAAGCTGTATATTGGTGGCGCAAAGCGGCTGAACAGGGATATGCACTGGCTCAATATAATTTAGGCTTTTGTTATGCCAATGGCAAAGGAGTGAATCAAGACTACACTCAGGCTGTGTACTGGTACCGCAAAGCCGCTGAGCAGGGAATTGCAACGGCTCAAAATAATTTAGGCTATTGTTATGAAAATGGTAGAGGAGTAAACCAAGACTACAGCCAGGCTGTGTACTGGTACAGCAAAGCCGCTGAGCAAGGCAATGCCCAAGCGCAAAATAATCTTGGCGATTGTTATTATGATGGCGACGGTGTCACAAAAGACTACCAGCTAGCTGCAGAATGGTATCGTAAAGCCGCCGAGCAAGGATATGCTGAGGCGCAATATAATCTTGGCTACTGTTATAAACATGGAGAAGGTGTCGCAAAAGACTACCGGCAAGCAGTAGAATGGTATCGTAAAGCCGCTGAGCAAGGATATGCTGAGGCGCAATATAATCTTGGGGTTTGCTATGATAGAGGTCATGGTGTCACTCAAGACTACCGACAGGCTGCAGAATGGTATCGTAAAGCCGCTGAACAAGGCGACGCCTATGCGCAATTAAATCTTGGTGTCTTCTATGATAATGGCTATGGTGTCGCAAAAGACTACCGTCAAGCAGTAGAATGGTATCGCAAAGCCGCCGAACAAGGCAATGCACAAGCGCAATGTTTCCTTGGTCACTGCTATCATGATGGCAAAGGTATCGCAAAAGACTACCGGCAAGCTGCCGAATGGTATCGCAAAGCCGCCGAACAAGGCTTTGTCGATGCGCAATATCGTCTTGGCGAATGTTATTATGATGGCGAAGGTGTCGCAAAAGATTACAGGCAAGCAGTAGAATGGTATCGCAAAGCCGCCGAACAAGGCAATGCTGATGCGCAGTTCTATCTTGGTGGTTGCTATAAGTTGGGTGATGGTGTCTCTAAGGATGACCAACAGGCTTTTGAATGGTTGCGTAAAGCAGCCGAACAAGGCCATGCCAAAGCACAGTGGTATCTTGGTGCATGTTATGGTTCTGGCGAAGGCGTTTCCCAAGACTACCAGCAAACTATAGAATGGTGGCGCAAAGCCGCCCGCCAAGGATTGGAAAAGGCTCAAAAGGCTTTAGAAGAATTGGGTGAAACTTGGTAAGCGATATTTTTGTCGCGCAATTTCAGCCTAATAATCGGGAAATTCGGTTCTTATCTTGCTCAGTTGGTTAGAGCACCTGACTCATAATCAGGGAGTCCTTGGTTCAAGCCCAAGTGGGACCACGCTTCCAATCGCTAATCGCTCACCAATGAGCGTTTAGCGATTTTTGCATTCCATAAAACCTACTAAAACTTTTCCCGCCCCTTTCAATCTGCCGGTTAGGCCGACTGTGGGGTGATGACACCGTGGATAGTGTCGATATATTTGGCCAGCGGCAGCATGTAGGGCGTGAACACCGACAGCCGCTCGTCGAACGGCGACTCGTTCACGACAATCTCCTTGGTGATGTCGCCATTCTCACACACGTAGGCAATAATCGTGTTCAAAAAATCCTCCTGATCAGCATTGAGCGTGTTTCCAGAGATAAACTCCGAGAAGCGCCTGACGGCGTTATTGCGGTCGACACCCACAAGCGACCGGATGAAAATGGCCACATTGCTGCCACACGGCATGCCATCGGTAAACTTGTCATAGTCGGCCTTGCTGCCAAGTTCTTGCCACAAGATGCGCTCAAGTTCGATAAAGTCGGCGCTCGTGAGTTGCTCCAAGCCGTAAATCTTCTGCAACACGGGCAAGTGCCGATTTTGAGCAAGGAAGTCAAGCACGCTTTGCTTGTAGGTCACGCGGGGGGTTATGCCGACTATCACGCCTTCGTTGGTGATGGTGTCCTCGATGTTGACCGTGAACCAACGCCCGTCTTGGCCCATAAGGAACTTCACCAGTTCGCGAAGGTCTTCCCTGACTTTTTCCAGCCAGGCAAGCGACACATTCTCCCAAGCGACGGCCGACAGCACTTCTTTGATAGTGCTCATCTTGGCCTGCACTTGCGGCAGCGACGCTTTCTCCTGAAGTTTCTCCGCCACGCTCTGAACGGTTTGAACGGCTTTTGTGCAATTCGTCTCGCCATCGAGCAGCGACAGTTCAATGAGCAACGTTAGCACGTCGAATTTCTTGGCGCTCTCGTCGAGGGTGCTCTTGCTCAGCAAGGGCGCGATGTCGCTGCTTAGGTTGCTGAGGTCAACCTCCGATAAATACACCCAATTATCCACATTCTTGAAGTGGCTCACAATTTCCCAATGTTCTCTCACCGAGATATGGCTGTCGCTGAGGGCTGCCACCTGCTCGTGCAACGCGGCTTTGGTGTCGTCGTGCAGGCTCTTGGCAAAGGCGTCCTCTTGCCACTTTTGGTGCTGAAGATGGAAAGCAATCTTGGCGCGAAGCGTGAAGATTCGCTCAGTCAGCGACGGTGTGGGTTTCACCGTCGTGCCGTCGGGATTCTCGTCGAAATACTCAAAGTTTCGGCACCAGTCGAAGATATAGAAAAACTCCTTGTCGCGCCCGGGGCCAAAAATGTCGGGCGACAGGCGTGTGCCGCGGCCAATCATCTGCAAAAACTTGATTCTGCTCTTCACAATCTTGAAGAACACGAGGTTCAGCACGTCGGGCACATCGATGCCCGTGTCGAGCATATCAACACTTACGGCGATCTGCGGATTGCCGTCGCGAACCTCAAATTTGTCAATCAAGTCCTTAGAATAAGTGACGTAGTTATCAATCAGAGCGCAAAAGTCCGACGAGTACTCGGGATACAGGGCATAGAACCGCCCCACTATCATCTCGGCATGACGGTGGTTGTAGGCAAAGATAATGCTCTTGCCGATGCGCTCGCCGCTCTGCACCTTCAGCCCGTTTTCCATCAGGTCTTGCAGCACATGGTCGATGGTGTCGATGTTGAAGATATACTTGAAAATCTCGTCCTTGCCGATGTCGCGCGGACTCTTTTCGTCAAGGGTTTGCCTCAACTGCTCATACTCCCACACTTTCTCCATCTGCTCTTTTTCCTCGGCGCTCAAAGCATTGTATTTCACACCTTCTTTAAGGATTAGCGAGCCGCGCTTCAAGCCGCGGTAGTTCACAAGGTAGCCTTCGGCCACGGCGTCCTCCAGTTCATAGGCATAGTTGGGTATGCCCTGCTCCATCTCAAACGTCTCGTAGGTGCTGCGGTCCACCTCGTCGCGCGGCGTGGCGGTGAGGCCCACAAGCAGACTGTCGAAATACTTGATAATAGCGGTGTACTTGCCGAAAATCGAGCGGTGTGCCTCGTCGATGATTATCAGGTCGAAGCGGCCCACCGAAAACGCTTTCTCGTCACGGTCGATGTAGTTAATCATCGTCTGGTAGGTCGAGAATGTGATGCGTGCCGTGGTGTCGGGGTCTTTGTCCTCGCTCAGCACCGACGTGGTCATGTGGGGCAGCAGTTTCACAAAGTTCTTGTGGGCCTGGCTCACCAGCGGTATGCGGTCGGCAAGAAACAGCACATTTTTCACCCAGCCGTTGCGGGCAAGCACATCCACGAGCGAAATCGACACCCTCGTCTTGCCCGTGCCGGTCGCCATCACAAGCAAGCCGCGGCGGTGCTTCGTGTTGAAGTGCTCACACACGCTCTTGATTGCCATCTTCTGATAGTGGCGGTCGGTAATGCTGTCCTTCACGCTGAAGTCGGCGATGTCGTGGCGCCCGCGTTTCTGCATCAGCAGTTCCAAGTCGCTCTCGGTGTGGAACCCATACAGCCGCCGAGGTGGATAGCCCAGGCCGTCGATGATGTAGGTATCAAAGCCGTTGGTGTAATAAATCACCGGTCGGCGGCCATACCGCTTCTCCAGGCAGTCGGCATACAGTTCGGCCTGGTGCTTGCCCTTGACGGCCTCGGCGCTCGTGCGCTTGGCCTCGATAACGGCAAGAGGCAGGCCGTTGCTGCCGTACAGCACATAGTCGCAGTAGCCGATGCCCTCGTTGTTGGGCATGCCTTCCACTTCCACCTCGATGCACGCCTTCGAGGGCTGTACTGCGCCTTCGGTATCGAGCACGTCCCACCCTGCTTCTTTGAGCATCAGGTCGATATAGAGCCGTCGCGTTTCGGCCTCGCTGATGTCAAGCGGCAACTCTTGCACTGGCGCAGTGTCCTCGGCAGCCTCTTTGCTGGCAGCCTCCACGATGGCCGATTGCGCTGTCACAGCAACCGCCGGTGGGGTGACTATTGGACCTTGAGGGCTGCGAGGTATCAAAGTTTGGTCAAAGGGCACGACCTCATCAATAAAGGTCAACTTGTGCAATATCGCCGCAACCACGTTATAGATGTTGAGCAGGCTGAAGAACGACTCGCGCTTGGTCACGCGAGTTCCATGAGCACCATTGTTGCCCACCTTGCGCACGTAGTGGACAGCCATCATCACGCGCTCGTCGCCAATAAACTCCCTGAATGGCTCACCATCCACAAGTTCAAAGAGTGAGGCACGCTCGGGAATCTCAATGTTTTTCATCACATAGAGTGCCCTCACGATATACTCCAGTGCCTTGCGTGCGCTCACGGCACTGAGTTCGGGATTGCTCACTTGCATTTCCTCGGCGGCCGAGCAGAACTTATGCAAGTCGCTCAAGCCTAATTCCTGTAGATAGTCGAAGTTGCGCATAACGTTGTCTTTTTTATTATATATTTTATAGAAGTTCTAGTCCTTCTAGAAGTTCTAGATTTTCTAGAACTGCTAGCCCCTTTAGCCCCCTCTTTTCAAATCTTCTATTATCACTTTCAGCCTGGCGATTTCGGCTTTTAGCGACGTAATTTCTTGCTGGGCGGCGGCGAGTTCTTGTTGCTTGTCGGCACGGTAGCCAAGTCTTGCCGCCGTCATACGCTCCTTGATGCCCCCTTCGGTGACGAAGCGCGCTTCAAGTTGAGTGATGTATGTGGTCATCATGCGGTCGGTCATCCGGCACAGCGTGTAAGCAACATTGGCTGTCTCCTCGTCGCTCATCTTAAGCACGTAGGGCTTATAATCGGCCCAATCGTTGTGCTCACGGCAAAACATGATCATCGAGTTATAACGCTCATGGCTTTCGTCCCATAGGGGCAGATGGTGGCAGCGCAGATAATCCACATAGTCCTCCTGAAGTTCTTTAATGCTGGCGCGAGCCACATTCAGCAACTTGAGTTCCATTTCCGACGACGTGACACCATCGGCCGAGCCTTCAACGATATTCTGCTTGCCCGAGCGCGCCGCTTGCACCATTTGGTCCACCGTGCGGTCGCCGTGTGGGGGCAAGAAGCGCTGCGTGAACACCTTGGTAATCTCGTAGAGCGCCACCGACTTGCGGTAAAACCACAAGTTTTGCCAGTTTACCTGATTGCGAAGGACTTTATATTTCTTTTCTATATTGTATTTCTTGTCTTCCATCGTCTTTTCTTTTTAAAAAAACTAGATCCTCTAGACTATCTAGACCATCTAGATAATCTAGCACTATCCAAACCAGTAATCCATGCGGCTGTCGAAGAGTGTCTGCACCTCGTCAATCGACTGTTGAATAAGAGCCTTCTGCCTCTCTATCGCCTCAACCTTCTCCGCAAACTCCTGCTGGAGAGGGAGAGGGGGAAGTATCGTATTGAGTTCTCTTAAAACGAATATCTTTAATTCAGCAAAAGTCGCACCCGAAGCAACAGAAGAATAATTGCTCGTAATAAGAATGTGCATGATGTATTTTAGGGCTTGGCTTGTGTATGTGTCTTTGTCAACATGAACCCATAGGACACGACCATCTTTATAATATCTTGGCTCTTCAGTATTTAAAACCCAAATACTACCATTCGCATTAATAGAAGGAATTAATAAATCTCCTATTTTGGGGACACCTGAAATTGCTTTCACTTTTTCATAGTGTTCCGGAGTTAAAAATAAAGTAAATGGAGTTTTCTCCCCTTTGCTTAAGGACATTAATTCTGTGCCACGAATAAACGGTATACCTTTATCAACAACATCTTCAATTAACACCCGTTTAAACGAGGAAACTTCGCATTTACTTCCTAACTGAATCACTTGCCAGCCTTTTTCGTTGGTGATAGGGTCGCCGAACATATCATAGAAGATGGATTGAGCGAGTTGGTCAAATTCTTTAAGTTGTGACTTTTTCTTCTCTATAATGTTGTTCAACAAATCCAATTCCTCAACAATGCACTGCTGCTCAGCAAGGGGTGGAATGGGAACAACAACATTTCTCACCAAATTACTATTGAGATTGTTGACAACTCCACCTACGGCTAATCGTTTAAACTCTTGATACATATTAGGGCTACTCAACAAATAGTAAAGGAAAGATTTGTTAAAGATTTTGTTATTATCTCTTATTACTAACCAACCGTCATGAATACAACCATCTATTCCTAAAATATATGGCTTCCCAAAACTCATTGAGTTGGATAATATAAAATCACCCTTATGAACAAATCTTGTTTTCTTTAAGCCTTCGGGTATAATCTTTTCTTTTGTTGAGTTGATGTATTTAGAACCCTCAACTGCATCTCCAATTTTTATCCAATTAAGTCCATCAGCCCTATTTGTTATATATTGCTGAATTGGGCGAGGAGAACCTCCACGCTCTATGAAACATATTTCTCCTAACTTCTTATATGTCCATCCCTCTCTCATACCCTACATCTCAAGATTCTCTTGTTCTCTTTCTAATCTAATCTGCCAAAGCGTTTTCCCCTCATAACTGAAATACTTTGGTCCCTGGTATGCGTCGGATGCGTTGCGCATACTCTCTGGTAGATATGTGCCACAGAAAGCAGAAAGACTCCACAATCGACCGTCATATTCAACTTTATTCTTGCCAGCCACTTTTACAGTTAAGTTGAGAGCATCGAATACGACTGTATCGCCCACGTTTAGCCCCACCATTGAGAAATCAAATGGCGGTCGTTGTGGTCTTTTGTCTGACTTTGTTTTCTTTTTCTTTTCTTCAATGACAGGATAAACTTGGTGAGGTTTTCCATCTTCATATTTCATAACAACAGCATCGTCAAGAGCAACAGCCAAGTCAAGTAATATATCCAATGCTTGTGATGGATGGACATTGAAGAATTCTCTATTCTGACGAATTCGTAAATCGGTCAGTCGGTCAATCTGCTTATGTATGATTTTCTCAACCTCACCATATTTCTCCGTCTGCATTGTAGCATACACATCAAAAGGTAGAGGCACAGCTGTATTATCCAATTCTTTTGAACGAACATCCACAGGACGGCTGCTTTTACCTATCTTTACCCAATCATCACGAAAACTTTTGTTCGTGAGGATGTACACATATCCTTTGACTTTATCCATATCTTACATAAACTTGTTACGAAAATCTTTAATTGCTGCTGTTATTTCACTCTCTAATGCTTCAATGCGTTCCTGTATCACATTTGGTGCTTCGTATTCCACCTTTACACGCTCAACTTCTTTGTATTTGTTGATGCTCAGGTCGTAGTCGTTGGCGCGGATGTCCTCAATGGGCACAAGGAACGACTGCTCTTTGCGCGTGCGCTCGGCCTCAGCCTCCAGGTTCTTGAAGCGGGCAATCACGTCGGGGATGTCGTTCTCGGCACACGCGGTGCGCTTTTGGTCAAGGGTGTAGCCGTCGGCCTTCATGTCGTAGAACCACACCTTGTCGGTGCCGCCGGCATTGGTCTTGGTGAAGACCAAAATTGCCGTCGACACGCCAGAATAGGGTTGGAACACGCCACTGGGCATCGAAATCACGGCTTGCAAGCGTTGGTTCTCGACCAACTCCTTACGCAACGCTTTGTGCGCCGTGCTGTTGCCAAACAGCACGCCGTCGGGGACAATGCTTGCGCAACGACCACCCATTTGCAGCATACGGATAAACAGGCTCACAAACAGCAACTCGGTCTTCTTGGTCTTGGTGATGGCAAGCAGGCTCTTGCTCACAGCGTCGTAGTCGAGGCTGCCGGTGAAGGGCGGATTGGCAAGGCACAGCGTGTAGCGGTTCTCGTCGGGGTTGTCGGTCGAGAGGCTGTCGCGATATTGAATGTCGGGGTTGTCCACGCCGTGCAGCATCAGGTTCATAGCACCGATGCGCAGCATGGTGAAGTCGGTGTCGAAACCATGCAGCATGTGGTTCTTATAGTGGTCGGCATTCTCGCGCTTGAGAAGTTCGTTCTTATAATGCTCCTGTACGTACTTGGCACTTTCCACGATAAATCCCGCGCTGCCCATAGCCGGGTCGCAGATGGTGTCCTTCAAGGTGGGCTGCATCAGTTCCACCATCATGCGGATGATGTGGCGAGGCGTGCGGAACTGCCCATTGTTGCCACTCGCAGCCATCTTGCTCAGCACATACTCGTAGACGTCGCCCATAGTGTCGCGGTTGTTCATGTCGAGGTGGTCGATGCCCTCGACAATCTTGGTGAGCGTGCGCGGACTCTGAATCAGGAAGGTGGCATTTTCCATAAATCGGCTGTAGGCACTCTCCTTGCCCTCGTTGAGTGTCTTGATGAACACAAACACGTCTTTGCTCACGATGCGGAACATCGTCTCAGGGTCGTAGTGCTTAAATGTGCTCCAGCGCAGGTCGTTCAGCGGCACGTCGCGGTCGGTCTCGGGGTTATGCCACGAGCCGTAGGCAAAGGTGGGTTCTTGCACTGCCACGCCAAAGGCGTTGGCATTGGCCTCGCGCGTGCGCTGGGCGTCGTCGAGCATCTTCATAAAGAACAGATAGGTCATCTGCTCAAGAATGGTTATGGAATTGGTGATACCGCCCGTCCAAAAGGTATCCCAAATGCTGTCGATACGGTTTTTTATTTCGCCTGTAATCATTTCGGTGTGATTTTTAAACTTCCCACAAAGTTACAACTTTTTTAAAAATCTACACCCATTTAAGCGCGAAAATGCCACAGCACGAAACATCCTCCCGCATACTCCTACTCCACCCACCCACAAACCAAAAAAAATGAAGAAAAAAGGACCGTCCCTTTTTCTTCATTTTGGGGTTTAACGTTGCCACGTTGCGGGAGGGTGTGAAGGCGGCGCGGGGCGTTATGCAAAGTAGGCGGGTAGGGTGATCATGTCGGGGGCGAGGGTGATGCGGTTGGGGCCGCTTTTCGGGCCGGTGATGTAGTACTGGCGGGCGATGTTGTCATCGAGGATTTTGTTTTTGAAGTAGCGCTTGATTCTCGACTTTTTCTCGTTGAGCGAGTTGGATGATGGGTCGCAGAGGTCGTCGATGCTTTGGCGGGCCAACTTCTCGTCGCGGTTAGGCATCACGCAGTTGTAAACCTCCTCAAACTCATCGCGATAGTCGCCAAAGTCCACAAGCCTGATGCCCTCCTCGGAGTGCTTGAGGAAGAGGATGTAGATGGCCTTGCACAGCGGCGGCATGTCGATGACCATCTCGTTGTAGTTTGGCAGGCAGATGTCGAGGTTCTCGTTGATCACCAGCGGACTGAGCCCGTCCTCCTGGATAATGTATTTTCCATTGAGGAGTTCCTTAAGGAGTTCAGCGGGGTCGGCCTGGTATTCAATCATGAATTTCAGTGCCCGGGCACGCAGTTGCTCAAAGTCGAGCCGGCGTTGCTGCTCCTTCTGGCGCAAGTCCTCATCGATGAGCCGGTTCTCCTCGGCGCGCCGTTTCTTGGCGATTTTGTCCTCCTGGGTGTCGCGCTTCGCCTTGGCCCTGGGGATGTATCGATTTAAGCCAGTCACGGTCTCGGGGGCGGCAGTCGGCACATTGATGAACTGCACGTCGTCCTCGGGCTCGGTTGAGTAGTCAATGTCGGCACGTCCCGAGAGCACCGGGGAGGCCTCCTCCCTAAATAAAACCTCGTCGTCGAAGGCCCGGCTGGTGAGCAGCACGTCGCCGCGGTTGATCGAGGTGATGTCGGTCAACGTGCGAGCAAAGCGCGCCAAGGCCATGGTGAGCACCTGTTCGCTCGCATTGGGATCCACGGTGAGTTCAATCGATGCCCGGCGGCCGATGTTGCCAATGTTGGCCCGGCGCGCGATGAGTTTTGGCTCGTCGGTCAATCCGTCGTAGACCTCCCACTTAATGTCCCTTACGCTGCGCGGGGTGGTCACGCGCCAGAGGGCGCGCAGACGCTCCACCAACCCAGGGTCGCCGCCCTCTGGAAGAGCGCAATAAACCACACCATATTTAAATGTGCCGCTGCTGAGACTGCTGAGACTGCTTATAGAACTAAAATCCATATCCAACTGATTGATTAAAAATGAATAAAACCGTGTGTAGAATGGCAAAAATTGTGCCAGGGTTCAGTCAAATCTTGGGGGGTGTGCCAAGGGTTGCCACACCCTCCAAGTTTAGGTTAGGCTACAGTGAGAATAGGCGATTAAGAGATAAAATAGTCTTCACCAGATTCTTCGAGCAATCGTCGGCGGTCTTCGGCGGGAGCCGACAGACAATGCTTCATTTTCGCCATCCACCTGTCACGGCTGCTGCGCTCGCGGGCAAACATCTTCTTGGTGCCCTCTTCCGACTTTTCGAAGGCCATGTAGTTGTTGATCGACAGGCCCTTGGCCACTGCTTCCACATCGTGGTCGGCACCGATGTAGGCAAAGAGCCAGCCCTCATTCCTGTAGGCGTCGATGAGCGCTTTCACAGCCTTGCCACTGAACTCGCGCGAAGCATTTTCGTAGCCGTCGGTGATGATGGTGACACTCACGGCCACATCGTCGCGACCTTCGACCTTACCATGAATGCGCGTGATGGTGTTGCCCACGGCGTCGTAGAGCGGCGTGCAGCAGCAGGGCACGTAGTCCTCGGGGGCGATGTCGCTCACCTTCTCGATGGGCTGAGCGTCGACGATGAGGCGCGTCTCGCACGAGCAGAACGGCACCAAGGTCACCACTTGCTCCAGTTCGGGGTTAGTGCGTCGTTGAGCGCGGATGGTGCCCAGCGTCTCGTTCACGCCACCGATGGCCTGCGGCCTGATTGACTGCATCGAGCCGCTCTTGTCCAGAATAATCACGTTGTAAACAGCTCCTTTAGTTTCTTTCTTTGTTTCCATTGTTTTAAAGATTTATGAAGTTAATAATGCGTTTTTGTTGTCACGCTGCAAAATTACGCCCATCGTTCCGCCACCCTCGTTTTCTGCAACCTTGCAGTTTTTTTTTGCAATCTTGCAACAGCAACCCAAGACGCTGACATTCAGCCAAATATCTCTATTTGAAAAAATCATCTTGAATTGAAGAAAATGCTGTGAAAAGACATTGCGTAAATTTTACGCAGCAAAGTTACAACAACAATTTCGGTTTCTCCAAATTTTATTGCGTAAATTTTACACAACAACCCAAAAACTACCGTTTTCAGTAGCGCGAACGCCCTCCTCGTCTCGCCACGGCCCGCAGCGGTCACGTATGCTGCGATGCCATCGCAGCCCCTCCCGCGGCATCAGCCAGCAGGGGGCCATTGTTGCACAGTTGCGAAACAATGAGTAACTTTGCACGGCAAAATATGGCAACTACTTCACGCAACAATATCGCAGAACTCGAGACGGCCCCCGTGGGTCGCCTGCTGTGGCAATACAGCCTGCCCGCCGTGGTGGGCATCATGGTGATGTCGCTCTACAACGTCATCGACCGCATCTTCATCGGCCAGGGCGTGGGAGCCGACGCCATCGCCGGACTGGCCATCACCTTCCCGGTAATGAACATCAGCGCGGCCTTCGGCGTGCTCATCGGTGTGGGCGCGAGCACCCGCACCAGCATCGTGTTGGGCCAGGGCAACAAGTCGATGGCCGAAATGATCTTAGGCAACAGCATTGTGATGACGCTGATTTTCGGCACATTCTACATCGGCATTTTCGCCCTGTTTCTCGACCCCATCTTGCGGCTCTTCGGTGCCAGCGACACCTCGCTGCCCTACGCCCACGACTTCATGATGTACATGCTGCCCGGCCTGCTGTTCAACAACCTGTGCTACTCGTTCAACAGCGTGATGCGCGCCACCGGCTATCCCACCAAGGCCATGTGGACCATGTTTATCGGCGCCGGGCTTAACGTGATTTTGGCGCCAATCTTCATCTTCGGGCTGAAGTGGGGCATCAAGGGCGCCGCCATCGCCACCGATATCTCGATGGGCATCAGCGCGGCCTTCGTGATTGCCCACTTCATGAAGCAGTCGAGCAACATCCACTTCGTGCCCGGCACGTTCAGGCTCGACTGGCACGTGCTGCGCCCCATCATGGCCATCGGCTTGGCGCCGTGCATCGTCAACACCGCCGGCTGCATCATCAACGGCATCATCAACAACACCGTCTACGACTATGGCGGCGACGCTGCCGTGGCGGCCATCGGTATCTTCACCACCGTCACGCAACTCATCGTCACCTTTGTGATTGGCGTGTGCATGGGCATGCAGCCCATCGTGGGTTACAACTTCGGCGCACGCCGCTTCGACCGCCTCAAGCGCGCCTTCTGGCTTACCGCCGCCGTATGCACCGCTGTGTGCCTGCTCGGGGCCATCGCCGGACAACTGGTGCCGCGCACCGTGGCACGGATGTTCACCGACGACGAGACGCTGCTGGCGGCCAGCGAAAACGCGCTGCGGCTCACCACGTGGATGTTTTGGGTGGTAGGCTTCCAGATCGTCATCACCAACTTCTTCCAGTCGCTGGGCGAGGCCGGCAAGAGCATCTTTATGAGTCTCACCCGCCAGGTGCTGTTTCTGTTGCCCCTGCTGTTCACCCTGCCACGAATTTGGCAGTTGAACGGCGTGTGGCTCTCGTTCCCGCTCAGCGATATGGCGGCAACCATCATCGCCGCCGTCCTGCTGGTGGTGGAAATTCGCAAGATTAACCACCTCACCGCCACCCAGCAATCGCTGCCCAAAAAATGAATCAAAAAAAGGGATAAAAGTCAAAAAATACGATTTTTTTCGATTTTTGATTGCCAATTGAGGAAAAATGCGTAACTTTGCAGCGCAAAACAAATGATCGGGGTGTAGCACAGTTGGTTAGCGCGCCACGTTCGGGACGTGGAGGTCGGAAGTTCGAGTCCTCTCACCCCGACCCGACAGGGGATAACAAGCAGTCAGCCTGCAAGTTATCCCTTATTTTTTGATTTTACCGGGACAAAATCGGGACAACACTGTTTTTCCCGCCGTTTTTCGGGTCAGCGGATATTTCCGGTTGGTGAGTCTGTCGTTTCACGAATATAGTGTAGCTAATCTGAACATAAAGAATTTTATGTCTCCCACTCCCCTAAAC
>CACYRK010000043.1 GCA_902776835.1 uncultured Bacteroidales bacterium
AACTAACTGAAATACAGACAACAGCAGAATGCCCTATCTCACAAGAATTGGGTAAGGGGCTTATGCGCTTGTTTTCAAGTTAAATGAAAGTGCCGTGTAAACTATAGCAACTGTAGAAGTTACTATAGAAACTTTAGATGCTATTGTGGCTATAGATGCAACCGCGGCTATGGCCTATTGGGTGATGGGGATGGTGGTCTCTTGGTGGATTAGGCGGCCGTGGCTGGTGACGCCGTCGATGACCACGCGGCAGGTGCCCGCCTTGGCAGGTGCGGTGAATGTGATGGTGTCGCCGGTGACGTTGGGATTCCAATATATGGTGCGGGCCGTGGGGGTGAAGGTGGCGGGCCGCTGGTAGCCGAGCGGGGTGATGCGCTTTTGGTTGGGCTTCAGCGTCAGGTCGTGGCCGTGGTTGCCGGCCTTGGTGGTGATGCTGATCACGCCGCTGCCGCCCTCGGTGCCCCAAATCACGCTGGTCCCCGACTTGAACATCTCAATGCGCGTGACATCTTGCATGATGATGTTGTCGAGGTCGTACTCGTGGGGTGCAATCACGCCGTCGATGGCTATTGATGCCGGGGTGTCGCCGTAGATGCTGTTGCGTGTGCGCAGGTAGCAGCGGTTGCCTTGCAGGCGCACGCCGGGCAGATGGCGGATGAGGTCGTGCACACAGGCGGCATCGATGGCGCGAATCGACTGCTCGTCGAGCGTGAAATCGGCAGTGAGAGCAAACACGTTGTCCTCGACGCCATCGCTGCGTGGCGTGCCCATCATCTCCAGGTGGTCGAGCAGCAGGCCGTTGCTGTTGTCATGCGGGTCGAAAAAGCGTGGCTGCGCGGTTTCGTCGACGATGAGTTCGACGTTTTCCTTGCCGCGGCGATCGGTGGCATGGAGGATGTATTGCGTGCCCTGGGCGAAGTCGGCCCCGGTGAACGAGAATCGCCCGAGGCTGTCGGTATAGGCCGTGGCTATGCTTCCCAGGTGCGGCACGAGCAGGCTCACGCGTGCTCCGTCGGCTGGTCGCAGCCGCCGCGAGGTCATCACGCGGCCGGTGATGGCCTGGGTGGCCTCGGCCTCGTAGAGTGGCGTGGCATAGTCGCCGTGCAGCAGTTGGGCGAAGTCGTAGCGCGTCCAGTGCTTGTCGTGCAGCAGTGTGTTGGCGCTCCGCTCATCATCGAGGTATCGCTCTGGCGTGTCGACTCCACCGGGCACATCGCCGTTGAGCAGCAGGTGCGCCACAATCGACGCCGGGCGCTGCGGCGAGTCGGCGGTGACGCTGACCGACACGTCGGCTGTCTCGCCCTCGGTCAGGCGTGGCGCGTCGAGACGCAGGGTGACGGGGGCTTGCGGCGCATATGCTTGACGGTCGGCTGCGATGTTGACTGGACACTGCTCGCGGTGGTTGTCGCTGAACAGCAGTCGCTCGGCCACCACGCGCTCACCGTCGAGCAACAGCAGACTCACGACGCCCTGTGGCAGCGAGTCGCGGTGCAGCGTCACGGGGCGGCCGATGGCGATGGACGAGTAGGCGACGGGGTAGGCCCGGCAGTGCGCCAGCAGGGTAAGCGAACTGCCGCTGCGGGTGGTGGCGACGGTGATGCGGCGGCCCGAATAACTGCATCGCAGCGCGTCGTGGGCATCGCTTGCCTCGGTCGGCTTGGACCACTCGGCGGCGGGCGCATTGCCTACGTAGATGGGCGTGATGTCTTGATACTGTGGGGTGTTGAGCGACAGCGTGGTGTAAGAGCACACCAGATAGCGCCCTGGAGCGGCGTTGGCCGGGATGTCGAGGTATCCGGCGTACACACCATCGCGGCAGGCGAGTTTGGCGCGAGTGAGCAGCGTGCCATCGGCAGCGGCGAGGTTGACGTAAGCATAGAGGTTCTCGCCCGAGGGCTCGTGGCTGAGCGCGTTGACCACGTACACCTTGAGCCAGATGCGGTCGCCAGGCGCGTAGCACGTGGCGTCGGTGTGAGTGTAGGTCTTCTCTTGCGGGAAGAGTTGTAATTGAGTGATAATATTGTTATTGACGCTCTCAGGCACTTGTGCCCCGAGTGTCGCGGTCACTGCCAGCGCAGCCAGTAATATGCCCCATCGTTTCATGCGATTCACTTTTATAACCGCAAATATATGAATTTTTCCCAACATACTGAATCACAACCTCAAAAAAGAGCGAACTCGGAGCAACAAAATCAACCATAGAATCTATAAGTGCTATTAATGCTATCGCCGCTATAAAAAATCCACAGCGGCTATGGCAACTTTATCGTGGCTATAGCCGCTGTGGTGGTTATGGGGCTTGTGTGACTGCTCGGCGAAACTTATTTTTTGCGTTTCTTGAGGAACTTGCCACCGAGTTTGTCGGTGAGTTTGTTGCCCTTTTCTTCCTCGTCGTCGTCGCCATAGGTTCCGTAGCCATAACCATAGCCGTAGTTGCCGTAACCGTAGCCGTAGCCGTAACCGTAGCCGTAACTGCCGTAGCCGTAGTGTTTGTTGTCAACCTTAATGTCGTTGATGAGGATGGCCAGGTTGCGAATCTTGTTCTCTTTGTGCATCTTCTCCAGGTCGTCGAGGTAGCGCTTGTCGACCTTGCCGTCGCGAATCACGTAGATGGTCAGGTCGGCCACGCGGTTGATCAGGCTGGCGTCGGCGATAATCGAGTAGGGCACGGTATCGAGGATTACGTAATCATATTTCTCGCGTAGTTTGTCGATGAGTTCGGTGAAGCGGTCGCTCATCAGTAGGTTGGTGGGGTTGGGCGGTATTGCACCCACGACAATCACGTCGAGGTTGGGGTGAAGCATGCCCTTGCGGATAATCGTGTCGATGTTGTCGATTTTCTCGCTCAGGAAGGCGCTCACTCCTGTCGACTCGTTTGACAGGCCCACGTACTCGCTGAAGCGGCCCTTACGCAAGTCGAGGTCGACGGCTACCACGCGCTTGCCCGTGTGGGCGAACGACAGCGCCATGTTGGCGGCGACAAACGACTTGCCCTCGCCACTCATCGTCGAGGTGAACTGTATGGTCACGCCCTTCTTCTCGGTAGGCTTGGCGATGTAGTCCACGTTTGAGCGGATGATGCGGAACGCCTCGCTGATGCGGTCGCGTCCGTTCTCGGTGACGACAATCTCCTTGTCCTTCTGGTGCTGCCGCTTGGTGGGTAGTTCTCCGATGATGGGTATGTTCACACGGTCTTCCACGTCGTGTCGCGTGTGGATGTTGCTGTCGAGCGAGTAGTACCAGAAGACGCCGTAGAGCAGTGCTGCCGGCAGCAGCAGGCCCAGTAGCAGACCGATGAGCATGATGCGCGAGGTCACAGGAGAGTTGGGGCCGGTGCCTGTCGCTGCCTCGAGCACCTTGGCGTTAGGCTCGGTGATGGCCAGTTGCAGGGCGTTCTCCTCGCGCTTGTTAAGCAGGTAGAGGTAGAGTTGCTCCTTGATTTTCTGCTGGCGGGTGACCTCGGTGATGGCCTTCTCCTGCGAGGGGATGGCGACGATGGAGCCGGTGGCGTGCGACTGCTGGGCGCGGGCCTGGCTCTGCTTCATGCGCATCGAACTCACGTAGTTGGTGAGGCCGTGAAGGATGTTCTGGCGCTGAGTGGCCAGCGAGCGGGTGAGTTCCACCATCACGGGGTTCTCGTTCGAACTGGTCGTGGCAATCTTTTGGTATTTGAGCATCGACTCGTTGTATTGCTGAATCTGGCTCTCAATGCCGGTGTTGGCGATACCGGTGTTCGACGGGATGAGTTCTCCGTCACCCATCTTGCTGATGTAATCGAAGATGCTCGAGGCCAGAGCAGCCTGCATGTCGACGTCGGCCGAGTTGTCGGCGTAGCGCAGTGCGGCACCCGGGTCGGCATAAATCGAACTGCTGGCGGCTGCCGTACGCAACTGGGCCACCTGGCTATCGACGCCGCTCAGGTCCTGCGACAGGCCCTCGACGCGCTCGGCGATAAACTTCTCGGTGTTGCGCGCCACGGCGTTCTTGTCGTTGATAGCGTCTTGGTTATACGATGCGATGAGCGTGTTCAGGATGTCGACAGCCTCGTCCTTGTTGTCCCAGGTGATATTCAGGCGCAACACGTCGCTCAGTTTGTCGGCCTGCTCGGCGGTGAGGTGATCAACGATGTTGCGGGCCATGGAGCGTGTGGTGTTAACACGCACAATCACCTTGTAGCCCACGTAGCGCTCGTCGTAGTTTTTGTTCTTGGTGATGGCGATGGGGCCGAAGGCGGTGTTCACCTTGTTGCCAAAGTGGGTTTTCTTCCAGCCGCCGTCGCCGTCGACCTTAAACTCCAGGTCGTTGACGCCCTTGGGCACGATGGTCATCGAGAACGGCTGTTCGACGTTGCGCAGCGGCGTGATTTGCACCGGCGAGTTGCGGTAGATGTTCACGTCGCGCAAAAACACGTGGCCATAGTACTGGATGTTTGAGCCCAAACTTTTCACCACGTTCTCCATCAGGTCGGTCGAGCGGATTTTGTAAATCTCGTTGGGCATGAAACTGTTACCTGTGGTGATACCCAGGTCGCTGAATGCCTGTGACTGCGTACCCATGTTGGAGTCCTTGCTGGTGAGCAACACCAGGGCTTTGGAGTTGTAGAGCAACGGCTGCGACTTGCTGTACAGGAAAGCCAAGCACCCGAAGGCGATGGTCGACAGTACAAACCAGTACCAGTTTCTTGCACAGGCCATAAAGAATGCCCTGATGGGGATGGCATTCGAAGTGCGTTTTTTCTTGGAGGTTTCTCGGCTCTCTTCGATAATTGGTTGTTGCATAATGCTTTATAGTGAGTTAATGCATTGTTGATGTAAATGTTATGCCTCTTGGGCACAATATGCGGTGCAAAATTACATATTTTTTGGTGAATTACCAAATATAAGTTTAAGGCTCGCTTGCGCTCGCTGGGTAACGCTCGCTCTGCTCGCTGGGTAACGCTCGCTCTGCTCGCTGGGTAACGCTCGCTCTGCTCGCTGGGTAACGCTCGCTCTGCTCGCTGGTCACGCTCGCTCTGCTCGCTGGGTAACGCTCGCTCTGCTCGCTGGGTAACGCTCGCTCTGCTCGCTGGGTAACGCTCGCTTGCGCTCGCTGGGTAACGCTCGCTCTGCTCGCTGGGTAACGCTCGCTCTGCTCGCTGGGTAGTAACGCTCGCTTGCGCTCGCTGGGTAACGCTCGCTCTGCTCGCTGGGTAACGCTCGCTCTGCTCGCTGGGTAGCGCTCGCTCTGCTCGCTGGGTAACGCTCGCTCTGCTCGCTGTTTAACGCTCGCAAGGCTCGCTGTTTAACGCTCGCTCTGCTCGCTGGGTAACGCTCGCTCTGCTCGCTGGGTAACGCTCGCTCTGCTCGCTGGGTAACGCTCGCTCTGCTCGCTGGGTAACGCTCGCTTCTGCTCGCTGGGTAACGCTCGCTCTGCTCGCTGGGTAACGCTCGCTCTGCTCGCTGGGTAACGCTCGCTCTGCTCGCTGGGTAACGCTCGCTTGCGCTCGCTGGATAACCCGCAAGCACCCGACAAACCTTAAACAGCGAGCGCAGCGAGCGTTAAACAGCGGAGCGTTACCCAGCGAAGCGTTAGCGGAGCATTAAACAGCGAAGCGTCAGCGGAGCGTTACCCAGCGAGCAGAGCGAGCGTTACTCAGCGAGCCTTGCGAGCGTTACCCTGCGAAGCATTAAACGACAAAAAAGGCGCCCCATCGGGAGCGCCTTTCTTTGCGTATTGTGATAAATTAGTCGATTTCTTCGTCGGCCTCGTAGCCACCCATCTCGCGAACGGCGTTCTTGAGCATGGTGTACTGCTGATAGAGGTTGTTGACGGCTTCCTCGCCTTGCGTGTAGTCGTGCATCGGGCTCTTCAGGAAGAAACTCAGGAAGCGCTGGATGCCGAAGCGGCCGGCGCGGCGAGCGAGGTCGATGAGCAGACACAGGTCGAGGCACAAGGGGGCTGCCAGGATCGAGTCGCGGCACAAGAAGTTGATCTTGATCTGCATGGGATAGCCCATCCAGCCGAAGATGTCGATGTTGTCCCAGCCCTCCTTGTTGTCGTTGCGGGGAGGATAGTAGTTGATGCGTACCTTGTGGTAGTAGTCGGTGTAGAGGTCGGGCTGCACGTCGGCCTTGAGGATGGTCTCCAAAGTCGAGAGTTTGCTGACCTCCTTGGTGCGGAAGTTTGCGGGCTCGTCGAGCACGAGGCCGTCGCGGTTACCCAGGATGTTGGTCGAGAACCAGCCGCTCAAGCCGAGCATGCGGGTGCCGATGATGGGAGCGAAACCGCTCTTAACCAGCGTTTGGCCAGTCTTGAAGTCCTTGCCGGCGATAGGCAGTTGCGTCTTCTCGGCGAGTTCCCACATAGCGGGGATGTCGACGGTGGTGTTAGGAGCACCCATGATGAAGGGAGCGCCTTCCATCAGTGCTGCGTAAGCGTAGCACATCGAGGGTGCGATAACGTCCTTCTTGTCGTCTTTCATAGCCTGCTCGAGGGCTGCCAGCGTGCCGTGGTACTGCATGTCGGGAGCCACATAAATCTCGGTCGAGGCTGCCCAGAGGACCACCACGCGGTCAACGCCGGTGTTCTTCTTGAAGTTGCGGATGTCCTCGCGGATTTGCTCGACCATGTCCCAACGGTCGCGGCACTGCTTCACGTTGTCGCCGTCGAGGCGCTTAGCGTAGTTGTGGTCGAACGCGGCCTTCATGGGCTTGATAGCCAGGAGTTCGTCCTTTACGGGGTTGATGTCCTTCTCCTTGAGCACCTCGGCGTTGATGGCGCTCTCGTAAGCGTTAGCGGGGTACACATCCCAAGCGGCAAACACCAGGTCGTCGAGCGATGGCATCGAGACGATGTCCTTCAGGTGGAGATATTTCTTGTCGGCACCGCGACCGACACGTATCTTGTCGTACTGAGTCATAGAACCCACTGGCTTAGCCAGACCCTTGCGAGTCATTAAAACACCAGTGATGAATGTGGTGCTCACTGCACCGAGACCCACTATCATAATACCAAGTTTGCCGGTAGCGGGTTTTGTGTTCGAATTTGCCATAATCAAATGTAAATTTTCCTTGTTGTATTGTTTGTTTTTGTTGTGTCGTTATTAACGAAAAATTTCCGCAAAAGGAAATTCGCGGTAAAAGTACTACCTTTTTTTGAACTGAAAAACTAAAATGTGTGTCATTTCAGTTAAAATATCCTATATTATTTGCTTGATAGTTAAATTACATGGAAAACACCCATTTTGGGTGTATAAATAGTTAACAAATGCAAAGTGGGGTGCAGCCCGTTTCACACAAAAAATGGGGCTTTTGAGGCCCCATTTTGGCGTGACCCGAAATCGGCCTTCTGGGCCAATTTGGGCAAAAGCGCTTCCAGAACGTCAGCGGGTGGCGCTGATGGTGCGCCCGGCACTGTGGGCGGCGATTTGTGGCGCGTACTGGCTCTGGGCCGACGCGATGCCAGCGCTGAACTGTCCCTCGGCCATCACCCAAGCGTCGTACTTGATAACGTGGGTGCCCTTGAGCAGCGAGGTGAAGAACAGGTTGGTCACGGCGTCCTTGGTCTCGTGGTAGTAGTATGTGCCGTCGTCGTATCGGTATCCGCTGAAGCGGTCCAGCGGCTCCATGCATGCTGCGCGCTGGTCGCTCACAGTTACATAGTCCAGGTCGCGGTTGTTCTTGATCACCAATTGCACCTGCACCTTGTCGCCCACCTTGAAGGTGTCGCTCAGGTGCGGCTTGCCGTCCTGGCCGTAGACGTAGAACTGCTTGCTGATTTGCAGTTCGTCGATTGCCACCTCGTCGATGGTCGTCATGGCGGCGGTAAACTGGCTGTAGATGGCTCCCCAGGCCGGTCCGCTGCCGGTGCGGTCGATGGTGATGGTGGCACCCGGTGCGGCGTCGATGGTCTTGCGGCAGTAACCCACATACTCGTCGACCTTGCTGAAGTGCAGCGGCTCGCCGTCGATGGCGATGGTGGGCAGCGCGGCGCGCTCGAGCCACTTGCTGCCGGTCGACAGTAGCGTGTACACGGCGTCGGCGGCCAGCGAACTCGAGCCCCAGTCGTTGGTCTGCTTCATCAGCAGCATCCACTTGCGCACGTTGTCAATCTCTTGCTGGCGCGGGTCGACTTCGTTCATCGCTTGCAGGATGGTTGACGTCACCGCCACCTTATCTATATAGTACCACCCGTTTTGCAGGTTGTCCCAATAGGTGCCAAGTTCGGGCTTGGTGATGGAGAACTGACGCAGCGACTCGACGATGTTGCGTGCCGTGGCTTGGTAGCCGTTGCGGTTGAGCGTCATGGCGTAGAAGGCCTTCTCGCTGTGCGAGAGTCCGTTGCGCCACTTCTTGTCCATCTGCTTGAGCGTGTTCTTGAGCAACTTGGCAGCGTCGCCGGTGGGCGGCAGGTCGGGGTAGAGCGAGCGGATGTAGGCCCACGAGGTGAAGTGGCTGTAGTCCTTCTTGTCGGTTTGCTGCTTGTAGTAGCGCAGATTCTCCTTGTCGATGTATTTGATGGCCTTTTCCACCATCTCGTCGACGGTGGGCTCGTCGGTCATGAAGCCCAGGTGGCGAATCTCGCCGATGAGTTCGAGCACGGTCTCGGTGGTCCAGGGCGACGAGAAGCAGCCCGGATACTTATACCAGGGCCATCCGCCGTCGCTGTTCTGCATGTCGGCCAAAGCGGTGACGATGCGTTGGCGCTCCTTGGCCATGAGGGTGGGGTTCATCAACTCGTCGAGTCGCGACATGCGCAGCGTCTGCCGGTCGGCGTCGCGCAGCCAGGGCGACGCGAGCAGGGTGCCGATTTTCAGGTCCTCGTTGCGGGCGAGCATCGACACCAGCGTGCTGTCCTGCTCGTTCTGTTTCCAGTAAGCCACGGCTTCGGCGATTTGCGGCTGTTGCTGGGCCACGCCCTGTGCCACCTCGATGGCGAAGAGGCTGTGGGCCAGCGACGAGGCGATGGCGTAATTGTCGCTGAAGATGGTGGGCAGCGCCGTCACGCAGTACCACACGGGGTTGTCGCTGTACTCCAGCGTGAGGCGGGCGTCGTTGGCGGTCTCGGGGATTGAGGTGGCGTAGTGTCCCTGGCCGGCCTCGATGTAGAACGGCTTGGTCTCAATCACCGGCTGCGTGTTTTCGAGCACGGGCACCATCACCTGCTCGCCGTCGGCATAGTTGTCGTTGGCGGCCTTGATGCGGAAGCCCACAAAGGGTATCTCGGCGGGCACCGTCCAGGGGATGCTCACGGCTTGCGTGCCCTTGGCGGCCAGTTGCGTGGTGAACGCCTGGGTGGCGTAGATGCTGTCGGTGCGCGGGTCGAACAGTTCAATCACAGCGTGGGCTGTGGTGGGCGCGTCGGTGGCGTTCTGCACGTTGGCCGAGAGGGTCACCACATCGCCGTGGCGCACAAATCGAGGCAGCGACGACTTCACCATGACGGGCTTCTGCGTCACCAATTCTCGTGTGATCACGTCGGAATACACATCGCGGTTCCAACCCAGCGCCTTGATAAGCCAGGTGGTGTTGAAGTTCGGTGCCTCAAATTCCACGATGATGTTGCCGTTGTCGTCGGTGCTGAGGTTGGGCATCCAGAGCGCTGTCTTGATGTCGGCCTCGCGCACCTGCACGTTGTCGAGTTGTGCCTGGGTGCTCTCGCTTGCTTTGCCGTAAGCCACTATGTTGCTCTCCTCGGCTTCGGCTTCGGCCATTTCTGCCTGCATGTCCATTAACACGGCGCCTGAGGCAGCCCCCACGGGCATAGGCGCGGCCATCCGGGCCGACTTGTTAAGTCGGACGCTGGCGTAGAGCATGTCCTCGCCGTAACTCATGTAGCCGAAGGGCTCTTGCCCGTACATGTAGAGGTAGGGCATGCTGGGCGTCTTGAATGTCAGGGCGTTGTCGCTCCAATTCTGGCTGTTGTAACTGCTGCCGGTGAGCGACGCATGCGACATGCTGAACAGTTGCGGCTGCATCAGCGACACGAACAGTCCCCACGGGTTGGGCGCGATGGTGTTGATGGCCTTGTCGGTCATCGACAGCATCATGGCGCCGTCGCGCGGCTTTTCGTTGCGGCCCATAATGTGCAGCGTCCAGCGCTCGGGTGTGCCAGGCACCAACTTGTCGCGGAAACTCTCAAGTTTCACCTTCAGCGAGTCGGCGTTGTTGGGCGAGATGAGCGTGGTGTAGCGGCCATAGAACTTGCCGTCGTAAACCGACGTCAGTTCGACGGTAACCAGTTCCTCGGGCTCGTTGGGGATGTCGATGGTGAAGTCGTGGATGCCGGGCTTGTAGTGTATCCATCCGTCGCGCAGCACTTTGTAGCGCGATTGAGCCACGTAGTAGATGTAGGCGTCGGGCACGCTGGTGCCGATGGTGATGTGAGCCACGTTGTTCTTGTCGACGCGCTGTTGCTCATCGGGCACCCACAGCGGCGAGTTGTCGACCGGGGCCTTGCTGTCGCTCATGCGATACAGCGTGATGGTCATCTTGTCGTCGGCCTCTTCGGCCTCTTCGGCCGCCAGCAGGTGCACCTTGAAAGTGTACTGTCCCGAGGGGAACTTCGTCAGGTCGACGGTGGGGTCTTGCGTGTTGACGGTGCCGGTGGCGAGCAGTGTGTCATTGACACCGCTTTTGCCTAACGGGAAGAGTTCCCAGGTGCACACGGCCACGTTGTCGGTCTCGCTGGTGGTGTGGTACACCAGCGGCAACTTGACGGGCTTGTCGTTGACGTGGTTCAACTCGTCGGTGCCCAGCGCGATGCCTCGCTTCGAGCCCACGATAAAGCGGTGGTCGCCTTGCTGCGTTTCTCCGGCGCCGTCGGTGCACTCGGCGTGCAACTCATAGTTGTTGTGCGCCCAGCGGTATCCATCGCGGCACTCCTCGAAGGTGTCGGCCGGGAACTCGATGGTGAAGTGGCCCGTGTCGTCGGTCTTGACGATGGTGTCGCACAGGTTGGTGGTGCTGCCCGAACTGGAACTGCGCCACCACCAACTCCACTCGCGCTGGCGCAACTGGAGTTTCACCTCGGTGTTTGCCACGGGCATGCCCGAGAAGGTCTCAACCTTGCCGGTGATTTTCACCGGTTGCCCGATGATGTAACTATGCTTGGCGTCGACGTAGGTGAGTTCGAACGTCGGCGTCTTGTACTCGCTGATGCTGACTGAGTGCGTGGTCAGGCGAGTGCGGTAGTTGGGACCTGTCGACACCTGGAGGTAGAATTCTCCGTTCATGCGGTCGGTGGGCACGACACACGCGCTTGCGAAGCGGCCGTATTCGTCGGTCAGGCCGGTGATGGTGTCGATGGGCTCGTAGTTGTGATCCATAAAGACCACGCGCACCGGCTTGTCGGCCACCACATGGCGTCCCTCGCGGTTCACCTTCGTCAGCACCAGGCTCCACTGCACGGTCTCGCCCGGGCGGTAGATGGCCAGGTCGGTGTAGACGTGTGCCACCACGTCGCGGTCGCTGTTGTAGTCGCGGTGGCGGTAGTAAGAGATTTCGGGGCTGTAGCGGTCGTCGCCGTCGCTGGCATAGAACTCGGCACGGTCGGTCTCCTTGTTGGTGATAGCGTACACGCCATTGGCGTCGGTTTTCACCTCGATGGAGTTCTTGCGGTCGTTAATGAATCCCTTGAGGTGGACCCCCGCGCGTGGCGCGCCGCTCTTCACGTCCACGGTGATGATTTTGCCCGTTTCGTCGGCTGTCGACAGGGCGAAGCCGGTGATGTCGTGCACTTGCAGCGTCTGGTTGCCGCTCAGCGACTTTGCCGCTATCGTCTTGTCGCCAACCTTATAACTGGGGGCGATGATGTAGAAGCCGTAGGGCAGGGGAGGCAGGGTCACCTTCACATCGCTGTTGCTGAAGGGGATGGTGCCCGGGGTCGTGTACTCGGTGCTCGACACCAACTTCAACTCCGAAACTTCGATGTTGCTGTGGCCATTCTTGCTGACGCTGCGGTAGTCGGTGATGAACTTGTCGGGCACGCGGTACACGTTGACCATCAGTGAGTTCACGTTTTTCAGCGAACCGCTGATTTTTATTGAGTCTTTCGAGGTGACGTGCTCAGCATAGTTCAGGCTTGCCGAGCGGCTTTCCAGGTCCTTAATCTGGTTCTTGATCATCGGGGTGTAGTAGCCGTCGGGGTATTTGGCGATGTACTCCTTGCAGACTTTGTACTTGTCCTTGTCGTTCATGTACATGTTGTCGATGACCATCGCCACATGCTCATTGTCGGCATATCGTTCGTAGAGTTCCTTCTTGCTCACGCTGGAATTCAGCACGCTGGCGTAAATGTTGGCTGCCGGGTTGCCGGCGGTGACGTCCACCCATTGGTCGAGCAACTCCTTTTTGCGCGTGTCCAGGTCCACGTCGTCGGCCAGTTTGGCGCATTTCATAAGCATGAATTCGCGCAGCGTTGGGATGTAGGTTAGGGCATGCGGGTCGTTATCGTAGTTGATGATGCCCTTAAAGTTCTCGAGCGGATGTGCTGCCAGTGCGTCGCAGTCGGCCAGCGCGCTGGTGATGCACTGGTCTATGGCGTCGCAGAACTGTGCGCGGTCCCACTCACTGTAGTCGCTTGGCGCCTCGGCCTCGACGGCATTCAGGCGGCTGCGGCGTGCGTAGTGCTGCATGTAAGAGGCAAAAACCACGCCCTTGAAGTAGTTGAGCATTGCGCGATACTCGCTGCGGCGCTCCAGAGCCAATGTGGAGTCGATGCGCGACACCACCGTGCTGATGTTGTCCTGCGATATGCCGCTCTGCGCTATCGAGTAGCGCACCAGGGCGTCGACCACCAGTTGCCCGTCGCCGCTCTTGAGAGCGCCGTTCAGGTCGGTGAGCGCTTGCGCCGACACATCTTGTGGGAAGTTGAAGTCAACCTCCTTGCCAGCATGTGACGTAAATGGAATCAAAGCCATCATGACGACAAATAATAGATTTCTAAAGTGTGACATAATAATTAATATGGTGTTTTATGGTTGCAAAGATAACAATTTTGTGCAAAATACCCGCAAAAGAAAACGAATAAAATGCTTTTTCTGCAAAATTACTACATTTTGCTCCCCTTGTCAACCCCTCAAACCTATATCATACTGTGGCTATCACCCTGATACTCAGTGCCCAAAATAAAAATTAGTATATCACCCCCTCCTCAATGGATGAGTCTGATCGATTTTCAACGCTAATGGCCTTTTCAACGCAAATTCTTTCAACGCGAATTTCGCGAATTAAACTAATTTCGCGAAGATATTGAGACATTGCGGATTAATCTGATATTCAACAAGTTAAATATTCCTACACTCATGCAAGGTGTTGCTTCATTTTTTTTGACTTTGGTCAGTGCTATTTTACCGTATGTAATAACATCTGCGGGGAGTAGCTTTGAGCCGCTCCCCGCAGTGATGGTGTTATGTGGGTTGTCGGTTGGTCGATTTAGAGATCACCCTTCCAGGGTGTGACTTTTGCGCTGTCGAAGTACAACTTGTCAATCCACAGGCCGTTGCCGACGCTTTGAATGTCGAGCATATCGGCATTGCCCTGCATGTTTTTCGGAATTACGTTGTAGATCTTGCCCATGTCCAATTTTTCGACCTCCTCTCGTGGCATTTTTACCGTAAAATAGAGTGTCATGTGATACTTTTCTTGGTAATTAAGGTGGAGTTGGAAGGGCACTGCCATTTGGTCCTCCCCTATCGGGGTGAAGAGTTGTGGCCAGATTTGGCACGGCATGCCATCGAATTCGGTGATTTCCTCGCCGATTTTGGACTGGAAGAATTGGCGAACTTCGGGAACGGCTTTCTCCAATGCTACGGGATTGGAACAGTTCAGTCCTTCGATAAACGTCAGGAACTCGCATTTCTTTTGGGTGCAGCCTGTCAGCGCCGCCAACAGGACAACGAGCAGTGTTGTGGTGAATAGGGTCTTTTTCATACGATATAATGTCAATCCTTAATTCCGCAGCACTTTATTTCAACAATCATCATAACATTCTGAGCAACATAAAGTTGCTTTAGATGTTGTCATGCCAGAGAGTTCGCCTAACTAAGTGCTGCAAATCAAGCCAGACAAAAACTCTGATTGACAAGGCAAAATTACAAATAAAATCCAACAACATCAACCCTTTCGGAGGCTTTTTCTTTTTTCCGTTCTATTCAATCAAGCAAAGGCCTTTTTAACGCGAATTTATCGGATTTTTACGAATTACACTAATTGGCTTGTCCTGAAATGGGTTGACAAAAATGTAAACTAAAATAGGATAAGATGAACATGGTGGATGCGCTAAATGTTTAACACATCGACTCCAAGTACCACCGATATGTTTACAAGCGTGGAAAGCGTGAAGTTATGTGTCCCACTTAACCAGCGCGAAACCTCGGCTTCGGAATGTCCAATCATACGCGCAAACTCTCTTTGCGTCATTCCCCTTTCTTTAAGAGTTGCGTCCAACTTATCGGCTATAGCAAACGACATATCAAGTTGCTTTTTTAGTTGTGGAGGGGTTTCGGCAACGATTTGGTCGAATAACTTAGCCGCATTAGTAGCCTGTCTCATATGTCAAATGTTTTTTCATCTGCTCCAACAATATTAGCCTTCTCAATCACAACAGTGCCACGTGCAATTTCTTGTTTCAAGAGTTCATCAAGTTTTTGAAGGCTGATAACATAGCCGTTTAATTCGTGAAATTCGCATTGAAAGGCAGATTTGTGGTTTGATTCTTTGAAACGGCGAGATGTGGGGGGGTACGGGGTGAAATGTAGCGCAACTTGTTGAGAGCAATAGAGGTGGCTCATTTAGTTGCCTGCTGATGGGCTGTAGGTATGTTAAATTGAAATGTTAAATCAATAATTATGTGTCGCCATTGTGAAAAATATATGTACCTTTGCAGCCGAAATGAGAACGGGCGCACGCCCAGTGCGCTTTTAGAGTATGGATTGTGGCTTTAATGAGAACTACATCACTTACAGCAAATGCGCTGCACTGGCGATTGACGGTCACTGGTGGGGCGTGTTGTCATTTTAATGGTTACGCAATGTGACCGCTTGAAGTGGAGAGAATTTTTATTTAATTATATAGTTTTGTTTCACTAACAATTTATCTGTAATGGTAAAAAAATTACATTTATTGTCGTTCCTCGCGGCGCTAATGATTGCGCTGGGAGTGAATGCTCAGGTGACCACCTCGGCAATGTCGGGTGTGGTTACCGACTCAAATGAGGCCCTGATAGGCGCCACGGTACAGGCCGTGCACACCCCGTCGGGCACAAAGTACAATGCAGTGACCAATATGGACGGCCGCTACAGTATGCAGGGTATGCGTACGGGTGGCCCGTACACCGTGACGGTGACCTACGTGGGCTATCAGCCCAAGGTCTACGAGCAGGTGATTCTGCAACTTGGCGAAACCTACAACCTGGACGTGCTGATGGACATGAGCACCAGCCAACTGGGTGAGGTGGTCGTCATTGGCACCAACACCAAGTTCACAACCGAGAAGACCGGTGCGTCGACCAACATCACCAACGCGCAAATCACGTCGCTCCCCAGCGTCACCCGCAGCATTACCGACATCACCCGCCTCTCGCCCTACGGTGGCAATGGCATGAGTTTCGCCGGTACCGACGGTCGTACGGCCAACTTCACTGTGGACGGTGCAAACTTCAACAATAACTTCGGTCTTAGCGAGAGCCTGCCCGGTGGTGGCAACCCCATCTCTCTGGAGGCTATCGAGGAGATGCAGGTGGTGATTTCGCCCTACGATGTGCGTCAAACCAACTTCATCGGCGGTGGCGTGAACGCCATCACCAAGAGTGGTACCAACCTGTTCCGCGGTAGCGCTTACTTCTATCACCGCAACGAGAACCTGCGCGGCGACGCTGTGAACCACGAGCAGATTGGCCAGGCACGCGAGAAAGACCGCGTGTCGACCTACGGCTTCACCGCCAGCGGCCCCATCGTGAAGGACAAACTGTTCTTCTTTGTGAACGGTGAGATGACCAAGAAGCCCACCATCGTCAACCGCTGGGTGGCTTCGGTGCATGGCGACGGCGATGCCGAGCACTACGTGTCGCGCACCTTGCTGAGCGACCTGCAGCGCGTGTCGGACTTCGTCCGCGAGAAATACGGCTACAACACTGGCTCGTTCACCCACTTCCCGGCCGACGAGAACAACTACAAGATTCTTGCCCGCCTCGACTGGAACATCACCGAGATGCACCATCTGGCGCTTCGATACAACTACACCAAGAACCGCTACTGGAGCAATCCTAACATGACCTCGATGGACGGTGGCACCCGCATGCCGAGTTCGCGTGTTTCGCAAAACTCGTTCTCGTTTGCCAAGTCGATGTACGCCATGGACAACCTGGTGCACTCGTTCTCACTCGACCTTAACAGCCGCCTGGCCGACAACCTGTCGAACCAGTTCCTGGCTACCTTCTCAAAACTCGACGACGTCCGCGCCAGCGACTCGAGCGAGTTCCCCTTCATCGACATCACCATGACCGATGCCGACGGCAACCGCGACAACTACATGGCCCTGGGTTATGAGTTGTTCACCTGGAACAACGCTGTGCACAACACCGTGTGGAATGTGCGCGACGATGTCACCTTCTTGTGGAAGACCCACAAATTCATGGCCGGCCTGAGTTTCGAGCACCAGATGGCCGACAACCAGTACATGCGTAACGGTACGGGTTATTACCGCTATCGCAGCGTCGACGACTTTATCAATGGCGCTGCTCCTGAGATTGTGGCCCTCACTTACGGCTACGACGGCGAGAGCAGCCCGGCAGCCCGCGTGACGACCAACAAGGCCGGTATCTATGCCCAGGACGAGTGGAACGTCACCAAGCAGTTCAAACTCACCTACGGCTTGCGCCTCGACGGTCTGTTCTTTGACAACAGCGACCTGATGACCAACAAGGCCATCTACGACCTTAACTACTACGACAAAGACGGCAATGTGCGCCACATCGACACTGGCAAGTGGCCCTCGAACAACATCATCATCCAACCGCGCGTGGGCTTCACCTATGACGTGTTCGGCGACAAGAGCCTGAAACTGCGTGGTGGTACGGGTCTGTTCAGCGGACGTCTGCCCCTCGTGTTCTTGACCAACATGCCCACCAACAGCGGTATGGTACAGTATCAGGCCGCTCTCAGCGGCAACACCAAGGTGTGGGACGGCAAGACCAATGCTCCCACGCGTGGTTTCGAGAACTATAGCGGTGCCTACGTTACCGACGCCAACGGCAACCGTTACATCGACATGTCGCAATTCAGCGGCGGCTTAGTGACCGAGAATGGCCAGGCCAACATCGACGCCCTGCGCAACAGGCTCATCGCTATGGGCTACCCCAGCACCGTGCGTCCCGAGGACGGTACCGTACCGTCGTCGATCTCGGCTGTTGACCCCAGTTACAAGATGCCTATGGTGTGGAAGACCACCCTTGCAGCCGACTATGTGATTCCCGTGTCGTTCCCCTTAACGGCCACCGTCGAAGGCATGTTCACCAAGAACGTCAACCAAACGTCGATTACCGACTGGAGTATCCCCAGCGTGGGCGGCTTCTCGCGCTTCAACGGCGTTGACAACCGTCCGATCTATCCCGCCGGCTTCCGCACGGGCACCAAGGCATTCGTGCTGCGCAACACCAGCCGTGGCTATGGCTGGATTGCCAACGTAACGCTGAACGCACGTCCGGCCGAGTGGCTGAGCCTGATGGCTTCGTACACCCACACCGTGAATAAAGAGGTGACCGGCCTGCCCGGCAACGCTGCCGAGAGCGCATTCACCTATGTCCCCACCGTTGAGGGCCCGAACAACATCAAACTGCACAACTCGCAGTATGTGACTCCCGACCGCATCGTAGCCACCGCTACAGGTCACGACAAGAGCGGCAACCACTACAGCCTGGTGTACGAAACCTGGCGCGGCGGTTACAACTACTCTTACATGATGGTTAACGACATGAACAGCGACGGTTACAACTACGACGCACTGTACGTGCCCACCGATGAGCAGGTTGCCAACCGCGAGTTCCGCTTCGTGAGCGACAACGACCGCGACCGCTTCATGGACTATGTGCACAACAGCAGTTATCTGAGTAGCCGCCAGGGCAAGTATGCCGAGCCTTACAGCCTCTACAACCCCTGGGTACACCGCGTCGACTTCGCTTACAAGCATGATTTCAAGTTTAACGTTGGCAGCACTCACCACACCCTGCAGGTGGGCTTCGACATCAAGAACCTGCTCAACCTGTTCAACTCGAGTTGGGGCGTGTCGAAGATTATCAACTCTTCGTTCCCCGACGGCCGTATCTTGAAGTATGAGGGCGTTGACGCCGACGGCTATGCAACATTCTCGACACCTGCCGCTATCAATGGCGACACCAAGACGTTCCGCTCCAACCACGCCATCGGCCAGTGCTGGAACGCATCGATCAGTTTCAAGTACATCTTCAACTAATTCAAAGCAAACAACACACTATGAAAGTTAAATATTTCATTCCAGTCATTATCGCGCTGTTCACTCTGGCCCTCACCAGTTGTAACGACGACGATGCGATAACACTGCTCGATGAGGTGCAAGTGTCGACGTCCTACGTCTCCATCCCCATGGATGGCGGCTCGGCGACCATCACCGTCAAGGCTAACGACAGTTGGCAGTTTGAGAAACTGTTCCGCCAAATCACCAAGAATAGCGACGGAACCAACGATACCACCTATACCGAGACCCCCACTTGGCTCAATATCAGCCAGATGAGCGGCTCGGCCGGTGAGACGCAGATTACCTTCTCGGCCGACGGTACGCTGAACGGCCGCAACACCGAGGTGCGCCTGCAATGCGGCGGTCGCACGCAAATCATCAACGTGATTCAAGGCCTCGCAGTGGTGTCCGACGCTACTTGCGCCGAGGTGATTGCCGGACCGGAGAGCAAGACCTACCGCGTGACCGGTACGGTGACCTCGATTGTCAACACCACCTATGGCAACTGGTACCTGGCCGACGAAACGGGCGAAATCTACATCTACGGAACGCTCGACGCCAACGGCGGCACCAAGAACTTCCTCAGTTGGGGTCTTGAGGTGGGTGACCAAATCACCGTCGAAGGTCCCAAGACTGTGTACAACGGCACCGTCGAACTCGTCGACGTTACCGTGGTGAAAATCGAGAAGTCGCTCATTAAAGTTGCCAGCGTCGACCCGGAGAACGCACAGTTCCCGCTCGAGGGTGGCGACATCACCGTGAACCTTACTTGCAAGGGCAACGGCGTGAGCGTCGACATTCCTGAGGACGCTAAGGGCTGGCTGTCGATGACCTCGATCAGCGGCGGCGCTGAGCCCGTGGTGAAATTCCACGCTGCTCCCAACACTGGCGGCGACCGCAACACCAAGGTGGTGTTCCGCACTACCGATGACTCGGGCAAGGAGTACACCAGTGAACTCACACTCACGCAGGTGGGTGCCATCGTGAATGCCACCATCGCTGAGTTCCTCGCCGCTCCTGTGGGCGACACCCAGTATCGCATCACCGGCGTGATCACCAGCGTGGCTAACTATGGCCGCGGCAATATCTACATCCGCGACTTCTCGGGCGAGACCTACGTCTACGGCTCGGGCGCTCAGGGCGAATTTGAGAACATCGGCCTCGACGAGGGCGACATCATCACCCTGGTGGGTAAGCGTGCCGCTTACCAAGGCAACCCGCAGATGAGCGGCGCCACCATCGAAGGCTATAAGGTGGTAACCGCACTGTCGATTGCCGAGTTCATCGCCAAGGAGCCGGATCCCAACACGTTCTATCGCGTGACGGGTACCATCGATGAGATTGCCAACACCACTTATGGCAACCTCTATCTCACCGACGGCACCAACCGCCTCTACGTCTACGGCTGCTATCCCGGCTACGGCGCAACGGGCGACGCACGCAAGAACTTCCTCGAAGCAGCCAATATCGAGGTCGGCGACCAACTGACCATGATTGGCTACCGCGAGACTTACAACGGCACGGTTGAACTCAGTGGAGGTATCTACTTCAACCATGTCAAGCCGTAATAACTTAAGAAAGGATTCTTTAGTTCTCATAATTTAATTTTAAAGGGTATTAAAGGCCTAAATAGAGGCTGTATCGCCGTGACGGTGACACAGCCTCTGCTTTTTTTATAGCAAATAGATAGTCTAGAGGGTCTAGAAGTTCTAGAAGTTCTAGAAGTTCTAGATAGGCTAGATGGTCTAGAATGGCTATGCTGGCTATAAAACCACGGTGGAAAAAATATTGTTTTAATGCACTTTTTTACGTCACTTGGATAATTAATTGGGATTTTTTATGTAAATTTGCCATCTCATAAGATAATAAGACAAACAATAACCATAAAACTAATTATCATGTACAAAATTGAGAACCATCCTATTCTTGACCTTCCAAAAGAAGAATATGTGGAATTCCAGTTTGAAGGGAGGACCGTGCGCGGTCAGAAAGGCAAAACCATTGCTGCCGCCCTTCATCAGGCCGGAATTATTGTGCATAGCCACAGCACCACTGGTCGTAACCGCAGCCTGGAGTGCGGCATCGGCAAGTGCGGTGCCTGCGAGATGCTGGTCGACGGACAGGTGCGCCGCATTTGCATCACCAGCGTCGACGGCGTGAAAGAGGTGCGTGAGATTTCCAAGGACTACATGCCCGAGGGCAAGGCTCCGGCGCCACGTGAGACCAAGATCTACAAGACTACGGTCGCAATCATTGGCGGCGGACCGGCCGGACTGGCTTGCCGCGAGCAACTCACCACGTTGGGCATCCCCAACATTGTGGTCGACAACAATGCCACTGAGGGCGGACAATTCAATATGCAGACCCACCAATTCTTCTTCTTCGAGAAGGAGCGCAAATTTGGTGGCATGCGTGGTTTCGACATCGCGAAGACTCTGGCCGGCGACAACCATGACGGCATCCTGCTCAACAACACTGTGTGGGACCTGCTCGAAGGACGCCGCATAGCGCTGAAAAACATCGTCACTCAGGAAGTGAGTTACATCGACGCCGACCATCTGGTGGTGGCCACCGGCGCCGTGCCGTTTATGCCGGTGTTTGAGAACGACGACGTGCCGGGCGTCTACACCGCCGCCGTGTTCCAGAAGATGATGAACCAGGAGCACACCCTGCTGGGCAAGCGAGTGCTCACCGTGGGTGCGGGCAACATCGGCTACCTCACCAGTTACCAGGCCATGCAGGCCGGGGCGACCATCAAGGCCATCATCGAGGGCATGGACCACGAGGGCGGCTTCCCCGTGCAGGCCAACCGTGTGCGCCGTCTGGGCATTCCCATCATGACGTCGCATGTGCTCATCCGCGCCATCCCAAACGACGACTACACCGGTGTCACCGGCGCTGTGATTGCCGAGTGCCGCAACTTCCAGCCCATCCCCGGCACCGAGCGTGTGATTGACGACATCGACATCATCAACATCTGCACCGGCCTGATCCCCGACAACCAGTTGCTCGTCAAGGGCCGCGCGGTGTTTGGCCGCAACGTCTACGGTGCCGGTGATGCCGTGCGCATCGGCGAGGGCACCAGTGCCGTGCTCCGCGGACGCCAGGTGGCTTACGAGGTGGCTCAGGAACTGGACATCCGCTTCCCCTACGAGGATTATCTCGACGTGTCGCGACAATATATCGACTCGCAGCAGCGCCCAGTGCGCCTGCTCGACGAGCCACGCATCCCCAGCGAGGAGCGCATGGCGGCAAAGCCTTATGTGCAAATCAACTGCCTCTACGGCTTCGCCTGCAACCCCTGCACCTTCTCTTGTCCGCAGGGCGCTATAAGCAAGCCCACCACATCGTCGGTGCCGATGGTCGACTACGACAAGTGCATCGGCTGCATGCAGTGCGTGAACCACTGCCCGGGCCTGGCCATCTTTGGCTACGACAAGCGCAAAAACGTGGTGTTCCTGCCGGTGGAATATGAGGTGGAAGAGGGCAAGGAGGTCTTCCTGGTCGATGACAACGGCGCCAAGGTGGGCCAGGGTGTCATCGAGAAGGTCCTGAAGAAGGACAACAAGACCAATGTAGCCCGCGTCAAAGCCACCGAGGCTGCCGACCTCAACCAGGTGCGCGGCTTCATCCTCAAGGAGCGCTATCCCGAACCGCTGAACCTGAAGCCCCTCAACGATGCCGAGGAAGGCAAGTCGTTCGTGTGCCACTGCGAGGATGTCGACGTGAAGACACTGCTAGCGCTGGTGGGCGACCGCAAGTATATCTCGGTCGACGAACTCAAGCACACCACGCGCATGGGCATGGGTCCCTGCCGCGGCAAGCGCTGCGTGTCGCGAGCCAAGCAGATACTGCGCACCTACGGCATCGAGGTGACCGGCGACAGCACGCCGCGTGCTCCGCTGGCCAACCAGGTGACCCTGGGTGACGTCTACAACGGCGAGACCAAGGAGACCTTCGTCTTCGAGCACGGCTCGGTGATCGAGAAGGCCGAGACCGAAATTCTGGTGGCTGGCGGCGGTATGGCCGGTAGTGCGGCATTCCGCTACTTTGCCGAGGCCGGCAAGCGCACCGTGCTGGTGAACTACGACCGTGGCTCGACATGGCGCTGCATTGGCGGCGGACGCCCGGCGTTCTCCAACCCCAACATCAGCGACATCGCTATGCACAACCTGGAAATCTTCCGCGACGACCAGCAGCATTGCAACATCGACCTGAAGATGACGCGCTACGTCAACCTTGTGCACGACGACGCCACCTATCGCTCGCTCGACGCTTCGCGCGCATGGAGCGAGGCATATATGATCGACCGCAAGGACTTCACCAAGGTGATTTCGCCCTTCTGGAATCCTAACGACAACATCTACAGCCACGCCTTGATTTCTGAAAACTGCTGGCAAGCCACGCCGGGACGCACCATCGAATATGTGCGCACCGTGGGCAAGCAGCATGGCGGCGAGGTGCTCGAGGACTGCGAGGTGCTGCATGTGCAGCGCGTGGGCGAGAAATTCCGCGTGCTGGTGCGCCGCCACGACAAGCACTACGTGGAATACACGTGCGACCACTTTGTCAACGCCATGGGCTGGGGCTCGGAGAAGTTCACCGATATGCTCGGCATCGACACCCAACTCTATCCCGTCAAGCACCAGGCGTTCATCACGCGTCGCCTGCCCAACATGGGTGTTAACGGCGACTCGCTCGACATGATTATCGACCGTCGTCACTACAAGGGCTTCAACGCCGTCTACGGCCAGCAGTTCCTGCACACGGGTCAAATCATCGGCTGCGCTTCGCCCGACTGCGACCCCTACGAGGCACGCCAGAACCTGAAGTACAATAGCCAGGCCTTCCTGAAGGTGGTGAGCGAGATGTTTGCCCAGTGGATTCCAAACCTGGCTTCGGTGGGCTTCCACGCCGTGTGGGCCGGCTATTACATCGAGCCGCGCTACATCATCGATCCCGAGGTGGGCTTGCTCACCGGATTGCGCGGCCATGGCTTCATGCTTGGCCAGTATCTTGCCAAACTCTACGTCGACAAGTATCTCGGCAAGCCCGTGCCTGAATATATGCGCGATCTTGCCATCGGCGGCAAGGGCTTGAGCGAGAACGCCTTCCAGTAAATTTAAGTGGGCGCAAATGCCGCCCCTCACCCAACCATAAAGCCCCTGAGCATGCTTGCTCGGGGGCTTTTGCCATTATGAGGGTGTGAGAGGGTGTGAGAGGGTGTGAGAGGGGTGTGAGAGGGGTGTGAGAGGGTGTGAGAGGGTGTGAGAGGGTGTGTGATGGTGTGAGAGGGTGTGAGAGGGGTGTGAGAGGGTGTGACAAAATACGGTTATGACCGAAAAAACCTCAAGCAGCAATTATGGTTATTTATCAAAATGTCCTCAAAGGGACGGTTCTTTTGAGGACACTTTTTTCTCATCATGTCCTCAAAGGGACGGTTCTTTTGAGGACAAATTGCTCGGTTGATAACGGAGGAATAATTGATTATAAAATTCGGGTAAATTTTGCATAAGCACCTGTTGTAAAATTAGTTGGTAAGTAGAGAATGAAGTGGGATGCTGTAATATAATGAGTATTTTGGTTCTTAAAAATTGATTAATTTTAAAATCAAAATGTCCTCAAAAAAAATTTCTACTAAATTTGCAGTTGTCATGGAAGTGATTGTTTTTTTGATAATCTTTTGATTTTCACCTATATAATTACAAAAAACTTTTCACTCCTATAACTTTTTTCACACTTTTCTTATACCGAACTCACGTACAATTAGTGTAAAGTGGTCATATATTTGTAGGGACGCGCCATGGCGCGTCGTGGAGTCAAGGTCGTAATTCAAAAAGGTTGGGACAGAAGTTCCTCCCCTAAGTTAGGGGAGTTGGCCTGAAGGGCCGGAGGAGTGTGTGATAACGCACTGGTTGTAAACCATTTGCTTCTTAACACACGCCCCCGCCCCTTCGGGGCACCCCCTCTAACTTAGAGGGGGAGTTTCCGGCCATAACCGAATTATGACACACCTTCCCTACATTGTTGATGCCTCCCTTTTATGTTTCATTATGACACACCCTCATTTTCCAGCCATAACCGAATTATGACACATCGTCGTGGAGTCAAGGTCGTAAAAACCTGTGATTTAGCACGACGTGCCATGGCACGTCCCTACATTAATAGCGGCTGTGGCATTAATGGCGACTGTGGATTTTATAGTTGCTGGAGGAGTTGGGCCAGGCGGTGGGCGGTGATGCGCGTCTCGTCGGCGGTCTCGATGTCGGTGGAGTCGAAGCGCAGTTGCGCAAGGGCGTAGTAGGGCTCGCGCTCGGCCAGCGATGCGGTGACGTAATCGAGGACCTCGGCGTCGTCGAGGTTGGCGATGAGGGGGCGTTTGCTCTTGTGCTCGGGTAGGCACAGCCGTGCGGCGATGCGCTGGGCCGACGTGGTGAGCCAGATGGTGAGCCCGCGGCTGTTCATCAACTCCATGTTGCCGCTGTGGCATGGCGTGCCTCCGCCACAAGCCACGATGGCGGCCTCGGGAGTGTGGGCCACCTCGGTCAGGGCCTGGCGCTCGATGTCGCGAAAGCGCGCCTCGCCCACCTGGCTATAGATTTCCTTGATGGTGGCTTCGCAGCGCTCCTCGATATAGTCGTCGAGGTCGATAAACGGCATGCCCAACTCGCGCGCCAGTTCCACGCCCAGCGTGGTCTTGCCGCACCCCATGTATCCTACGAGAAAAATGTGTGTCTTCATTGCAGCCTCAAAATTACGCATTTTTGCCGACATACCAAAATGAGCCCCGCTGGTGGCGGGGCTCGGTGGTGCGGTCGACAGCGTTAGGATGGCAACACAGGCAAGGGTGATGGCTAAGGCAAAGGCCTGCTTACCCGCAAAGGCAAAGGCGATTTCGCCTCCTTCGGGCGAGCCCGGAAATCCGGCTCACCCTGGGGCGAGGGAAAAAGTTGGGCAGCAGACGCTTTTGAAATTTAGACGAATTAAATGTTCGTTGCTGCGACTTATGGTTCGCAGCGAGCCAAAATGCTGAATGCCATCCGCTACTGTCGTAAAGCGACCCAAAGGGCACAATTTCGCCCGAGTAGGCCGCACCCGGAAAATCTTTTTAAGATTTTAGATTATAGATTTTAGATTATAGATTATAGATAACAGATGACAGATGACAGATAACAGATAACAGATGACATATTTGCTGCCGATTTGCCGCTTGCTCATCTATAATCTATAATCTCTAATCTTGTGAACTCTTGCCCAGCGCGTTGAGTTCGTCGTAGATGGGCCGCAACTTGTCGGGCAGCACGATTTTCAGTTTGCCGATTGCGTTGCGGGTCTCCACCTGATATTTTGCAAACTCGGTGTTGAGGCGCTGCACGTCGGCGTTGTATTGCTCTTGCAACTGTGTGTCGCGGTTTTTCGCCTCGATGGTCTTGCGCTTGATGGTGTCGGCCATCTCGGCCTTGATGGCGTTGAGGCGTGCCTCATAGTCGCGGTATCGGCTTTGCAGGTCAAAGAACACGCGGTCCATGTCGCCGGTGGTCACCGTGGCGGCATAGTTGTAGATTATGGCGTCGGAGCCTTGCCCCTTGAGCACGGCGGGCTCTTTGGTGACTTGCATGAGTCGCTGGCGGGCCTGCGACACGTCGCCGTCGCGGTGGATGTGCTTGCCGTAGGTGGCGGCGTAAGCCTCGAGGGTGAAGTACTCGTTGCGCTCCTTGATGGGCATGGCGTTGAGCAGGCTGGCTTGTGTGGGCACCTCGGTGGCTTCGGGGAAGGTGGGGTAGTCGATGCCGTTGTCCTTGCAGTATTCGGTTACTGTCATGTCCGAAACCTGGTCCATCAACTCCTGCTTGACGCGGATTGCCTCGCGCACCCAGGCGTTGAACGAGTACATGCGTGCGATTACCTCGATGAGCGTGCGTATGCGGCCAATTTGGTCGTATCCGGTGCGCAGCGTCTTCTGCTCGCCATTAATCAACTCGACCGTGGTCGAGAACAACTCGATGTTGGCCAGTTCGGCCTCCAGGTCCTGGATGCGCTCCTTGGCGATGTTTGCCAGGTGGTTGGCCGACGTCGAGGTGATGCCGTTAGTGGCAAGAAATTCAGGGATAATTATTTTCATAATTGCAATAAATTGTGAAATTTGATGTTTTATGGCGCAAATATAATAAGGAATAACGAATTATTTGGTAACTTTGTGGAAAATTTTTTAAAAGATGAAACGAATTGCTCTTTCGGTCTGCCTTTTGTGGGTGGCCATGGCGTCGCTGGCTGTGGGCCGCGACAGTTACACAGTGATTATTTCGCTCGACGGCTTCCGCTGGGATTATGTCGAGGCATTCGACACCCCATTCTTGCGTGAGATGGGCAACCAGGGTGTGAAGGCGACGATGACCCCGTCGTTTCCGAGCAAAACCTTCCCCAACCACTACACGCTGGCCACGGGCCTGGTGCCCGACCACCACGGCATCATCGCCAACAAGTTTAAGGTGCGCGACGAGAACAAGGTGTTCAGCCTGAGCAACGACGAGACCCGCACCAACGGCAATTATTACGGTGGCGACCCCATCTGGCTCACGGCCCGCAACCAGGGCGTGACGTCGGCCACGGTCTATTGGGTGGGCAGTGATGTTGCCATCAAGGGCCAGCATGCCAATTACTGGCGCGACTACCAGGAGAAGCCGCTGCTTACCTTGCCTGAGCGCACCAACGAGATCATGCGCCTGCTCAGTCTGCCCGAGAATGAGCGCCCACACCTGGTGATGGCCTACTTTGAGCAGCCCGACGCCAACGGACACACCTACGGCCCCATTTCTGCCGAGACGCGCCAAGCCATGGAGCAGATGGACTCGCTCATGTGCTCGCTGTGGATGCGACTGATGACCCTGCCCTTTGCCGCCGATATCAACTTTATCGTCACCGGCGACCACGGTATGACCTGGGTCAACCCCGAGCGCCAACTCTTCCCCAAGGACTATCTGAAAAATGAGTGGGTGGAACTGCTGGCCAACGACCTGCCCACGCTCATCTATGCCACCAAGCCGAAATATGTCGACTCGATTTACAACGCGCTGAAGAAAGTCGACCACCTGCGGGTGTGGCGTCGCGGCGAGGTGCCCGCCTATCTCAACTATGGCAACAATCGCAACATGGGCGATGTGGTGGTGCTGCCCGATATCGGCTGGGTCTTCGACAACACGCCGTGGACACCCGGCGGCACTCACGGCTACGACCAGACGTTAAGCGACATGTGGGTGGCATTCCGTGCCATCGGCCCCGATTTCAAGCATGGCTACACGCGGCAGTTGACCTTCCGCAATGTGTGCATCTATCCGCTGCTGTGCCACCTGCTGGGTCTGCAGCCCAGCCCATGCGACGGCACGCTCGACGAGGTGCGTGACCTGCTGGCACAATAGCAACTTATAGCAATAATACGTGAGTTGTGCCTCAGCCACTAACATGCGCTAAGTATGCGTTTTCTTATGCCGAACTCACGTGCAATTAGTGTAAAGTGGTCATAAATTTGTAGGGACGCGCCATGGCGCGTCGTGGAGTCAAGGTCGTAAATACCTGAGATTTCGCACGACGCGCCATGGCGCGTCCCTACGTTGTTGATATCGCCCTTTGGTGTTTTATGGTTGTCGCTTATTGCAGCGAGTCGAGATACCAGCGGTAGAGGGCGGGCACGCCGTCCTCGATTTCCATGCGGTGGTGCCATCCTAAGCCGTGCAACTTGCTCACGTCGGTGAGTTTGCGCAGCGTGCCGTCGGGCTTTGTGGCGTCCCACTCGATGCGTCCGCGGTAGCCCACCGCCGCCTTTACCAACTGTGCCAGTTGTGCGATGGTGACCTCGCGTCCGCTGCCTATGTTGATGTGGCAGTTGCGCACGTCGGGGTTGGTGCCGCGCACGTCGTCGAAGTCGATATGCTCGAGGCAGTAGACACTGGCGTCGGCCATGTCCTCGCTCCAGAGAAATTCGCGTATGGGTCGCCCGGAGCCCCACAGGCACAGGCGGTCCTCCTCGATGCCGTAGCGCGCCAGCAGCGACGTGATTTGTGCCGAGGTGGCATCGCCGCCGAGGCCCTCCACAGGACGGCGGGCCAAATCGATGCGGATGGCGGCCAGGTTGTGCTCGTTGAGCGCCTTGGCAAGGTGCATCTTGCGTATCATGGCCGGAAGCACGTGGCTGGTCTCCAGGTCGAAGTTGTCGCGCGGGCCGTAGAGGTTGGTGGGCATCACGGCGATGTAGTTGGTGCCGTACTGCAGGTTGAAACTCTCGCACATCTTCAGGCCGGCGATTTTTGCGATGGCGTAAGGCTCGTTGGTGTACTCGAGCGGCGATGTGAGCAGGTAGTCCTCGCGGATGGGCTGGGGTGCCTCGCGCGGATAGATGCATGTGCTGCCCAAGAACAGCAGTTTCTTCACGCCGTGTCGCCAACTCTCGCCGATGACGTTTTGCTGAATCTGCAGGTTCTGGTAGATGAAGTCGGCGCGGTAGCGGCTGTTGGCCATGATGCCGCCCACGTGGGCCGCCGCAAGCACCACATACTCGGGTTGCTCGGCGTCGAAAAATTGCTTCACAGCCACGCCATCCATCAGGTCGAGTTCGCTGTGGATGCGGCCCACCAGGTTGGTGTAGCCCTTGCTCAGCAGGTTGTTCCAGATGGCCGAGCCCACGAGTCCGCGATGCCCGGCAACGTATATCTTACTGTTTTTTTCCATTGCAATGAATCCAGATATCTGTAATCTATGATCTGTAATCTATAATCTACTTAAGTCGTGTTCTACCATGCGGCGCACCAGTTCGTCGAAACTGGTCTTGCGCGGGTTCCATCCCAGTTTTTCGCGTGCCTTGGTGGGGTCGCCGAGCAGTTGCTCGACCTCGGCCGGACGGAAGTATTTCGGGTCCACCTCCACCAGTGTGCGGCCGGTGGCGCGGTCGATGCCCTTCTCGTTCAGGCCCTCGCCCTGCCACTCAAGTTCGATGCCGGCATAGTGGAAGGCCAGTGTGCAGAACTCGCGCACCGTGTGGTATTCGCCGGTGGCGATGACGTAGTCGTCGGGCTCGGGCTGCTGCATGATGAGCCACATGCACTCCACATAGTCGGGCGCGTAGCCCCAGTCGCGGCGGGCGTTCAGGTTGCCCAGGTACAGTTTGTCCTGCTTGCCGTGGGCAATGCGAGCCGCCGCCACGGTGATTTTGCGCGTCACGAAGGTCTCGCCGCGTCGCTCGCTCTCGTGGTTGAACAGGATGCCGTTGACGCAGTACATGCCGTAACTCTCGCGGTAGTTTTTCATAATCCAGAAGGCATAGAGTTTGGCCACGGCATAAGGGCTGCGGGGGTAGAACGGCGTGGTTTCGCGCTGCGGCACCTCCTGCACCAGGCCATAGAGTTCGCTCGTGCTGGCTTGGTAAATCTTGGTGACGTCGGCACGTCCGGCGATGCGCACGCTCTCAATCAGTCGCAGCGTGCCCGTGGCATCGACATCGGCCGTGTATTCCGGCACGTCGAACGACACCTTCACGTGGCTCTGAGCCGCCAGGTTGTAAATCTCGTCGGGCTTGATGCGCTCAATGATGCGAATCAGCGAACTCGAGTCGGTCATGTCGGCATAATGCAGTTCGATGAGTCGGTTCTGCTTCATGTCGCGCACCCACTCGTCGAGATACAGGTGCTCGATGCGCCCGGTGTTGAAACTGCTGCTGCGACGCAGTGTGCCGTGAACTTCGTATCCTTTTTTGAGCAAGAACTCGGCCAGATAACTGCCGTCTTGCCCCGTGATACCGGTGATCAGCGCCACCTTGTTTGCTTTATCTGTCATATCGTTGGTGTTTTCGGTTATTCAATGACCACGGTGTGGGGGATTCTGTTCTCATCGCCGCGGAACAGCCTAATCTCGCTGACCACGGTGGTGCCTTTCTGGCGTGGCCGCAGGGTGTACCACACATGCTGCTTGTCGCCGCCCGGGGGAGTGTTGGGAGCAAGTTGGGTCTGGTCGAACGAAACGTCGAAATACGTGGTGTCGCAATCGAGGAAATAGCCTACTCCCACCGAGCCGTGTTTCACTTCCTCGACGCGTAATTCCTGCCCCATGACCAATTTGATGGTTTCATTGGGGTCGACACGGTTGAGTTCCACGGGGGTCAGCGGGGTGAACTCAGCCAGGGCGGGCTGGGGCATGTCGGGCAACTCCTCGCGCTTGAGGCAGTTGGTGGTAATCATGTACACGCCCATTTTGCAGGCCTCCACGTAATCCTCCACCTTGTCGACTGTCCAGCAGGCCACGGGCAGGCCCATGGCGTTGTACATGTCGACGGTCTGCTTGTCGAAGTTGCCAAACGAGATGCTGGGCATCAAGTGCCACACTTCGCACCACGGCCAGTGTTTCGACCAGTTGGCGTTGCATAGCCATTGCGACTGGAATTCCGGATAGTTGTTGCGGATGAATTCGTGCGACTCTCGCATCGAGGTGAGGAAAATCGCGCGGTCTTTGAGTTTTTTGCGCCTCACCAGCATCGCCAAGTCTCTGAATTTTGTCATGTCGTTGTTATTGATGCCGTTGCTCCACTTCAACTCAAGCACGGGAATCACGTTTTTCTCGATGCACAGGTCGAGGAACTCCTCCACGGTGCAAATGTGGCCCGTGTAAGTGCTGTCGCCGCGTTGCTGCACGTATTGCTCGGCTTGCAACTCGGCCAGCGTGGCGTCGCTGACCATCAGATTGCCGCCCACGCGGGTGGTGAACTCGTCGTGCGAGATTACGTACTTGCCGTCGGCTGTGACGCGAACATCGCACTCCAGACCGTCGTAGTGGTAGATGTCGACTCCGTTGGCAAACGCCTCGATGGTGTTCTCAACGCCAATGTTGCAGCCACGATGACCCACCAGCAACGGCTTCCATGCCAGGGCAGGCAAAGCCATGGCGGCGGTCACGAGAAGTATAAGAATTCTGTTCATAATATCATGGTTTTAATTACGACTGCGAAGATACTGATTTTTTGCAACACCACCACACATCGCATCATTTTTTTCGGTCATTGCGCCGCACATTCCCCATTTTCCCCACCTTTTCAGCCCAATTTTATGCACAATGATATGGCTTGCTGGCACGGGGTGTAATAAACACGTCGTGAAGTGCGTTTATTGTATAAAACACACACATAACGCTATGGCAAAGGAAATCAAGAAATGGACCACGCTCGAGAGCCGCTACATCATTCAGCGGCCGTGGCTCACGGCGCGAGTCGACAAGGTGCAGTTGCCCGACGGGCGCATCAACCCCGAGCACTATGTGCTGGAGTACCCCGAGTGGGTGAATGTGATTGCGGTGACCACGGCCGGCCAGATGGTGCTGGTGCGCCAATATCGCCACGCCATCGACGAGGTGCTGCTCGAACTGTGTGCCGGTGTGTGCGAGGCTGGCGAGACCCCCGAGCAGGCGGCACGTCGCGAACTGCTCGAGGAGACGGGCTTTGCCGGTGGCTCGTGGCGCGAGATAATGACCATCGGCCAAAATCCCAGCATCTGCGACAACATCACCCATTGCTTCCTGGCCGAGGGCGTGGAGCGCGTGGCCGATCAGAGCCTCGACGAGAGCGAGGACATCGAGGTGGTGATTATGAGCCGCGACGCGGTGCGCGCCATGCTCGACCGCAACGAGATGCTGCAAGCCCTCATGGCCGCCCCGCTGTGGCGCTACTTTGCCGAAAACTCCTGAGAGCCACTCTTTTGATGGAAAAAGCAAAAAAAATGCTGAAAAAGATTTTGTTTCAAAAAAAATAATATATCTTTGCGGCTGTAATGTGCTTTGCTTGAGGGAAATAATAGGATTCTTGCCCTTGAGCGGGCTATGGAACTTTTAGAATCCTACCGAAAGCAGTATGGCGAAATTTCACAATAATGAAATGGTGGCCCGGCGTCTCAGCAAGTGCTGGGTGGCCTGTGTCGCGCTTGTCGTGTGTGCCCTCGTGGCCCTCGGTGCCGAGGCGCAAACGCTCACTTTTGCCGACAGCAACGTGGAGCGGCGTGCCCTGCTCAATGGCGACACCGACGGCGACGGCCGCATCTCGAAACTTGAGGCCGACTCGCTCAAGTCGTTGAACCTCACGCAATACCGCACCGACATGTTTGTGGTGAAGACCTACGACGACCTGGCACTGTTTCCCAACCTGGAGAAACTGTGGCTGGGTGAGAGTTCGCTCGAGAGCGTTGACCTGAGCAAAAACTGGAACCTGCAATTTGTGGCTATCCAGAGCGACAATCTCAAAACCGTAGTTTTGGCCGTGGGATGCGCGCCAAAACTTAACTACCCGATGCACAGCGGCGAGATTATCGTCAAGCGCGTGCTCAATCCCGACGCCCCCGGCGCGATGTTTTTCAGTTACTAAAACCTAATTTTCACAGTTATGAAACGTGTATTTATCATTGCGCTGCTGGGTCTGTTAGGCTTGGCGACGCGCGCGCAGTACATCCCTCCGGCATCTAACCCCGTGTGCGCCTATTGCGGGGTGAGCCTCACCAGTGGCGAGAGCCATAAGAGCGGTTGCCCGTATTACGAGGCGCCGAATGACGAACAAGAGTCGCAGTCGGCGTCGCCGTCCACGAGTTCGACGCATCTGCGCGACCATGAGCCGCTTCCTGAGGTGAAAAGCACGCTTGACGTGCCTTCTTACAAATATGACCTTCTGTATCAGGCTGGTGACGGTGAGCACATGGTCACCTGCCCCTCATGTGGCAGTGTGGCCCATGAGCGCGGGTGCATGCTTGCGGGTTTTCAGCGTGATGCCCTCAACGCCCGAGCCAAAGCGCTGGCCGCCACAACACGCGAGGCGCGCGAGGCTGCCTTGCACGAGTTTCACGCGGCCGAGTTAAGTCTGAACAGGGTCTATGAAAATGCGCTGGCCGAGTACCGGCGGCAAGAGCAAGCCCCGCAACAAAGCGATTCTCCCGCCCCCGGTGGCTATCAGCACCTCACGAGCGCCGACATCAAGGGCGGCTATGACAAGAAGTTGGGCTTCGACTCATGGGCCACCGCCTACGGCAAGACGCTGCCCAACGGCGAAGAGCAGTGGGTGCTTTATGACCAGGACGGCAATGAAGTGGGCCAATTCTCAAAGGTCGAGACGGCCCAGGTGCCCAATGGGCTCGATGTGTTTGTCGTGCGTGACCACAACGGCAAGTGGGGCGTGTATAACGCGGGCGGATATGCCGTCGTGAGGCCAGAGTATGAGAGCGTGAAAGTGCTTGTGGTCCTGCAGCAAAACGAGTCGAGGGAGTTCTACGACGTGACGCTGCGCGACGAGCGCGGGCAGTTGCGCCATGGCATAATAAGTGGGGCGATTGCCGACGCTGACAACCGTACCATACCCTGCGTGTGCGACCGCATCGAGTTGCTCGACCGCAGCCCGGCCACGCATGGCGTGCTGGCCAAGGTCACTGTCGACGGCCGCTTGGCAGTGATTGATGCCGACACTGGCGAGGTGCTGATTCAGCCTTATTACTCTTATATCAACACCTATTTCACCCCCAGGGGCATGTACCTGATTGTGGGCGACGGCGTGCAATTCGGCGCCTACTTTGCCGAGACGCTCGACCTGGTGGTGGCACCCAATGAGGGCAAGAGCCTTGACCAGGTGCGAAACATCCTTGACCAAATAAAGTAGGCGACGAAGACCTTGATCGCCATAGCCTCCGCTTTGATGCCGCAACATCAAGGCCAAGAGCCTTACGCCCTAAAGGCCCGACCAGCCCGACACGTCAGACCAGTCCGACCAGTCAGACCAGCCCGACGAGTCCGACCTGTCCGACGAGTCCGACCTGTCCGACCTGTCCGACCCATCCAGCCCCTGGCGGTAACTAATCAATGGCCAGGCTTAGTAGGCCATGATGTAGTGGTAGTCGCCCACTACGGTGACAAACTGGTCCGACACCTCGCGCCAGATGTCGAAGTGCGAACCCTCGAACGAGTACCATCGCACGTAGAGTTCCAAGCCCTTAGGCGTGTCGGCCATCACCTGAATTTCGGGGGTGAGGCCCATCAGGTCGTCGATGTCGGCCCCGATGTCAATCATGTTGGGGTCGCTCTTCGAGACGTCGAACCACATGTTGCGTGTCGACTCCACTTCCCCCTCCTCGATGCACACAAAAGCCAGGCACACCTTGCCGTTGTACGGCTCAAAGAGCACATCGTAGAACGTGCGCTCTTTCTCCTCGCACGTTGCTACCCAACTGATGTCGCGAATTTTCATCTGGTCGCCGTAGTAGGTTGTGATCATGCGACGCACACTGGCGCTGACGCTCGGCACCTCCTCGCCATAAAGCCAGCGCTTGAACTGCAAGGGCCGGTGGTCGTTGAGCCAGGCCTTTGGCACGATGACCGGTGTGGCTTGCTCGCTTTTGTAGCCGCGGAACATCTTCTTGGTGAGCGAGGCGTTGTCAAGGGCGAAGGTGTAGCACAGCCCCAGGTCGATGGGCGTGCCATCGACAGTGTAAGAGCCCGGCTCGGCTTTCACCAGGTGGATGTTGCCAATGTGCGGCTTGAAAATCATGCGGTCGTATTTAGTCGAGCGCATCACGGCCTCGTCCCAGGCCACGTCGCCCGGCACGGTAAAACGGTTGTGGGCGATATCGATGTCGTAGGCCATCACCGGGTGGTGCCGCACGGTGATGTCGCCGCTGCGGTCGGCCTCGATGCTGGTGTAGAAGTCGAAGATGGTGTTCCAGTTCAACTTCTCGACGTCGACCTTGAAGTTGGGGCTGATGAGTTGCGGCTTTCCGCCCACGGCCTTAAACACGCAGTTGGTCTTGAAGATATCGGCCACCACGATTTCCTTGACGCCGTCGTTGTCCAGATCGTCGATGGCGTAATAAAAGGCTTTTTGGAAGCCGTCAACCTCCTCGTCAGCGCAGTCGAGCAGGTCGTCCAGGTGCAAGTAATAGCATTGTTCTTCGCTGATTGTGCCGGCCATCAGTGGCAGCACTATCGCCAGCATGGCGATTAAAAGACTGTTTCGTTTCATATTCATAGTGATTGGTGTAAAAAGAGCAAATTATATCGCAAAGATAATATATTACTCGCAAAAAGGCAAAAACGCTCGCCATTTTTTGACTAAAAAATTTCACGAACCAATTGAGATTGTGAGAATTGTTATAACTTTGCATCGAAATTAACACAGGAATCATGAAACGTTTATCATTCGCAATTATTTTTGCCAGCATGGCGCTGGCGCTGATGGCCGACGATGCCATTCGAGTGAATTTTAAGGGTAGTCAGCCCACGATTACCGACTTTGCATGGGCCTTTTGTAAGTATTTCCATGACCTTGAGGAGACTGGCGACAAGCCATCGAACGCCATATTGAACGCGTTGGAATGCGTCCGCGACAATAAGCCGCTTGACGCAACGTTGACCATCCAGGATAAAAACGGCTACTTGTTTTACGAGCGGAAGTATGACAACGTGGTGTTCCAACTTGAGATGTGCGTTTGGAACGAGGCCGATGGCAAACACAAACTGTTTGTGTTCAACCACATGCTGACGCTTGTTGACGGCAAGCCCGCTTGCACCGAGACCAGCGGCTTGATGTTCTATCGTTACAACAAAGCCACCAAGAAGATGGTGTACGTCGACGCTCCGGGCTTCGAAGTGGATTATATGGACACCACTTATTCGATGCCGTGCTATGGCAAGGATATTACCGTGACCAAGTGGCATGCCGACGGCACAAAAACCGTCAGCACGCTGAAGTGGGACGGCCACAAGTTCAGTAATCGCTAAATAACTTCAATATGAAAAAGAAACTTATTCTCATGCTTGCGCTGCTCATTGGGGCAATGACAGGCGCAATGGCCGAGAGGACGCCACAGGTGATATGGTGCCAGAACAACAAAACCATGTATTTCACCAATTCCGATACGTTGTATGCCGCTGGCGACACTTACGACGGCAAGACCGTTACCAGCGTGTGGAGCGGTGTTTCTGTCACTAAT
>CACYRK010000044.1 GCA_902776835.1 uncultured Bacteroidales bacterium
TCGCCATCGCCTTCAACATCAAGAAAATGGCCGCAAAAATCGCAAAACCGGCCTGAAAAGGCGAAAATACACCCAATTTCTGCCATTTTGCCGTCACAGCTCGGTTTTTACCTCATGAGAATCGAATATCCTGGCAAAACACAGAAAAATCAGCCGCCTGAAAAATATCCCATTCTCAGGCGGTTGATTAGCAAAGAGGGTGAGCCATAACTGAATTATGACACACCCTCTTTTAGTGAATAAATGTGATGGCTTACTTGAGCATCCTCTGGGTCGAACGGGTGCCATCGGTGTAGTCGGTGACGCGAATCACAATGCCACCACAGGCATCAGGATTCAACACCTGCATACCCTGCAGGTTGTAGTAGCGCACCTGCTTGACTTGCCGGCTGGCCTTGACCTCGTCGATGGCGGTGGTGGCCGCCTTGTTGACCTGAATGACAAACCGACGCGTGAGCGGCTCGTCAGTTGCCAGGGCGCGCCTTGCCATCTCTGGAACGATGCTTGCGGTGAGTATGACCTCGCCCTCGTAGGCCTCGCTCGAGAAGATAGCCTCATTGCCGTCAAACACCAGTCCGGCATAACTCGACGACCAGGTGACGCCCTGCGGGGCACCCACATGGAAGTTGGTGGTGATCACCTCGCTGTCGACATCGGCCTCACCGGGCTGAACGGTCACGGCATACAGCAGTGCGTATGGGTTCTCGGCCTGTGTGTTGAGAATCGGATAGCAGTATTCGCCCGGCGAGGTGAAACTGTCGCTGATGGTTGCCTGGCACAACTCGGCCGCGCTGTGGCCCGCCTGGTCGGCCACGGTCTCGACAATGGCATCAGGATTGATGGTGTTCAGGTAGTGGCAGTTCTGCAGCGTGTCGACATATTGTGCCAACTGGCCGTTGAGCATGAAGCCGTACTCACGCCACATGGTACCGTTGTTCTGCATGTGCACACCCACGATGTGACCGCATGAGTCGGGCAGTGCGTTGAGCTGTCCCACATTGTAGCATCCGTTCAAGTAGTGGACATAGTTGGGCTTGTCCTGGTTGGCGTTGCGATAGGGCGCGCCCATGATGCCGCCTACCCGCGATGCTGCCGTCACGGTGCCGGCGTTGTAGCTGTCGGTGATGTGTCCGGCATAGATACCTGCCACACCGCCGATTGTGTGCGCATCGTTGTTGCCGATTCCGGCCGTTTCGACAGTCGATGAGACTTCACCTACATTGAAACAGCGGCTAATCTTGGCACCTGCTGCAGAGTATCCTGCGATACCTCCGGCACGGTTTTTCGCCTTCACGGTACCAGCGTTCCAGCAGTTGTCAATCGGGCGACCCGAGTTTGCGTTACCAACAATACCGCCTACCCAGTTACCGCCAGTCACGTCACCAGTGTTATAGCAGTTAGTGATTGAACACAACGGACTGTTGTTCTGAATCTGGCCGACGACACCGCCGCTAACATATTGAGAGTTATTCACCGCGCCAGAGTTCCAGCACGAATCCAAAGCCATTACATTACCGAAACCTACCACACCGCCGAGGTGCATGTTGGCGCTTGCTGTTGCGGTGATGTCACCGGTGTTGTAGCAACGTTTAAACACCATAGCGCGTTCGATGTTGTCGGTCGCAGGACCGATATAACGACCCACGACACCGCCTGCCGAGTTACAACCCACAGTAGTTACGTTACCGGAGTTCCAGCAGTCGATCAGTTGCGTACCTGCAACCATATTAGCGAACACGCCACCTACCGGAATGTTGGTCGCAGTGTTGGTCGATGTGATATTACCAGTGTTGTAGCAATTCTTGAACACCGACCAGCCCAGAAGCTTCTGGTCGCAATAAGCCATCACACCCGAAGTATACTGGCCTGCAGTGATGTCGGCTGTGTTGTAGCAGTTGACGACTTCATCGTTATAGATGCCATACGCAAACACACCGCCAATGCAGCCGGCAGCGTTGGGCTGGTCAATGATAAACTCGCCCTCGTTGCCGCAATCGTACATCGACACACCCTGAGCATAACCCACGACACCCGCCAACCAAGCGCTGTTCTTGTTGCCAAGGTAGTGGATTGAGCCTTCGTTCTTACAGTTGCGAACTATAGTGCCAGTGTTTCCGTGACCAAGCACACCGCCAACGCCTTGTCCGTCGGTGATGATGGCGGCAGTGTTGGTGCAGTTCTCCACCAAAGCGTCGGAAGCGGCAATGCCGACAATTCCACCGACATTAGTGGCTTGACCAAATTTGAATTGTCCGGCGGAGTTCAGGTTGCGAACCATACCCTCCAATCCGAGTCGGCCTATCAGACCTCGCGGCGACGTGCCAATAGAATCGTTGACAGTAACCGTGTGTTCCCGTCCATCGAACACGCCGCGGAAACTTGTAGCATCGCCAATGGGGGCAAATTCAATCTCGCTGAAGTCAAGGTCGGCGACCAAGGCAAAGTAATGTCCCACATGGGTATTGCCCGCGGCCACATTGGCGGCGACGGCAAGCCATTCGTCGGTCGTGGCGATAATAAACGGGTCAGTTTCTGTTCCCGTGCCCGACAAGCCCGTCAGGGCGGGAGCGGTGGGATAGACGACATCTTCGGTGAAGTCAATCCGGCCATTCATAAACGGACCGACTACGTAAGCACCCGAGGAGTTGGTGCCGCACCATATATCCCACGTTACAGTCCTGTCGTCGGTGGCCACAGCTTTCAACGAACTATCATAAATAATGGGAGTTATTGTGCCGTCGTCATTAACTGTGTAGCGCTTAAGTCCCATCACCATAAAGTCGAGCACCGACGCGGCCGGCTTGATTCGCGCGAATTTGCCCCCGCCGATGGCAATCTCACGGTCGGTGGTCAGCGGCGCGTCGAATGTCAGTCCCATGTTGCCAAAATTGGTGATGGTCATCACATCGTCGTGCTGCCGGGCGATGATGGCAAACGACACGTCGGTGCCATAGTAGTTCATCGTCATAGTTGCATTGCCCTTCTGGATGACACAATTCTGCCCCACATAGTAGTAAGAGGCCGACTCGGCCTCGGTGGTGAACAGGCCGAACATGCCGTCGAGCACGATGGTCTCGTCATCGACCAGCGTACCGGTGATGGCCGTTGCCGTTGTGTCGACCAGGACCGTGTTGTCGACAATCTTCAAGGCGACAAAGGCGATGTTGCCCACGCCCTCGATGCTGCCGACCGAATACCAGTTGGGGATGGACAGTTGGTTGCCGTCGACACCGGCCTTGACGACGGCATTGGCCAGCACCAGGTCGGCAATGGCCAGCGAGTCGCCGACCATGCCGACGCGCACTTGACCGCCCCCATCGCCCAGTGTGCGCACCAGCGACTTGTAGGTGGCCACGTATGGCTCGACGGTGGTGCCGATGCGCGCGGCCCGCGACGGTGCGATGGCGGGCGACTGCGGCACAGTCTGCACATCGGCGGCAACAAGTTGTTGCTGGGCTGCCGGCAGCAACTGTGCCTGGCTCTGGACTGTGAGCTGTGCGCTCATGGGCAAGGCCATGGCCAAGCCCATCAGTAAGTACATAAATTTGTTCATAGCAAATACATTTTAGTTAACAACTAGTTTTTTATTAGTGTTTTTGTTATGCAAAAGTACAGATTGGCTGGCTATCACGCACAATTTGTCACCACGAAAAATCAGTCATTTTCAAAAAATGCACAAAATTCGGGGTAAAACGACAACAAAAAGGGGCGATTTATTCCGCCGGGTCGGTTGCCTGGTCGGCCGACTGCTGATTGGACAGGCGACGATAGACGACAGGTGTCAGCCCCGTCGTCTGCTTGAAGGCGCGGTTGAAAGTTGACTGCGATGTGAATCCGACACTTTCGGCAATGGCCTGCAGTGTGAGGTTGCCATATTGTGCCGAGTCAAGCAGTCGTCGGCACGCCTCGCGGATGCGTCGCTCGTTGACGAACGCCGGCACATTCTTGCCTGTTGCGGCCTTGACGGTCTGGCTGACGTATGTGGTGTTTGACTCGACCAGCGCCGTGAGGCGCACCAGCCCGAAGTCGGGCGAGCACAACTCGTCGAGCGAGTCCATCACCGCCAGAATGCGCTGCCACAGCACCTGGTCAAGGTCGTGCGCCGCACTGGCCGGGGTCGGAGGCTGAGCCTGGTCGGCCGCGGCCTGTGGTTGGCTGGCAAGCAACAGACGCTGCTTGTATTCGCGCTCAATCTGCAACAACTCCTTGTTGCGCTGGAACAACGCCTGGTAGTTGAGGTCGGTTTTGCGCTTTTGTCGCAGCACATAATAGGCAAACGCAAGCAACAACAGCACGACAGCCAGTCCAATCAGCAACAGCCGCTCCATGCGCGTGTTGGAGTGCGCCAACCGGCGAACAGCCGCGTCGGACTGCGCCTGCTCAAACTGTTCTTGCTGGCTCTTGATGGCCAGAAAGTCGCGCAGGTTCTCGACCGAGTCGCGCAGGTTGTAGCACAACGTCAGATAGTGTGCGGCCCGCTCTGCATCGCCCTGGCGTGTGTAGAGGCGCGCCAGGCTGCGCATGGCGATGAGCTGGCGTGTTGCCTTGATGTCGCTGCACGCCGCATTGTCCAGTGCCAGGTGGGCATAGTGCAATGCCGAGTCAATCTGACTCTGCGTCGTGTAGCACTTGCTCAACGACAGCAGCGAATTGAATTTTCCGGCCTGGTCCAGATGATGGCGGTCAATCAGTGCGATGCCCCGCTTGTAATAGGCTATAGCACTGTCGGTGTGGTTGTGCAACATTAGGTCGGTGGCACGATTCAGATAATAGAGGTTCAACCTGTCGGGGCGCGGGACGCCGTCGAGGCGCAGCAGGCGCTCGTTGCAGCAACGCGCCTGCAGCGTGTCGCCCATATAGAGGTACGTCTGGCACAGTCCCAACATGCTGAGCATCTGCTCGCGGGCCTCGCTATATGCCTCGGACAACGACAATCCCTTCTCATAGTATCCTTTGGCCGAGGTGAAGTCGCTGTGCACGACAAAGATGTTGCCGATGTCGATATAGGCGGTTATCAGCTGCTTTGCGTAGGTCTCCGGCTGGCCCTGCGCATGGCGCAAAAACAGGTAATAGTTGTGCAGCGTGCCGTTGAGGTCATTGCCCTTGATCGACTCCTGTGCCCGCCGGTAGTGGTTGAGCACCGTCGAGTCGGGCTCACCGGCACGCTCAGAGTGCGCTGTGCAACTGCCCAACGGCGACATCAGCCATGTCAATAAGCATGACACAGCTGCACACAACATCCACTTTGACAACCTGCACGTCATCGGCGCATCAATCCATCGGTTAACCATCGGCCAGTGGCCATGTCGCGACCGGGGGCGACCACCAGCCTCAATCGGGTGACAAAGATAATGTTATTTTTTCAATCAACCAAATGTGGGCAAGTGCAATTAAGTATTAAGAATTAATGATAAGCAAGATAAGTTTTATTAATAAGTTCTATTGCAGCGTGACCATTGTTCTTAAACTGATAATAAACTCCAATATAGTTTAAGAATTCATAGGTAAATTTTACTACATCATCTATCGTTTCTATTAGTGCTATTATTGCTATTATTGCTATTAATGCTATTAGTGCTATATTGTCACGTCGACGATTTCGTTGGTGTCGAGGTACCAGATGTGGCCTTCGATGGGCGTTTTGCCTAACGACTGCAGCAATCGCATGTAGCCCTTCATCTGGCTGGCGTAACTCTCGTGGACGCCGCCAAATTTGTAGTCGATGACCACGGTGCGGCCGTCGGGACGCACCACGATGCGGTCGGGGCGGCGGTTCTCGCGACGCTCGCTGCCACCGTCGGTGAAGATATGGTGGATGGTGCGCTCGTTGTACACCTTGTTGTCGTCGGCAAACCACGACGCCGTCTCCGGTTGTTGCATTATGCCGTAGATGAGGACGCGCAGGCGTTTGGCACCCCACTGCGTGTCGTTGTCGGCAATCACGCCACGGCGCACACACTCATGCAGGGCGCGCTCTACATCGCGGCGGTAGCGTATGCGGCTCATTAGGTTGTGCAAGCGGTTGCCCAGCAGGCGTTTGTCCTCGATGAGCCGTGGCAGACGCACTTGCACCTTGCGTGTGGTGGGCGTGACGGCGTAGTTGGGCATCTTCACCGTCTCGGCCTTGTCGATTGTTTCAAGGGCGGCCTTCTTTTGGTCTTTTTGAGCCGCTTCCTCGTCGCGATGCTTGCGGCGATCGGGGTCGGTAGCGCCAAGGCTCATCACGTCGAGGATGTCGCCGCTAATCCCTTCCACAGCGGGCAAGCACCAGAAGATAAGTTTCGATGCGTTGATGCTGCCGTCGATCTTCAAGTCCAGTTGGCCTTTCTTGTCAATTTTGCAGAACGCAAAGATGTGCAGTTCCTCGCATGCGCGGGTAAACGCCACATAAGTCTTGTTCATCTGGTCGATGAGCAGGTTTTCTTCTTGCTCTTGCACAAAGTCACCAAAGGTGCCCTCACAGTTGCGGAGGTTAGTGGTGCTGCTGCGGTTTAACTTCAGCAGCGGTGGCACACACTCGTCGGCCACGCTGCAGCCGGCTTCTTCCAGAATCTGCTTGCCGCCTTGCTCGAGCCACACTGTTGAGGTAATCCAAAAGGATTTGTCATTTTTGTGTGGAATATTGATGTTCCAGTTGGCGAAGGGTATGACCACGCACTTGTATTCCAAGCCTTTCGACTTGTGGATTGTCACCACGTTAATAGCGTCGTCGCCAGCGTTGGCCTGGACGCTAAGTTTGTTAGAGTTGTCGTCCCAGAAACGCAAAAATTCGCGCACGGTGCTGCCCTTGCGCTGCGAGGCAAATTGTGCCACCACGTCCTGGAAGGCAAGTAGGAATGCCGTCTCGGTCTGTGGCAGGGTGCTTTTTTCGTGGGTAATGTAGCGTGCGATGATATGCTCCACGATGTTGCCCAATGTGATGGGCTCGCTGCGGAAGTCGGGCAGCAGTTCGCCAAGCGAGGTGGCGTAGGCATCCATCTGTTCGCTTTCGGTGCCGCCGCTGCTGGCGCGCTCCAACTCGAAGCACTCCTTGAGCAGTTCGCCGGCATCGTGCGCGCTGACGTCGGGGCTCTGCTCGACGCGGTCGACAAAGTTGCCCAGCACGTGGAACAACCGTTGCGCCTTCAGGCGCTTGCGGTTCACGCGGCTCTTGATGTCGTCGAGCAACTGCTCGTCGTTCTCGCCCTCGTCTTCGATGGCAAACATGGTGAGGTCGATAAACCGCAGCAGGCTCACGATGCGGCGCACGGCCACCGAGTTCTTCAGATGCATCGACTCGCTGCTCATGATGGGAATCTCGGGCAGGCCCTGTTCGCGCGCAGCTTTATTATATTCTAGCACCTTGGCTACGATTGACGAGCCTTCTCTGTTCTCATTGACCAATATGCCTATTTCGCTCCAGTCGAAGCGGTCGTGCAGTTGCAGCAGAAATTGGGCTATCTCATCGATTACCTCTTTGTCATTGTCGCGGCGATACACCTGCACGAGGCCCTCTTTCTTGTCGTGCTCCAGTTGCTTGTATTGTGGTGTTTTGCCTGGGGCAGGGTTGGGGTCATAGGTGCGTTGCAGCATGGTCATGCCGGGAAACCTGGCCAGCGCCTGCTCGAAAAAACTGTTGTTGAAGCGAACTACGCTGCGCGCACTGCGGTAGTTGGTGTCCAACTCTTGGTGATGTAGTTGCTCGGGGGCGAACTCTGTCTCGATCTTGTCGCGGAACAGGCTCACGTCGGCGTTGCGGAAGCGGTAAATCGACTGCTTCGCATCGCCAATGAGCATGTTGAAGTTGTCGCTGCTATGCGACAGGCTCTCGTCGAGCAGAGGCTTGAAGTTGTCGTATTGCTTGCGGCTCGTGTCCTGGAACTCATCAATCATGTAATGGTTAATCCATGTGCCCACGCGCTCGTAGATAAACGGCACATCACTCTGTAGCACCAGGCCAATCAGTTCGTTGGCGTCGGCAATGAGTATCGAGCCGCTCTCTTTGCGGTAGAGTTCAAGAAACTCATCGATTTTTCCCAGCAGGCCTACCATGCTCAGGTCGCTGGGCATATCCTTGAGCAAGTTGTAGCGCACAAATGCTTGATTGAGCGCCACAGCCTTGTCGGCTACCATGCCCAATGTGGCGTTATCGGGCATAAATTTATTCTTGAATTGGCCGCTTATGTTGCTGGCATTAATCGCCAAGAATGATTCGCTCAAGTTGTCGTTTTCGATTGTCTTGGTGCTGACGACATAGCGTTTATACAGCGACTTGGAGCCGCTCAGTTGGCCCGCAAGGCCAATGCAGATTTGACGCAACTCGTTCTCGGCTTTCAGGGCCGCATCCTTATAGTGGTTGCGGGCCTGGATGACGGCTTTACGAAACTCGTGAATCTTGCTGAAGTCCGATGTGCGACGCTTCTGCTCGTCGACACGGCTCAGGTAGTCGCGCACCTCGCCCATGTGCTGGCGAAACAGTTCGGTGTTGATTTTTTTTGCGACTGTCTTGAGGTCATTAGTGTTGTTGAAGAAGTTCCAATTGCCTTTCTCGGCCACGCGGTCGTGCAGATAGTCGCGCACCCAGCCCTCGACGGTGCTCACCGCGTCGCCCTGCAGGCGCTTGGCATCGCGGCCCAGCGACAGCAGGAAGTTGTGAATCGTGACGTCGATGGCGTGATCCTCGTCGATTTGGAGTTCATAGTTGTAGTCGCGGTCGATTTCGCGGGCAAAATTGCGCAATATCGACTGAAAAAACGAGTCGATGGTGCTCACGTTGAAACTGCCGTACTCAAAGAGTATGCCGCTGAGCGCACGGCGTGCCGCGGCCGACAGCCGCGACAGGTCGTCGGCGCTACAGCGCTGCTTGAAATAATCGTAGTAGTCGCTCATGGTGGCATCCTGCGCCAGCAGATATAACTCCTTGATGATGCGCCGCTTCATCTCGTTGGTGGCCTTGTTGGTGAAGGTGATGGCCACGATGTGGCGGTGGTAGTCGATGTCGTCGCGCAGGCGCAACGGCGTAGTGGTGCCTGTGGTGAACAGCAACTGCTCGATGTAGCGAAGGGCCAGGGTGAATGTCTTGCCCGAACCTGCCGAGGCTTTAATCACCAGCAGGTCGGTGTTGCCGGGAATGGTGGTTTGAGGCATAGTGCGTTAAATAATGCGTGCGTTAAATCCTTTGTCCTTTAATATCTCAAGCACTTGCTGGCGACGGTCGCCCTGAATCAGAATCTCGCCGCCTCGCGCCGAGCCGCCCACGCCGCACAGCGTCTTAAGTTCGCGTGCGAGGTCTTTCAGCGCCTCGTCGTCGACGTTCAGGTCGGTCACTAAGGTGGCTTGCTTGCCGTGGCGCCCTTTCTTGTCGAGCAGGATGTTGACACGGGCTTTGCCCTGCTGATCGATGGCGCTGACGGCAGTGGCACTCTCGTTGGCCTCGCTCTCGGCCTCGGCAGCCACGTCATCGGCGCTGATGCCGAAGGCGGCGCCAAGTTTTTCTCTCCAGTCTTCCATAAGTATGTGCTTGATTTGTGATTATTGTGCAAAAATACATTTTTTTGACCAAAAATGCAACCCCAAGTCACGAAAAATGCCCGAGACAAATTCCCGCCAAGGCAGTTTTATCCGTTTTGCCTACACGAAATTTGCGGGATTCAGTTTTTTTTACGACCTTTGTAACAAATTTGTTGAGCGTCGTGGCGGTTGTCGACATAAGTGCTCTCCTGTTCTGCTCAGCCCGCCACGTTAGGTTTACAATAAAAGAGTTACAATACATATTGAGTATGAGAAAAACTATTGTTTTGGCCATCGTGGCCATTGCTTGTGCGCTGGGAGCAACCGCGCAAACTAAGAGTGACATTATCAACGAGATTGCCAAGCGATTCACTTTCAGCGGCTACGCACAGTTGGGGTGGGAGTACCACAGTGAGTTAGACCCTAACAATGATTTCACAATCAACAAACTCATCCTTATGTCGCACGTCAAGGTCACGGAGCAAATCAGCGCCTTCACCATGTTCGACTTCAAGGGTGGCACACTGCACGAACTGTGGGTGAACTACAATCCCAAGCCCTGGCTGAATGTGAAAGTGGGTCAGTTCAAGACTCCATACACCTTCGAGAACCCCATCTCGCCCGCCATACTTGAGACCATCTCGCAACTGTCGCTTGCCGGAAGTTGGATGATTTGCGGCAGCGACCCGATGATGATGCCTGGTGGCGCCGGCCGCGACATCGGTATCAACGTGTATGGCGACCTGCCGAAAGGCATCGCCAGTTACGACCTGGCCGTGATGAACGGCGCCGGCCGCAACAGGCGCGACGACAACTCGTGGAAAGACGTCGTGGCACGCCTCACCTTCCATCCCCTTGCCGGCCTTGACGTGGGCGGCTCGATGATTATTGGCCAAGGCAAATGCCACAGCGACTATTGGGTGAGTGGCGCACACAGCGATGGCCGCTTCAGCCGCAACCGCTTTGCCGCCAGCGCACAACTCAAGACCAAGCCCGTGAATGCTCGCGCCGAGTATATGTGGGGCAACAACGGTGATAATGACAGCAATGGCGGATACATAACCGTCCAGGTTAACAATGTGGTGAAAAACCTCGACATTGTCGCTTCGTTTGACCACCTCGAAGGCGACGAGCCCCAGGAAGTCAACCGCCTGCAAGCCGGACTGCAGTACTGGTTCTATCCCAAGTGCCGCATCCAGGCCGCTTACAGTTACACCGACCGCGAGTTTGGCGACCCCGATCACGCCATCCTCACCCAAATCCAAGTCGCATTCTAACCCAAAAAGCCATCAAAGGGGACGGTTCTTCTGATGGTGTTTTATTAACATCTATTCACAATCAAAATCACTAAAAATCAAATAATTAGCCAAAAAGTCATCAAAGGGGACGGTTCTTTTGATGGCTTTTTTGCCGCTATTATTTAACATTTGCCGCTCCATTCTTGTTGCGGCTTCGCTCGGTTTCGAGGCAAAGCCGCGAACTACGCTATCGGCACTCGCGTTGCTTTTGAAAGATTGATTTAGTGGTGGTGTACTCGGTTTCTGGCGGGGTGGGGTGGTGCGGCGTGTTTTGTTAATAATGTGTATATTTTGCGCGTTATTGTGGCGGTTTTCCAAATAATTCAAAACAGACGTTGTTTATTACGAGCAACATAGTTAATTTTGCAGTGATGAAACGACACCTTATTTATATATTAATGGCGCTGATAGCCGTGGCCGTGACCCCGATAGCCAGCGCCCAGACCTACGAGGAAGACTACGACGAGAGCATCCGCCGCCCCATTCGCCGCCTGCATCCCGAGCGTGAGCGCGAAAAGGCCATGAAGGCTTACCAGCAAGAGCAGGAGCGCCTCGAGCGCGAGAAGCAGCAAGGCACAGCACGCCCCGCCACCGGAAAAAAGGGCGGCAAGAACAGTGACGACCTCGACGCACATCATGCATACCTCGACTCGCTGCTCAACCAGGACTACACGATACGCGAAATCGTGGCCGACCCCGACGAACTGCCGCCCGCTGCCGAGCCTTACCGCTGGGTCGACGAGCGCATTGACGGCAACCGCAGTTCGCTGCTCCGTCAGGTGACCAGCGACAACCCGTCGACTGGCGTGCAGCGCTTCCTGCCCTCGAAGGTGTCGATGAATCACACCGAGAATGCCATCTATTTCTACTATCAGGAGTCGGCCGGCGAGCCACAGTCGCTGCATCTGCGCATACAGTATTACGCCGACGACCCGCTGAACTACGACAAGATAGTCTTCTACATCGACGGCTTTGAATACGTCTTCCATCCGTCGAACACCCGCCGCGGAGCACGCGGACGCATGTACTGGGAGGTGAGCGACGATGCCCTCATCGCCGCCGACCGCGACCTCGTTTACGCCCTCACTCACTGCAACTGGGCGCGCATGACCATGAAGGGTGCCAACGGCATCGACCATGTGAAAATGCTCAGCGAAGACCAACTCACCGACATGCGAACCATGCTAAATCTCTACCTGCTGTCGGGCGGCAGAATCAACTGATTTGCAATTTTAAATAAATTTATAAATTTAAATTTTGAATTTAATTTTGTAAATTAAAATCTTGTTTGTACCTTTGTCCCAAAATCGCAAACAGGACAAAGGAAATGAGAAGAAATCACATCATTCAACTTACAATGATAGCATGCGGCTTGTTGTTGCTCACGGGCGCAACGAGTTGTGCATCAATGTTTATGGGTAACCCGAACTGCACCTGCACCCATCCCGGACCATGCGTGTGCTGTGGCCAGGTGGTCGTCCCGCAGGGTTCGGTGGTCGCACAAGCCGCACATCACCACGAGGACCAGAACAAGGTCAACCTCGACTCGCTGCTCAACCAAGACTATTCGCTCGAGCAAATCTACGTCGAGCCCGAAGAGCCCACCCGCATCGAGTGGAAGGACGACTCGATTACCGTCGACGCCTCGACCCTCATGCCCAACGTGGCTGTGAGTGGTGGTCGCTACATGCCTCGCGCCGTCTTGATGGAAAACACTGAGAACGAGTTCTTTGCCTACTTTACCGAGAATGCCGATGGCACGGTGAATCCGTTGCGACTCAGGGTGCAATACTATGCCGACGACCCCCTGAACTTCTATGAACTGATGATTATTGCTGATGGTTGGGAGTATCACTTCAAGCCAGCCTCGACACAGCGTGGCAAGGGCTCGGGCCGCATGATTTGGGAGAACTGCGATGAGCCGCTGAAGATGGCCGACCGCGACATGATTTACGCCCTCTCGCACTGCCAGTGGGCTCGCATGTACTTGCTGGGCGCAGGCGGCATGCAGCACATCAAGTTGCTCACCGACAAGCAACTCAAGGACTTCAGTAACATCCTGAATCTGTATCTCCTCAAGGGCGGCACAATTCAATAATTAAAGAGTACATTCTTTCAATTTAATATACGGTTAGTAATCAACGAATAAAAAGTCAATCCTCATTACGTGGTAGGAGGGTGTGTCATAATTCAGTTATGGCTCACCCTCTTTGCTAATCAACCGCCTGAGAATGCGATATTTTTCAGGCGGTTGATTTTTCTGTGTTTTGCCAGGATATTCGATTCTCAGGGAGTAAAAAATGAACTGTGACGGCAAAATGGCAGAAATTGGGTGTATTTTCGCCTTTTCAGGCCGGTTTTGCGATTTTTGCGGCCATTTTCTTGATGTTGAAGGCGATGGCGA
>CACYRK010000045.1 GCA_902776835.1 uncultured Bacteroidales bacterium
GGCGGTGCTTCCGCATCGCTGCGTGCAAATTTAGTGATTTTCTATAAAAAATGACCCATCTTTCGCCTTCAAAAACTTTTTTAAATGAAATTGCCGTGTTAAAAGTAGCGAAACACCCGAACTCTTGCCCTTAAAAGCACCCTCATTCAGTCCAAATCACAGCCATCGCCCCCCCCAGCCACCCATCGCTTTTGAAACGTCGGACAGGTCCGACAAGTCAGACAGATCAGACAAGTCTGACAAGTAAGACAGGTCCGACATGTCCGACGCTACAGGGTCGGTCTCGGCAGTCATTTTGTTGAGGCTTTCGGGATGATTTAACATTAATTGCCCATTAATCATTTTGTGGGATTTTGAGAGGGTCTTGTAAGAATTACTGCGCGAAAGCGCACTCCACCATACGAGCAAGGACCCACTTTTGGCGAAAAATCCACGATAATCCGCCAAAACTGCATTTTTTGACCCACTTTTGGCGAAAAATCCATGATAATCCGCCAAAACTGCTTTTTTTAACCCACTTTTGGCGAAAAATCCACAATAAACCGCCAAAACTGCATTTTTTGACCCGCTTTTGGCTGCTTTGAAGTGGTTAGTGGTGCTAACCAGTTGTGGGGTGGGGGCAAAAATGTTGGGTGGTGGTTGTGGCAATGGGATTTTATTTGTAACTTTGTGGTCACGACTGCTGGGGCGACGTTGCTCGGGCGTTGTACTAAAATCTTGACTGCGATGAGATTTAGCGATATTATTGGGAATGAGCGCGCTGTGGAGCGAGTGCGCAGGTTGATTGACACCGACCGCCTGCCGCATGCCCTGCTGCTGCATGGGCCGGTGGGTGTGCCAAAGTTGGCGCTGGCCCGCACCATGGCGCAATATCTGCACTGCACCAATCACACCGACGGCGAGCCGTGCGGTGTGTGCCCGGCGTGCAAGCAGCACCAGAGTTTCAACAACACCGACACGTTTTTCATTTACCCGTACGCCAAAAAGGCCGAGTCGAGCGTGTGCGAGGACTTCCTGCCCGAGTGGCAGGAGTTTTTGCGCGACAACGAGCAGGTGGAGAGTTATGAGCGTTGGCTCAAGACATTGCGTGTCGACAACAAGCAGCCGCAAATCTATGCCAACGACAGCAACGCCATCTTGCGCAAGGCCAACCTGACGTCGTTCACCTCGCGCTACAAGGTTTTTATCATCTGGTTACCCGAGAAGATGAATACCGAGTGCGCCAACAAGTTGCTGAAAATTCTCGAGGAGCCTTCGGCCGACTGCAAGTTTATCTTGGTGAGCGACGACGCAAGCGAGATCCTGCCCACCATCTTCTCGCGCACCCAGCGCATCGAGTTGAGCAAGCCGTCGACCGCCGTGGTTGCCGACTACCTGGTGTCGCGCTACGGCATCGACCCCCAGGACGCCCTTGCGTTGGCCGCTCCTGCCGACGGCAATGTGCCGCTCGCTGAGCGTGCCCTCGAACAGGACAACGAGCAGCATGAGTTTCACGAGCAGTTTGTGTCGCTGATGCGCCTGGCCTACGTTCGCGACTTGGTGTCGCTGAAGGCGTGGAGCGAGGGCATCGCCGCCTTCAAGCGCGAGAAGTCGCGCCGCTTCTTGGCCTATTGCACGCGTCAGGTGCGTGAAAATTTCGTGTACAATCTGCACGTGCCGTCGCTCAACTATCTCACGCGCGAGGAGCAGCAATTCTCGACGCGTTTTGCCCCATATATCAACGAGCAGAACGTGGAGCGCATGCTGGCCGAGTTTTCGCGCGCCGAGAGCGACATCCAGGGCAACGGCAACGCCAACATCATCCTCTTCGACCTGGCGGTGCGCATTACAATACTTATTAAAACTTAAAAAATCGACTATGTTTCTGACCCAAATTGCACAGCACTACTTGTCGCGGGAGAATCTCGAGGACTACTGCTTTGTGTTCCCTAACAACCGTAGCGCGCAATTCTTTGCAAAGACGCTGCAAGAGCGTGCCACCAGCACGCTGCTCATGCCTAACATCCAGTCGATTACCGACTTTCTCTTTGACCTCACCGACCGCGTGCCCATCACACCGCTCGAGGGCCTGATTGTGCTCTATCAGGAGTATGCCAAGTTGTTTGGCGACCAGGCCGCCGGCATTGAGCGATTTATGTTTTGGGGCAACGTGATTCTCAACGATTTCAACGATATCGACAAGAACCTCGTCGATGCCAAGAAACTGTATACCAACGTGTCGGACCTGCGACATATCTCTACCGACTATCTCGACGATGATTTGCGCCGCGAGATTTCGCGCATCTTCAATGTTGAGGGCTCCAACGCCCCGAAGACCGAGCGCTTCTGGAAACATGCCAGCAGTGAGAATCACGAGGGCTTGGAGCGCGACTATTTCGACCTGTGGGAGCGTCTTAACCAACTCTACGACAACTTCCACGCCACACTCACCGAGCGCGGCCAAGCCACGTTGGGCATGATACACCGGCTGGCTGTGAACAGCGTTCGTGACTCGGTGCCGTTTGGCTTCGACAAGGTGGTGTTTGTGGGCTTTGGCTGGCTCACGGTGAGCGAGCAGCAACTCTTCAAACTGCTTCAGCAGCGTGGCGTGGCCGAGTTTTGGTGGGACGATGTGTCGCCATATATGGACGACGAGGCAAACTCTGGCGGCCGCTTCATCCACAGCCTGCACAGCCAGTTCCCCATGCCCGAGGATTTGGATCTTGCCAGCGTGCAAGCCGGCACACAGCGCATCACGGCCGTGGAGGTGCCGGGGTTTACCGCACAGGCCAAGTGGGCGTTCCAACCCGTGCTGAATATGATTCAGAGCGGCGACATCAAAGTTGATGAGAACACTGGCAACATCGTTGCTGCCGACGCCATAAAGACTGCCGTCATAGTGCCTGATGAGAATCTGCTCATACCGCTGCTCAACTCGGTGCCCGAGCAGGTGAAAGCCCTAAATGTGACCATGGGCTACTCGCTACGCAACTCGGCCATCGTGTCGCTCGTGCACATCATTGCTCGTGCGCACCGCCAGGCCACGCACAACCAGCGCGACGGCCTGTGGTACTACTATCGCGAGGACGTGAAAGACATCCTGTCGCACCCGCTGGTGAAGAGCGCTTTCACCACCGACGTGCTGCACCTGAACAATGCCATCGACGAGAGCAATACGTTCAACATCGCCCAGCAGGCCTTTGCCGGCACGGCGCTCGAGCAGGTGATGCTTCCGCTGGCCGACACCCGTTCGACGGCCGACGTGCTGGCCTTCATCGAGCGCCTGCGTGACTTCGCACTGAAAATCGGTGGGACCGTGCCGGCCCCCGACGCCGACAACGCCGCTCCCGACCAGGACGTAATCACCTTGTCGCTTACCGAGGCATTCACCACGCAATATGCCGATGTGCTGGAGCAAATTGCCCAACTCATCGTCGACTATGACCTGCCGCTGGGCGACGACAGCGTGTTCTACCTCATCGACCGCCTGTCGTCGTCAGGCTCGATACCGTTCACTGGCGAGCCACTCGAGGGCCTGCAAATCATGGGTGTGCTCGAGGCGCGCTGCCTCGATTTCGACCATGTGATTATCCTGTCGGCCAACGAGGGCACTTACCCAGCGCGGTCGGTGGCGAGTTCGTTTATCCCGGCCGACTTGCGTCGCGCCTCGCTGATGCCGTGCAGTGCCGAGCAGGAGGCCGAGGCAACCTATCAGTTCTATCGCCTGATTACGCGTGCCCGCACGGTAACCATGATTTACAATGGCCAGGACACGGCGGCTGCCAGCGGCGAGCCGTCGCACTTCATCGAGCAGTTGCAAAAACTGTATAAATGCCCGGTGACTCGCCTCATCGCACAGGCCACCGTCAATGCCGCGCAGTCGCTCACTATCGAGGTTGAGAAGACTGACGCCATGGTCGACGGCTATCTGCAGCCCCGCAGCGGAGTGGAACTCTCGGCAAGTTCTATCAACGAGTACCTGAGTTGCCAGTTGCGCTTCTATCTGCATCACATCGAGCACCTGGACAACGACAGCGACACCAGCGAGTTTATGGACAACGGCACCTTTGGCACCATCGTCCACGATACGCTGCAAGAACTGTATTACCCCAATGTGAACGGCCAGGAGCGTGAGGGCACATATCGCGTGAGCAAGGAGATGATCGAAGAGTTCGAGAAGAACCGCATGCGCCAGGCCATAGCGCGAAACATCAACAAGACCTACCTGTGCATCGCCAACCACGACGCGCCGCTTGAGGGCGAGGCATATATCGAGAGCGAGACAATCGCCACCTTTGTGCGAAACGTGCTCCGCTACGACATCCAGTTGCTTGAGCGCAGTGCCGACAAATATTTCGAGATTGTGGAGTGCGAGAAGACGCACCATGTGGTGGTGGATGCCGACGGCACGAAGTTCAACTTCCAGTTCAAGCCCGACCGTGTGGACCGCATCGACGGCCGCCTGCGCATCGTCGACTACAAAACTGGCGGTGATAAAACGGACTTTAAAGATTTGAGTGAGTGCTTCGATTCGCAAGCGTCATACAGCAATCGCCGCCATGCCGTGCTGCAGTTGCTGCTCTACTGCAACGCTTGGTGGAGCGAGCCCAGCGCCCAGCAAGAGGTTATCGAGCCGGTAATCTACAAAATCAAGGAAATGGAGGAAACCGGCGTGACGAAGAGCGGCAGCCAGGTGCTGCTGGAGCGCACCGGCGAACTTAACCAAGAATTTTTGAAGCAGATGGGCACGCTTGTGAAGGAACTCACCTCGCACGAGGCAACAATGACGCAACACACCAAGAACGACAACTGCAAGTATTGCAACTTTGTCGACATCTGCCGCCGCGACGTCCCCAGTTACTAAATAAATGAACGCAGTTGCTCTGTCACTGCAAAATCTATGCTGAATTCTTTAGTTTACTGATTATGATTGACATAAATAATGGAATAATAAAGACGGTGCGCACTTTGGCATCGAAGAAGCATCGCGATGCCGAGGGCCTGTTTGTCGCCGAGGGCACCAAGTGCGTGCGCGACACGTGGCACGCGTTCAACTGCCGTTGGCTCATCGCCACGCGCTCGTGGTACGAGCAGATGGGCACCGCCGAGCACTACGACAAGGTGGTGATTACCCCCAAGCGCGAAATGGCGCGCATGTCGCAATTCGACAATCCCAGCGACGTGATTGCCGTGTACGAGATACCGCAGCGCTCCTTCACCGATGCTGATGTGCGTGCCGGCCTGAACATCGTGCTCGACAACGTGCAGGACCCGGGCAACCTGGGCACTATTATGCGCCTCGCCGATTGGTACGGCATTCACAACATCTTCGCCAGCCGCACCACGGTGGATGTGTATAACCACAAGGTGGTGCAGGCCACCATGGGTGCCATAGCACGCGTGATGGTGCACTACGTCGACCTGGAGGACTTGCTCGATGACTACAGCGACTTGCCGGCCTACGGCACCTTCCTCGACGGCGAGAATATCTACCGCGCCAACCTCGAGCCACGCGGCTTTGTGATTTTTGGCAACGAGGGCCAGGGCATCACGGCACAGGTGGCCGAGAAAGCCACCCACCGCCTGCTCATCCCCGCCGCGCCGCACAAGGGTCGCACCAGCGAGTCGCTCAACGTGGGTGTGGCAGCCGCGATAACGTTAAGCGAGTTGCTGCGCGAGTCGCTTAAGTAGATTATAGATTATAGATTTTAGATTTTAGATTGATGGCAAAGACTTCTAAGACAGTTTATTACTGCAAGCAGTGCGGCACCGAGTCGCCCAAGTGGGTGGGTCGTTGCCCGGGCTGTGGCGAGTGGAACCACCAGCGCATTACAATACACAAACGTTTATTGTCATTAACCCAACAGAAATCAAATAGCAAACAGTGAGGCGAATATTTACAATGTTTGCCTCACTGTTGGAAAAATAGTGGAAGTGAGTATATGGGTTAAATGAACTGCCTATATCTTCCTTCAGAATAATTAGAACAAGAATAGTCTAATAATGAACAATCTTGGTAATATGAATGGGAGCAATTATAGTTGAAGAGCCTCAACGTTATTATTAGAAGTCTTCAGAAATGCTGCCACCACGTTCTGTCGCTTTGGTGTCTTTTGCTCTGATTTCTTTATTCTTCTCTATTTGCTTTTGAATTGCTTCATACATTTTTTTAAGGTCTTTACCCATATCTTTCTTGTTATCACGGACATCAGTGAAAACAGCCCCATCCTTATCAATAGACAACATTTCAAGTCTTACTTTAACAATGCCGTCAAAAGTGGCTTGCAAATCCCTTTCTGAGATTGGGAAATACGCAGTAGGCTGGTATTCATTTTCAGCCGTTTCAACAATAGAACTAAAAAGTGAAACTAACTCAATAGTTTCATCTTTCTTGGTCTTTAATAATAATTTAGCATCCTCAGGGAATGAATGAACCTTATTTTCTTCTGAGCACAAAATGACAAAGTATTCAGATTGTTGACCGTCGGTGAATAACTGCAAAGAATAAGATACATCATCGGCGAATTTCATGTCTTTATAATCTGTGGCGAAGAACTCTACCCCGTTCTCTATTTTATTTGTTGTCACTTTTTGTGCATAACAAAAAACTGAAACTAGGCTAAAAGCCATTATTATAATCTTTTTCATAACACTTAATTCTTAGAAATAAATATATGCGAAACTTGTGCGGAGAGCTTCTCTGTCTAATGCCACTTGGATTTTCCATTGATGGTTATTAGCTTTAAAACCATCAATATTGAAACTTGTTTCTTCAGCATAGTTGCCCACAGGGACCACATCACCATCAGGGCTTACAGAATTTGATAGGCGTTTGGGTAACTGATATGACGAGACATATTTTCGATTACCTTCATCTGAAACGTTGAGCATGATGGATTCTGTGTACTCTGTCCCATCTACAGTGTAATAAAGAGTGCCACTTACTTTACGACTACTGGTCCTGGATTGAGATACATTACTTCCATTTACTGAAGAAACTGAGCCAGCTGACATTCTTCTCTGAACTTCCAGCTCAACAACTCTTCCGTAGGTACTTGCATTAGACGATGTCATTGGGTATTCTTTTTCAACTTGCTGTCGTATTGCCGCTTTTTGCTGTTCATACTGTTGTTGCTGCAGATAACTATTGTTGCCAGAGTTATAGTTCTGAGAGGTGGGGTTTGAATTTTGTTGTGATGCCCACTGCTGCTCCTGCTGTTGTTGATATTGCCGTTGTTCAAGTTCTCTTTGTTGTTCATTTTCTTTCTCTGCGCGGGCTTCAGCTACGCCTTCTGATACCCCGCCAAGCATAGCAAGTCCAACTTGTGCTAGATTACCAAAAAGAGCATTCCTTTTCTGTCGATTGATTTCATCAACAAGAAGTTTAAATTGCTTCAGTTCTTCAACCTTTGCTTCTGTACTCTGCCTCAAACCTTCACGATAGTACTCTTGTAATGTTGCTATTGCCTCTTCTTGAGACATATTTGACATGTTTGAAGATTGTAAACCAGCCTCGATAAACTCCTGTTGGGTAAATACATCAATCCCCGTGTACTGACGGAATAAATTTATGCTTATTTGCCCCAAGGCAATGGGGCAAAATATAAGTGTAGATACTACAATAAATAATAATTTTTTCATTTTTGTTTTAGATTTAATTGCTGTTATTTGACAATTTGAAATCACACCACCATTCAATCATTTAGCAGATAGTTTTCTGATGTGATATAAAAAATTCCTTCCTCATGTTCTTTTTAATCATTTTTTACCATAGGCGTATTCTCCTATTTACGACAGTTGCTCTCTATTGTCGTTATTTAGTAAAACAAATGGTGTGAGAGCTTATTTTGTCTTATCCTTTATCCAGGCTTCTCGCAAACCTTAGTCGTGAATAAAACAATAGCCCCACACCAAATAATGCTATATGGAGTTCCATCACGGAACGACCGTAAGCAATCAGTGCAGGTGCTAATGCCATCTTCTTCACGACTAGAAATTTTGCGAGAATTTCGGATAAAGAAGTAGATGTCAATAACACCACATATTATGTCATCGGGTTTGTTGCCTCTGCAACAAATGTTTCCGAATTTGTTGCAAAGATAACTATATTTTTTGAAAATCTGAAAGATGGATGGCTTTTTTTGTATTTTTTTTGGGCAGAAGCAGAAAAATAGCGATATTTGCAGACAATATATAGTCGTTTCGTTACATTGGATACTGATAATAAGAATTATATTGATGGCAAAGACTTCTAAGACAGTTTATTACTGCAAGCAGTGCGGCACCGAGTCGCCCAAGTGGGTGGGTCGTTGCCCGGGCTGTGGCGAGTGGAAGGGTGCCACTAACTCCCGCGAGGCGGCCACCCCGGTGAAAATCTCGGAAATCAAGGCCGAGGAGAGTCCGCGCATCAAACTCCCCAGCGCCGAACTGAACCGTGTGCTGGGTGGCGGACTGGTGCCGGGCAGCATCGTGCTCATCGGCGGCGAGCCGGGCATCGGCAAGAGTACGCTGGTGCTGCAGAATGTGCTGCGCATACGCTCGCGCCGTGTGCTCTACGTATCGGGCGAGGAGAGTCCGCAACAGTTGCGCATGCGTGCCGACCGCATCGCAGGCGGCAACATGGACTGCGAGTGCTACCTGCTGTGCGAGACCGGGCTGGAGAACATCTTTGCCAGCATCCACGCCCATAAGCCTGACCTGATTATCGTCGACTCAATCCAGACCATTGCCAGCGACGAACTGGAGAGTGCGCCGGGCAGCGTGACGCAGGTGCGCGAGTGCGCCGCGGCGTTTCTGCGCTATGCCAAGGAGACGGCTACGCCGGTTATCCTCATCGGCCACATCAACAAGGAGGGCAGCATCGCCGGCCCCAAGGTGCTGGAGCATATCGTCGACGCCGTGCTGCAATTCGAGGGCGACCGCAACCACATGTACCGCATCCTGCGGTCGATCAAGAACCGCTTTGGCAGCACCAGCGAGATTGGCATCTACGAGATGAAGCAAGAGGGCCTGCGCGAGGTTGTCAATCCCAGCGAGATGCTGATTTCGCTGGGCGACGAGTCGCTGTCGGGCACGGCGATTGGCGTGACGCTCGACGGCTCGCGCCCGCTGCTCATCGAGGTGCAGGCGCTGGTGAGCACCGCTGCCTACGGCACGGCGCAGCGCTCGGTCACCGGCTTCGACCAGCGTCGCATGAACATGCTGCTGGCGGTGCTCGAGAAGCGCGTGGGCTTTAAGTTGGCGCAAAAGGACGTGTTCCTAAACATTGCCGGTGGCCTCAAGGTCAGCGACCCGGCGCTCGATCTGGCAGTGACGTGCGCTATCCTCTCGAGCAACGTCGACATGGCGCTCGGGCACGACGTGTGCTTCACCGGCGAGGTGGGGCTGAGCGGCGAAATCCGTCAGGTCACGCGCTTGGAGCAACGCATCGGCGAGGCCGAGAAATTGGGGTTTAAACAAATCATAGTTCCGGCCCACAACCTCAAGGGCGTTGACATCGCTGGCCGTTCGATTGATATTGTGGAAGTTAGCCGCGTCGACGAGGCCTTTCGCCACCTCTTCGGTTGACCTGAAATTGACCAGAAAAAGCGACAAAAGTGTAAAAGAGTGTTAAAGTTTGCGCTTTGTTTAAACTTTTGCATTTTTGTCGAGTCAAACAAGCGAATTTGGTAATAAAACATGCTTCAAACGCAACGTTAACTGACTTTTTTAATAAAACACCTTATAGCCTCCAGGACCATCGTCCCGGGGGCTTTTGGTGTCTTTAGACCACCACAAAATCGCATCAATAGCAACTATAGAAACTATGGTTGCTATTAATGCTATAGTTGCTATTGCGGGGATTAAAGGGTGAAGGGGGTGGGGGTGAGGTCGTCGACGGTGCGCTCGGCTGGGGTGCCCACCTGGTTTTTGTCCTCGAGGAGGCTGCGAACCATGGGCTCGACGCGCTCCCACAGCGCGCTGCACAGGAAGTTGCGCACATTGTCGTCGGCATTGGGCAGCACGTGCGCTATCAGGTCGTTTACGCGCTGCTGCGACTGTGCCACGATGTCGCCGTTTTCATTGCCGTTGCAGAAGGCCAACAGTGCCCCGCTGGCAATGTCGCCGAAGTGCTGGTGCAGCATCTTGCGCAGTGAGGCCTCGTCGGCCGGCAGCGACGCGTTGCCTTGCCCCATGAGCGAAAGTTGCGATGCAATTTTTGCGCCGTTCTGGCCCAACTTTTTCCACAGGCGGTTAGCCACCATGTCGATGACGTGGGGCGCCGCCCGATTGATTTTTTCACGGCCCAGGGCCTGCAGGTCGGGCGCGAGTGTGCTGGCGCTCAGTTGATGAGTGGTGATGGTGACCTGGCCAGTCGGCGCGACGTTGATTTCGCGGTAAGCAAAGGGGTAGGTGATCAGCGACCCTGTGGCCACCTCGGTAATTGAGTCGCCGTCGGCAATGTGCCGCGCCACGTCGCTAACGTGCAGATGCCCGGTGAAGATGTTGTGCACACCGCTTGCCATGAGCGATGAGCGCAGCACGTTGGCATTCTCGACCACATAGCGCGGCAGCAGCGACTGCTCGCCGTCGAAGTGCTCCACCGCGTGGTGGTGCATCATGGCCATCACCTGCTTGCCCTGGGCGTGCGCCTCGCCAGCGCGGTCGGCAATCCATTGCAGCGTCGATGCCGCCACGCGGCCGCCGTTATGGTACACGTCGGCCGAGTCGCCTCGTGCGGTAAGCCGGTTGTCGCGGTCGAGGTTCGAGTCGATGCCGATGACCACCAGTCCATCGACCGGCTCGGCGACATAACTCAGCGACGCGGTGTCGCGCAAGGTGCCGCGGTAGCCATAGTCGGCGTAAATCGAGGCAAACTCGTCGCGGGTGACGGTGGGAGCCGGTCGAATGCTTGCGCCGTCGAAAAGCACAGCATTGGGGTTGCTGATGTCGTGGTTTCCAGGAATCACCAGCACTTTGATGCCCGCTTGCTCAAGATGCGACAGATGCCCGGCCATGCGCTGATGGCTGGCGCGCTCGCCGTCCTTGGTGAGGTCGCCGGTGAGCAGCACCAGTTGCGGATGCCGTGCGATGACGTCTTGCACCCATGCGCCCATGATGTCGTCGCTGAGAGCAATCATGCGCATATCGCGAGCCACATAGTTGTCGATAGCCGCTCCGCCTGAGATTACCAGTTCGGGCGCCATCAGGTGGGTGTCGCTCGCCACCACTATTCTGATTTCAGAAGCCGTTTTTGCCATTGCTTGCGCAGTGGTAAGAATTACCAAAAAAGTGAATAAATATTTAAGCATGAGTCGTCTTGTGCAATAAGTGTGCCAATATTAGTTTTGCTTCTCGCTGAGTTCAAGCCACCGCATTTCGGCGGTGTCGATTTCTTGTTTAACGGCTTCGTAACGAGCGGCTTTGGCTGCCACGTCGTCGATGGTCTGTCCGCTGGCGAAGAGGGCGTCGAGGTCGGCCTTTTCTTGGTTGAGTTGCTCGAGGCGCTGGTTGAGTTGCTCGAGTTCTTGGCGCTCCTTGAACGTGAGGCGGTTGCTCCGGTCGCGAGTGTTGTAGTTCTTTTTCTCTTGAGGCTTGGCCTGGGCGCGGGCCTGCTCGGCGGCCTGGCGGTCGTGATAGTCTTTCCAGGCGCGATACTCGCTGTAGTTGCCGGGGAAGTCCTTGATGTGGCCGTCACCGGTGAACACCCACGTGTGGTCCACAGTGCGGTCCATGAAGTAGCGGTCATGGCTCACGATAATCACGCAGCCCTTGAAGTTTGCCAGGTAGTCCTCGAGGATGGCGAGCGTGGCGATGTCGAGGTCGTTGGTGGGCTCGTCGAGGATGAGGAAGTTGGGCTTGCGCATAAGCACGGTGGCCAGATAGAGCCGTCGGCGCTCGCCGCCGCTGAGTTTGGCGATGAGTTTCTGCTGGTCGCGAGCCGTGAATAGGAATTTGTTGAGAAATTGCGCGGCGGTGTATTGGTGCTTCTCGTCGAAGTAAATCACCTCGGCAATGTCGCGCGCGGCATCAATCACGCGCTTGGTCTCGTCGAACTCGATGCCCTGCTGGCTGTAATAGCCAAAGCGCACCGTCGTGCCCACGTCGAAGTGTCCGCTGGTGGGCTGTAACTCACCCAGCAACAAGCGTATGAACGTGGTCTTGCCCACGCCGTTGTCGCCAACGATGCCCAGTTTCTCATAGCGGGCAAAGGTGTACTGGAGCGAGTCGAGGATCACCTTGTCGCCCCAGGCAAAACTCACATCGTGAGCGGTGAAAATTTTGTTGCCGATGTAGGTACTGTTCACCTCCAGTTGCACGTCGCCGGCGTCGTAGCGCCGCGTGGCACGCTCCTTGAGGTCGTAGAAGGCGTCGATGCGGTATTGCGCCTTGTGGGCTCGCGCCTGTGGCTGACGGCGCATCCAGTCGAGTTCGGTGCGCAGCAGGTTGCGGGCGCGCTCCACGGCGGCGTTCTCGGCCTCGATGCGCTCGGCGCGCTTCTCCAGGTAGTAGTTGTAGTTGCCCTGATAGGCATAGATGCCCTGCTGGTCGAGTTCCAGGATTTTGTTGCAGATGTTATCGAGGAAATAGCGGTCGTGTGTGACCATGAGCAGGGTGATGTGGCTGCGCTTGAGGTAGTTCTCGAGCCACTCAATCATGTCGATGTCGAGGTGGTTGGTGGGCTCGTCGAGGATGAGAAATTGCGGCTCGTCGATGAGGATGTGAGCCAATGCCACGCGCTTGATTTGTCCGCCCGACAACTGCTCGATGCGCTGCTCGTAGTCGGTGATCTTGAGCATGGTGAGAATCTGCTTGAAGCGATCCTCGTAGTCCCATGCCGCGGCGTTGTCCATGGCTTGGATGGCCGCTGTGGTGGCGTCGCCGTCGCCACGCTTGATGGCGCGCTCGTAGGCCCTCACGGCACGCGACTCCTTGGTGTCGCCGCTCAGGCACGCATCCATCACTGTGGTGCCGCCGGGATAACTGGGGCTTTGCGGCAGGTAACCCACGCGCAGGTCGTTGCGGAAGGTGATGGTGCCGCTGTCGGGCGTGTCGGCCCCGGCGATGATGTTGAGCAGGGTCGACTTGCCCGTGCCGTTTTTGGCGATTAGCCCAATCTTCTCGCCCTCCATGACGCCGAAGCCGATGTGCTCAAAAAGCACGTCGGCTCCAAACGACTTGGTGAGGTCCTCGATTTGCAGGTAACTCAATGCCATTGTGTCACTTGAACAGCAAGGGGACGAATTGTGTGAGGTAGAGTCGCCAGTTGCGCCACTCGTGGCCTCCTTCGCTCTCGTAGAAGGTGTAGCGCAGGCGGTTGCGGTCGAGCATGTCGGTGAATCGCTGGTTGTCCTCGCGCAGGAAGTCATCCTTGCCGATGCCTATCCAGTAGAGGCTCACGCGCTGCCGGAATTGCTGTTTCAGTTTTTGCTCGATGTCTTTATACAGGTCGCACTCGCTGTCGGAACGCGACGAGATTGCCGCCGAGAACAGGCCCACGTAGCCATATTCGCTGGGATTGTTGGCGCTGATGTAGAGCGCGTGGAAACCGCCCATCGACAGGCCGGCAATGGCGTGGTGCCGCTTGAGGTTGCTCACGCGGTAGTTCTTCTCGACATAACTGGTGATGTCGCTGAACGAGCGCTCCATCGAGCCTTCCATCCACTGGCTGTGGCTGAATGTGGGTGTGTCGAGACCCTTCGAGGTGAAGCCCACGGCGGCCTGGTCGTCGACGTGGCCGTTGGGCATGACCACAATCATGGGCTGTGCCTGGCCGCTGGCAATGAGGTTGTCGACAATCTGTGCGGTGCGTCCCTGCTCAAGCCATGCTGTCTCGTCGCCGCCGGTGCCGTGCAGCAGATAGAGCACGGGATAGCGTTGACGCGAGTTCTCGTAGCCCGGCGGGGTGTAGATGGTCATGCGGCGGTCGGTGCCCAGGGTGGGCGAGTTGTACCACACGGCGCTCACGGTGCCATGCGGCACGTCGTGCACGGTGTAGAGGTCGCTTTGCTCGCCCGGCACGATGAGCAGATTCATCACGGTGGCCACGTCGCGCATCATGTGCACGTTGTTCACGTCGAGCACCTTCACGCCGTCGACGATGTAGTTATAGCGGTACACGTCGGGCTTGAGTGCTGACGTGGTAAACGTCCATCGGCCGTTGGCGTCGCGGTTCATCAGCGTGTCGCGCTGGTAGTCGAGGTGCAGTTTCACCCACTGAGCCTCCGGGGCGTCGATGGTAAAGGTCACGGAGCCGTCGATATTCAAGCGTGGTGCACCGGCGGCACGGCTGCTCAACTCCTGCTGCGCGGCGCACAACATCGCCATCCCTATAGTCAGCCCTAATAATACTAATCGTTTCATATCTTGAATCAGGGAATATCAATTATGTCCTTTTCGTAGTCGTTGGGCTGGCAGCAGTCGTGCTTGGCTGGCTTGTGGCCGAGATAGTGCACGGGGAAGGTGAAATAGGTGTCGGGGAACGGCTCGTTGTTCAGCGTGAAGTGCCACCACTCTTCCACGATGGGGTTGAAGCCGTGGCGCATCATGGCGTTGCGAAGAATCATGCGGTTGGCCAATTGCTGCTCGGTGAGCGTCTCGGTGTAAGACGGGTGCGAAATGATGCCGAAATAATCAAATGTGCCGCCCATGTCCAGTTCCTTGCCGGTGGCCATGTCGAAGAGCGTGAGGTCGACCGTCGAGCCGCGCGTGTGTCCGCTGTGAGCGGCTATATAGCCCTTGTCGAAGAGGAATTCCTTGTCCTCGAGGGGATAGAAATAAGGCTTCATGGCCTTGTCTTCCAGATCTTCGGCCCAGCGCACAAAGTGGTCGACAGCCATCTGCGGGCGATAACTGTCGTAAATCTTCAGGCGGTAACCCTGTGCCTTCACGTCGTCGCTGACGGCTTTAAGCGCCTCGGCAGCCTCACGGGTAAACAGGGCGACGGGCTCCTCATAACCGTCGATGCGGGCGCCAACAAAGTTATAAGTCGAGTAATAGCGAATTTCAAGAATCACGTCGGGAACCACTTCGGTGATTACGACAAAGTCGCTCGAGTCGTCGGAGGTCTTATATACCGGCTCCTCGGCGTTGAGCTGGCTTGCGGCCACCAGCATGGCGGCGAGCAAAAGTGCTGAAAGTAGTTTTTTCATAAGTTTTATTTTTGTGTTAATACTGTGTCGGTATTGTGAGTGCAAAAGTAATAATAATTGTCGACATATCGTAACCCCACCCAAAAAAAAGCCCACAAACCAGCATTACCGTTCAAACGAGAGATTTATTGCAATCGTAACCCTACTCCAAAAAAAAGCCCACAAACAGCATTAGCAAGGATGTCCTTGAGTTTCTCAAAATCGTAACCCCACCCCAAAAAGCCCACAAACAGCCTTAGCAAGGATGTCCTTGAGTTTCTCAAAATCGTAACCCTACTCCAAAAAAAGCCCACAAACAGCATTACCGTTCAAACGAAAGATTTACTGCAATCGTAACCCTACTCCAAAAAAAGCCCACAAACAGCATTACCCAGCGCAGCCTTAAACAGTGGTGCCCCGCCCTGCCTAAAACAGCGAAGCATTAACAAGCACAATTGTCCTCAAAGGGACGGTTCTTTTGAGGACATTTTAATTTCAAAAACTATCATTTTTTCGGCATACGAAATTTAATTATTTAATGGCCCTCCATTTTAAAATAGTCTTATTAACTAACTCAATAATAAATAGTTATGTGAATAACAACAAAATATAAAAGCCATCGATACCTTCGTTAGTGACTGAATAAATTGTCCTCAAAAGAACCGTCCCTTTGAGGACACGTCTGAAAATTAATGTCCTCAAAAGAACCGTCCCTTTGAGGACAAATTTTTGAGATTTCCATAATTGTTGTTTGAACTTTTTCAGCCATTACCGGGTTTTGCGCCAGCCTTCTTACATAGTGCAGTGTTCCGCCGCCAGCCCCGCAGGATTACCCCCCAACAGCCTTAAACAACGAACGCCAGCAAGCGTTACACTGCTGAGCACCAGCAAAGCCTTCACCAGCGAATAAACTTTCAAGATAGAAATGCATAATTTTATTCTTTATTCTTGAGAGCGAAAAAGATGATGTGCTGTTGGAAGTCGCGACTTGGCCGACCAGCGAAGTACGGCAACCGTGCCAACGTCGACCGCCAAGGCGGCATCGATGGCAATGACCTTAACGCTCTGATAAATATCTTGCTCGGCAAGTGATTTATCAAGATTTCTGAATACAGATAACAGTTTACTGATTAGCGACACGTCGATGGGCGTGCCGCTAATTTTTTAGCCATCGCCAGGATTTTTTGGCGCACTGTGGCAAATAGGGACGGAAACTATAAGGTTGTAACTGATTTTGTACCAAAGTTCGATTTGAATGGTCGAAAACCGAACTGGCTATTGCAAATATTGAAAAATCTTTATATCTTTGTGCCTATTAACTTTAATCTACTGATTTGCTAATGGAAAACAAGATTCTCATCATTGTTGATGTCCAGTACGATTTTCTGGAGTCGGGACGCTTGCCAGTAGTGGGTGGCAGGCGTGTGGCGCGTAGCATTGCTGATTTCTTGAGGCGTGAGCGGAAGAAATTTGCCGCTGTTGTTTGCACGCTTGACTGGCATCCCCAGGACCATTGCTCATTTGAGGCCCAAGGGGGCACCTGGCCCAAGCATTGCACCCAACACAGCCATGGCGCGTCGATTCACAACACGGTAATGCGCACACTCGAAGATTGTTATCAAGACCGCTTCTTCATCTTTGAGAAAGGGGCCGACTCACACCGCGAGGAGTATTCATTCCTGCAAAACAAAGACAATGCCGACCGCTTTGCCCAGATGCTTAAGCAGTGGGGACCCAATGCTGAACTGCACGTGTGCGGCGTCGCTGGCGACGTGTGCGTGATGAACACCGTGAAAGACTTGATGCGACTCACCGACAACATCGTGCTGCATCCGTGGCTGGTGGCCTCGATCAACGAGGAAACTTTCAAACGCTTTATTGCTGAAAACAAGATCCGCGAGGAGTAAGGCTCCTGGCGCTATATCTTGCGAATTACGCGGCAGGGATTGCCGGCGGCAAGTACGCCGGCAGGGATGTCGTGTGTGACAACACTGCCGGCACCAATCACTGTGCCGTCGCCAATGGTCACACCAGGCACCACAACAACGTTGCCGCCAATCCACACATCGTTGCCCACAGTGATGCCGCGGGCATACTGCAAGCCGTCGTTGCGCTCCACGGCGTCGAGCGGATGCCCGGCTGTGTAGAAGGCGCAGTTTGGCGCAATGAACACGTTGTCGCCAAAGGTCACACGGCCCTCATCGAGAATCACCAGATTGGTGTTGGCGAAGAAATTCTCGCCAATCTCGATGTTGAACCCATAGTCGCAAAAGAATGGTGAGATAATCTTGAACCGCTGGCCGGTGCGCCCTATGATTTCGCGTAACAAGGCGTTGCGCTCAACCTCTTTGCTCGGTGGCAACTGGTTGAGGGCGAAGCACTTTTCTTGAGTTGCGGCGAGGATGTCGAGCAGCGTGTGGTTATCGCTGGCGGCATACATCTCGCCGCTCATCATCTTCTCCAATTCGCGCTGCTGGCTTGCGTTGAGTGTCGGTATCATAATCGTTGCTTGAAAAAACTGTGTAAAGTTACGTCATTTTCTCGGAGAAAGCATTATTTTTGCGCAAAATATTTCAGCATTATGAGTATAGAAAGCCAATATCAGGATTTGTTGACGCGCCTGCAGGGGCTCATCGAGGGTGAGACGTGCCAGGTGAGTGTGCTGGCCAACACCACGGCCCTGCTTCACGAGGTTATGGGCGAGCGGTTTTTCTGGACCGGATTTTACCTTGTCGAGGGCGACGCGCTGCTGCTTGGCCCGTTCCAGGGCTCGGTGGCCTGCTATCGCATCAAGCGCGGCCGTGGCGTGTGTGGCACGGCATGGGAGCAACGACGCTCAATCGTGGTGCCCGATGTGGATGCCTTCCCCGGACACATAGCATGCAGTTCGCTGTCGCGCAGCGAGATCGTGGTGCCGCTCATCGACGCCGAGGGCACGGTGCGTGCCGTGCTCGACATCGACAGCCGCGACCTCAATGCCTTCGACGATGTCGACCGTAAGGCCCTTGAGCAGGTGGCGCAGATTGTTGTTAACCAATTATATAACACAGCGCAGTGAGGTTTACACATGATTTCATTGAGGCTAAGTTCAACGAGTACAATACGACCATTTTTCGTGACGAGTTGCCGCAGTTGCCGCTGCGGTTGGTGAACTCGCGTACCGATGTGGGGAAATTCAGATATTTGCGCGAGATGGTCGCCGGAAAGATGGTGATCACCCCGCTGAGCCTGGATTTCAGCGTGTCATTCGATTTGCCGCAGGCCGAACTCGAGGATACCATCATCCACGAGATGATTCACTACACCATCGCCCACCATCGCTGGGTCGACACCAGCGCTCACGGCAAGATATTCAGGCAACTGATGGCGAGTATCAACGAGCGTTTTGGCAGGCACATCACCATCTCGCGGCGCACCACCTTCGACGAGTCGCCACGCAGCACGGCCCTTCGCCCGCACTATTTTGCCATCTCACAGTTTGACGACGGCACCCGCGGCATCACGGTGTGCGCCAAAACGCGCATCTTCGACATTTACCGCGCGCTGAAGTCCATGCCGCAAATCAAGGAGATTAAGTGGTATTTCTCTTCCGACCCTTATTTCAACCGTTACCGCAACAGCCTCACCGCCAAAGTCTATAAAATCGTGCGACCCGAGGAAGGTGAGGCAGCAATCGCCGCCGCCACACCGCTGAGTATGCTCACAATAGGCGGGCGCCTCCACCTCACCCCAAGTGTGAGATAGCCGCGCGTGTCAATCTTGCGAACGCTCAAATGCTCGAACGCTCGAAAAATCTTGTAATTGATTGGAAAAAAGGCGCTTACTTGGCTGGCGTGATGCGCACCGGCTTGCCGTTGTAACCTATGGGGCGCTCCACGCATTCGGCCTGACCCTTGCTTTCCCAAACCCAAGTGTCGAAATCGAAGAATTCCTTCAACTCTTTTGCACCCTTGACCGCCTCTTTGCGGTTGTAGTAGATGCCGACACACAGGTTGTATACCGTCTTGCCGTCCTTCTCGCCCTTGAACGCCGGCGAACAGTCGATGCCGTCGGGCTTGTTGCCACGGTCGGCTTTCAGGGCCTCGAGGCTGTCGTATGAATTAACCACCACGTAGTAGGTGGTGCGATTGGCATTGTCGTTGGGCACGCGTTCGTCGTTGCGGTCGCCCGACACGCACAGGGCGTTGACGTAGCCCGTGATATCGCCGTAAGTCACTTCGTACCAGATGCCGTTGCTGTCGAAGTCGTCGAGCGTCGCGCCAGCGCCGCCGGTGAGCAACTCGCCCACCACGGGTGAGTCGGCCGACGGGCTCTGATGGATACTCACTTTGCCGCAGGCCGCAATCGAGTAGACGAGGTCGTCGTCGAGGTCGTCATAGTCCTGCGCGAGGACGGGTGTGGAATAGATAGCGACAAGCAGCGCTATGAGGCTCATCAGCAGGCCTTTCGGAAAAATACTCTTGAGTGTCATGATAATTCTGTTTTATGGTTTTTTACTGCGCGCAAAGATATGCATTTTCACCCCCGCCTACAAATAATCGAGTTAATATTTTCTGATATTATAACTTATTTTTATGCGTTGAATGGTTTTATAGTCAATAACAGTCAGTCGCGCAAGTTGCCGCATGCTCACCCCAAGGCTTAATGCCTTGGCTATAATGGTGTTTCGGAGACCCCGAGGCAGGGATTTTATTGTTTCAATCGAAGCATTGGCACTTGCTATCGACACCACCTGCTTGGCTTGCTCGTCGGTCATTCGGTAGCGCTCCACTGCTGGTGGACTGGCCAGCGTTGCGCTTTCCAGCACTTGTTGCCTTAGTTCTTTCCATTTTAATGGCGAAAATGGCGTAGAAGTGCTGCAGATGCCACCAGGTAGTGGCTTGGGCCTATCATATTCATGCCAACTGCTCCAGCGATAGTCACCAGGTTTTTTGCAAATGCCTGCAGCGACGGGATTCTCATGAATATAACGCAGCAATGTGAAGTAATAGCGCGAGTCGTTTACCGGTTCGCTCCGAAAACGTCCCTGAAATAGCGGGCCAAGACGATTGTGGCGCATATTGAAATAACTCACATATGAAATGCCGATGCGCTTCATCACCTCGCCAATCGTGTTGCCGGACTCGCCAATCAGCAAGTGAACGTGGTTGCTCATAAGGCAGTAAGCGTAAATGTAGCATACCGCAGGCAACGGCTTGCCGGTCGTGTCGGTGGGCGCAACGCAACCTTTGAGTATTTTCTCAAACTTCAAGCAGTCTTGCTCGTCAACGAAGATGTCGTTTCGGTCGATGCCTCGCAGCATTACGTGATAAATGCCTGAACTGCTGCGCTCTCTAATTTTTCTTGGCATGTCGTTATTAGTATTTAATGTTGATAATCAAAAAAAACTCAAGGAGTCTGATTTCTATAATATAAGTAATCAAAAAAACTCAAGGAGTCTGAATTCTATAATATAAGTAATCAAAAAAACTCAGGGAGTCTGAATTCCATGCAAAGATATAACATCTTTTTTATCATTCGCAACCACCATCCAAAAAGTTATGATTTTTTAATACATTTGTCCTCAAAGGGACGGTTCTTTTGAGGACAAATTTAAATCTCAAAATCGAGATTAATCAAAACACTAATCAAGTTATCCCTTGGCCGTCAAAAGTTCTCTATTATTGTTTTAACTATTTTTAAATCAGTTTATTAAAGAGTTCTCTTTTTGTTTTTATAAATAAGAATTTTAGGAAAATCACTAAATGATTTAATGAATATTTGTCCTCAAAAGAACCGTCCCTTTGAGGACAAGTCTCAAAATTAATGTCCTCAAAAGAACCGTCCCTTTGAGGACATTTTACGCACGAAAGGGCGCTTTGACGGTTTTTGACGAGCGACGTTTTTGATGGGTTATTTTGATGGGTTTTTGATGGGGTTTTTTGATGGGGTTTTTGATGGGTGATTTTGATGGGTTTTTGATGGGGGTTTTGATGGGGTTTTGATGGGATTTTGATGGGTGATTTTGATGGGTTTTTGATGGGTTTTTGATGGGGTTTTTGATGGGTGATTTTGATGGGTTTTTGATGGGGTTTTGATTGGATTTTTGAAGGGCGAGTGTGTTTTAATTGTGTTTTAATTCACGGCACTTTCATTTAACTTGAAAACAAGCGCATAAGCCCCTTACCCAATTCTTGTGAGATAGGGCATTCTGCTGTTGTCTGTATTTCAGTTAGTTG
>CACYRK010000046.1 GCA_902776835.1 uncultured Bacteroidales bacterium
TAGATCCATTGGCTCAAAGTTCAGATAGTAAGTAGGTTTGAACAGCTGAGGGTTGTTCATATCCTTTGCCAACTGGTCTAACTGCTCCTGAACTTTCGAAGGACTGATGCCGACAACATTTCTATCATTATCCACACCCAACACGACATGACCACCTCTGCGATTCAGAAACGCACAGATGGATTCATATACCTTACGAGCCAGGCTGTCTTTCGACTCTTTTAGCTCGACTTCGGTTCCTTCGCCTTGAGATATAATAGCTTTTAGCTTTTCTGGTGTCATCATTATTTCTGTTTGACGCTGCAAAATTACAATTTTTCGTTGAGATTCTTTCACGACAAGGCTCCAAAGATGCTAATTTCTCAAAAGTTCGTTTCAAATTGGCTCTAACAAGCCAAGATTTAGCACATACGATGTAAGATAATAAAAGCACCAGCGAGACAAACAAGCGTTTCTTGTTTATCTCGCTGGTGTTTAGTTGTTGAGGCTTACATAAGCCTATTAATACTCTTCCTCGTCAAAGAAGAAGTCGTCGTCGCTACTGGGGTAATCTTGCCAGATGTCCTCAATCGACTCGTAGGTTTCACCCTCGTCTTCTATCTCTTGGAGGTTTTCTATTACTTCCATCGGTGCGCCGCTACGCATGGCATAATCGATGAGTTCTTCCTTGGTTGCGGGCCAGGGAGCGTCTTCCAATTTTGTCGCAAGTTCCAGTGTCCAATACATATTGTTATTACGTTTTTGTTATAGCAGTGTTTTTGAAAACGGCTGCAAAGGTAATACTATATTTTGAACCTCATGCATTTTTGTCCCAATAAATTTCTTCAAATTGATTGCTCACATTGTTAAATCTTGCAAAGATGAAGAAGAAATCGCTCAGTCGGTTCACATATTGGAGCACGAGCGGGTCGACGTGGGCTGTTTTGCTCAGCGTGACGATGCGTCGCTCGGCGCGGCGGGTGATGGTGCGGCACACGTCGCATTGCGCGCTCAGACGGCTGCCACCCGGCAAGATAAATCCCTGCAGGGGAGGTAGTTCGGCATCCATGCGGTCGATGCACGCCTCGAGTTCTTTCACGTCGTCGTCGGTCAGGCCGTACACGGTGTCGCTATTGTCGGTGGCCAGATATGCGCCGATGTTGAAGAGTTTGTTCTGAATTTTCCGGATTAACTCATGCATGCCTTTCATGTCGAGTTTGCTGTTGTGAGCCAGCAGGCCGATGTTTGCATTCAGTTCGTCGATGGTGCCATAGGCCTCGACACGCACGTCGTCCTTGCTCACGCGTTTGCCGCCCACAAGGGCTGTCGTGCCCTTGTCGCCGGTGAGAGTGTAAACTTTGCTTTTCATTGTCGTTATGCTTAATCTAAATGTTTTCTAATTCTTTTAGCATCGATGCCGCGTCGGTCACGTTTGTGACGAAGCGCAGGCAACTGTCGTCGGCGTAGGGCGATGCGGCCGTGTCGCGCAGTTGCTGCCATGCGGCATCGTACATGTGGTTGTAGTTAACAATAATCATGCCACGAGCAGAGTCTTGGTTTACAACGAGTTGCGACAGCGTCGAGAACCACTCGTCGATGGTGCCTATGCCGCCTGGCAGCACCACGAAAGCATCGGCAAGCGCAATCATGCGCGATTTGCGCTCGTTGAGGTCGTCGGTTAGCACCATGTTGTTGACCAGCGAATCGGCTCGGTGGGCGAAACCGCGTGTGATTACTCCGGTCACATGGCCTCCGCTGCGGTGCGTGGCTTCGGCCACCACGTGCATCAGCCCGGCATTCACGCCGCCATACACCAGTGTGTGGCCATGGCTGCCAAGCCAATGTCCCAGTTGACGGGCAATGTCCACCACCTCGTCGGGCAGGTTGGCCCGCGAACTGCAATATACGGCTACATTCATAGCGTGTTATTATTAATAATGTGTTTTACTTGCTGAAAGGCGTAGTCGTGCAGTGTGCCGTCGGCATGTCGCAGTGTGAGCGTGCCATCGGGCGCCACGCCGGCAATTGAAGCGTCGAATTGTGTGCCGTCGGGCAACCGCCAGGGGTGGTTGTTGCCGTCGTTGCGGTAGAGCCGGCTGAGGTATCGCTCGTGCAGCATGGCCGAGTCGAGCCCCGCGTGGCAGGTGGCCTCGATGGCGTCGCACACGCGCTGCATAACCTCGTCGGCGTTAGCCTGCTGGCCTGTGATGAGGGCCAGCGAGGTGGGGTTTGGGGCGTTGTTGCCCCATTCGCGCTGATTCACGTTGATGCCGATGCCCACCACCGAGTAGTCGATCATCGCACCGTCGAGCGAATGCTCGATGAGTAGGCCGCACAGTTTGCTGTCGCCGTGGTAGATGTCGTTGGGCCACTTGACGGCCAGGCCGTCGGGCAGCCAGGCGGCCAAGGCATCGACGATGGCCAGGGTCACCGCCTCGTTGATGACAAACTGCTGGGTGGCCCTGATGTCAAGCCTCTTAAGCAGCATCGAGAAGGTGGCGTTCATGCCAGGCTGTGCGTGCCAAGTGTTGCCTTTTTGGCCGCGGCCGGCGGTCTGCTTGGGGGTGTAGATTACGGTGGCATGGGGCAGCGTGGGTGCTTGCTGCTTCATCAGTGTGTTGGTCGACGGCAATTCGTCGTATCGCACATAGTGTGGCATGTCGCAGCCTTATTCGGGAAACGTCATGCGCAGGTGCCGCGTGCCGTCGTCGTCGGCACTGATGTCGACGCGCACAGTGTCGTCGGGCAGCAGTTCCTCGATGCGCTCGGGCCACTCAATCAGGCAGATGGCACCACAGTCAAAGTAGTCCTCCACGCCGATGTCGACAGCCTCGGCCACGCTCTCCAGGCGGTAGCAGTCGAAGTGGTAAATCAACTCGGCGGTAGTGTCGCTGCGATACTCATTGATGATGGCAAACGAGGGCGAATTGGTGTTGTCGCTCTCCACGCCCAACGCCTGGCTCAACGCGCCGATGAAGGTGGTCTTGCCGGCTCCCATGGCGCCGTAGAAGGCATACACGGTGTAGTCGCCCATCTCGGCCATAAACTGGTGTGCGGCCTCGGGCAGCGACTCAAGGTTGGGGATAACGATGTCGATTGTTTTCATGTTGTTAATCTGTAATCACCATGCACGCGGCATGGTGTGTTGTGTTTATTTTCTTGTGAGCGTCACCAGGGGCACGAGCATCTCCTCCATCGAGATGCCGCCGTGCTGGAAGGTGCCGTCGTAATATTGCACGTAGTGGTTGTAATTGTTGGGATAGGCAAAGAAATCGCGGCCTGTGGCGAAGATGTAGGCCGTCGACACATTGGGTGACGGCAGGCCGAATCGCTTGGGCTGCTTGATTTCGTACACCTGCTTGGGGTCGTAATTCAGGCTCTTGCCAAGTTTGTAGCGCAGGTTGGTGTTGGTGCTTTTGTTGCCTATCACCTTCACCGGGTGGTCGACGCGCACGGTGCCGTGGTCGGTGGTGAGCACCACCTTGAACCCGTTCTCGGCCATGAGTTTAAACGTGTCGAGGGCATACGAGTTGCGGAACCACGACTCGGTGAGCGACCGGTAAGCCTCGTTGGTGTTTGCCAGTTCGCGCATCATCTTGCTCTCGGTGCGCGAGTGCGACATCATGTCGACGAAGTTAAACACGATGACGTTGAGTTGGAAGTTGTTGAGCATCTTGAAGTTTTGCGCCAATTTCTCGCCTCCGACCGAGTCGTTAACCTTGTTATACGAGAAATGCACCTTGCGGCGGTAGCGGTCCAGAAAAGTCTGGATGAGTGGCGCCTCGTTGACGTTCTTGCCTTCTTCCTCGTCCTCGTCGACCCACAGGTCGGGGAACAGCCGCTCAATGTCGATGGGCATAAGGCCTGAGAAGATGGCATTGCGGGCATACTGCGTGGCGGTGGGCAGGATGGATGTGTACAATTCTTCGCGCTCGATGTTGAATGTGTCGCTCAGCAGCGGGCTGATGACGCGCCATTGGTCGAGGCGGAAGTTGTCGATTACCACAAAGCACACTTTCTCGCCGGCATCGAGCAGCGGCAGCACGCGCTGCTTGAACACCTCGTTGCTGCGCAGCGGATGGTCGTCGGTGGTGAGCCACCGCTCGTAATTGCGCTTCACCATCTTGCTGAAGGCGTTGTTGGCCTCGTTTTGCTGCATGGCGAGCATCTCGCGCATGCCGGTGTCGGCGCTGTTCAGCGTCAGTTCCCAGCGCACCAGGGTGCTGTAGAGTTTATACCAGTCGTCGATGCTGTCGGCCGACGAGATTTGTTGGCTAATCTGCATGAACTCCTGCCGGTAGTCGTCGGTGACTTTTTCGTTGATGAGCGAGTCGCTGTGTAGGTTTTTCTTTACGGCCAGCAACAGTTGCATCAGGTTCACCGGCTTGATGAGATAGTCGGCGATTTTGCTGCCTATGGCCTGATTCATCAGGTTTTCCTCCTCGCTCTTGGTGACCATAATCACGGGCACGTTGGGGTGCGTGATTTTGATGCGTTGCAGCGTCTCTAAGCCGCTGATGCCCGGCATATTCTCGTCGAGAATCACCAGGTCGAAGGCTTGCGACTGCATCGCGTCGAGGGCGTCGCGGCCATTGGTCACAGTGGTCACGTCGTACTCCTTGTTGGTCAGGAACATCACGTGGGGCCGCAACAGGTCAATCTCATCATCGGCCCAAAGTATGTGTTTGTTGCTCATAGTCGTAGTGTTGTTTTTGCACGTTATCTGTTGTCCTGCGTGACTTAGTCGGGCTCGTCTGACGAGTCTTTTAAGTCTGACGCTAATACACGCCTCCGCCCTGTTGGGGCACCCGCTCTAACTTAGAGAAGGATTTTCAGTCATGACGATATTTTGCCGCCGGCCTTATGGCTTTGGCTCGGCCTTAGGGTCGGGCAGGGCGTTTGCGTCGTCAGGACTGGCGTTGCCCTGCTGCGGCTTGTCGGCGTCGGGCTGCGGCGTGGTCGTCGGCTGGGTGTTGCTGTTGCCCTTATTGCCCTTGCCGCCGCGGTCGTTGCCCTTTTGGCCGCGGCCTTGGCGATTGGTGCGGGCCGACTTGCCGTCGCCGTTGTTCTTCCCGTTGTCGGCCTTGGCATTGCCCTTGCCGCTGCTGCCGCCAGCCTTGCCTTTGCCTTTCCGCTCGGCTTCGCGCTCCTTGCGTTGCTGCTCGCGCTCCTTCTTGCGCTGCTCGGCGGCCTCCTTGCGCTCTTTCTGCTTGCGCTTCAGGGCCTCCTTGCGCTCCTTGGCCTCCTGCTTCTTGCGCTTGATTTCGGCCTTGCGCTTCTCTTCGCGCTCCTTGGCGCGTTGTTTCTGCTCTTCGGCCTTAATCTTGCGGCGTTGCTCACGGTCTTTGATAAACTGGTCGCGGTCGCTCTCTTGCTGCTTGCGCTGCTCGGCCACGCGCTGCTCATGAGCCGCCTGGATTGAGTCCTCGAAGGCCTTCTGGGCCAACTTCACCGAGTCTTCGCGGGCCTTGCGCAGGGCTTCTTCGGCTTTGCGTACCTGCTTCACCGAGTCGTCGCGTTGCTTGAAGAGTTCGCTCTCACGTTTCTCGCGCTCTTTAGCCTCACGCTCCTCACGCTTAGCGCGCTGCTTCTCAGCCTCTTCTTGTTGCTTGCGCAACTCTTCACGCTCTTTCTCCAGTTGGCGTTCGCGCTCTTTGCGCTCCTTCTCGGCTTTCTCGGCAGCCGCCTTGCGCTCTTTTTCTTCGCGCTTGGCTTGCTCTTCCTGCTCACGCTTAGCCTTTTCTTCGTCCTTCTTGCTCGTCTTTTCGTCTACGTCGCCATCACCCTTGTCGTTCTTGTCGTGACGGTTGTTGCGCACACTCTTCTTGCCTTTCTTGCCGCCCTGGTCGTCGTCGCCCTGGTCGTCACCCTTCTTGTCGTCGGGTGCGGCTTGTGCGGCGGCAGCCTTGTCCTCAATCTTCTTGTCATCGGGAGCGGCTGCTTGGTCATCGATCTTCTTATCGTCGGGAGCCTTTTGGCCATCATCGACTTTCTTGTCGTCGGGAGCGGCTGCTTGGTCATCGACTTTCTTGTCGTCGGGAGCGGCTGCTTGGTCATCGACCTTCTTATCGTCGGCCTTATGGCCATCGTCAGCCTTCTTTCCGTCGTCGGCCTTCTGGCCATCGTCGGCCTTCTTTCCGTCGTCAGCATTCTGGCCATCGTCAGCCTTCTTGCCATCGTCAGCCTTCTTGCCGTCGTCGACTTTCTTGCCGTCGTCGGCCTTCTTTCCGTCATCGGCCTTCTTTCCGTCATCGGCCTTCTTTCCGTCGTCGGCTTTCTGGCCATTGTCGGCCTTCTTGCCGTCATCGGCCTTCTTGCCGTCGTCGGCCTTCTTGCCGTCGTCAGCCTTCTTGCCATCATCGACCTTCTTGCTGTCGCCGACCTTCTTGCCGTCATCAATCTTCTTACCGTCATCAGGCTTCTTGCCGTCGCCGGCCTTCTTGCCGTCATCGGCCTTCTTTTCTTCGCCCTTGACCGATTTCTTCATCGCCTTCTGGTCGGATGGCGTGTCGTCTTCCTCTTCATCCTGATTGTCGACCTCAGAGCCCACTTGCTTGTCGTGGTTCTCGTCGTTCTTGTTCTCAAGGTAGTTGAAATAGTCCTCGAACGACCGTCCCTCGTTCAGCAGCAAGTTGAAGTTGTTGAGGCTGATAAGCACCTCATGCACCTGCGAGGGGATATTCATTGACTCGTCCTCGTCGAAGACTGTGCGATAGTGCTTCAGTTCCTGGAAGTTCTCAAATCCGCGCACCACCAGCAGTCCCAGTCGCCCGAAGGTCATCTGCTCCAGGTCGTAGTCCTTGACGACGAAGGTGGTGAAGTTGTGGCGGGCCACCTCGTAGAGGAGGGCGTTCGAACTCACGCTGTCGGTGGGGTAGAGCAGGATAAACACGTGCGGCTTGTCGAAGTCGTCGGCAAACGGTGTGAACTGCTTTGCGATGTCGCCGGTGCTGTCGTTGGCCAGACGCGTCGACCACAGCATGCCGCGCGCGTTGTTGCCGCCGCCACGCAGTCTGCGCCCGGCGTTCAGGCCCTTGGTGATTCCCGACGCCACCGGCGTGATGTCGGTCTCGGGATAGCGCTGCAGCATCTCCTTGAGCACCTCTTTAAACTTGTCGTAGTCGCGCTCGGTGAGATAACTCAGTGCGTCAATCCACATAAACTTGGGCATGATTTTGCTGAGCGGATACTTGCGCATCATCTCGGCGTATGCCTCGTGCACGGCGTAGTTGTTGTTGGCCAAGTAGTTGGCGTATGCCATCTCGTACATCTCCTCCTGCTCGTGGAGCATGTTCTTCAGGTTGTCGAAGTAGTTGGGGTCCTCAAGGGCTTTGCCATACTTCGAGTCGGCAAACTCCTCGATGATGAGTTGCCGGTATCGTTCGGCCTCGCTCACACGGTCGGCGCGCATATACATCAAGTACATGTTGTAATACACGTCGAGGCGGTAGGTGTTGTCGGGGTAACGCCGCAGCAACTCCAGGAACTGCGTCGCGCTGGCGTCGTAGTCCTCGAGTTTGTCCTTGAGAATCAAGCCCATGTTGTAGAGTCCCTCTTGGATAATCTCGTGGGCGGCCTGGATTTGCTCCTCGGTGCGCGGTATCTGCTTGAGGTAGTATTCCTCGAAGTGCGGGTCCTCGCTGCGGCGCCTCACCTCGGGGTCGACGGCAATGGTGTCGCCGTTAGCGTCGACCATGAGGCTGTCGCCCATGACGGCGGTGGAGTCGGCAGCGGCGATGTCGTCGTCAAACGAGAATGTGGCCTTGTTGCGGCGGCGCCAGTGGTCCTCGAGTTTGCGGTTACCCCACGCCTGCTGGAACGCTGTCTTGCCGGCATTCTTCGTGGCGGTGTTGTAGAAGTACCACGAGCGGTCGTTATTAATCTGGAAACTGGATGGCGCGTTGGCCGCTCCGTTGTTGTTCAACTGGTTGCCGCGAGAGTTTTGGTCGGCAAGGTAGGCCTCGCGGTCAGCGTTTTCCTTCTCTTCTTTCTCCTTTTTCTTGAGTTCGTCGATAATTTTCTTAATCACCGCCTTCACCTCGGCATCGCTCATCTGCGACAGGCGCAGCAGCGAGTCCTGAAGGGTCACGTTTTGCGAGTACACGGCGAGTTCGTCGAGCACGTCGCTGCGGTGCTTCAGTTCCTTGTAGTTGGGGTAGTCCTCGTTAATCAGGGGGATGGCCTCGCTGTAGCACGGCTGCGCCAGGTCGTACTTGCCCTGGGCGAAATAGATGCCTCCCAAGGTGAGTTGGCTTATAGCCTTGTCCACGCCGTTGCGCGTACTCTTCTCGGCGGCCAACTTGTAGTTGGTGATGGCTCGCGTGGTGTCGTCGCGGCTCAGGTACAGGTTGCCGATGGCGTAGTAAATCTGGTCGAGATAGTCCTTGTTACGGTCGTAACGCGTCATGTGGCGCAGCGCGCGCACCTCGCCCTCGACGTTGTAGCCGTTGTACACGGCACTCTGCTTGATGCGGGCGTTAAACTTGGTGCGGTAACTCGAACTGTTGCTGCTGCCGGCTTTCTTAAAGGCGCGATAAGCCATCTCCTTGTCGCCCGTCTCCTCGTAGAGTTGGCCCAGGAGGAACTGCAGACGCACCTTCTGGGTGCCCTTGGTGGTCTTCACGGCCTCGCTAAGGTAAGGCACCGCTTGGGCATATTGCTTCTCCTTGATGTGGTAGTCGGCAAAGGCCAGGTTGGCCAGGCCGCGGATGCGCTTGTCCTCGATGTTCTCGGGGTGAATGTGTGCCAGCACGTTGTCGGCCTCGGTGGTCCATCCCATGGCGCAGTAACTCAGCGCTTCCCACACCTGGGCCTCTTGCACCAGGGCGGGCTTCCACTGGAAGTGGCGCGAGATGTAACGGAACGTGGCGGCGGCATTCAGGAAGTCGCCTTTCATATATTCCGACTTGGCCAGCAGGTACCAGCAGTTGTGCATGAAGGGGTTGTACTCCTCGCGCTTCATCCACTCGCGGTACTTCTCGTCGTTGTTCTTGCCGCTTTTCTTCTTGGGCTTGCGCTTGATCGAGTGCAGCGCGATGGCCTTCTGCATCTTCTCGATGGTGCGGTCAAACGAGCCGCTGGGCTGGGGCGACTTGGGGTTGCTCAGTGCCTCGGCAGGATGGATAAACACGTGCTGCGAGTAGTCGTCCTCGTAGTCCTCCTCCATGGTTTTTATTTGCTCGTCGTAGTTGGTCTTGCCATGGTAGTACACGTTGTAGCGTGTGTTCATGGCCTGCCAGAATCGGCTACCGGCGGTGTTTTTCTTCGCGCTGCAGGCATGCAGCACGACGACCAACGCCACCAGCAGCAGCGGTATGAGGTGCGATATGTGTCGTTTCTTCATCGGTGTCACAAGATGTGTGTTGTGGCGGCCTGTGGGCCCACGCGCCGTGCCGCTGTGAGCCGCCCTGGCGCTTCATTACCTTATTTATAACGCACGACACTTATTATTATTGTGCCACCGCCCCAAAAACCTCTCCCCACCCCCGCCGCCGCTGCCCCACGTCCGCTATGGCCTATATAGTTGCTGTTGTGCTGCTTGTCGAGGCGGTTTGCAAAGCATTGCCCGCCGAATTGTTTCAAATTTGTAACAACCATGCTAAAAACCAGCCATTTACCACCATGAATTAAGAACTAAATACATAACTTTAGAATAATTAACCAAGAAATATGCTATTTTTAACTGATATTTTATTGTCGTTAACAAAAGTTTGATGTAATTTTGCCACGTGATTAATCATTTCAAGATTTCACAATCCGCTTCTAACCATGAATCGTTGAGATCGGGTTAAGAAGTAGGGCGTGAAAGTGTTGAAGGCTTCTCGGTCAAACATTAATCACATTTATTGCTAAATAGCAGTCATTACCACACGGTGGCTTCAGGCGGGCGAAACAATACAAAATTATGAAAAGGCTATTGAACAGGCCGCCCACGCCACTGACTTGGTAATACGAAACGAATACACAACATTTTGCAACCAAGCGTGGGCGCTTCGCAGCGCACCACCCAGTTAGGAAATGAATACATAAAATGACTCCGACCGTCCCTCATCAGCAGGGCCGATACCGCCGATGAGGCGGCAGCACATGAATAAAGTAATGTTTTTTCACATCATTTTTTATAACAAAACCGCTCGTGCCGTGAGGCAAGGGCGGTTTTTTTTGGTTAACCCCCCAAAACCCCCAAGAACAAACAACGGGTCAGCGGATATTTCCGGTTGGTGAGTCTGTCGTTTCACGAATATAGTGTAGCTAATCTGAACATAAAGAATTTTATGTCTCCCACTCCCCTAAA
>CACYRK010000047.1 GCA_902776835.1 uncultured Bacteroidales bacterium
AAGCAGCAGAGCGACTACCGCGGCCACGGCGATGGTGACCCACTTGATAAGTTGGGAATTGCGCTGCGCGGCATTCTCGAGTTTCAGCGCCGAGTCGCCAAGCGAGTCATAGATGTGCTCGGTGGCCATATAAAGACTGTCGGTAACGTCGTCGCTCTTCTTGTAATACTGCTCGGCGAGCAACGAGTCGCCATGGGCGAGAGCGAGGTCACGGAGATATTCGAAATAATACATCCTCTCGTGAGGCGAGACCGGCTTTGGGCAATTCGCGATATAGATTTGTGCCGAGTCGAGTTCGCCAAGGCGAATGTGGGCACGAATGAGCAAATAATAGCGGCGGCGGTCCACTGGTCGCCCCATCTCGGCAACGCGATGCACAGCGTCGATGGCATTCCGGTACTGCTTGCTCTCGAAATAGGAAGTTGCCAAATAAAAACATGAGCGGCACATAGCTGCGGTGTCGTGCAACTGCTTATAGATGTCAATGGCTCTATTCAGTTTAATTATCGCGCTGTCTACATTCTTCCTGTTGTAAAAATAGCCGCATGCCTGGTCAACTCCGGCCTGATACAATAATGTGCTGTCGCAACTCTCAAAGTCTTTGCGCGCCTGCTCAAACTTGCTGATTATCTTATCCACCTCGGGTTGTACGGCAGTGCGCGACACGATCTCACCCTGCCGGAGCAGGGCCATGCCATGATAGTACGGGTCGCCTCCCTCGGTGATTTGCTCGACACGCTTATAGTAAATCATTGCAGAGTCAAGTTGCTGCAACTCCTCGAGCGCATTGGCTTTGTAGAGCAGCGCCCTCATGTAGAGCCTGTCGCTATAGCGGTGCTCTGTCCAGTAATTGTAGGCAACGTTGATGATGCTGTCGGAAGTCGGGGTGATGTAGGCCTTGTACATTGCCTGCGAGGTGAGCAGAGCGTGGTAGGCGCGGTTGTGTGGCGAGAGAGTCGTCACATCGATGGCGTTAAGCGAGTCGAGCATCATCTTGGCCGTGTCGATTTTAAAGCCGTAGAGTTTCTCGATTAACGATAAATATGTAATGCAGTAGACGTTTCATAAAAAATATATAGTTCGAGTCATTGGTTCTGTGAGAATAAGAAGTTAGTGATTCTGCCCCCTGTTCTCTATTATCTGTTCTCTGACATCTGTTATCTGTCATCTGTCATCTGTTATCTGTTATCTGTCATCTGTCATCTGTTATCTGTTATCTGTTATCTGTTATCTGTTATCTGTCATCTGTTATCTGACATCTGTCATCTATAATCTCTAATCTATAATCTCTAATCTAAATAATAAACAGCGCGCTGTTTATTATTTCTTTATGCCATCGCGGTGGAGCAGGGCGTCGATGCGTGGCTCGCGGCCGCGGAACTGCTTGTAGAGCGTCATCGGATCGTCTGAGCCGCCGCGCGATAGGATGTTGTCGCGGAACGAGGCGGCTGTAGCCGGATTGAAGATGCCCTCTTCCTCGAAGCGCGAGAACGCGTCGGCGTCGAGCACCTCGGCCCACTTGTAGCCATAGTAGCCGGCTGCGTAGCCGCCCGAGAAGATGTGGCCAAACTGCGGCGACATGATGCAGCCATCGACGGGGGCAAACACCTGCACGTCCTTCATCGCGTTCTGTTCCATCTCAAACGGGTCGCCGGTGAACGGCTCGGTGATGCCGTACCAGCCCATGTCGATGAAGCCGAAGCCCAGTTGGCGCACACAGCCGTAGGCGGCACCATATTGGCTCGAGGCAATCACCTTGTCGATGAGTTCGGCAGGGATTTTCTCGCCGGTGAGATAGTGGCGTGCAAAGCCGTCGAGGAACTCGCGCTCGCGCATGTAGTTCTCGTTGAATTGCGACGGCAGTTCCACGAAGTCGTGATACACGTTGGTGCCCGACAACGACAGATATTTGCATTTCGACAGCAGGCTGTGCAGTCCGTGGCCGAACTCATGCATGAAGGTCTCCACCTCGCTAAAGGTGAGCAGCGACGGCTTGGTGGCCGTGGGCCGCGTGAAGTTCATCGTGAGCGTGACGATGGGGCGCACATCGTTGCCGTGCGCGTCGACATACTGCTCGCGGAAGTTGGTCATCCATGCTCCGCTCTGCTTGGTGTCGCGCGGGAAGAAGTCGGTGTAGAGCGCACCCACGTAGTGGCCGTCGTCGTCGGTCACGTCGTAGACCTTCACCTCGGGGTTGAACACCTGCGCGTCGTAGTTCTCGCTGAAGTGCAGGCCGTACATGCGTGTGGCGAAGCCAAACACGCCCTCAATCACATTGTTGAGCGGGAAGTAGGGGCGCAGCATCTCGTCGTTGATTTGATACAGCGCGTCCTTGCGCTTATTGGAGTAGTAAGCGTAGTCCCACGGCATGATGGTGACCGCGTGGCCCTCGAACTGGCTGGCAAACTCGGTGAGTTTCGCCATGTCGTCGCGCTGCACGGGCAGGTAGGCCTCGCGAAGTTGGTTGAGCATATTGAGCACCGTGGCGGGATTTTGCGCCATGGTGTTTTGCAGGCGGTATTCGGCAAAGGTCTTGTGGCCAAACAGGCGTGCTATGGCAAGCCGGGTGTTGGCGATGTCTTTGATTACCTCCATGTTGCTGAATTCGCCGCTGGTGCATTGCTGGTTGTACATGCGGTAGAGGCGCTCGCGCAAGTCGCGGCGGTCGCTGTACTTCATAAACGCCATATAACTTGGCGCCTTGAGCGTAATCAGGTACTCGCCCTCGCGGTCCTTGCTGGCTGCGGCGGCCTTGGCAGCCTCGACGGCGCTCTCGGGCAGGCCGGTCAGGTCGGCCTCGGTGAGCCACATCTCGTAGCGGCTGTTCTCCTTGAGCGTGTTTTGCTCAAACTTCAGCGTCAATTCCGAGAGGCGCTTCGTGAGTTCTTTGTATTGCTCGCGGGCGTCGCCCTCGAGGGTGGCTCCGCTCAGTTCAAAGGCCTCGTGCACTTTCTTGAGCAGCATCCAGTCCTCGTGGTCATACTTCGAGCGGTCGAAGTGGTCGTAGACGTATTTCACGCGTTGCCACAGTTTCTCGTTCAGCGTCATGCTGCTGCTGTGCTCGGCCAGTATCGGGGCCACGCGCTGGCTAACGGCCATCAGCGAGTCGTCGGCATTGGCCGAGAGCATGGGGTAGAACACGCTGAGCACGCGGTTCAGCGTGGCACCGCTGCGCTCCAGCCCCAGGATGGTGTTCTCGAAAGTGGGCGTGGTGGTCTGGTTGGCGATGGAGTCGATTTCGCGGTTGTGCTCGTCGATGCCCTGCATTATGGCGGGCTCATAGTCGGCCGTGGTGATGCGGTCAAAGGGCACCAGTCCGCGGGTGGTTTTGTATTCACTCAAGAAAATGTTGTCGGCACTAATCATCGTGGTTGAAAAGATAAATAGGAATAATGCTAATAAAGAATGTCGCATAGTGGAGTTGGTTTATTGGTTGTCATGGTGTCGGCGCGCTGGCCACTGCGTCGGCTATCAGAGGCAGGTCGCTGGCTTCGATGCCGGCATTCACCAGGTGCTTGGCGTCGGCGTCGAATGCTTGGCGGAAGCCCTTGCTGTCGAGGGCCAGGGCTTGGCGGTAACTGGCTATCGCCTCGGGCAACTGATGCGAGCACAGCAGCACGTGGCCGCGGTTCAGGTAATCCTGCATCGTGGGCGTGTCGTCGTTGACGATGCGGTCGTAGTACTCGAGGCTGCGCGCCGTGTTGCCCGTGAGGAAGGTGCACCAGGCGATGGGCCGCCAAGCGCGGTGCTTGGCACCTTCCATCAGGTCCACCTTATAATAATATTGCAGCGCGTCCTCGGCGTTGCCCTGCTCGAGCAGGCAGTGCCCAATGTTGAGGTTAGTGGCGATATTGCCCGGCTTCACGGCCTCGCACCGCTTGTAGTAGTCGATGGCCTTGTCGAGCCGCTTGAGGTCGCGGTAGCAGGCCGCGATATGCTTCATCGTCCACACGTCGTTGTCGTGCGCAAGTTCGTAGCGCTGGTAACTGGCCAAGGCCTCGCGGGTGCGCCCCATGCTCTGGTGTGCGAAACCAATCTTTTGGTGGATGCGCGGATCGGCCTCGCTGCTGTGCTCCAGCATGTAGTTGTAATACTTGATGGCATCGTCCCAGAACTCGTTTTTGAAGTAGAGTTCGGCAATCACTTGCAGCGTGGTGGCCTTGAGCAGCAATTCGCCCACCACGGGCAGCGTGGTCAGGTCCATGTCGGTGTCGAGCATGTTGATGAACTCGCGCCGCCGCGAGAAGATGGTGAAAAAGCGGTACAGGTCTTGCACGCAGTGGTTCACCGTGCGTGCGCGTTCCATGGCGGGGTGGGGCAGTTCGCTGCCCTTTATCTCGGCGATGGCGGCCTCGTTCTCGGCCATCTGCGCCGACATGGCTTGCCGTTGCGACTCGGGCATCGACGAGAGTGAGAGCAGGAACGAAAACTTGTCGCTGTTGCACAGGAACGGCGCGTGCCCGATAATCTTGTTCAGCGACTCGCTGCCAGCATAATTGTCTGCCACAACCGAGTGCTCGGCGTGGAACGGCATGAACCAGTTCGACAGCGTGTTGAAGAACGGGTAACTCTTCAGCCGCGAGAAGGTGGCGGCAAAGACGTCGCTGCCGTCGAGCGTGAGTTCGTTGAACTCCTCCATGCGCTTGGCGATGCCGCTGTTTTCGAGCATCTCCTGCCACTCGGGGTTCGCCTCCAGGTCGGCGATGTCGAAGGTTGCGCCCTTGTCGCGGATTTTGCGCATCAGGTCGGGGCTCATCTTCATGATGCCGGGAATTATTTCTTCCTTCACGCGTCGCGTGATGTTGTCGGTGTTGCGGCTTCGTGCCAGTTCATATTGCACTGTCGCCACATCGCCGTCGCTGTGCGGCATCTCGGCCACGGCGCGCAGATGCTTCTCGAGGTTGTCGCCCAGCACGGCGTGCGAGCGGTGGATGCGCAGTGCCAGCAGGGCGTAGGTGAGTGCGCGCAGTTTCACGGGCACGCTCTCCACGTTGCAGTAGGCATCGAGCAGCAGCGTGAGTTTGCGCTCGTCGTATAGGTGTGCCAGGCCTAAGAACAATGCCCCCAGCACCAGGCTCTTGCAGTGGTCGGGCACGTCGCCGGTGAGCAAGTTGCTCGCCACCTCGGCGTCGTCGCCGCTGGTGGGGTAGGAACTCCACAGTTTGTTAAAGATGTCGGTCTCCAGCGCTTCGCGTCGCCGCAGTGTCATGAGCACTGCCGTTTTGTCCTGTGACTCGCTGGGCACGCTCTTCAGCAGGGCGTACTTGTTGAGTTCGGTGCGATAGTTCTCGGCCATCCGGCTCAGCGGGGTGTCGGCCAGTTCGCGTCGTCGCGTGAAAAACAACTCGTGCGACGAGGGTTGCACCACGGCGTTGTAACTGCGCCACGTGAGCGTGAGCAGCGACTGCGTTAGGCGGCTCAGCACGCTGTGGCGCGCCGGGTCCATCACACCTTGCGACATGTATTGCAGCAGCAGCCCGTAGTTGGTCGACAGTTGCTCATATTCCTCGCGGATCTGCCAGTCGGCCGAGGCCGTTACCAGTTCGTCGAGCAGTTTCAGCGCCTCGATGATGCGCGACGCCTCGAGCAACTCCTGAACCTTGCGGGCGATATCAATAGGTCGTTTTTCTTCCATAATAGCATACACAAGCAAGAATCGTGCGAGGTGGCACGGTGCAGCGACATTTCGTCAGTTCAGCCCCAAATGGCGGCGAATCAGGTCGAGGCTGCGGTTCACCATGCCCATGCGGTCGATGTTGTCGCGAGTGGAGAAGAACAGCAGCACCACGTCGCTGTCGGGAATCTTGCCGGCGTAGATGGTGAAGCCGCCGTTGTCGCCAGTGTGGTACACCACGGCCTGGCGGTTGGGCTCGTGCTGGATAAAGAAGCCGTAGCCGTAGCCCGTGTGGGGCTGGTAGCCATAATTGGCGTCGGGACCGAGAATCACGTGCGGCGAGTAGGCGGCGTCGCGGCTGGCGCGGCTCAGCACCTTGAGGTCGCGAAGCGCAATCTCCCACTGGGCAAACTCGCGAATCGAGCAATACAGGCCGCCGTCGGCCTTGGTGGCAAAGAAGGTCTCCTCGCCGTAGTCAAACTCCTTGTATTTGCCGCCCGTGCCGTCGGGCGTGTAGCCATGGGCCATGTGGTCGATGTGGCGGCCGTCCTCGAAGTAGGTGACCTTGTCCATCCCGGCTGGCACAAACACGTTGTCGTGCATATATGTCTCAAAACTCTGGCCGGTGGCGCGCTCCACCAGTTGGTACACGAGTTGGAACGTGGGGTTGATGTACTCGTAGCGTCCGCAGCCTGGCTCGAAGTTCAGGTGGTCGAGGTCGACCATGTAGCCCACCGACTGCACGTCGGTGGCGGTGAGTTTAAAGTGACGGTCGGCGCGGTCGCGTGCGTCGGGCACTCCCGAGGTGTGGCTCAGCAACTGGCGCAGCGTGATGCGCTTCCAAAAGTCGGCCTTGAATTCCGGGAACCACTTGTTCACGGTGTCGTCGAGGCTCAGCAAGCCGCGCTCGGCAAGTTGCAGCACGGCCACGGCGCTGAATTGCTTCGACACCGATGCCAGGCAGAACCGTGTGTCAATGGTCACGCGCTCGCCGGTGTCGTAGTTTGCCATGCCGTAGCATTGCTCAAACAGCGGCTCGCCGTGGTGGAGCACCAGCACGGCGGCGCCGGGGTCGTTAGGGTTGTTGTAAACCGAGCGGTACAGTGCGTCGAGCGACTGCTGTAGCGCAGGCAGCGACTGCCCAAAGGCTCCTAATGCGTTAATAGCCATAATTGTCAGTAAAATGAAATGTCGTGAACGATGTGTCATAATTGATGCTTTTATGTTTTCGCCACAAATTTACAAAGTTTTCTCCTACACACCAATTATTTCTTGCCCAACTTTCAACCGCACTTGCACATGAGTTAAAAAGCGCAAAATATCGGGGTGAGATTTGGCGGTGTTGGTGAAAAGCAGTAATTTAGTACGTTTTTTGAAAGAAACCGTATATTTAAATAAGATAATATTATAATGAGCAAAGACATCACACGCATCGTGCTTACAGGCGGCCCCTGCGCCGGAAAGACCACCGCATTGGCTAAAATCATTGAGCACTTCGGCAGCCTGGGCTACCAGGTGTTCACTCTGCCCGAGGTCCCAACCATGTTCACCGCCGCCGGCATGAACTATCTCACTTCCAACAAAAACTTCTTCTACGAGGGCGAGAAAGCCACCCTCGAGGTGCAACTTGCGCTTGAGGACAAGTTCTATCGCATGGCTCAGGAGTGCGCCGAGCCCACGATTATTGTGTGCGACCGAGGCGCTATGGACATCTCGGCATACATGGACCCCGAGATGTGGGAGACGCTGACACGCGCCGTGGGCACGTCAACGGCCGAGTTGCGCGAGCGCTACGACGCCGTGCTTCACCTGGTGTCGGCAGCCGATGGTGCCGAGCAGTATTACACCACGGCCAACAACGCACAGCGCTACGAGCAGATGAACGAGGAAGGCCTGCGCATTGCCCGGACCCTCGATAAAAAGGTGATTAAGGCCTGGACCGGGCACCCCCACCTGCGCGTGATTAACAACCACGACGACTTCGAGGCAAAGATGAAGCGTGTGATCAAAGAGATAAACAGCGTGCTCGGCTTGCCGCAGCCCATCGAGCAGGAGCGCAAATACCTCGTCGAACTCACAGGTGAGTTGCCCGCCGACTGCATCGAGGCCGACATCGTGCAGACCTACCTCAACAGCAGCGACGAGAACACCGAGGTGCGCCTGCGCAAACGCGGATGGCAGGGCAAGTACTTCTACCTGCACACCACCAAAAAACGCATCTCGCTCACCGAGGAACTGCTCACCGAGCGGCAAATCAACAATAGTCTGTACGAGATGATGCTCTCGCTCGCCGACCCATCGCGAAATGTCATCACAAAGCACCGCCAGAGTTTTATCTGGAAAGGGCAGTACTTCGAGGTCGACACCTATCATGGCGAACTTGAGGGACTCGTGATTCTCGAGACCAAGGGCATCATCGAGGGCGAAGTGATTAAGTTCCCGCCGTTCCTCAACGTCATCGACGACATCACCGGCAACAAGGACTATTACAACTATAAGTTGTCGGAAAAGAAAGCCGACAAGTAGGTATAACCCAAATCGGTCATTAGAAATTATGCCAAAACAAACTGTTATGGTATAATTAGGAATAAAGAAAATAACATAATGCCGATCTAATGACCGATTTGGGTTTAAGATATTCTCAGTTTTTTGGTTTTCTGAAGAAGAGAGCGCCTCTGTGAAGAAGCGCTCTCTGTTTTAAATGGGTGTGGACAAGTCCACACGTTGTGTTGTCAACTCAATTATTTGCCTTTCAAAGCGTCCTTTACGGCACCTGCAGCCTTGTCGACCTGCTTGTCAACTTCCTTGTTGGCTGCTTCCTTAAGGGCTTTCTTGCCTTCTTCGACTTTGGCCTTGCCCTCTTCTACAGCGGCTTTGCCAGCGCCCTCAACGGCATCCTTAGCACCTTCAACGGCCTCTTTGGCACCATCTACAGTCTCCACAGCCTTAGCGGCGAGTTTGCTCGATGCGCTGTCGGCCAGAGCCTTGAACTCGGGCGAGAGATTCATGGCGTCAATCTTCTGGTTGACATACTCAGTGATGCCAGGCATAAAAGCCTTAATCTTGTCGGCATTCTTGGCAACGATCTCCTTAACCTGAGCGAGCAGGTTAGCGGCGCCCTCATTGTCACCAGCCTCAATCAGACGCTGAACCTCGGCGTTGGCCGTGGTAATCAGGCTGTCAACACCAGCGCTGTCGGTAGCGGCGGCAAGTGCCTGGTCAAACTGTTCGACGGCAAATGCGGGCACGCTGTCGGTGTTAGCAGCGGCATTGTCGTTCTGTGCGGCGTTGTCGCATGCGGTAAAACTCAGTGCAGCAACGGCTGCAATCATCAATAATAACTTTTTCATAATAAAACAAAATTTAATTTGGTTAATAAAAACGCTGCAAATGTAGCGTGTTTTTTTTATACTGCAAGTTTTTTTTGCCTGTTTTGTTTTTTTTAAACATTTCAGCAGTTACTCAGTTGTTTAACTGCCTCGGATGCTCGCTCCACACCATTGCAAATAGCGTGCCAATTTTTAATACCGTCATCAATCATTTGGTAGCCAATTATTTAGGTGGCGCACCAATGGCTCGACAAAAGGAAGTGTCCCAAACTGTCCCAGGTGTCCCACTTGCTTCACCCCTGGGACAGTTGGGACACTTGGGACAGCCGGGAAAAGTCGGACGGCGGGGTGGGGTGTTACTGATTGAGGTTGCTGGGGGAGTAAGCGGCTGTGTAATTTTGCCGTGCCGATTTACCTGCTGCGTTTCTTGCATGGTGCGATGGGCATGTCGGCACAAAACTCTTATTTACTACATTATGGCAATATATATGGCGGTATACCATGATAATACCGCCATGGCCGAGGTATTATCTTCGGTCAAACCCTCAGATCTATGTGTTACTTATCACACACTCACACTGCGCAGAGGGTGTGTCATAATTCTGGCGCACCCTTTTGTTGTAACATGTTGTAGGCCTGTTGAAAATTTTTACCGGACACCAATAATTCTAAACTAACGTAAGTTCGGCATAAAATAGCCACAGAATCAAT
>CACYRK010000048.1 GCA_902776835.1 uncultured Bacteroidales bacterium
GGAGCCCTGCTGTGCGGACACAATCCGCTGGTGCTGGGCGACTCGCACGGTGTCGACATGCTCACCGCCCTGCAAGTAGCCAAGCAACTCCTCTAACCCGATTGGATCAATCCACAATTCCAAAATCATAATGAAAAAAGGGGCTGCAGCGCACCTTCATTGACTATAGGTTGTCATCAAGCCCGCAGATGCGCCTCTTTTTGAGCATTGTTGTGGGCGTTTTTTTGGGTTAAAAATGGGGTGGGGGAGGTGAAATTCGCTTTTTTTTTTGTATCTTTGTAGTTTGTAACGAAGTGGCTTGGCGCAGTCGCTTGCCACATCATCATCTTAACAAACTGATATTAAATGAGTAGCAACAAAAAGATACGCGTAGGCATCACACAGGGCGACACCAACGGCATTGGCTTGGAAGTGGTGCTGAAGACGCTTGCAACGCCCGAATTCACCGAGTTGTGCACGCCCATCGTCTACAGTTCGAACAAAATCATCTCCTATCACCGCAAGGCTAACGACCTGCCTTATTTCCAGACCAATAACATCCGTTATGCTCGCGATGCACGCGAGGGCAACGTGAACGTGCTGGACCTTGGCGGTGAGGAAGTGAAAATCGAACTGGGTGAGCCCAGCAAGCAGGCCGGACAGGCCGCATTCCGTTCGCTGGAGGCTGCCGTGTCCGACTTGAAGAACGGACAAATCGACGTGCTGGTGACGGCACCCATCAATAAGGACAACATCCAGAGCGAGCAGTTTACGTTCCCGGGCCACACCGAGTATCTCGAGGCAAGTCTGGGCGACGGCGGCCACGCGCTGATGACGCTGTGCAACCCGCTGCTGCGCGTGGCATTGGTGACCAACCACATGCCCATCGCCAAGGTGCCGGCAGCCATCACCACCGAGTTGGTGGGCGAGCGACTGCGCACTTTCAACGCATCGCTCCAGCGCGACTTCGGCGTTGAGCGCCCGCGCATCGCCGTGCTGTCGCTCAACCCGCATGCCGGTGAGAACGGCTTGCTCGGCAGCGAGGAGGAGACGGTCATCAAGCCCGCCATCGACGCCGCCTACGACGAGCGCATACTCGCCTTCGGACCCTATGCCGCCGACGGCTTCTTCGGCAGTGGGCATTATCGCCAGTTCGACGGCGTCCTCGCCATGTATCACGACCAGGGTCTGGCCTCGTTCAAGGCGCTGGCCATGAACGAAGGCGTGAACTTCACGGCCGGACTGCCATTTGTGCGCACCAGCCCCGACCATGGCACCGGCTACGACATCGCCGGCAAGAACATGGCCAACGAGACGTCGCTGCGACAAGCCATCTATGTGGCCATCGACGTGTATCGCAACCGCAAGAAATACGACGAGGCTCACGTCAACCCGCTGCGCAAGCAATACTTCGAGCGCGGCAAGGACAACGTGGTGCTCGATCTCACCAAGGACGAAAACGACGAGTAACACACTATGAATTACGCAATTATTGCCGCTGGCGAAGGCTCTCGCCTGGCACAGGAGGGCGTCGCGCTGCCCAAGCCGCTGGTGAGGCTCAACGGTGAGCCTATGCTGCAACGGCTCATCAACATCTTTTTGCGCTGTAAGGCACAGAGCATCAGCCTGATTATCAATGAACGCATGACCGAGGTGCGCGAGTTTGTCGACACGCTCGACCTCCCCGTACCGCTGAATGTGGTGGTAAAGAGCACGCCCAGTTCGATGCACAGTTTCTGGGAACTGAGCCGCGTCCTGCCCGAGGGCAAGTTCTGCCTCACCACGGTCGACACCATCTTCCGCGAGGCCGACTTCGCCCGGTATATCGACGCCTTTGAGGCCGACGACACCATCGACGGGCTGTGGGGCGTCACACCGTTTATCGACGATGAGAAGCCGCTCTACGTTGAGGTCAACGAAGCAATGCGCATCACCGCGTTTCGCGACAAGCCTTTCGAGGGCATGCGCTACGTGAGTGGAGGCATCTACGGCATGACTCACCACGTGTTCCCCCTGCTGAACAACTGCATCGAGAACAACATGGCGCGCATGCGCAACTTCCAGCGAGCGCTCGTCGAAGCCGGTTTCAACCTGCGGGCCCACAGTTTCGACAAAATCGTGGATGTGGACCATGCCAGCGACATCGAGGGCGCACAACGTTTCCTTAACACCGAAAATCAATAACCAACACAATATCATTATGGCCGAAATCACTATTGCCGGCATTATGCGAGCCGGCGCTTACTCGCCAAACCACATAGGCAACGACACCGCAATCTTCAACGGTACCGCCGAGGAACTGCGCAAGCGTGGCTGCCTGGTGAACGTCTACAGCGAGGAGCAATTCAATAAAAACGGCGTCGACGAGCCTATCATCATGGCCATGTGCCGCGAGCAGGAGTCGATATCACGATTGCAACAACTCGAAGACCAGGGACGACTGGTAATCAACTCGGGCTACGGCATCGAGAACTGTACACGCGAGCGCATGACGCGCATCCTGCTGGGCAACGGCATCCCTTACCCCGACAGCCTGATCGTCAACACCAACGAGAACATCAAGCCCATGCTCCACGAGGCGGGCTTCACGAGTTGCTGGATTAAGCGCGGCGACTTCCACGCAATGCACAAGGAGGACGTGTCGTACGTGCGACATGCCGACGAGGCTCAGGAGGTGCTCCAGGAGTACTTCTACCGTGGCATCAACCGCGCCGTCATCAACGTGCACCTGGTGGGCGACTTGATTAAGTTCTATGGCATTCGCGACACCGACTATTTCTATTGGTTCTATCCACTGGATGCAGGGCACAGCAAGTATGGCTGGGAGGCCGTCAACGGCGTGTCGCGAGGCTTGCCGTTTGACCTCAGCCATTTGAAGGAAATCTGCAACCGTGCCGCCGAGGAACTCAACGTGGTGGTCTACGGTGGTGACTGCATCGTCGACGAGGATGGCACGGTGCGCATCATCGACTTCAACGACTGGCCCAGTTTCGCGCCATGCCGCAACGAGGCCGCTCCACACATCGCTAAAGCCATCATCGCCGCTATCAAAAATCACGCACAATGACGTTTCAAGAACTCAAGCAACAATATCGCGACTCGCTCAAGTCGATGGACACCGAGGAGCATATCGACCTGGCGTTCTACCGTCCATTAGGGTTCGCCTGGGCTGTGTTGTTTGCCAAATTGGGCATCTCGCCCAACGTGGTGACCATAGCCTCGATTTTCCTGGGCGTCGCAGGTGGGGTGCTGCTATACTTCGGCGACGCGCCACACCTGTGGCTTAATTACCTGGGCATTTTCCTGATTGTGTGGGCTAACACCTACGACAGTGCCGACGGGCAGTTGGCGCGCATCACAAAGCAATATTCCCGCCTGGGGCGCATTCTTGACGGACTCAGCGGCGACTTCTGGTTTGTCGCCATATACTTTGCGCTGGTGTTCCGCGAACTGCACTTCGGCGACAAGATGCTGGGCGACTACTTCGCCACTCACCAGTGGATTATCTGGGCTCTCGCAATCGCAGCCGGAGTCTGCCATGCCAAGCAGGCCGCCATGGCCGACTACTACCGCCAGTTCCACCTCTATTTCCTCAAGGGTAAAGAGGGCAGCGAACTCGACAGCGTCGACCAGTTGACCGAGGAGTACAACAAAGTGCCCTGGAAAGGCAACCTGTGGAAGAAACTCACCATGTTCTTCTACCGCAACTACACCGCCAATCAGGAGGTGATGACACCCAGCATGCAGCGCCTGCGCAAAGCGCTGAAAGAGCGCTATGGCGACGACGTGCCGCAGGGATTCCGCGACATGTTCCGCCGCCTCAGCCTGCCGCTGATGAAGTACACCAACATGCTCTCGTTCAACACCCGCATCATTGCCATGTTTATCTCGGTAATCGTGCAAGTGCCCTGGCTGTACTTCGCATTCGAATTGGTTGTGCTCAACGCCATGCTGGTCTACATGATTGTGCGCCACGAGAGCATCTGCCGCAAGTCCCTCGCAACCCTTAATCAGAGCGAGTTATGAGCGAGTTTGCCGGCCTGAAGGGCATAATTTTCGACTACGGCGGCACTATCGACAGCCGTGGCACGCACTGGAGCGAGGTGATATGGGACGCCTACGTGGCTTGCGGCGTGAAGGTTGACAAAGCGGTGTTCCGCGATGCCTATGTGCACGCCGAGCGCGAGTTGGCGCGCGTGCGTCACATCCTTCCGCAAGACGATTTCTACACCTTGTTGCTCAAGAAGATGCGCATCGAACTGGCATGGCTCATCGAGGGCGGCCACATCACGTGCGACCAGCCCGAAGAATTGGCGCAAGCATTGGCGCACTACTGCGACGACCGAGCGCGCGAGTGCATCGCCGAGGCGCGCCCCGTGCTCGAGGCACTGGCCGAGCGATTCCCGCTCATGCTCGTGAGCAACTTCTACGGCAACGTCGACACCGTGCTGCACACTTACGATGTGCGCCGTTATTTCAAGGGCGTGATTGAGAGCGCCGTGGTGGGGGTGCGCAAGCCCAATCCCACGATTTTCCGGCTCGGCATCGATGCGCTGGAACTGCCTGCTGAGCAGGTGCTCGTGGTGGGCGACAGCCTGCGCAAGGACATCTTCCCGGCCGAGTCGCTGGGATGCCACACCGTGTGGCTCAAGGGAAAGGGATGGACAGCCGACGAAGACGCGCAAACGCATCCGCACACCATCACACGCATCGCGCAACTGTTGCCGATGCTGCAATAGCATGATGGACCGTCTGATCGAAATACTCACCACAACCGGGTGCTCGCTGGTGGTAGAAAGCCACGGCGAGGTGAGCACATATAACAAGAAAGGGGTGCGCGACCTCATCTGGCTGCTCGACAACGAGCCCCAGCGACTTATCGGGACGCGAGTGGCCGACAAGGTGGTGGGAAAAGCCTCGGCCGGACTGATGGCGCGTGCTGGAGTGCGTGAACTCTATGCGCAAGTGCTGAGCCGATTGGCACAGCCGATACTCGACGACGCAAAGATTGCTTACACTTATGGCACGCTGGTCGACCGAATCGTTATCCCCGATGGCGACACGCGATGCCCGCTTGAGAAAATCGTCGCACCGGCAAGCACGCCGGCACAGGTCGAGAGCCTGCTGCGCGAACACTTCGCCGACATGCAGCGACAACGAGAAAACACATAACCGATAAATATTACGCAACATGCAAGCAACTGTCAAACTTTACTCGCTTAGTTACAGCGAGATGCGCGCCTATATGTGGGCCGCAATATTCATTGTGGGAAACATTGCATTGCCGCAACTGTGCCACCTCATCCCTCAAGGAGGCTTAATTTGGCTGCCAATCTATTTCTTCACCCTCATCGCAGCCTATAAATATGGCTGGAGGGTTGGACTGCTCACCGCGGTGCTCTCGCCCGTGGTCAATAACTTGCTGTTTGGCATGCCGCCGGCCGCCGTGCTGCCGAGCATCCTCATCAAGTCGACTTTGCTGGCTCTCATCGCCGCTTATGTGGCCCATCGCACCGGGCGGGTGAGCATCTTGCTGCTGCTGGCCGTGGTGCTGGGATATCAGGTACTGGGATGCGGCATCGAGTCGCTGATGCATGGCTCGATCTATGCCGGGCTTCAGGACTTCCGCCTGGGTGTGCCGGGAATGCTGCTGCAGGTGATTGGCGGTTATCTGGTTCTTAGATATTTGCTGAAGTCATGAAAAAGTTGGGATTTGGCTTGATGCGGCTGCCGCTGCTCGATGCCAACGACCAAAGCAGCATCGACATCGAGCGGACCAAGGAGATGGTCGACCGCTTTATGGAGCGGGGCTTCACCTACTTCGACACCGCCTATCCCTATCATGGCGGAGCCAGCGAGGGCGCTCTGCGACAGGCTGTGGTCGAGCGTTATCCGCGCGAGAGTTTTACCGTGACCACCAAGATGCCGTGCTGGAGCATCACGTGCCCTGCCGACATGGAGCGCATCTTCAACGAGCAGTTGCAGCGATGCGGCGTGGAATACTTCGACTACTACTGGCTGCACGCGCTTAACCCCGACTATACGCGCATCATGGACGAGCACGACGGGTGGGGTTTCATCGCTCGCAAGAAGGCCGAGGGACGCATTCGACACATCGGGTTCTCGTTTCACGGCGACGCTCCGCTGCTCGAGCGCTTGCTCACCGAGCATCCCGAGGTGGAGTATGTGCAGTTGCAAATCAACTACCTCGACTGGGACAGCCCAGCCATCCAGGCACGCACCTGCTACGAGATTTGCACCCGCCACGGCAAGCCAGTCGTCGTGATGGAGCCTGTGCGCGGCGGCGCTCTGGCACGTGTGCCCGACAGCGTGCGCGACCTCTTCGCGACGGCTAATCCCGAGGCGAGTCCATCGTCGTGGGCCATACGTTACGTGGCCTCGCTGCCGAATGTGATGGTTGTGCTCAGTGGCATGAGCAACCTTCAGCAGGTCGACGACAACACGGGCTACATGCAGGATTTCAAGCCGCTCAGCGACGACGAGCACCACATTGTGGAGCGTGCGGCGCAGATTATGAAGGACGCCATCGCCATTCCGTGCACGGCGTGCCACTACTGTACCGACGGCTGCCCGCAGAGCATCTGCATACCTGATTATTTCAACGTGTACAACATGCTGCACATGCTTGGCGACGCCTACAAGGGCAACTCGCAGATGTATTACAACCTGCACGCCAAGAACCACGGACGCGCCAACGAATGCATCGAGTGCGGGCAATGCGAGGCTCATTGCCCGCAAGGCATCGACATCGTCGAGCGGCTCAAGCAGGTGGCCGCCACCTTCGAGCATTAGCCGAAAACGATGGTGCGTTATAATTAAAAGAGGTATGGTTGGGACAGAAGTTCCTCCCCTAAATTAGGGGAGGTGGCCCAACGGGCCGGAGGAGTGTGAGATAACAACCTGGCTGCCCTACGGACATAAGAAAAGGGAGAAAACCATTCTGATTTTCTCCCTTAATCTTTTACTCACACTGCTCCGTGCGGGGCGGTGTCGGTGTGTGCGATTGTGGTCAGTTTTGTTCTTGCTCCTCGATGGGCAACACATTGATATAAGTGTGTCCAGCGCGTTTTTGGAACTCTACAGTACCGTCAATAAGTGCGTAGATGGTGTGGTCGCGACCCATGCCCACGTTCAGACCCGGGCGGTGCACAGTACCACGCTGGCGGCGGATGATGTTGCCAGCCTTTGCAAATTGACCACCATAAATTTTAACGCCGAGGCGTTTGCTTTCGCTCTCGCGGCCGTTCTTAGAACTACCTACACCTTTTTTATGTGCCATAATTCGGTAAAATTTAAGGGGTTATTAAGCAATGACATCCTTAATCACTAACTGAGTGAACTGCTGGCGATGTCCGTTCAGACGGCGATAGCCTTTGCGACGTTTCTTCTTGAAAACAATCACGTGTTCACCTTTCACGAGGGGAGTCTTTACCTCGCAAATAACTTTGGCACCTTCGACGGTAGGTGCGCCCACTGTAACAGCACCGTCGGCATCCACGAGGAGGACCTTGGTAAATTCCACGGTTTCACCCTCTTGCTTCTCGCTGCCGAGATAGTGAACAAACAGATTCTTGCCGGCCTCGGCGCGGAATTGTTGTCCCTGAATTTCTACAATTGCGTACATTGAAATTAATTGTAATAAAGTTCGACCGTACGGCGGCAACGCCCTGATGGCGATGCGCTTATGTGTGCCTTTCGGATAAATGCGACTGCAAAGGTACTACTTTTTTCTGATTCGGCAAGCACATCATCCAAAAATTTTTCTCACCAATCCTCAAATAACCACCCAAAATTGAGCCCGAATGACTATGTAACCATGCTTGTCAATTATTCTCCCTGCCCTATAACGTCCTCCCCATCCGTCCCATTCGACTCATTCGACAAGACTCCGCTGCTAACGCCCCCATTCACAGCCACGCATCTGTGAATACAAAATGCATCACTGCCCGGTAAGAGCCCATAATGGGATTGCCAGACAGTGATGATTTGAGGTGAAACGTCGAGCAGTTTCGGCCTAATTGCCAAATCTTGCTCGCCAGCCCAACAGGGCCTTACTGTAGTGGGGTGACCACGATCAGGGGCTGTATGTCGGTGCCGCCGTATTGGTCGCCGGCAACGTAGGTGCCGTAGTATTTATACAGACCGGCGGGAACGCGCTGTCCCTGCTTGTTCTTCAGATCCCACGTGCAGGGGAATGTGCTGGTGGTCGTTGTCCACACCAGGTTGCCTTGCGCGTCGGTGACCTTGAGGGTGACTTCGGGCGTGGTATTGAGCGACGAGTTGCGGAGTTCGAAGGTTGCCACGTCGACCGAGGCCTTCTCGGTGGCCTTGACGCTCAGCGCGTGCTCTTTGCCCACCACGAAGTTGATGGTGCGCGATGCCGAGTTGCCAGCCACGTCGTAGACGGTGAAGGTGAGCGTGTGCTCGCCATTGGTGATGCCGCTCAGCGG
>CACYRK010000049.1 GCA_902776835.1 uncultured Bacteroidales bacterium
ACCGCCGCAGCCGTAGATTTGCACACGGTCGATGTTGCTGAACCCCATTTCGGCCAATTCTTCGGCGGTGATTTCATACACACCGCTGGTGGGTACGGCGATCTTTACCCACTTGCCTGTGCCCAAAACCGATGAGGTGGCATACTTAGATGTGGGAAAAGCATGCGCATGTATGGCGATGGCCAGGCAGGTCACGGCTAAGCAGACTATGTTTTTAATCGATGATTTCATAATGTTTCTGTCAAAAGTTGGTGGCAAAGACTGGGGAGAAGACCGGGCACGATGGCCGCGCCTCCTCCCCGGTTATGAGTAGTGGTTTACTGCTCGGGCAGCGGATCGATGACGATAAGGTTGTCGATGTCGGTGCCGCCATATTGGTCGCGGAACGCGCTGTCCCTGCTTGTTCTTCAGATCCCACGTGCAGGGGAATGTGCTGGTGGTCGTTGTCCACACCAGGTTGCCTTGCGCGTCGGTAACCTTCAGGGTGACTTCGGGCGACGTGTTGAGTGTGGAGCGCATGATGTCGAACGTTGCGTTGGTCGAGGTGGCCTTTCGGTCGCTCTTGATGAGCAAACTCGAACTTTGTCCGACCACGAAGGTGATTTCACGGCTTGCCGAGTTGCCACTCAGGTCGTAGACGGTGAATCGCAGCGTGTGTCGGCCGCTCGACAGACCGGTGAGCGGGTAGGCGATGTTGAGTTGACGCCCCTCATCGCTGACGTTGGCATAGTTCTTAATCAGGTAGAACGACGACTGTCCGCCATCGAGTTGGAGCGTCATGGCGTTGCCCACGCTCATCGACTGGATGTTGAAGGCGATGTCGTCGGTCGCGCTGATGTACAGCGTGGAGTTCGACGGCACGAAGGCTTCCTCGGAGAAGGTCGACTTGTCGTTGATGAACATGTCGTTGATTACCGGGTTCTCCACGTCGTGGATAGCGTTGCCGTTGTTGTACAGGCTCATGCGCAAGTGCTCGTGCTTACCGTTGACCATCTGGTCGGTGCCGTCCTTGTGCGCATAGACGCTCATGCGTATCAGTTCATATTTTGCTTTCTCGTAGCGCGGCACGATAATCGAGCCGGTGAAAATGCCGTTCACCACACGTCCGTTGATTTCGGCGAGCAGTTCGCGAGGGTAGTAGGTGTTGATGGTGTTCTTGTGGTAGGTGATGTTGCGGAACTTGCGCTCTACGTCGTAGAGCGACACTGTGGCGTCGCCGGTGAAGGTGTTGTCGAGCGTTACACCGTCGGCCTTCATCACTTGTGCCTCGAAGGTGATGCGGTGCATCGGCAGCACGGCCACGGTATCGTTCTCGGTGACGTTGTGTCCGTTGATTTTCGTGATTTTAAACAGGGGCTTGGGGTAATTCACCTTCATGGCGGGGTCGCCAAAGAGGTGAAATTTCAACTTGTTCTGGTTGGCGGTCTTAAACGACTGCTTGGCCTGCCTGAAAGCATCGCCCAGCGTGGTCATTTGTCCTGTTGAGCCGTAAGAGAACAATGCGTTGATGAATGCTCGGTTCAGTGCGTCGTTGCTGTCGGCATACACCTGTCGCGATGCGGTGAGCACGGCTATCGCGCCACCGTCGCGCTTGTGCACCATGTGCTCGGTGATTCCTCGCGTCGACGAGTCGAAGCGGCCCACATCGCAGCAAGCGAGCGTCATGATGGGCAGGTGGGGATAACTCACCGTGTTCACCATGTGGCTGTCCCACAAGCCACTCCTGGTCAGTGTAGATGCACCGGCGTGGCCGATGTAGGAGTAGAAGTACACGCCGCGGTTGAGCACCTCGTTCATGTGGCGGCGAGCCTCGAGGCTGGTGCGGTTGTTTTCGTCGGCCTCCCATTGCTCGTTGACGGCGCGCGGGAACATGTCGATATATGCCTTTTCGAAGTTGAACTGAGTGTTCAGTTGCTCCTTGTCGTTCATCAGCATGAAGGTGTTCTCGCACTGGTAGATGTGCAGGTTGTCATCGCCCGTTTCGGCCGACATCATGGCGGCGTTGCGCCACGAGCCATAGTCGGGATTAAGCACATAGTCGTAGAGTTTGTCGACGTCGCTCTCGGCCTCGGTCACGCTTGCCGAGGTGATGCGGCCGATGCCCAGGCGCTGCACGTCGCTGCTGAGCGTCTCGCCCGAGTAGTCGTCGAGGAAACCGAAGAAGTCGTCGGTGACGTAGGAGTTGTTCTCGTCGCTGCTGTTGTCGCTCTCGTAGGTGATGACGCGGTTGGGCTTCACGCTCACCAGGCCGCGGTTGTCAAATGAGCCGTGTCCGAACATCAGCAGATATTTAAACTTCGACGGGTTGCGGTCGTAGAACATCTTGCACATCAGGCGTATGGCCATTGCGTCGGGTGTGCCGCCCGAGAACTCGTTGAAGATGTCCTCCTGGTTGAGCACATGCACCGTGAGGCCTTCGTGCTCGCTGTGAAGGTTGGCAACACGCTGAGCCTGCTCGTGGAAGGCCGGGCAGGTGACGATGACCATGTCGGGCGTGGGCAGGCCGTGGATGTTTTGGTTCTCAATCTCTTGGAAGTCGCTGTTGATTTTGCGCATCGGGTGCTTGGGGTTAAACACCATGAATTGCGATGGCGTGGTGCGCTCGCCAGGGATGAACGAGCGTGCTGCTGCGCCGTCGGCTCCAGTCGTGGCGCTGGTGACGTAGCGCTTAGGATTCAGCGGGTCGCTCACCTCCCACACTTGCAAAGCGCTCGAGCCGCCAGGGATGTCGATGCGGTCGTCGGCAGCAATGCTCGGGTACCAAACGCGGAACTGGTAGTAGGGGTTGGTGCCGATTTTGTTGCTGTGCTCAAAGGTGATGATAAAGAAGTCGAGTTTGGCGGTGTTCAGGCGGTTGCCAAAGTATTGCAGCCCCACTTGCAGTTGTCCCGTGCTCTTGATGTCGTCGCTGGTGAGACGGGCCGCAGGGTTGGCAATGTTGTAGTGCGAATACTCGCTGTTTGAACTCGGAATGCCCGATTGCCGTGTGGTAAACGGCAGTTCGATGGTCGCACCGTTGCTCAGCACGCTCGCCTGCACCCAGGCGCTGTCTTCGCGAATCTGGGCGGCGGCGCACACGTTCACCACAATGCTGTTCGATGCCAGGTTGTTGAGTTGGTAGTCAAGCGTGATGGGGCTGAGGGTGATGTCTTCGCCAAGCAGTTGACGACCGGTGTAGCCCACCGACGACAGTTCGTTCTCGTGGTAGTAGTAGTCGTAACTCGTCGAGCGCATGTTGGTGAATGCTGTCCCCTGGTTGCCCCTCTCGGGACGCACCACGGTGTTGCTCTCATGCAGGAAGTAATAGCCCTGCGTGGAGTAGGAGTTGTACGTGCGTTGGAAGAACGGCATATCGGACGAGCGCTGGTTCATGCTCATCTTCACCGGACCGGCGCCGTAGAAGTAGATTTTCGTTGTGGAATAGATGCCGGTGGGGATGGGGTACAAGTCGTCGGGGACTTCGCCCGTGAGTTTCTCGTTGATGGGGTGTCCACCCAAGCCGTACACTTGCACCTTATTAATATCGTTAAATCCCATGGCGCTCAGTTCCGCGGCGGTAATCTCGTACATGCCGTTTTCGGGCACCGAGATTTTCACCCATCGGCCACTGCGCAAGGCCGACTGGCTTGCGTATTTACTGGTTGGGAATGCGTGCGCCTGTATGGCGATGGCCAAGCAGGTCACGGCTAAGCAGACTATGTTTTTAATCGATGATTTCATAATGATTCTGTCAAAAATGGGTGGCAAAGACTGGGGAGAAGACCGGGCACGCTGGCCGCGCCTCCTCCCCGGTTATGAGTAGTGGTTTACTGCTCGGGCAGCGGATCGATGACGATAAGGTTGTCGATGTCGGTGCCGCCATATTGGTCGCTGTCCCTGGTTGTTGGTGAGGTTCCACGTGCAGGGGAAGGTGTCGGTGACGGTGCTCCACACCAGGTTTCCGGTGGCGTCGGTGACCTTCATGGTGACGGTGGGCGTGGTGTTGAGCGACGAGTTGCGAAGTTCGAAGGTTGCCACGTCGACCGAGGCCTTCTCGGTGGCCTTGACGCTCAGCGCGTGCTCTTGGCCCACCACGAAGTTGATGGTGCGCGATGCCGAGTTGCCAGCCACGTCGTAGACGGTGAAGGTGAGCGTGTGCTCGCCATTGGTGATGCCGCTCAGCGG
>CACYRK010000050.1 GCA_902776835.1 uncultured Bacteroidales bacterium
CGACGCCTTGCCGACCGACCCCATGGCCAAATCCTATAAAGCCGAGGTCAGAGATGGCGTGGTGAGCCTGCTGCACGTCAGCGACGTGCACGGCTCCAGGAGGCGTATCGAGTTATCTGCTCAACCGCGTGACCATCGACACAAACCGCAACGTGGTGGTCGTGGAGCGCTTTGGGGCAAGCGAACTGAAGAATGAGAGTTGGATTGTGCAAGACGGCAGCAGCCGAAAGAGAATAGAGTTTGCGATTCGCCGCCCCGAGTAGACCGCATGAAAGCGCCTGGCAATCACATTATTATATATTTTGACACATCATTTATATCTTAAATATTTTATTATGAAAATCGATTTTTATAACCGACGTTTGTGGCTCGCGGCTATCGCACTGATGGCCATGATGCTCGCAGCATGTAGCGACGACAAGGAAGAGCCAGTACCCGTTCCACCCGATCCCGTAGAGCAACGCCTCGCCGAGATGACCTTGCGCGAGAAGGTGGGACAGATGTTTATTATACGCCCCGAAGCACTGCGGAGCGACATGGGCGACATGCATGATGTCGTCGACAATGCCATGACACAACTCACCAGCGACATGACTGCGACCGACAACGCTTACCCCGCTGGCGGCATCATCCTCTTTGCCCACAACATCCTCGACCCCAACCAGATTACCACGTTCACCAAGCAACTGCACACCCTGCCCGACGACCCGCTGCTGTGCATCGACGAAGAGGGTGGCCGCGTGGCCCGCATCGGGCGCAACCCGGCCTTCGACGTGCCGCACTTCGAGAGCATGGGTGCCGTGGGCGCCACTGGCAACCCCGATGAGGCACAAAATGCCGGCACCGAGATTGGCAGTTATCTGCGTTATTACGGCTTCGACATCGATTTCGCTCCCGTGGCCGACGTGAACACCAACCCCAACAATGTGGTGATTGGCAATCGCGCCTTCAGCGACGACCCCGTGGTCGCCGCCAAGATGGTGGTGGCCTTCCTCACAGGCTTGAGCAACAAGCGTGTGGTGGGCTGCCTAAAGCACTTCCCGGGGCATGGCGACACCCAGGCCGACACCCACTATGGCTATGCCGAGACCCAGAAAACATGGAATGACCTGCTCAACTGCGAGATGGTGACCTTCATGGCCGGCATCAGGGCTGGCGCGCCATTCATCATGACGGCTCACATCGCCGCGCCCAACGTCACGGGCAACAGCGACCCGGCTACCATGTCGTCGGTAATCCTGAAAGACAAGCTGCGCGGCGAACTCGGCTTCAACGGCATCATCATCACCGATGCCATGGAGATGGGGGCCATCACACGCCAGTATTCCAATAGCCAGGCAACGGTGGGCGCCATCAAAGCTGGCGTCGACATCCTGCTCTGCCCGCTGAATTACAAGGAGGCCTTCGACGCTCTCGTCGAGGCCGTGCAGCGCGGCGAAATCACCGAGGCACGCATCGACGAGAGCGTGCGACGCATCTTGCGCGTGAAATATGCCCGCTCAGCATGGCCGCGCTATGTGCGCTGACACACGACAACAAATCTATTATCTTACAAATAAAATTGCTTATGAAATCCTCTTATGCTTTGCTGGCTTTAGTGGCCGCCCTGGCACTCCACGTCGACGCGCAACCCGTGGTCCACGCACGCGTGGGCATCACCGCAGCGTCGCCCGACAGCGCCGTCGTGCTCACACTCGTGGGCAAGAAGCAAAACTACAGCATGGCGCAGTCGATGATCGAATACCACGACGACGCCGTGAACTCGCCCAAGAGCGCCAATGTGCACCCCGACGGCAAGAAATACTACGTCAACTCGCTCGAGGGATGCCAAACCATCGTCTACGACATGGCCACACACAAGCGACTCAAGGTCATCACACACCACTTCGGGCCCGAGCACAAAGCCCTGTGGTCGGCCGACACGTCGATGTTTAAGTTCACCCACTATCCGCACCGCGACGCACGCTCGTTCTGGGGCAAGCCCGTCGAGAGCGCATTCTCGCACGGCGGACGCTACCTGTGGGTGCCCTATTACCGACGCACCTTCGACCTCAACGCCCAGGACCCCAGTGCAATCGCCGTCATCGACACGCAAAACGACACCATAATCCGCCTGTTCGACACCGGGCCGCTGCCCAAGATGATTGCCTGCTCTAACGACGGCAAGCACATCGCCGTCACACATTGGGGCAACAACACCGTGGGACTCATCGACGTGGCCAGCGACAACCCCAGCGACTGGCATTACCTCGCCGTGATTCCTGCGCCTAATGAGTTGCACCTGAATTTCAGCCTCACATCGCCCGTCAACCGCGACTCGAACAGCGGACTGCTGCTGCGCGGCACCGTGTTCACGCCCGACGACCGATATGTGCTCGTGGGCGAGATGGGCGGCGGCGGCATCGGCGTAATCGATGTGGCCAACCGCAAATATCTGGGCCGGCTCAGCGGATGCTCGTCGCCACGGCACCTGGTCATCAACAACGGCTTCCTGTACCTGACAAGCAACTCGGCCGGACTGGTGCAGCGTTGCCCGCTCGACAGCATTTTGGCCGCCGTTGCGCGGCTCGGCGACAGCAAGTCGGCCACCGTGCGCGGATGGGAGACCTGCAAGGTGGGCGGCGGAGCACGCACCATCGAACTCTCGCCCAGCGGCAACTATGCCTTTGTGGCCTGCAACTCGGCAAGCCGCCTCTGCGTGGTCGACACCCGACAAATGAAGCAAATCGCCGAGATTCCTGTCGACTCCTATCCCGTGGGACTCGCACTCTCGCTCGACGGCAAGACGGTCATCGTCACCAGTCAGGGCCGTAAGGGCGGTGGTGGCAACGCTGTGAACATCTACCGCGTCGACTACGCCCAGCCCGAGCCCGTCATCGCACCGCCGCCAAGCCCCAAAGAGGCTACCGACAGCCTGGCAGGCGATGACCAGACGACAGCCTCGGCCACCCGGGGCACCGCGCCATGGGTCATCGTCGGCATCGCAGCCCTCGCAGCCATAGCAGGCGCCACCTTCTTCCTGCGCCGCCGCAAATAACACCCACACCGCACCCAACAACAAAACACAAAAACCTCTCCCAACAAAAAAGGCCCTCACAACGGGCCTTTTTTTACGTCAAACACAGCCATTGATAATCGTCCTGCATTGCCTTAATGATCCCGCGTTTGCGTAGCATTTTGTCCTCAAAGGGACGGTTCTTTTGAGGACAAATTATTCTGTTGTGTGTCCTCAAAGGGACGGCATTCTATGTTCCTGTGCAAGTAAAACGCGGATTTTTTTTCGTTATGCTGTGATTTTTTTGTTTTCTCCGTAACATGTCTCG
>CACYRK010000051.1 GCA_902776835.1 uncultured Bacteroidales bacterium
GCCTTAGTCAATATCTTGCTGGGCAGCGAGAACGCAAGCCGTTTTGCCGGACGTGCCGACGTCAACCACGATGGCGGCATCGACGGCAACGACCTCAACAATCTCATCAACATCATCCTCGGCAAATAACCCCGTCCCGCATCCACTCCATCAAAAGAGGGCCACACGGCCCTCTTTTTTTACCCCAAGCGCAGCCACCAAAATCACTTCCCTTTTAGAACAAAGTGTGGTCAAAGGGACAGTCCCTTTGACCACACTAATTTTCCAAATATTTCACAATTATCCTGTAAAATGTGAAATTATATTTCTTTGGTTTAGACGAATTAATTGCTGATAAATGCCGCTATATCAGTTTAATTATGTGGTAAATTGTTGATTTGTTCTTGCTGACCTTTATTTGGCGCTATTTGTTAAATATAGTTTATGCTTGAGATTGTGTGTGGTCAAAGGGACTGTCCCTTTGACCACACCTAAAGTGGTAAATTTGGCATATAAAGCCTCCTTGAATTATGACAGGCCGCTCTGGGGCGGGGGCACTGAATGGTTCGCTGAATTATTTTGTATTTTTGGAATAAAAAACCTAAAAAATGCGCTACTTTTTGGTTTTTTGTGTAACTTTATGGCGGAAAAATTCACATCCTTTGTTGCGATGGCTCTCACAGGACTATTCATGGCTTCGTAAAGGGCTCATCAACAGCAAGTGGAAAAACATTGCTACCTGATTATGAAAAAGATTTTTACGCTACTTTGTTTGCTCCTCTTTGCCACGCAGTGGGCAAGTGCCGACATCAACTTCGGCGGGCAGAGTTGGCATGCCGACACGCTGCAGCGGCGACTCGTGGGGCCGGGCGTGATGAATACCATCATCCGGCTGCCAGATTATCCCCTCAACTTCTACGTGCTTGAGGCCGACCTCACCAATCCCAATCTGCGCGTCGAGACCACCATCGGCCAAAACCAGGTGGGCGTAACCGAGAAACTCAGCGATGCCGTGGTGCGCAACCGCACCGCCACGCGCCGCCCCTTTGCGGCCTGTAACGCCAATTTCTGGGTAATCACCAGCAACACGCTGTGGGCGCGATTCATGCTTAACTCGCCCGACGGTGGCGTAGTGCGCAACGACAGCACCTTTGTCAACACCAACACCAGTTACGACAAGTGGAACGGCGGGCCGCACCGCACGGGAGCGTCGGCCTACACCCACGACCGCCGCGTGCTGCAGGGCAGTTTTATGTGGTACGGCAAGGTCACCAACTCCAAGATTGCCAACGGCACACCGCAGCCGTTCTACAACATCAACCGCCGCTGTGTGCGTGGTGAGATGGCGCTCTGGAACGGCGCCTACACCGCCACTCGCGAGTTCGAGGACAACTGGACGGGCTATGAAACGCAGGGCTACAATGGCTCAAATAACTATTACCTTACGCTGAAAGAAGGCAGTGCATGGGCCGTGAACAAGGATATGCACTTCGTGGTGGCCAAGATTGTCAAGGATGCCGATCGACAGACGCTGGGCAACTACGACGCATGCCTGACCACCACGGGCGGCATGAAGGACGTGATGAACCCCCTCGAGGTGGGCGACGAACTCACCATCAGTTCCACATGGATGCTGATGACACCCAACGGCGAGGTGTTTCCAGGCGAGATTGAGCAATTTGTCGAGGGCAACGCCACCCTGATGAAAGACCGCGTGCTCACCGAGCGCAACTTCGACGATGAGTACAACTATCGTCAGTATTCGCGCACATGCTACGGAGTAAATGCCGACGGCACAAAACTCTACATGTTTGTCGCCGACCAGTCTAACAGCCCGCTCTACGGCCGCTCGGGGGGCTGCTCAACCGAGGCGGTGTGCGAGATTATGAAGGTCATCTGCCCCGACATCCAGCACATGGTCAACTACGACGCCGGAGGCTCGGCCGAGATGCTGGTGCACGGCGAGATAATCAACACCACCACCGAGGGCACGCCGCGCGGCGTGTGCAGCGGATGGATGCTCGAGGCTGTGGGCGAGGAGGACAACGAGGTGGCCATGGTGCGTTTCGACGACTTCCGCATCGATGTGCCCATTTTTTCCAGTTACACCCCGCGTCTGCTGGGATACAACCAGCGCGGCGAACTCGTCGACGACAACATCACCGACGGCTTCACGCTGCAGTGCACTTCCGAGGTGGGCACCACCAGTGGCGCGGTGTTTTATGCCGCTGGCGAAATAGGGGAGGGGCGCCTGATGGTCGACTATAACGGCATGCGCGACACCATACGGGTTAACACTGTCGCCGCCGTGCCGGGCATCAAACTCAAGCCCTCCATCCTGCTCGACGACCGCGCTTATCCCGTCGAGGTCAATGCGCCGCTCGGCCTGAACACCTTTATGTACGACCCGGCGAAACTGGGTTGGACGGTTGCCGACCAGCAGGTGCTTGACATTACCGACGGCGTGATTCTCGCCAAGCAAAATGGCGAAACCGACATCTTCTGCAGCGTGGGCGAGTATCGCGACACCACAAGTGTGAAGGTCGAGATAAGCGACCAGGAGTACATCAACCAGACGTGGGACGGCTGGACTATCACCGGGGCCGGTGCCAAGAACTTCGTGCTCGATGACAACGGCAACATCTCGTTTACCTACTCGAGCCACCGCGCTCCACACATCACCATGGATAAGGAAATTACCTTCTACAGCCTGCCCGACACCATTGCGTTTACCTTCACCTGCGGGCTGCCGTGCGACTATGTGCAACTGGACGTGCGCAATTACAACTTCCCCAAGGCCAACTACCTGAAGATAGAGCCTGAGGGGGGCTTCGAGGCTGGCCAGCCTTACACCATCTACATCGACTTGGCTGCCATGGGT
>CACYRK010000052.1 GCA_902776835.1 uncultured Bacteroidales bacterium
CACTGGCCACGAAGTTCCAGTTCTCGGGAATCACCTCGTCGCCCTGGATGGTGGTGATGTGAGCCTTGGGATTCTCGACGCGCACCACGAGGGTGTCGGAAAAGCCCTCACCCGCGCCGTAGACCTCGGTGCGTCCGTCGGCCACGGCCACCAGCGTTCCATCATCCACCAGACGGCACACTGTGGGGTCTTGTATGGTCCACTGCATGACTGCGGGGTCGACGTTATCCTCGCCGAGGCCGCTAACGGCCACCACACCGATGCGGTAGGGATGGTTGCGGTCGATGACCACGCTGTCGCAGCGCAGGCGCTTCTCCGAAGCCATCAGCAGCACGTCGGTTTCGCAGGTGATGCCGTTGTAATTGGCGTAAATCTTGCCTGTAGCGGGCAACGACGCGGCGTAGAAGGTGCCATTGTCGTCAAACGTGCCCAACTGCTCATCGCATGAGAACGTGCAGCCCTGCAAGTCCTTGTCGAGCAGCACACCGTACTGGTTGTAGCCGTAGATTTTGAAATCCAATTTCGACGAGCACGAGAGGTTGAAACTGCGCGGCGCGAAGTCGATGATGCCAATCTGGTCGTCGACCGGAGAAATGGCCTTGATTATCCATCCGTTGCCGATGTTGCGCACCATGCCGTCGCTCAGGCGGTTGACCACCTCGCCATTCACTACCATGCACGACGAGCCACCGCCGTCGAGGTTCAGGACGTCCCATGCGCCGAGGGCAAACATTACCTGGCAGGCCTCGTCGAGCGTGGCGCCGAACGACGTTGTGCTGCGGCCGTCGAGCACAGCAAATATCAGTTTTGTGCTATCGGGAGTCACACCCAGACAGGTGCGCGGATGACGGTCGTCGGACCAACCCACTATCTCGCCATTGCGCGCCAGCAGGATGTCGCTGCCGCCCTCCATCTCCTTGAAGTTGGCCTGCAAATTAGGCGACCCGTTAAGGTAGACGTTGAAGGCTATGTCGATTTCCTCGCCGGGCGTCATATGACTCGTTAACTGGACCGGGTCGCCACGGAACCAAAGCAGTGCCTTGCCTGGCGGAATTTCGATTGGTGCGGCATTGAACACCGAGTCCACAACAACCGTCTCGCTGCCGTTTGGTTTCCACTTGAACTGTCCGTCCTTGGGGCTCACGAGCACCATGCGGCCATATATCCAGTACTTGTAGGCTCCGCCCCACTTGTCGGTAAACAGGAAAATGCCGGTCGTGGCACCGGGAGCATAATTGATGCTGATGGTGTTCACCGAATTCAGGGTGTGCTGCTCGCCGTTATAGGTTATCGAGCCGTTAAATGAAATGGCGTCCATGTAGGAGTTGCGCTGATCGTCAAACATGAAACTCATGCGTCCGCATGGGCTCACAATCATCTGGCTGTTGGTCACATGTCCGCTCAGCGGCACACCAATCTCGCTGGCTGGCGAGGTGTAGCAGAAGTCGCTGTTGACTGCGCCCACGGCCTGCACGCCATTGTCGCAAAAGGTGTTGTAAGTGGTTAGCGGATCCTCAACGCCCAATACCGTGCCTTTTGCCAGATAGGCCTCCAAATCGATATAGGGATTATTTAAGTCTATCTCCATGATACTGACTTTCAGCGGATAGGCAGGCAGGTCGTAACGGCTATAGGTCACGCCGGGCCCCACTTGGTGCGGATACACGATGGTGTCCACGTCGTAAGCGGTACCTCGCACCGTCCACTGATTTTTGGCTGCAGCCGGCAACGCCAGCATTAGCACTACAGCCAGCATAATGTATTTATTCATTTTAGTCATCACAAAATAGTCTTATTCAGTTCAAGCAGGCCGGCTTGTTGACTGCCGGCCTGCTCAAACTTATTAATTTCTCAATTAATAGTCTAAACCAAAATAGATGTTAATGAGCGTGTTAAGGTCGGCTCCATCGATTGTGCCGTCGCCATTAACATCGGCCTCGCCATAGAAGTCGCTCGGCGTGTTCTTGCCAAGGATGATGTTAATCAAGGCATTGATGTCGTCGCCGTTAACCATCAAGTTGCCGTCGACATCGCCAGGCATCATCTCAGGATATCCGTCGTTGTAAATCAACTCCAAGCCTGGGATGTCGACCTCGTATTGCGTACCAACCGTGGTCTTCATACTGAAGCCCACGTAACTGAATTTCAGCGGATACACACCCATATTTGCCGCATCAATC
>CACYRK010000053.1 GCA_902776835.1 uncultured Bacteroidales bacterium
CACTGGCCACGAAGTTCCAGTTCTCGGGAATCACCTCGTCGCCCTGGATGGTGGTGATGTGAGCCTTGGGATTCTCGACGCGCACCACGAGGGTGTCGGCAAAGCCCTCACCCTCGCCGTAGACCTCGGTGCGTCCGTCGGCCACGGCGACCAGCGTTCCGCCATCCACAATACGGCACACATGCGGGTCGGCGACAGTCCAGTCGATTGCCGACGGGTCGACATCGTCCTCGCCGAGTCCGCTCACGGCCACCACGCTGATGCGGTAGGGATGGTTGCGGTCGATGACCACGCTGTCGCAGCGCAGGTGCTTCTCCGAAGCCATCAGCAGCACGTCGGTTTCGCAGGTTATGCCGTTGTAATTGGCGTAAATCTTGCCTGTTGCGGGCAACGAAGCCGCGGTAAACACACCATTCTCGTCGAACGAGCCCAGTTGCTCATCGCAGGAGAAGGTGCAGCCCTGCAGGTCCTTGTCGAGCAACACGCCATACTGGTTGTAGCCATAGATGCCAAACGACAGGCGTGCCGAGCACGAGAGGTTGAAACTGCGTGGCGCAAAATCGATGATGCCGATTTGGTCGTCGTCGGGGGCATTAGAAATCAGCGCCCAGCCGTTGCCGGTGTCGCGCAGCATACCGTCGCTCAAGCGGTTCACCACCTCGCCGTTGACCACCATGCACGACGAGCCACCGCCATCCAGGTTCACACCGTTCCAGGCTCCGAGCCCCAGCAAGCCACCGGCGCACTCCGAGAGCGACGCGCCCAGCGAGATGGTGCTGCGGCCGTCGAAGATTGCCAGATACACCTTTGTGCTGTCGGCGCTGAAGCCCATGCAGGTGCGCGGCTGGCGGTCAGTGAGGTTGTCGATGAGTTGGCCGTCGCGCAGGATAATGTGGTCGCTGCCGCCAACCATCTCCATGAAATTGGCCTGCAAGTCGGGCATCCCCTCAAGCCACACCCTCATGCTAATCTCAATCTCCTCGCCCACGTGCATATCTTTCGTTAACTGTACCGGATCGCCGCGGAACCACAGCAATGCTTTGCCCCGCGGGATATTGATTACCGACGCGTTGAACACACTGTCGATCACCACCGTTTCCGAGCCGTTGGGTTTCCACTTGAACTGTCCGTCCTTGGGGCTGACGAGCACCATGCGGCCATATATCCAGTACTTGTAGGCCGAGCCCCAGTTCTCGGTGAAGAGGAAGGTGCCTGTAGTGGGCGCATCCTCATAGTTCACCCTGATGCAGTTCATGCTGTGCAGGTCTTGCTGCTGGCCGTTGTAGGTGATTGTGCCTTGATAATGCACGCGGTCGATGTAGGGGTTGCGCTGGTCGTCGAGCATAAAACTGGCTCGGAAAGCCGGGTTGACCAGCACCTGTCCGCGCCGTATCTGACCGCTGGTGGGAATACCCCATTCGCTGGTGGGCGACGTGCGGAAGAAGTCGCCGTTGACAGTGCCGACCACCTCGCGGCCGTTGGCACGATACCGGTCGTAGACACTCAGCGGGTCTTCAACGCCCACCGAGGTCTCGTTGGCCAAATAACTCTCCAAGTCGATGTAAGGGTTGCTCAAGTCGAGTTCGAGCACACTCACACGCAACGGGAACTGAGGCAGGTTGTAGCGACTATAAGTCACACCGGGGCCCACCTTATGCGGATACACGAGGGTGTCCACATCGTAAACTCTCCCATTCATGGTCCACTGGTTCTTGGCTTGCAACGAAGTCGCTGCACACACAATGGCCATCAATAATAAGATTTTCTTCATCATCACTATTGTGCGTTTTTCAGTATTATATTTATTATCTCATTCAGGTCGATGGCATCGAACATGCCGTCGCCATTCACATCAGCCTGGCCGTAATAGTCGGCTGGCGCATTATTGCCTAAGATGATGTTAACCATAGCGTTAAGGTCCTCACCATTGACCATGTTGTCGCCAGTGATATCGCCACGCATCATCTCAGGATATCCGTCGTTGTAAATCAACTCCAAGCCGGGGATGTCGACCTCGTATTGCGTACCAACCGTGGTCTTCATACTGAAGCCCACGTAACTGAATTTCAGCGGATAC